>JAFEGA010000032.1 GCA_018240285.1 Pseudomonadota bacterium | reverse complement strand
CGCATTTATTTGAAAAATTTCTCTGCGATTGATTGGGATTGCTGCAATGTGTAATCAATTCTCACCACTCTTCACCACTCGCGCCATCCATTGACTAATGGAAAATAAATCCCCAATTTTATGGGTTGCGGGTCTATCTGCTGCATGAGTTTTGCGTAATGATTGAGTTGATGTTGGTAACGGATTTGCTCACGATCAAGAAAATCCTCTAACGCCGAACCTTCATGACTACTTGTTTTATAATCAATTATCCAGCGAATTCCACTAGAATCACAAAATGTTCTATCGATTATCCAATTCATCGATCTGCCGCTGGCGATACCGCTAATTTTCAATTCATTCTGCGCGGATTGCTGAGGCCCGAGAATCCATTGTCCGCGTTTATCGTTGACTGCATTGCTCAAGGCCAAAACAATGCGTCCGACTGCATAGCTCATTTCACTAGGATCTCCGCTCATCCCGCCAGCAATCAAATTCTGCGTGAACTGCTCCCTCATCATTTCTATGCGTGCAGCACTCCAATTAAACATTTCGTCTTCGGCTATTTTCTGCAGCCAGCGATGCACCACTTTTCCCACATGCCGTGCCATTTCACTGGCCCATGAAAACTCTATTTCCTCTTGAATTATTTTTTGCTCCTGAGGCACTCGCCATGCGACCGGTTCCGGTGCATCCGGAAAAACCCAACCGGTTTTCAGCCGATGAATACTTCGATTACTAACAAAACTACCAACTATTTTGCTTCCTTCACCTTCTGGCGGAATATTTTTCAACATGAAATGATTCATAGCAGCAGCGCTATAAGCTGGCAACACCGCCAGCCAAAGTCTATTGAGCAATGAACCCGATAGCGGTTTTGATGGAACCGCCTGTCCACTGTCTTCGGAAATTCCGTTTACATGACCCAGCAAATGTAAAGATTTTTTTGCACGCGTCGCAGCAACATACAGCAAACGATCCGCTTCAAATTGCGCTTTGTCCTCATCGAGTTTTTCCACCCATGTGTAGATGGAATCACTAGCCACTCCAGCCTCTTGAATCGGCGCCAGCAACAAATCCGGGATTCCTGCACCGTTTTCACTGGCAGTCAGGCTATTCGGCTGCTCCAGCCATTTAAGCAATTGTTTGTCGCGACTGCGCGAAGCCCGGCCCAATCCGGGTACGATCACCGCATCAAATTCAAGTCCTTTGGCTTTATGGATCGTCATGATTTGCAATGTGCCATCGGCATCCAAATCGGGAGAAGCATATAGTGCCGTCAGTCCATGCTCAAAATTCACCAAATCCTGGATATTGCCAGTCTCTTCCCGGCTTTCCAGATAATCCAGATAAATCATTGCATCATCTAGATGATTTGCATTCTCTATGCTTTTTTCTGTAACCGGATTCAAACATCCTGGACCTCCCAGTGCATACCAAACAGCTTCTACCGTCACGCGCAACGCTTGGCGCCGCCGGCTGCGCATGCAAGGATTCAATACTTCTTGGATCCGGCGCAAGCGCACAATGGCATCGGCTGAAACACCCTGCCAGCAGCGCTCATCACCAATCAATCGCCACACGGTAATTTCTTTGTTAAGCACGCCGGGATTATTTTCCGCCAATGTTGTGATGTCCTTGAGCAAAAGACCGCACCAAGGCGCACGCAACAACGCAAACCAAGCAACTTCATCCGCCGGGTTAATCAAAGCACGAGTCAATGCCAGTAAATCCTGCACCACCGGTTTGTGATGCAGCAACTCAATATCGATTGCACGGAAGCGAAGACCGGCGCCTTTGATTTGTTCGATGATTTCTAATAAGTGACTACGATTACGTACCAGAATTGCAATTGTGCCGGCAGGATGATCACGCCGTGCCCGCGCGATAATTTCAACAACTTGCCTAGCCTCCGCTGCTTCATCTTTTTCCAGAAAAGGATAGATTTTCACGGCATCACCGGCAAGCTGATCGTGAATTGCAATCGAGGATGCATACGCTACCGCCCCCATCGCAACGTCTTCGCAGTCCGGCATGATGCGGGCAAACGTGGTATTCACCCAATCGATAATGCCCCGCTGCGAGCGGAAATTCGCGCGAAGTGTTAGCGGTCGCAATGTCAAAGAACCAATGCCTGCGTTGCGCGCTTGCAAAAAAAGCCCTACTTCCGCTTCACGGAAACGGTAAATCGATTGCATCGGATCGCCAACGGCAAAAAAACTGCGCCCGTCTCCCGCTTCCCAACCGGCAATCAGTTTTTCGATCAATGTGAACTGGCTGATGGAAATATCCTGAAACTCGTCGATCATCAAATGCTTGATGCGGTAATCCAATGCCAGCGCCAGATCAGTTGGCGATTCGGAATCACCCAGTGCGAGCAATGCACGTTGCGCCACTTCCGAGAAATCGACTTTGCCGCTCGCCTGAAAAATAACTTTGAGTTGCGCTACCGCATACGGCAGCAAACGCGTGATCGCACCCAATATTTCCCATTGTTGATCGGAATAATGCGGCGGCGGCAATTGGCGCGTATCGTGCAGCGCTTGACGCAGCGTATCATGCGGCGCGAGCATCTCCAGCAAATTTTGCAAGCGGTTTTTCCACGCTTTTGCTTCCTCTTTTTCAGCTTTGCCACTACCGGCAGGAAACCCCTCTTTCTCGGAAATTCTTTTGCGCCAATCGCCCTTTTGCGTCAGCAGCAATTCCGCAATGCCCTGCCATTGCCCGGCATCCGTTGCCGATAGGCTATCCGATGAGTTGCCAAGCGTAATGGCCGATGATTTTCCGGCAACAATCAAATTCGCGGCGGCGTAATTCAGCAACGCTAGCAGCTCGCTGTGCAATTCTGCCGGAAATAACCGGAAAACAAATTGCAGCGCGTTTTGGCGGGAATTCTGCAGCGCTGACTCCAATTCTTCCCGCGTTCTGATATGCAGATGACGCAACCAATGATCGCGCCGCGCCAGCATATCGGCCAGCAATGCTTCAATGCGTGCCCTATCGTTATCCAGATGCTCGTGTAGTCGAACAATATCCTGCGCCATCGCATGATTCTGCTCGATCGAATCCAGTGTGGCCTGCGCCGCTTGCCGATAAAAATCCGCGGCATCCTCAATCGTTTCGGGTTGCGCACCGAATTCCGACAACACCGGCATTTGCCGCGTCAATGCCGCGCACAATGAGTCTATTGTCTGTATCCGCAAGCGCTCCGGATTTTCGGCGATATGCCAACCTGACTGCCGGTCGCGTCGCAATACAGCCGCCGACAGTTCACGATTGAGTTTTTCATGCGCCGTTTCAGCATCGGCAGATTGACTTCCTATTTCCAGCGCGGCCAAAACACGCGTGCGCATTTCTGCGGCGGCTTTGCGGGTAAACGTAATCGCCACGATTTCTTCCGGTGCATCGACATAAGCCAGCAATCTGAGATAGCGCTGGATCAGCAGCGCTGTCTTACCCGAACCGGCCGGTGCTTGCACAATAAAGGATTGTGCGGGATCGAGCGCCTGGAAGCGTTCATCAGCATCGGGAATAGGCTCGGAGTCAATCATTCTCATTGTCCTGCACTACCGTACGCGCGTTCATCCGCTCATGAATCCGGCAAAATAATTGCATGTCGCAGTATTCGCACGTTTGCGGAAAATTCTTCGGATCAACTTGAGCGTCGCCCTGGCAAAAACCATTCGCCAGATTGGTCAAATGTTGCCGCCACGCGGCAACCAGATCTTCCCACGCACTGTATTGCTTATACCCGTTGATTAGTGAGAAAGCTTTGATACCGGGTAACAGATCCGCATCACGCGTAATCGCCGCAAATCCCGTTTCGCCCCGCTTCACGGCGGCAAATGCCACACCTGCGGCGTTTTGCTGCGCTTCCATTGTCACGAGATATATCGGCAGCTGCGGCTCATCCGGACGCTCGCCGGTCATCGTTTGGACAGACTGCTTCCGGGTTTTGTAATCGATAATGAGCCGTTGCCCATCAGCCAATTCATCGATCCGGTCCAAGCGGGCGTTTAACACCAGATCACCGATGTGAATAGTCTGTTTTTCCTCGACTGCGATCACGGTAAAATAGTCGCGTTTTCTCTCTTCATCCAGCCATTCACGCGCCAAACGCACCAAACGCTGCTGCTCAATCTGCGCAAACCGGCCCGAGAGTGCAACCGGTCTCACTTGCTGCAACCCGGAAACCGCGTGACCGGCAATGCCGGTCAGTAGAGAATCGAGTTCGTAATCGCCGATGGCATCCAGTGCTTCCTTGGTTTTCAGCTGCTGCCACACCTGCGCCAGCACCTGATGCACCAGCATGCCGCGCTCCATTGCATTCAAACCGGTGTGCGGCGTTTCCAGGCTTTCGATACGCAAGCGGTGTTTGGCCCAAGCACGGAATGGACATGCCGCGAAATCCTTGATGACCGCCGTACCGCCTTTGATTCCTCGCGCAGCCGCTTGTCCGTCCAGTGGCGGCGCCTGATCATCTTCGATTTGCTCAAGCTCGCATGCCTGCATGATCCGGTCACGATGCCGCGCCATCGGTAGAAGGGCCGGTTCAGTTTCTGCAATCGCCTGAATCAACGGACTGGGTTTTAATTCGTGCCCATCGCGATCATCGCTGAACTTAGGATAACTTAGAACAACTTCCGGCGCGGCAGATAACCACCCTTGCGTCAAACGCTGGCAATAAGCCAGCGCTTCCTGCACAGAACTCAAGGGCAATTTTGCGTTGCGTTGCAGCGCCAGCGGCAGAAATGGATTGGGTTGGGAGCGTAACGGCCATTGTTCGTCCGATAATCCCATAACCCAGACATGATCGAATTCCATTCCCGCTGCTTCCAGCACACCCAGAATCTGAATCGGCAGTTGCGGAGTTTCCGGCTGAAACAACGTATCCCCCGCCATTCTTTTCAATCGGGCAATCGCCTCGTGATAGCTTGTTACCGCGATCGCTTGATCCAAGGCGGCAAAATCTGCAACCAGCGTTTGCCATTTCTGAAATGTTTGATACTCGGTGGAATCCAGACTGCGTTCACCGGGGAAACCGGCAATCCGCAATACCTCCGTGATGATTCTGGCAAAAACGGAATGACTGCCCGATCGAGGCAATTGCGTTTGGCGAAACGCATGCATCGCCGATAAGCACTGAAACAACACCGGGCAACTCGCTTGTCCTTCCGCTTGTTTCACCAGTGTAAGCAATCGCTCCAGTGTCATCACCGGTTCGGCAAACCGGCGTATGCGCGCATCCAGCAACGCTCGCCGTTCCATTTCGGTATCCGCAGCCGCCAGAAACGGCGATCGCAGCCAGTGACTGACACGATTGAATTCAATCGGCTGATTCAACAGCGCCAAGCATACAAAAGCTGCATCAATCAACGGATATGACGTCAGCGCCAATCCCAGGGAAATATTAAACGGCATCGCCGGATGCGTGGCTCCCGGCAAAGCAAAGCGGATATCCGGATACATGACCGCAGAAAAAGTGCGCAGCAACGCGCTGCGGTAACTGGCCAATGCCGGCACCACGATGCCGATTCGGGCTGCGTCGCCCGCTGCCTCTAGTTTGGATCGCGCCCACAGCGCCGCCTGTTCGATCTCGTCATGGCTGTTGGCGTACTGCATGCGGCTGACAACCGGCGAAGATCGCCGATACCGCACCGCTAAATCAGCAATCAATACTGTGCAACCGCTGGTTGACAGATTCTTCAGGAAGGCATTTTGCTGTGGCGTAAAAATGTCAAAACCGTAGCAAATCAGTCGCGACGGTTTTTTAACTTGCAGAGAGGAATAATGTTGCGCGATCAAATCGCAAAGGCGCGCTTGATCTGTTCGGCGTGCTGAAGCTGTTCTGTCCTGATAGTCAGTTATCCAATCGAGAAAAGCTCTGCCGTCCTCATTCGGATAGTAATCGCCCAGACGGTGGAGGAGCTGCCACGCATGCGCCAGTTGCCATGCCACGCGTACCGTTTGCGCTGTTTGTGAAATGCGTAATAACGTTTTTCCTGCCCGGGAAGATTGAATGATCGATTCCCACAGCACTTGCTCCTGTGTTGTGGGCAGAAACAAAGGCAACTTGGACGATTGTCGCGTATACAACGCATCATGGTAAATGCGCTCAATCAGTGCGGTAAATGGCAAAATATCAGCCGGATACCAAGCGGTCATTCTCCGGTTGATTTGCTCGCGATCGAATTTTTCTTTAAGCGCTAATGCAAGCCGCCGGTTTGGTGTTACAACCGTCGTACCAGCATCGATGCGCTTAAAAACCTCGGAAAGGGATACTTGCGGAAATTGCGGGGCGTCAGACATGCGGTATCTTGATTACCGCCACTGCTGTTTAGCGTTTCAGTTGATCCAGCTTATCTTTGACACTAGCCCATTCATCGGCATCCGGCAGCGGATCTTTTTTCTCAATGATCGGACGCCATTGCTTAGACAATTCCGCGTTCAAATCGATGAAATGAACTTGTTCATCGGGCACATCATCCTCCGCGTAAATCGCTTCCACTGGACATTCCGCAACGCATAACGTGCAGTCAATGCACTCATCGGGATCGATAACCAAAAAATTGGGCCCTTCACGGAAACAATCCACCGGGCATACATCCACGCAATCGGTATACTTACATTTAATGCAATTTTCAGTTACTACATAAGCCATGACTCTTCCTTGCTTGACACTTTTATAGAATTGCGCATTCTATCAGAATTTAGATTAATAACGCCATCATCAAAACCGATGAAAATGATGCTCATAACCGCATCTTGTTCAGTGCCACCGGAATCATTCCGGTAAATTTACTTTTCATGGCAAAATACCCGGCTGATCCATTTATGGTGTTATAAAGCTTCATAATCCGTAGATAAAGACAATCCGACCAACAAGAACAAAAACCGGTAATTACGATGTGTTTTTCAGCAGAAGCAAGCTTTATTGTCAGTGGATCGCTTTTGGTTGTCGGCGTCGCAACAATCCGCAAAACCATTTATCCCAAGGATTTTCCAGTTGCGCTGATTCCATTCATTTTCGCCGTTCAACAACTGGTGGAAGGATTGCTCTGGGTTACACTAGCGCACAGCGATGCATCGCAATCACAATTCTGGCTGAGTAATATTTATGGCGTGTTTATCGGCATTATCTGGCCGCTATTTGCACCATTCGCCGTTTATTACGCGGAAACCGACAGTCTGCGTAAAAAAATCATCGCAGTGACCGGTTTAGCGGGCATCGGACTTGCGATCTATACCGTCATCGGTCTGGCGAACGAGCCGATCATCGCGGAAATCATTCATCACAGTATTAACTACAAACATCATGTCAGCAGTTATCAGTTGGTTATCGTCTTATATCTGCTGGCTACCTGTGTACCGTTCATCTTTTCCAGTTACAAGCATTTGTATCTGGCCGGTATCATCATCACAGCCGGTTTCTTCGTCGCGTATTTCACTTACCTGGAAACCTTCGCTTCGGTTTGGTGTTTCTTTGCTGCAGTTGCCAGCACGCTCATTTATTTTTATTTCGTCCATCGCGTCAAGAAACCGCTAATTTCCCTATCCTAGCCCGAATTCTTTTGTAAAAAACCGCACCTTAGCAATAACAAAATCATTGCTTCACAGCAATTTCTATCAGTAAAATTCAAATTTAATCCTTGTGATTTTATTACTATGCGTACTGCTCAAACTTATTCAAAAGTTGCATTTTTAATCTGTTTATTTTTCTCGTCGCCCATGGCGCAGGCCAATTCCGTGGCTTGCTTCAGCAGCAACATGGGGCAATTTTGTATTGAACTTTTTGACACACAAACACCGGTCACGACCGCCAACTTTCTTCAATACATCGACAGCGGCGCTTATACAAACGGAATTTTTCATCGCAGCGTTCCCGGTTTCGTCATCCAGGGCGGCGGTTTCAAGATCGTCGACGGTACCAGCGGAAAATCCTTGGCAGCCGTTAACACCTTCTCTCCGATCGTCAATGAATTCAAGATTTCGAATACACGCGGCACGGTAGCAATGGCTAAGCTCGGTAGCGCCCCCAACAGTGCAACCAGCCAGTGGTTCGTTAATCTCGCTGATAACTCGGCGAATCTGGATCATCAGAATGGCGGCTTTACAGTATTCGGGCGCGTTCTTTTCGATGGTATGACAGTTTTCGATGCCATTGCAAAACTAAAGATAGCCAATCTAGGTGGCAGTCTCAATGCCACCCCCACAATCAACGCCAGCGGCGCGGTCCATTCAACGGATGATCTTGTGCAAATCAATCATGTTGAGACTGTAGACGTAACGGGCGTATTCAGTGACGGTATTCTCAGCTTCCCCGTCGATATCGGAACCGGTCAACCGTATACCGTCAATTTGAAGTTGATCAGCAGCAAACCGGATTTCGTATTCCAGCTCGACCCAGCCAGTGTTGCAGCACTACCGGTTAGTCCAGGCAATATCGCAACTTTCTCGTCTGGAAACGGCCAACTGCATATCCCATCGGTGATGATCGGTCCCACCGCCATTGTAAAAAACATACTGATGCGATTGACCGATGCGGGATCGTATACATTCACGCTGGTCAGTTATGAATAAGCTCAATATTTGCCGAACTGATTTCCCCATCCCCTGTGCATTCCGATAGCAAAATATCATGAAAAAACCAGTTAGCCGGATTCTTCTTATCAACGATGAAAAACTAGTTTTGAGGGAATTGATCAAAGGTCTAAACACTGCTGCTAAATCAATGGAAAATCCACTGGGCATGGTTTTTTCCGGCGTCACCACCGCGCAAGAAGCGCTGCAATCAATCGAAGAAGATGGCGACATTCAAGGACTACTCGTCGACGACAAACTTTATACCTTAAAACATCACGGAAAACACGCGCGCGACCTGCAAATGACCGCGCTTGAATTGGTGCAGAAAATCTCCCACTTCCGCCCCGAGTTGAATATTTACATTCTGATCGCGCAAGAACAGGAAGATGAAGTAGTCGATGCATTATTCTCTGAAACGGTTGATGGTTATTTTTACCGAGAAGAGCGCGACTACCGCGGCATTTACCGCATTCTCAACGCCCAGTTACAGGAAAAAGCACGCACGCCTTTCTACGATCAGCTCAAACATTATGTGCTGATGGCCAAAGACGCCTGGCATACGCCGGGACATTCATCTGGCGATTCGTTGCGCGACAGTCCTTGGGTCAGCGATTTCTATGAATTCATAGGCGAACACTTATTCCGCGCCGACTTGTCGGTTTCCGTGCCGATGCTCGACTCACTGATGGAACCCACCGGGGTGATCGCGGAAGCGCAAAAAATTGCCGCCAAGGCTTTTGGCGCACGGCGGACATTTTTTGCCACCAACGGCACCTCAACCGCCAATAAGGTCATTTTCCAGACATTGCTGGCACCGGGCAACAAACTGCTGCTGGATCGTAATTGCCACAAATCCGTGCATCACGGCGTCGTGCTATCCGGCGCACATCCGATTTATCTGGATTCCTCGGTCAATAAGAAATTCAACGTTTACGGACCGGTACCCAAACAAACGCTGTTTAAAGCCATCGAAGAACATCCCGATGCGCAAGCGCTGATTCTGACCAATTGCACCTATGACGGCTTGCGTTATGATCTGCCGCCGATTATTCAGGCAGCGCATGCGAAAGGCATCAAAGTCATTATCGACGAAGCCTGGTATGGTTTTGCCCGGTTCCATCCGTCTTTTCGCCCCACCGCATTGGAAGCCGGCGCGGATTACGCCACCCAAAGCACGCACAAAGTGCTGTCGGCGTTCTCGCAATCCAGCATGATCCATGTCAACGATCCCGATTTCAACGAACATCTGTTCCGCGAAAATTTCAACATGCATACGTCCACGAGTCCGCAATACAGCATGATTGCAAGCCTTGATGTGGCGCGTAAGCAAATCATGCTGGAAGGATACAAGCTGCTGTCGCGCACGCTGGAGTTGGCAAAAGAATTACGCGCGCAAATCAATGCAACCGGTGCATTCCAGGTATTGGAACTTGCCGATCTTCTGCCGGATGAAATCAAGCAGGACAATATTCGACTTGATCCCACAAAAGTCACAGTGGATATTTCGCGCTGCGGGTTTACCGTTGAAGAACTAATTCAGGAATTATTTGAGCGCTTCAACATTCAAGTGGAAAAATCCACTTTCAATACATTGACTCTGCTGCTCACAATTGGCACTACGCGCAGCAAGGTATCGCGGCTATACGATGCCTTAATGCGCATTGCGCGTGAGAACCGTGCGCCGCAACGGATTTATCAAACGGCTGAGATCCCGCGCTTTACCGAACTGAAGTATCTACCGCGCGATGCCTTCTATTGCGGTGGTGAGCTGATGCCGCTGCTGGATGAGCAAGATAAAGTTAATCCCAATCTGAACGGCCGGATAAGCGCAGACCAGATTACACCCTACCCGCCAGGAATTCCGGTTCTGGTTCCCGGGCAGGTCGTCACTCAGGGTATCACGCAGTATTTGGTTAGCATGCTGCGCTCGCAAAAACATATCGAGGTGCATGGCATCGTTTTCGATGGCTACTTACCATGCTTGAGATTATTGACGCACGTGGAAGAAAAAATGCTAAAACAACTGAATAAATAGAAGAGAACAACTCAATCAATGCTCTTTCCGGCCATAAATATCCTCGAAACGGACAATATCATCCTCCCCTAAATACGAACCGGATTGAATTTCAATCATTTCCAGCGGTACACGGCCTGGATTTTCCAAACGATGACTGGTACCTAATGGAATATACGTCGATTGATTTTCGGAAACCAGAAAAACTTCTTGATCGCGCGTAACTCGCGCCGTGCCGCGCACGACAACCCAGTGTTCCGCGCGGTGATGATGCATTTGCAGGGATAAAGCCGCACCGGGTTTAACTACAATACGCTTGACCTGGAAACGCTCACCGACATCGATACCATCGTACCATCCCCAGGGACGAAATACCTTGCGATGCAGTTTTCCTTCGGAACGTTTCTGCTCTTTCAGCATATCGACAACCTGCTTCACGTCCTGGGTCTTATCTTTATGTACCACCAACACGGCATCAGGGGTCTCGACAACAATCACATTTTCAACACCGACACAGGCTACCAAGCGGCTTTCCGAAATGGCCAGGGTATCCCGGCATTCGTTTAACAGCACGTCTCCCTTCGCTACGTTACCCGCATCATCCTTAGGAAGAACTTGCCATAATGAGTTCCACGCACCGATATCCGACCATCCCGCGGTAAGCGGGATGACGACACCAGCGGGTAACTCATTATTACCGTCAGCAATCTTTTCCATCACGGCATAATCGATAGAATCACCCGGACATTGTTCAAAAGCTTCCTTATCGATGCGGAGAAAATCGCCATCGCACGAGCCTTGATCCCAAGCAGCTCTGCACGCAGTCAGTATATCTGGCCGGCACTTCGCAATAGCAGATAGCCATATCGAGGCACGCATCATAAATAAGCCGCTATTCCAGAGATAATTGCCTTCATCCAAATACGCTTGCGCAGTGACTAGATCGGGTTTCTCCACAAAACGCGCAATGTGATGGACCATGCGATCCTGTCCTATCAAATCACCTGATTGAATGTAACCATACCCCGTTTCGGGTGCATCAGGTGTTATTCCAAACGTGACGATAGAACCATTGATGGCTTGCGACATGCCTGTAAGTACAGCGGCCTGGAACGACTCAACATCGATAATTACATGATCGGACGGCATAACTAAGAGAACAGGATCCTCACCTTCCCGCATCGCGGCAAGCGCTGCCAATGTCAGTGCAGGAGCAGTGTTGCGCCCAAAAGGCTCAAGCAGAATACTTCCCTTTCTATCCATGATACGTAATTGCTCGGCAATGACAAAACGGTATTCTTCATTGCAAACAACCATGGGGGCATTCAATTGCACACTTTTCAAACCATCCATACGCCGGATCGTGGCCTGCAACAAAGAATCTTCATTTATCAAAGGCAACAGCTGCTTAGGATGTTTTTCTCGCGACAACGGCCACAGGCGCGTGCCTGAGCCTCCGGATAGGATGATAGGTATTAATGTCGCCATTTAACTCTCAATCGGTACCTAGCTGGGCGGCTAATTAATTCGATTTGATATACTTCTTTCTTTATTACTTCCGCGAATGATATAAGAATCTGAGAATCTCTGTTCTAAAAATCAATTTATTACCGTGTATGTAGAACTTAATTGTAATCTCCTCGAATTTTCAATTCATTCAAAACCAGGGATTCTTTGGTTTTGCCCTGGTAAATTGGATAAATAGAAGCTTGCCAAGCGATTCATGAGGTCATTCACGGTTATAACGATACTGCACTGCTTGATCATACACCGCACCTCAATAAGTATGATTAAACCTTTCGATATAAGTATTCTGCGTAGGCTTTCCAGATGGGATCGTAAGCCGATGCCATAATGCACTGCGCATTCAACCAGCAATTTGCTGATAAATTTAGAACCATTGCTGATTGCAGCGGCCCCCTGAAACTGTACAACCTGAAAGCGAAATTAAGCTCTGACAATGTTGGTTAATTAGGCTCAGGTAGCCTAATGTATTATAGTGCGATGATAATAAACTTTATCGGATATTTGATTATCAAGATTCTGACAAAAATACTTCTAATTATATCAATCAAACCACAGAACCGGGCTTTTTTGTGCCTTTTTTAAGTTGCTGAATGCTCTAGCATATAAGAACTCTCATACTTTACTGTATGCCATAGCCGTTCAATAAAATATTTTCATAACAGGGATCTTTGCCGCCCATGCTGATCTGGATACTTGTTTAGTCCCAATGTGTGCTGGAATGGATCAACGTTAAAACGTTCCGGCTCTTCTGTCCATATTTTGCAGACGTATTCGTAAGGTGTGAGGCCTTTGAGGGTTTTAAGCCGGCGGGCGAAGTTGTATGCCATCAGGAAGTCCTGCATGTGCGTTTTCAACTGATCGTGCGAGTTGTAATGGTAACGTTTTACCGTGGCTTCTTTGATGGTTCTGTTCATGCGCTCTACCTGGCCGTTCGTCCAAGGATGTTTGGGTTTTGTCAGCCTGTGTTCAATACCGTGCTCGTTGCAGCACAGGTCGAACATATGCGTTATCCACTGCGCCGCCGGCCCGTTACGGTAGCGCGGCGGGTGGCAGAACTGGCTGCCGTTGTCAGTCAGGATCGTATGGATCTTATAAGGAACGGCTTCGATCAGGTTACGCAAGAAGGCCGTTGATATTTTCCTGTCCGATTTATTATGCAATTCCGCATAGGCAAACTTTGATGTCCTGTCTATGGCAACAAACAAATAGAGCTTTCCTTCTTCGGTCCGCACTTCGGCAATGTCAATGTGGAAGTATTCAATGGAATATTTCTTGAACTTCTTCTTTGCCGGTTTGTTTCCTTCAACATCCGGCAACCGGCTGATGTTGTGGCGCTGATAACAGCGGTGCAGAGTTGATCGGGACAGATGCGGAATCGTTGGCTGCAAGGCGTACAGGCAATCATCCAGCGGCAGCAGTGTGTGCCTGCGGAATGCCACGCACATGGCTTCCTCTTCTGCTGTCAGAACGGTTGATGCGGGTTTCTTTGGCCCCATGGGAGCATCATCAACAAAATCGCGCTTGCGCCACTTCGCAACCGTCTTGGGGTTGATATCATACTGCTGCGCTAACTCTTTGAGCGTAGCCTGCGATCGCTGTATTGCCGCTCTGATCGCGTGCGTGGTCTTGGCGCTTCCGTGCAAAATCTGTCCCATAAATCCTCCCTCCGTAGATGGCTGTATATTACACCAGCATACTGCGGGACTAAACAGTTTTACTGTGTGTTTCAGGGCACGAATTCAGCTTCTGCGTTGAATTGAGTGCCCTGACCGGTTTTGAATATTGCCGGGATCTGTAATTCTGGATGGCGGCTTCCAGCGTGTTGGATAGGGAGTAGCTGAACAATCAGCAACTTTCATATTTTTCAGTACTGCTACCAGTTTTTTGAATACGAATTCTCGGCAATTCATTTTTCAGCGGTATTGTGTCGCCGGTTTTTTCCTGTCTCTGCTTCATCGCCCGCCGCCGGGGTATTTTGAGCGGATTTGTCCCTCAAGTCGTCAGCAGCCGCCTGCGAGGCAAGTACAGGTTGGTCAGACCCATCAGCATGTTCACCTGAACAGCATTCTTCATCCGACCACAGTGGCGGGTCCGGGTAAATCCAAACTGCCGCGATCCGCGCTTGTATTCATCGCTGGCGTAGCCCGCATCGCCAAAGATAACCTCGTCTTCCGCTCGCAATAGTTTGAGTAGAACGCTGATGTCCGCTTCGTTGGCAGCGGTTACTCAACCGTGTGCACCACCCTTGAATTGACGTCTGCCCCAGCATGTACCTTCATGCCGAAGTAGTACTAATTGTCTTTTCTGGTTTGGTGCATCTCCGGATCGCGCCTGTTCGCGACTCCTGGTCGAACTTGGCGCATGAATGAGTGTGGCATCCACCATGGTGCCTTTGGAAACCAACAGCTCCCTGCGCTTTGAGGTGAGTATTGATCGCTTCAAGTAACGCCGCCGTCAATTCGTGACGTTCCAAAAGATGCCGGAAATTCAGTATCGTGGTTTCGTCCGGCAGAGCACCTGTAACTCCGCCAAATCCCGCAAAGCGGCGCACGCTATCGATTTCGTACAGGGCGTCCTCCATCTGCCGGCCGGACAGGTTGAACCAGTTCTGCAGGCAGTAGATGCGGAACATGCTCCAAAGCCGCCATCGGCTGACGGCCCCACCGCGCTGTCTTGGGGTAATGCGGTTCTACATGCGACAGCAATACTTGCCAAGGTATTACCTCTTCCATCTCGCTTAAGAAAACCTTCCGCCGTGTTCGGCGTTTCTTGTGACTGTAGTCTAGATCGGCAAAACTCGATGGGTATGACATGGCGTATTGAACAGTTGTCAGGAAGTGCCATTGTCTCAATTTCCGGGATTTGTTCAGTGATTTCTTATAGAAGTTCTGGAATAGTTTGATATTTTTCGCGTGTTTCTGATATTTCAACTCATTAACTTCTTCAATACCATGAGACCTCATAAGAGGTTGAATCTATTCGGGTTATATTCCCCGCCGCTTGCGGCGTAGAATTTGTGGATGAGCGAATATATTCATAAGAGCCACAATGTTACGGTTTTGATGTATCACATAGATAGTGTAGTCACGAAATAAGGAATATGAGATTCTTGTAAAAAATGAAAGGATTTTATATGACCCATTCCCATCGCAGACACGACATATCAGACGCAGTTTGGTCACTGCTTGAGGTACATTTGCCAGGCCGCCAAGGCGCTTGGGGAGGAATAGCCAGAGATAATCGTCAGTTCATCAATGCTGTTTTTTGGATTATGCGCACGGGCGCACCG
>JAFEGA010000031.1 GCA_018240285.1 Pseudomonadota bacterium | reverse complement strand
TAGCATCGCACCGTAACCGATGAAGCGCGCATCGGTTTCGTTCTGAATCATTTTTGGCGTGGTGCCGGAAGCGATCAACGAATGAAAACCGGAAATCGCACCGCACGCCACGGTGACGAACAGAAACGGGAACAGATCGCCCGACCAGACCGGACCGCTGCCGTCGATGAATTGCGTCAATGCAGGCATTTTCAGCTCCGGTGAGATGATGATCACCCCGACGGCCAAACCCACGATGGTGCCGATTTTGAGAAAAGTCGACAAATAATCGCGCGGCGCGAGCAGCAGCCACACCGGCAACACCGAGGCGATAAAACCGTAACCAATCAACGCCCAGGTCAGTTGCTCGCCAGTCAACGTGAACATCGCCGCCCAGGTTGGATCTTCCTGCACGTATTGTCCGGCCACGATGGACAGCATCAGCAGTACAAATCCGATTAGCGACACCTCGGCAATCGCGCACGGCCTGAAATAGCGCGAGTAAACACCCATGAACATCGCAATCGGAATCGTCGCGGCGACGGTAAACGTGCCCCACGGCGACTCGGCCAGTGCTTTAACAACGATCAGCGACAACACCGCGAGCAGGATCAACATGATGAAAAACGCGCCGAACAGCGCAATCATACCGGGAACATGTCCCAGCTCGGACTTGATCAGATCGCCGAGCGAGCGGGCGTTGCGGCGCGTCGACACGAACAGCACGATGAAATCCTGCACCGCTCCGGCAAATACCACCCCGGCCAGCAGCCACAACATGCCCGGCAAATACCCCATCTGCGCCGCCAGGATCGGCCCGACCAGTGGTCCCGCCCCAGCAATCGCCGCGAAATGGTGGCCGAACAACACGTATTTATTGGTTGGCACATGATCCAGGCCATCGTTGTGCTTATGCGCCGGTGTCATGCGCCGTTCGTCCAGCTTCAACACCCGGTTCGCAATGAACAAGCTATAGAAGCGGAATGCGATCAGGTACACGCACACCGCCGCAATGACGATCCAGATCGCACTGATCGGCTCACCGCGGTTCAGGGCGATCACGGCCAAAGCCGATGCGCCAAGAAGGGAAAAGAGTAGCCAACCCATCAATCCAATTAATCGATTCATAATTATTCCTGTTAAAAATAAACAAAATTCTAAAGCAGAGACAGTTAGCTTATTTGAAAATAAGGAACCTTGCTGCTGATTGCAGCGGATGTAAGCAATCTCAGCGTTGTTTGCGGAGAGATTGATTAAATTAAATAAGCAGTGAGTATTTCATAGGGAGTAGCATTATTCAAACTCTTGTGAGGCTTTACGGTATTGTAGAAATTAATGAAGCGGAGAAGCTGAATGCGGCGATCGGCACTATCTTCAAAGGAGGTTTAGCTGTGCCCATCCATAGCGTGCAGATGTACACAGCGTAGTGGGTGCGGCAGCCAATGTGGCCGATGTCACCCAAGCTAACAAGCTGCTGCACGGTGAAGAAAGCGTCATCAGCGCCGATGCGGGCTATACCGGTGTCGAGAAGCGCACTGAGCATGCCAGCCGCAAGGTGATCTGGCAGATCGCCACACGCTGCGGCTGCTATCAGAAGCTTGGGAACAAAGTTCTTTGTATAAACAGCTCACAAAAAGCATCGAATCTGCGGCAAGTTTAATTGTTGACAATATCTTGGCATTCTTGCTAGCGGGAATACTAGAGAATTTGCAGAATGCCGAGCCATTTCAGAGCTTTATTGGATATTCCTACAAAGAAGTACTATATGATGTGCCGCTGCTGCGATACAGACTGTTGGCATGAATAATCAAAGCAATCTGGTACGAATCGTGACTGGCGCTGCAGTCACGATTCGGTATTGTTTAAAACTAATTCTTTTAGAATGATTTTCTTGGTGTTATAATTCCCGCCTTTTTGTTGTGTCTTGCTACTTAGTAAAAAGTTATAGATACAATAACTGTAATTAATTGAGGAATTTGCCTATTTATGACAACGATTAAAGTTAAGGAAAACGAGCCGTTTGAAGTTGCTATGCGCCGCTTTAAGCGCTCAATCGAGAAAACAGGAATATTGACTGAATTGCGAGCTCGCGAGTTTTATGAGAAACCGACCGCGGAACGCAAACGCAAGCTGGCAGCGGCTGTAAAACGGAATTACAAGCGCTTACGCAGTCAATTATTACCGCCTAAACTTTATTAAGTCATCATATGGTTTGATACCGGCCCTTCATCCTGCTGGATTCATTGAAAAGCAGTAAGTTGATAATCAATTAGTTCCACCTATTAATTATGAGCTTGAAACAAAGAATCACTGAAGATATGAAAATGGCGATGCGCGCCGGTAACGCCAAACAGCGGGACACCATCCGTCTGCTGCAAGCCGCTATCAAACAACGCGAGGTGGACGAGCGCATAACGCTGGATGATGCGGCCATCGTTGCGGTAATTGAAAAGATGCTTAAGCAACGAAAAGATTCAATTACTCAGTATGAGGCAGCGCAGCGATTGGACCTCGCCAATAGCGAGAAAGAAGAAGTTTCCATTTTAAGCGCCTATATGCCGCAAGCATTGAGTGACTCGGAAATCGAGAGTCTGATAACGGAAGCAATTTCGGAAACCAATGCTGCTGGCATGCAAGATATGGGCAAGGTGATGGGCATACTGAAACCTAAGCTTGCTGGGCGCGCGGATATGGCAAAAGTTTCGGCGCTTATCAAAAATAAAATATCAAGTTGATATTTAGCAGCACTACAGATTCTCTCTAAAATAAACCATAAATATCGCAGTTTATTTATACTTGAAGCTGGCTGTAATTGAATAGCTTCCGGTAGATGATTCCGCAATCTTTTATTCATGATTTGCTCAATCGCGTGGATATAGTCGATGCGATTGATCGTCATGTTCCACTCAAGAAGGCTGGTGCCAATTTTGTCGCCTGCTGCCCCTTTCACAGCGAAAAAACTCCGTCGTTCACAGTCAGCCAATCCAAACAGTTCTACCACTGCTTTGGCTGTGGTGCTCATGGCAATGCGATCGGCTTCTTGATCGAATATAGCGGATTAAGTTTTGTCGAAGCAGTGAAAGACCTGGCGGCTTATGCCGGCATGCAATTACCAGCTCCAGAGCAACAAACCGGCACTTTTTCCGGCCAAGCGACTACCGATAGCTTTTCGTATGACCAAAATAATAATTCAGACGTATCACCGCAAGCGCTATTAGATGCTTTACAAACCGCCACCCGCTATTACCGCGAACAATTGAAAGTTTCAGACAAGGCTATCGCTTATCTCAAAAAAAGGGGCTTATCCGGCCAAATAGCAGCACGTTTCGGTATTGGTTATGCGCCCTCCGGCTGGCAAAATCTCGAAGCCGTTTTTGCCGATTATAAATCCGAGAAAACACGAAAAATACTGATGCAAGCAGGACTGATCATCAGCGGCGATGAAACCAAGCAGTATGATCGTTTCAGAGACCGGATCATGTTTCCGATCCTTGATCAAAAAGGCCGGATTATTGGTTTTGGCGGGCGCGTTTTAGGAACGGAAGAACCTAAATATTTGAATTCTCCCGAAACAGTTCTGTTTGAAAAGGGGCGCGAACTATACAATTTTTTTTCTGCGCGCCGAGCTATCCGCGCGGCAAATTATGTCATTGTTGTTGAGGGCTATATGGATGTCATAGCACTTGCGCAGCACGGAATCGATAATACCGTAGCCGCCTTGGGTACGGCTACAACAAGCTTTCATATCCAAAAGCTTTTGCGCCAGACGGATAACATTATTTTCTGTTTTGATGGTGACAAAGCCGGTAGAAAAGCAGCCTGGCGCGCACTTGAAAATAGCTTGTCACTGTTGGCCGATGGCAAGTATCTGAGTTTTCTTTTCTTGCCCGAAGGTGCAGATCCGGATAGCTATATCAATCAATTCGGCAAAGAATCTTTTGAACAACAGCTAAAACATACGCTGCCGCTGTCGGAGTTTCTATTCAAGGAATTGCGCTCGGAGGCAAACCTTGAAACCAGTGAAGGTCGCGCTAAATTGATAAGCGAAGCAAAACCGCTGCTGCAACAGGTCACCGCGCCGGCGCTTTCATTAATTCTCACAAGGCGCTTGGCGGAATTAAGTGGAATTGGCCAAGGAGAATTAAACGAATTGTTGCAAATAAAACGTACCTCAGAAATTCATAAAACAGAAAAGAATCCCAGAAGACAAAGCATCACACTCTATCGCCGGTTGATCCGGATTTTATTGTATGACCCGAGTCATCTTACTAAACTTGATCGCAGATTACTTGTCGAATGGAGCGAAAAAAATGAAGAAGTTGCTGCGCTGAAAACTTTGGTTGATTTTTTAGATGCGTATCCACACTTGATTGAAAATGAATCGGCATTCTCAATAGCGGCTTGTTTGCAAGATAATCAATATCGGGCGCTATTGGAGAATATCGAAACCGAGACATTGGAATGGAGCAATCCGGTTGATTTAGAACTCGAGTTTCTGGATACGTTAAAAAAACTACAACAAATGCAGCACCAGAAGCGTATGGCTGAATTGCACAGCAAGCCCCTGAATCTTTTGACTGATGAAGAGAAACGAGAGCTGCGGCGATTAGCCTTGCGATGAAATTGGTTATGAGGTGTCAGGAGTATCGAATTTTGATATAATTCCAAACTTTCAGCTTTTAATTTATCCATATTATTGGGAATCCAATATGCCAAAGAAAAAAGCGGTCGAATCAAAAGATATAGATAAAGAAATTATCAAAGAATCAACAACGCAGATAATAAATGGTACCGATAGTGAAATGGTAGAAAAAAAAGAATCTAAAAAATTAACAGCTAAAACTGAAAAAAATATTAAAGCAGCCAGCAAAAAAAACAATGAGAAAATTACTGGTGCAGAAGTGGCCGAAGCGGCTGATATAAAAGAGGTGTCTGCCAAATCAGCACGAAACGCAGCGGAAATCTCTCAAGCAATACTGGATTCAGCTGATGCAGAGTTCAACGAAGGCAAAAAAGCCCGCGGCAGAACTGCGAAAAAAAATAAAGCAGCCTCCGGTCTGGATTCCATCGATGAAATAGAATCCGTTTCTGTCATAGAAAGCGGTAATCCGCAGCCGCAGGACATCGAGGCGCGGCGCATGCGCTTAAAAATGCTGATCGGTTTAGGCAAAGAACGGGGTTATCTGACTTACGCCGAAATCAATGATCATCTGCCTGATGACATGCTGGATGCGGAGCAAATCGAAGGCATCATCAGTATGATCAATGATATGGGCATTTCCGTGCATGACGAGGCACCGGATGCGGAAACATTGCTGATGTCCGATGCGGCGACAACCGTAGCTGATGAGGATGTGGCGGAAGAAGCCGAAGCTGCCCTTTCTACGGTAGATTCCGAGTTTGGCCGGACAACGGATCCCGTTCGCATGTACATGCGTGAGATGGGTTCGGTCGGCCTGCTGACGCGTGAGAGTGAAATTGAAATCGCAAAGCGCATTGAAGGCGGTCTGCGTCACATGATTCAAGCTATTTCAGCCTGTCCTCCGATCATTGCAAAAATTGTCGATCTGGCATCGGAAGTTGAAAAAGACATTTTGCGCATTGATGAAGTGGTTGACGGATTGCTGGATGCCAACGCGCAAGAAATAACGAATGAAGAATTTTCTGAAGAATCTTTAGAACAAGAGTTAGCTTCCGGTGATCTTGGCGATGACGACGAAGACGAAGATGGCGACGGCTCAGCAATCGCCAGCGCTGATCTGTTAAAACTGAAAGCAGATGCTCTGGAACGTTTTGCAATTATTCGTGGAATATACAGTGAAATGCAGAGCCTACTTGAGAAAGAAGGCCCTTATCATCAAGGATATATTGAACTGCAGGACAAAATTTCATCTGAGCTGATGGGCATTCGTTTCTCGGCAAAAATGGTGGAGAAACTTTGTGACACGCAGCGGGAATTAGTGAGCGATGTGCGTAACTACGAACGCAAGATCATGGATCTCTGTGTATCCAAGGCAAAAATGCCACGTAATCATTTCATTAAAACGTTTCCTGGAAATGAAACTAATCTTGATTGGGTAGCGCAAGAAATTGCCGCTGCCAAGCCATACAGCCCGGCGCTTGAGCACTACAAACCATCCATTCTGGAAGAGCAGCAGAATTTACTGGAGCTCAAAAACAAAGTAGGTATTCCGATCAAGGATTTGAAAGAAATCAATCGCAAAATGTCGACAGGCGAAGCGAAAGCGCGCCGGGCCAAGCGTGAGATGACGGAGGCTAATTTACGTTTGGTGATTTCTATTGCCAAAAAATATACCAACCGCGGACTACAGTTTCTTGACTTGATTCAGGAAGGCAACATCGGTCTTATGAAAGCGGTTGATAAATTTGAATACCGGCGCGGTTACAAATTTTCAACCTATGCGACATGGTGGATACGCCAAGCCATTACCCGCTCAATTGCCGATCAAGCGAGAACTATCAGAATCCCGGTACATATGATTGAAACGATCAATAAAATGAACCGTATTTCGCGTCAGATCCTGCAAGAGACCGGGCAAGAACCGGAACCCGCAGTGCTTGCACAAAAAATGGAAATGCCAGAAGAAAAAATTCGCAAAATCCTCAAAATCTCCAAAGAGCCCATTTCTATGGAAACCCCGATTGGCGATGACGAAGATTCACACTTAGGCGACTTTATTGAAGATGCGACCACCATGGCACCTGCCGATGCCGCAGTTTATGCCAGCTTGCGCGGTGTTACTAAGGACATATTGGATTCCTTAACACCTCGTGAAGCCAAGGTATTGCGCATGCGTTTCGGTATTGAGATGAATACCGATCACACCCTGGAGGAAGTCGGTAAGCAATTCGATGTTACCCGGGAACGCATCCGCCAGATTGAAGCCAAAGCATTGCGTAAATTGCGCCACCCGGCCCGCTCCGAACGCTTGCGCAGCTTTTTGGATACCGGGAATAATTAGAATTTGGGTCTGTAGCTCAGTCGGTTAGAGCAGGGGACTCATAATCCCTTGGTCGCTGGTTCGAGTCCAGCCAGACCCACCAATAAATCAAGAGGTTAGAGTGTTTCTCTAACCTCTTTTTTCTTAGGGTGTGTCAAATTTGTGCCAATAAAGACATTTGAAACCAGTTCGGCATGCTGTAAAAGTTGGGGTTTTGATAAGTGAGCATACCGCCTGACCATCTCTTCCGATTCCCAGCCTCCAAGCTCCTGCAACACATTCATGGGCGCACCTTGTTGGGCTAACCAACTTGCCCATGTATGGCGCAGGTCATGCCATCTGAAATTATCTATTCCGGCCCGTTTCAAAGCATTTCTCCATGCACTGGTATTTGCCCAAGAAATTGAGCGACCTTTATAAGTAAATACTCTGCTTGGATGCTTGCCACTTTGCCGAAATAAAACAGCCAAAGCTATTGAATTTAGCGGAACATGGATTGCCTTTCTTGCTTTTGCCTGATCAGGATGAACCCATGCAGCCTTGCGTTCCAGATCAACCTGGCTCCATTCCAAGTTAATTACGTTTGATTGTCTTAATCCAGTTGATAAAGCAAAAATCACCATATCCTGTTGATGAGCGGGTAATTCCTTAAGAAGCATTTTCACCTGCTCAGGAGTTAACCAACGTACTCGATGTTTAGGTTCCGGAAATAATCTAATTTTCGGAACCTTGTCAGTCCACTCCCAGTCATAGCATGCCTTGCGCAAAATTGCCCGTATCAGCGCTAAATGCCGATTAGCAGTTGATGGGCTAGTTTCTTTGGCCTTGGTATGTGCAATATGATCTATCAGCATCCGATCAATCTCATTCAATAGCTTTTTACGTAAAAACTGCTGTAGCCATCGTAATTTCTCCTTGTCGCGTTCATGCGTCGCTTTGTGCTGTGTTTCTAACAAAAATTTGCATGCCGCCTCATCCCAAGTCCGCTTTGGCTTATTCCCCAGTCTTGCAACTCGCCAGGATTCCGCTTTCAACTTATCGTGGAATTCTTGCGCCTGGGTTTTATCTTCAGTTGCAGCAGAGCATCTAACTCGCTCGCCGCTTGGTGTGGTGAAACTAATCCACCACGTCTTACCACGTTTACAGAGTGACATAATTGTTTCTCCTCATGTCCCACTTGCAACGCTTGCCGAGTGCAAGCATATAACGAGCGAATATGATCAGCAAGGTCATCTTCAATAAATGCCCACCGTTTACCTAATTTTGCACCCGGAATAATTCCTGCTTTAGCGCGACGGCGCACTTCTTCAGGGTGCAACTTCAAGAATTGGGCAGCTTCACTTAAATTTAATGTTCTCATGCGCCATTCCATTGCATTGTTAAAAAAGATTGGCTATAACAAAATCAAAAATATGGTTACAACTGAAACCAAGATTAAGGCTGATGCCAGTAAATTGATGATGGCCGCTTGCCTGGAAATTCTGACTAGATCATAAATTTCCTGATCCACCCCGCTTTTAATCCTTTCATCGATCAGCTGAATGCAGCTTTCCAGGAATTGGTCTCGTGTTAATTGCGCGTTACTCATGGATGCACTGATAATGGCATTGGATTTTTTTGTTGAATATTCACACCACCGATTAAAGTTTTCTTCCAATGTCGCCTGGTAATTTCTTAACAGCTCAGCATGGGCTTTTTCATTTTGTTCCAGCAATACTTCATTGAGCGTATGCATCATCAATACAGGATCATCCTGTGACAGAACAATGCCATGCTCTGATGCTACTCGCTCAATCAATGCATCTAATTTGTCACTATTCATGTTAAAACCGCAGCCACATTTTCAATGTTGGTGAAGAGCTGCCTGCGGATAATCGTTAACCTTTGGCGTACCATCACCGGCAAAGAACTATTTCTAAGCGCTTCATCGAAGGTAAATTTTGATTGCAGAATTTCACTTAAATCTTTGCCAAAAGTCTCAGGCTTGTAGTGCGGAATTCGGATAATGGCAGATACTCTGGCTTTGTTATCCACATACGCTTTCATTTCCTCAAACTGCTTGCCATTCATGCTGATTTCTCCCCAGTAAGGATTTAACCAGACAACAAACAGTGCTTCTTTCGGAAACTGTTTAATCAGATGTACAAAACCATTGAGCGTATCGAGCAAAGCCTGACTACCTGTGATGACAGTATGTACAACCAGTTCATGCCCCATATCCAGAAGTAAGGCGGGTATCTGGTTGCTGATGAGATAATGTGACATCGGTACAAAGGTGCTGGCACCATTATCAATAATGACGTCATTGTCAGCTTTGGCGATCAATTCAATTAAGTCATCAAACTTTCTCGGATCAATCTCATCATTGTTCATCACATTAATCTGCTTAACATTGAGTTTTTTAAAGCCATAAAAAGTGGCGTTCACCGGATCTGTGTCAATGCATAATGGATTGCCGCCTTTGGCAAACTTATGTTGTGCTAGCGTGGATGATATGAACGACTTCCCTACTCCGCCCTTTCCTTGCAAAATCATATGTATTTTAGCCATCAGACCAACTCCTCTTTTTCAGTTGCAGAATTAAAACGAAATCCTTCTTGACCATTTCCAGCTGACTTTCCTTGATCAATGCGTGAATGCTGCTTTCTGTCCTCACCAATATGTCGATTGACCAAAGTCCTGAACCATTGATAAGAGCATTTGATTTTTTCTTCCTGGTGCAAAATGTTCCAGATCTGGCGAATCGTCCAACCATCCTTAAGTGCCTGCTCAATATCAGGCTTCAACGCGATGAATGCCGGTAAAAATTGCTTACCGGTACTTTTGTTTCTATCCGCATAAAGTGCGATTCGATCTGATAAGGATTTAGTCATCACACAATTTCCAAAAATATTTATCTTGGCGTCCAAACAGTTCTTGAATTACTTTTGCTTTATTTTTTGTTGCTTTTAGTTTCTTTTAATTGCTTATGCTTTCTTTTCGTTTCCAAGTGACTGTTATTTTGTTGAATAAAGCTTCTTTCAAGTATTTTTATATTGTTTGAAATTATGATATAACGAAAATAAACTATTTGCAAACATCGATTATAGTGTTAGTATATTTCTTGAAACTCACAGAACCGGGCAAGATATGTGGAGATGGCCATCTCCACCCCAACTTATTCGCACTTTGTGCTCAACGTTGATCTTGCTCTTCGAGGAAAACTGAAATGATTGACAAAAAGAACCCCCAGACAATCAAAAAAGAAAGAAGAGATAAGAAGCTCAGGGTTCCTGTTTTGCCAATAGAGGAAGCTGAAATAAAGAGTAAAGCAACAGATGCCGGATTAACCGTTGCCGAGTACCTGCGCAATCTGGGCCTGGGTTATCAAGTACCCAGTGTTATAGATAACCGGAAAGTGGATGCTTTGTTAAAAATAAACGCAGACCTTGGTAGGTTGGGTGGATTGATAAAACTTTGGCTCACCAACGACAAACGCACAAAATTAATTGGCAAGTCACAGTTGCATATGACCTTGGACAGTATCCGAAATACCCAAGGCATGATGCTGGATGTCATTATGAAGCTAAAAAAATAACTTTCGGAATAGTCATTTTTTACTTAAGCAGCTTAAATACGATGATCGCTAAAATCATACCCATCAAATCAGTGCGCAAAAGCAACTTCTCTGCACTGATACAGTATCTGACCGACCCTCAAGACAAGAGTGAACGTATTGGTCAGATCAAGGTTTCGAACTGTTATTCAGACGATATGACAGCAGCACTGATAGAAATACAAAACACACAGGAAATGAACACGCGCGCCAAATCGGATAAAACCTGCCATTTGGTGCTAAGTTTCCCTGAAGGAGAGCGTTTATCCTTTGCTGATCTGAATGCCATTGAAGAGCGGTTTTGTGATGTGCTTGGTTTCACTGGTCATCAACGCATCAGCGTAGTCCACGATGATACCAATAACCTGCACATCCATATCGCAATCAACAAGATTCACCCCAAGAACCTCACAATTCACAATCCTTACTATGATTTTATTAAAGTAGCGAAGCTTTGTGAGCAGATCGAACAGGAATATGGTTTAACACAAGTTAATCATGAAACTTTAAAGGATCAAGCCTCCAGAGTAGCGCAGGAAATTGAAACCAGAACAGGCGTGGAGAGTTTGTTGGGCTGGATCAAGCGCGAGGCACTCACTGAAATCAAGCACGCGGACAACTGGCAGGACTTGCATCAGGCTCTAGCTAGACATGCCCTTGAAATCAAGGAACGTGGCAATGGGTTTGTATTGGTTGCCAACAATGGTGTGGCCGTTAAAGCCAGTTCAGTTGATCGGTCTCTATCCAAAGGGATTTTAACTCAAAGACTGGGTGCATTTGTACAGAATGATCATTCTGAACAGCCTTCACGTTCAAACACCAAACAATATCAACCAAAACCATTGCAAAACCGGATGGGTACTTCAAAGCTTTATGCGCGATACCAGCAAGAGCAAGCGGATAGCGCCAGACAGCGCACAAACCAATGGATCATGCTGCGCAAAAGCAGAGATCAATTAATAGACCGTGCCAAACGGGAAGTAAACCTTAAGCGCAACCTCATAAAAAGCATCAAAGCTGGGAGATTGGCTAAAAAAGCGCTCTATGCAACTGCACATCAG
The DNA here is from genome assembly GCA_018240285.1 of Pseudomonadota bacterium. Lineage (GTDB taxonomy): Bacteria > Pseudomonadota > Gammaproteobacteria > Burkholderiales > Nitrosomonadaceae > Nitrosomonas. The sequence goes on along the minus strand of JAFEGA010000031.1, from coordinate 13,485 downwards.
CAATTCAAAACAACGATAGCAGTTATTCAAAGCGATTACCAAAAAGCCTATCAACATTCTAAAACCAGTCATTCCAGGATGGGGTGGCTGGATTGGCTAGCATTTGAGGCCAAGCTTGGTAATGCTGAAGCATTGGCCGTTTTGCGATCCAGAAGAATCGGTCAATTTAAGGGCAACCAAGTGTCGGCTAAACAAAGCCAAGATGGCCCCAACGCTAATAGTCACTTTAAGGATGGCTTGGTGGAATCGATCAGCAAAATCGGCACAGTCACTTATAAAGCAGGATCAACCACCATCCGAGATGACGGCAAGCGATTAATCGTGCTGCCGGATACATCGCGCGAAGCCTTGAGAGATGTTTTGCAAGTCGCCATGAGGAAGTATGGCAACCACCTGGCGATCAATGGAACAGAATCGTTTCGACTTGAGATCGCTGAAGTGGCTGCACAAAACCAAATGCTCGTGACATTTGATGACAAGCGGCTTGAACAATACCGTCAGCAGTTGATGAAACAGCACAAAGTATCCAAAGCGCAATCGGTAGGTGGGATACGATCCACAACCTCAACTCCCAGAAGGAGCCTCTAATGAATAACAATAATCTGAGTTCTAGAGATTACAGAAATGTTAAGAAAGACACGCTCATCGTTCGATTATTATCCGTTGCGTGTCTTGTTGGCGGATTCCAAGTCGCTACCCAGTATTTTGCCCACCAATTCAACTATCAGCCGCAATTAGGCGCGCACTTTTTTAACATCTATGAACCCTGGGCAATTCTGCTATGGGCAAAGAAATGGTATGACCAGTATTCAGGCATATTCGATCTTGCGGCAGGTTTTGGTATTTTATTTTCCAGTATCGGTTTGATACTGGTGCTGGTCATTAAAATGGTACTGGCCAATTCATCCCGAACCAATCAGGGATTGCATGGTTCTGCCAGATGGGCAGATAAAAAGGACATTGTAGCCGCAGGACTACTGGCAACAGGCAAGGATAGCAAAAGTAACCAGAGCGACGCCGTTTATGTCGGTGGCTGGCGGGATAATTCCGGCAAAACCCACTATCTGAAACACAGCGGCCCGGAACACGTGCTGTGTTATGCCCCGACTCGTTCTGGCAAGGGCGTGAGTCTGGTAATACCTACCCTGCTTTCCTGGACTCAGAGCGCGGTCATTACTGACCTCAAAGGTGAGTTATGGGCACTCACTTCCGGTTGGAGAAAGCATCATGCCAAAAACAAGGTGCTGCGCTTTGACCCGGCATCAACAAGTAGCGCGCATTGGAATCCGCTGGATGAAATCCAGATTGGCAGCGGCATAGAAGTCGCTGACGTTCAAAACCTGACCACCTTAATCGTTGATCCGGATGGTAAGGGATTACAAACCCATTGGCAGAAGACCAGCCAGGCATTGCTGGTGGGTGTCATTTTGCATGTTCTGTACAAATCAGAGCGAGAAGGAACTCTCGCCACCTTATCGACTGTCGACGCAATGCTATCTGATCCTGATCGCGATATCAGGGAGCTTTGGATGGAAATGGCCATGCAGGATTATCTCGATGGCAAGAGTCATCCAGTGATTGCAGCCAGTGCGCGCGATATGCTGGATCGCCCTGAAGAAGAAGCAGGTTCCGTGTTGTCAACCGCAAAATCCTATCTATCTTTGTACCGCGATCCGATCGTGGCCAACAATATCAGTAATTCCGATTTTACAATCCGTGACCTCATGCACCACGAAAGCTCCGTCAGCTTATACATAGTGTCGCACCCCAATGACAAATCGCGACTGCGTCCTTTAATCCGCATTCTGATCAATATGATCATCCGAAAACTGGCCGATAGAATTACGTTTAAAGACGGTCAACCAGCCGCGCATTACAAACACAAGCTGCTATTGATGCTGGATGAATTCCCAAGCTTAGGAAAACTTGAAATCTTTCAGGAATCCCTCGCGTTTATCGCAGGCTATGGCATGAAAGCCTATCTGATCTGCCAGGACTTGAATCAGCTCAAAAGCCGTGAAACCGGCTACGGGCATGATGAAGCGATTACTTCCAACTGTCACATTCAGACCGCGTTCGCACCCAACCGGATTGAAACTGCGGAGCACTTATCCAAGCTGACCGGGCAAACCACGGTCATCAAAGAGCAGATTACCACCAGTGGCCGCCGGTCATCGATGATGCATGGGCATGTCACCCGTACCCTACAGGAAACGCAGCGCGCGTTATTAACGCCGGATGAATGTATGCGACTGCCTGGTCCCATGAAAGATGCTGAAGGCAGAATCACCAAACCAGGCGACATGATCATCTATGTGGCCGGTTTCCCGGCCATTTATGGCACGCAGCCTTTGTATTTCCAGGATGAAACCTTTACGGCAAGGGCACAAGTCAATCCCCCAAGCTTCAGCGACAAATTAACCGGATTGTGAAAGACCTAGCACGCATGAGAGTCAACTTCATGAAAAAACCCATCAGAATCCTGGCTGTTTCTGTTCTGGCAGTGAGCGTTAGCTTATTTGTACTGAGTATTGGTGCACGAATCAGCGGGATTTATATCAACACCACGCCAAGTTTGCCGGTGGGTTTTTACAGAATCGTTGATGAACCGATTGTAAACGGTGCTTATGTCGCTTTCTGCCCGCCACAGAATGCGGTTTTTGATATGGCTATGAATCGATCCTACATCAACCGAGGAGATTGTCCGGGCGGTTACGGTTTGTTGCTGAAACGTGTGTTTGCACAATCCGGAGATACGGTTTTCATCGATCAGGCTGGCATCTATGTGAATGGTAAACATTTGCCCAATAGCGCTCAGCTAACAGCCGATGCAGATGGCCATGCGTTGCCGCAATACCAGCTTCAAGCGGTACTGGATGATGGTGAGTCCCTGCTGCTATCCGATTTAAACCCGCAATCCTTTGATGCACGCTATTTCGGATTGATTGTGCGCGATCAGATTAAGCAGGTTGTCCGTCCGATCTTTACCTGGAGTCATTAATCAAAAATTAACAGGAGTAAACGCCATGAATAGACCACCGATTGATGTTGAAACCGATAATCCTGACATAACAGAAATCATTCAGGAAAAGCTACTCGATGCAGAAATACCGGGCTTCCAGGCTGAATTCGATCCCTTAGAAGCTGAAAGGTTGGGTGCATTCAAAGAAGATGCTTTGAGTGAACAAGATGCGCTGGATAGCACGATCGATCATACAGCGGAGGATGAACAATGAAAGATTCTAAAAAAGCTTTTCATGAACAAGTCGCCGAAAATCTGATTGAGCAACTTAAAAAAGGTGTTGCGCCCTGGCAAAAGCCCTGGAAACCCGGTGATCTGCTGGCCGTATTACCGGTCAATCCCACAACGGGTAAGCGCTATCGGGGAATTAATAGCCTGAACCTGATGACTCGTGCGTATACGGATCCGCGTTGGTTAACGTACAAGCAAGCGATAAGCCTGGGAGCACAGGTGCGTAAAGGCGAAAAAAGCACTCTGGTGCAATACTGGAAATTTACTGATGAGCGCATCAAAAAGGATAATTACGGTAATCCTGTTTTAAATAGTGAAGGCAATCCCATTAAAGAACAGATAAGGCTTGAGCGCCCCAGGGTGTTCTACGCATCCGTATTTAATGCTGAACAAGTGGATAACTTGCCAGAACTTGACATTAAGGCCCCCGACTGGGACCCGCTGGAGCGGGCTGAACATATATTACAGGCATCCAATGCCGTGATTCGCCATGGTGAAACAGACAATGCATTTTATCGGCCATCAACCGATAGTATCCACTTGCCACACAAGCACCAGTTTTCGACACCGGATCGCTATTACGCAACCGCACTGCATGAACTGGGCCACTGGACAGGCCATGAATTGCGCTTAAACCGAGATCTCTCGCATCCATTCGGTAGCGAAGGCTATGCCAAAGAAGAGCTGCGCGCTGAAATTGCCAGCATGCTACTCAGCGGTGAATTGGGTATTGGTCATGATCCGGGGCAGCATGTGGCTTATGTGAGTTCATGGATCAAAGCGCTACAGGAAGATCCGACAGAAATATTTCGTGCCGCTGCTGATGCTGAAAAAATCCAGGATTATGTACTGGCATTCTCACAACAACAGGAAATTGGAAAAGAAATTGATACGCAGGAGGCAATCAGAATGGATCAAATCAAGCAAAACACCACAGCTTATTTACTGAATCTCTCACCTGATCTGGCCACCATCGCATCCCGCAATATCAAACGGTTTAATGATCTGACAAAAGCTATGTCAAAAAAGGATCAGGATGCCATCATTCTGGTTGCCGATGCACTCAAATTTGTAGGAAATGGGAGTATTGATACTTTGGAGTTTGAAGAGGTCGCAGAGGACAAACTGGGTTTTAGCATTCCTGCTAACTGGAATGGACAGTTGCAGATTCAGGGTAACGTCATTCAAACCGATGAAAATGGTATTGAGTCTATAGTATCCGCTGATTCAATAAACACGGAGCCACAATTCTGGGGCATGACTATGCAGCGTGATGATCAGACTTTCCAATGGGTGAAAGACTGTGAGTCTAAACAGGAAGCGCAAGATTTAACCAATTTGCTTGCACTCATTGATGTCGCTGCTGAAAAGAATGAACATGAAAAAGCCACTAAGCTTGCCAACATCCATCAAAATCGCATTCGAAATGATTCAAATACCACTGATGTATCGATATCAGGAGCGAAGACCGAGCAAAACGATGACAATGCTCGTCAATATTTGATTGTTCCGTATGTAGAGAAGGATTTGGCAAAGGCCGCTGGGGCTCGTTGGGACAAAAAGGCCCGTGCCTGGTATGTAGGATCAGAAGCAGATATTCAGACATTACAACGTTGGCTACCGGAGAATGTTTCCAGTCAGCAGGAACCGGCTATCGATCCTCATAGTGAATTTGCTGACTTGCTGCGTGCTCAAGGTTGCCGGGTTGATGGCAATCATCCGGTAATGGATGGCAGCAAACACAGAATCAAAGTGGAAGGTGACAAGTCCGGCGAGAAATCAGGTTTTTATGTGGCGCATTTGGATGGCCATCCTGCCGGGTATTTCAAGAATAATCGAACCGGTATCGAAACACGCTGGAAGGCTAAGGGGTATTCGTTAACGAATGAGCAAAAAGCAGAACTTGTAATGCAGGCCGCTATCAAGCAGCAAAACAGAAAAGCCGAGCAACACGCGCGGCAAATTAAAGTTGCTGATGCAATTCAAGAATTGCTAACGATCGCACCGGCTGCCGATTCCGAGCATCCTTATCTGAAAGACAAGCATGCCCGGTCAGGCGATTTGAGAATCGTGCCGCAGAATGCGGATGATTTACCCCATGACTCAGTCATCAAAATTGGTCAGAACTGGCAGGAGGTCAGGGTACTACGCGAGGAACACCCTGATAGTATCGTGCTGACAGCCGGTGATTTGTTGCTGGCCGCACAAGATGTTCATGGAAAGATCTGGAGTGTGCAAACGATACAGTCGAGTGGCGCAAAGCTTTTTGTAGCGGGTAGTAGAAAGGAGAATAACTTTCATATCGTTGGTGGCGAGAGCCAGGGACTTACAGCACTGGATGCTGCGCCTGCCATTGTGATTGCTGAAGGTTATGCCACCGCTGACACGCTATCCCAGGCGCTGGGTTATCCTGTCACAGCCGCATTTGATTCTGGTAACTTGCCCAAAGTCGCTCAGGATTTGCATGAAAAGTATCCGCATAAGCCCATCATTATTGCGGGGGATGACGATCATCACCTGGAATCTACGCTTAGAAAAAACCCAGGCAAGGAAAAAGCATTGGAAGCAGCGGCATTAGTGAATGGGTTTGCGGTATTTCCGGTTTTTGCACCGGGTGAGCAGGACTCAAAGAAATTAAATGATTTTAATGATCTGGCCAATAAAAGCTCACTTGGTATTGAAGCCGTCAAACGACAAGTTGGATCGGTTGTTGAAAAAGTATCGCAGCAGGCTACGCAGGACAGCTTATTGAAGCTACAAGCTCCAATTGAACTTAAGCAGCAGAAAATCAAGCAAAAACGGGCATTGGTCAGGTAATTTGATAAGGAGGCCGCAAGATGCGCGATAATATGCTGAAGATTCCAGGAGCCCCATCCAATCCTGATGAAGGTGATCTTTATGAAAACATTGAGACTCGTCCCGGTACTACCGAAAAGCAAAAAGAAGCAGGTCGATGCGCCTATACAGAACTGCTCGAATCTCATGCTCGATGGGCAGGTGGCACCTTATTGGGTTGTGATTTCCCGAAAGACTTCCGAGAAAAAGGTGGAACTACCTTCCTGAATCAGCGCATTAAGTCAGGCCATGATCTGGCAATAATGGCGCAAATACTGCGTGATCCGCGTTATGAAACGCTGCGAATCTTCTATACCCGTATGAATCACATCGTTCATCATACGGCTGTGAGTTCCAGATTGCCGGGTGCAGTCTATTTGGAGAAGATTGGACATGCCAAACATGATCTGGGTGTTTTGGTAGAAAAAACTAGGCGACATGTTAAAGCAGATGGTTACTGGTTATTACACAACCATCCATCGGGTAATGCTACGCCATCGAGTCAGGATGTCAGGCTCACAGAAATACTGGCATCAACTGCTCCGAGTTTCAAAGGCCATGTCGTTATCAATACCAGTCAATATAGTGTCATTGATAAAGACGGTCATGTCGATTTTGTGGATTGGATGGGCGATCAGGCAGGAGGCTATCAGAATAATCATTATAAAAGTCATGAACTGCTCCTGGAGAAAATAGCCTCACCGGAGGATCTTGCGAAGATAGGCCATGCTTTAAAAAAGCGAGATCAGTTTTTTAACTTGATAGGTATCAGTGCAACAGGTTTTGTATTGTCGTTAAGTGAGTTACCTCTATCTGTACTGAATCGTCCTCAAAATCTGCTACTGGCACGACTACAAAATTTTGCACGAAATTCCGGCGTCAATACGGTATTTGCCATCACGAATGCCAATGATTACAGGCACCCGGTATTATCTAAAGCCTGTGAAGTTGGCATACTAAAAGATGTGCTAACCGTAAAGGGCTCTGATTATCGTTCATTGCGAGAAGAAGGGTTATTTGCGTCAATGCCCGGTGAAATAAGCGCCATTTTTAGGAAACCCAGAACATTTGTGAAGGAAGATGGCGGATTGGGTAAACGCAGAAGTCATACACGCTGACAGTTATTCGGTATTTAATCTGCATATAGTATACTATGATGATCTTTATATCATTGCATGTATGCTGTAGTATTCATTATGTCTGTCAGATCATTTCGTGTTGAGCAAGTCCTAAAGAAACTTGGTGGTGACATCCGTGACGCAAGAAAGCGCCGGGGAATTACTGTGCAATTGATGGCCGAGCGCATGGGCGTTACACGGGTAACAGTTGCAAAAATTGAACGTGGTGAGCCTAATACCAGTATGGGCAATTACGCGATGGCGTTATACATCCTTGGTAAAGCCGATGAACTTGAAATGCTGATGGATCGCACTCATGATTCCCTCGGTTTGGATCTGATGGATGAGAAACTACCCAAGCGAGTCAGGGTTTCTAAATGAGTGATACGCACCTGCTTGTCTCATTGGATTGGCAAGGACAATTGCATCGCATCGGTCACCTGGAAATTCATAAAAGCCGTGGCAGAGAAAACTACCGCTTTATCTATGAACGCACTTGGATCAAACACCCCAATCGCTTTGCCATTGATCTGGAACTCCCTTTACTGGTTGATATGCCGTATTTGAACAACCGCTTATGGGGTGCCTTCCAGGATATTTCACCAGATCGTTGGGGCAGACTGATTCAGGCACGCGCAACCGGTATCTTTTTAAGTGACAGTGACTATATGTTGGGTGTTAGTGATTACATGCGCATGGGTGGACTTCGTTTAAGTCACAGTCATGCGCCAGACGTGTTTCTTGCAGGGCATACAAATATCCCAAAGCTGATTCATATGCGACAACTTGAAACCGCAGCCAGGCATTTTGAGAGCGGTACTGAGACTGCCGCTGATCTTGCCATGCTTGCACAGCCTGGTTCATCGCTTGGCGGAGCGCGACCTAAAGCGGCGATTGAAGATGCCGGTGAACTTTGGATTGCCAAGTTTTCTTCACAGAACGATACCGAACGAGTCAGTCTATGGGAAGCCGTTATGCTGGATCTTGCACAACAAGCCGGAATTGAGGTAACAGCATTTAGGGTTTTAAATGCAAAAAGTGATTCGCCGGTTTTACTGGTCAAACGATTTGACCGTGAGAAAACACTGCGTACCCCTTTTATGTCTGTCATGACACTATTAGGACGCAATGAAGATACCAAGGAGGGGGCGAGTTATCTGGAAATAGCTGATGCCATTAATCGTGAATCTGCTCAGCCTGCACAAGATCGCCTGGAATTATGGCGGCGTATGACATTCAACGTTATGACCGGCAATATTGATGATCATCTACGCAATCATGGTTTTCTGCGTGTTTCCCAGGGATGGCGGCTGGCACCTGCCTATGATTTAAACCCGACAACCCAACCTTTTACCCAACGAGTGCATCAACTGGCGTTTAACCAAAGCGTTAAACCATCATTAGATACCTGTCTGGAGCTGGCAGAGTACTTTGCATTAAATCAATCAGTAACAGACCAGGTATTACAAAAGATCGGGAAAAGTCTGGGTAATTGGCAACTGACCGCAAAACGTCATCAACTCCGCAGCGATGAGATCAAGCGTATGGCACCATCCTTTGAGCACGAAGATAGTCAACGGCTAATTTCAATGGCCGCACAAACAGCTTCGCGCTTACGCGGCAGCTAATGGCCGACTTATTATGTGCGGCGGAATTGAATATCAGGGTGAAAAGATATATTTCCCGCAACCGAGTGCGCGGTTGCCGGTGCGTTTGCAAGATGGCAGAGTAACTTGGATAGCGTGGGGCAGGCGCAAGGATGAAGCCACGGGTAAATTTCCGAATGGCGGTTGGGCACGACTGAATTCCATTAAAAGCGGAAAATGGAAACCCTGGCACCCCAGACCGATTTTAATCGCTGCTGACCAGTTTATGGAAAAAGATCATGACAAACAATCTCACTGGGTACCTTTGGATACAAGAATGGCGATTCAAGGATTATTGGCAGAAAGAGATGATGAAATGCGGGTTTATGTGGTGACTATCAACACGCCGCCTGAATATGCTTGGATACATGATCGCTGGCCAAGATTGGTTCGATTGATGGGTCAATAATTTGTAAATGCTTGGATTAAATCTGCCGTCTTCAAAAATAGAATTGAATAAGGACTGACAATAAGTATCATTGAAATGACCGTTTTCGGTCAACTTGAAGCGGTTTGTCATGATCGTTAGCGCTAGAACTACCTTGATGGAGATTGTTTTAATTCACAAATCTTTGCCAAGTGGTTACCTTTATTAAAATACCAGCTAGAATGCAGAACAAATGGTTTTTGAAATTGCAATAATTTGAGGAATATGGAGAAGTTATGGCTTCTGGTGCACTGCTTAGACAACTGATCAAATCAGGTTCGGAGGGCGACTCAGAGTCGTTTCGTCGTGTTTCGGAAAAAATTATTCAGGAAGAGCGCGATAAGCAACACCATCTTCTGGCCAATGACTTGGAAAAAATTCTTTATGGCCGACGCAGTTCTTCTGAGCAAACAAAGCGTTTTGTATTTTCAAAATTGCCTGAAGATAAAGAACGCGGTCTGGCTCTATTGCAGATAAAGGAGCCCTTACGCAGAATTGATGATGTGATTTTGTCTGATGAAAACCGTTCTCTGCTTGACGAAATCCTAGAAGAGCACCATCGTGTAGAAATTCTTAAATCACATGGTTTATTTCCTGCTGACAGACTACTTTTCTGCGGCCCACCTGGATGCGGGAAAACGCTATCGGCAGAAATTGTTGCTGGCGAATTAGGCTTGCCTTTGGCAATTGTCCGGATTGATAGTGTTGTATCCTCCTATCTAGGAGAAACGGCGGCAAACCTGCGTAAAGTATTCGATTTTATAACAGCCATCCCTATGGTGGTGTTATTCGACGAATTTGATGCCTTGGCAAAAGACCGTGCCGACAGTGCTGAGCATGGTGAATTAAAACGCGTCGTTAATGCTTTTTTGCAAATGTTGGATGCTTATGAAGGTAAGAGTTTGTTAATCGCAGCCACTAATCATGAAGGTATTTTGGATTCCGCGATTTGGCGACGTTTTGATGAAGTGTTAGTGTTTGAAGCGCCTAATTCAGAACAGATGAAGCGCTTACTTACTATCAAGCTTAGAGGTGTGCGTAGAGAATTCGAAATCGACAACAGCAAAATTTCTAGCTTATTCAAAGGAATGTCTCACGCCGATGTTGAACGTGTTTTGCGCCGGGCAATTAAAGAAAAGGTTTTATCAGGTAAAGAGTTTTTGACCGAACGGCACATTCAGTCTGCTATTCGCCGGGAAGATGCAAGAAGGAATCGGGTTTCTAAACAGCAATAGATCTTCATGACATCTAATTATCCACATTTACCACTGCAACGTGAGGAACCAATCACCGAGAAGAGATCAAGTACATTTCCACCACCCAAAGTACCATCCGACCCAGCAGCGCATGCTAAAGCCCTGGGTTTGCGATTGCAAGAAACTGTTCAACAAACGGATATGGATATTGGCGGTTTTGATGACCGCAGATTGTTTCGTTTCAAAGTAAGTAAAGGCTTCAATCCCGACGACTTAAGAAAAATATCTGGTGAAATCGAATTCGTCAGTCAAGAGGCAGACGAAGTTGTGGTCGCTTTTGTTAGCCAATCAGCGTTGCAATCGTTCGAGGCAAGACTGGCGTCAATAGCCCAAGGGGAAAGCGTTACCAACAAACAAGTCTATTATGCATTACAAGGCATGACTGGATGGACTCCGGACGATAGAACCGGTTGGTCGTTAAAACAGGAAAGTTTTCCTCAAACGGATACATTCTATCTCGATCTTGAACTGTGGCCCATTGAAGACAACACCAGAGAGCGTCAACTACTTTGTAGTAAGTTCGAAGCATGGCTTAAAGAAAATGGCATTGAGTCTTCTGATAGCGTCAAACAATCCGGGCTAACCATTTATCGCGTTCGTTGTACTCGCACGCAAGCCGAACAGCTATTGCACCACCGTGATATACGCATTGTTGATCTACCGCCACGTTTTGGCCTAAATGTAAAACATCTCGGCCTAGATATTCAGCAATTCCCAATACCTCCTTCACCATTACCCAATGCACCTGGTGTTGTGGTTTTGGATAGCGGAATTGCAACCGGACATCCTTTGCTGAGTAGTTCCGTGGGCGATTCACAAAGCTTCCTGCCTGGTCATATCGAAGCAGATGAGAGTGGACATGGCACGCATGTCGCTGGTATCGCCCTGTATGGCGACTTGGAAAAATCAATAGATGCCGGTTCATTTATTCCGGAATTGCGTCTTTTTAGCGGGCGAATCCTAAATAGAGATAATGAAAATGATGGACTGGTTGAAAACCATATTGATGCTGCCGTTCGCTATTTTGTTGACGAATACAATTGTCGTGTTTTCAATCTTTCTTTCGGTGATAGCCGTAAACCTTATTTAGGCGGACATGTACGCGGCTTGGCATATACCTTGGACAGACTGTCGCGTGAATTAAGCGTTTTATTCATTGTTTCAGCCGGTAATGTTCTGCCTAGTCACTTGGATGGGTTAGCTTGGCGACAGGATTATCCCCAATATTTATTAAATGATGAATGGGCGATTATCGATCCGGCCACAGCCCTTAATGTACTAACAGTCGGTAGTTTAGCGCGATGGGAAGCCAATCGGAATGCTCAGCGATTTACCCATGATCCTGCCGAATTGCCCATAGCCAAAACAGAACAACCATCTCCTTTTACTCGTCATGGACCGACAGTTGGTGGTGCCATAAAGCCAGAATTGGTGGCCTTCGGAGGGAACTGGGCTTTGAATGCTCGTGGCGGAGCCAATAACATTAACGATGATGGATTGGGTGAACTATCGACAAATCTCGACTTTGTTCAAGGTAGGTTACTGGGTGTCAAATGCGGCACTAGCTTTGCTGCTCCTCATATCACGCATTTAGCCGGGAAAATCTTATCCGAGCATCCTGAAGCCAGCGTCAATTTAATAAGGGCTTTGTTGGTGGCTCATGCCACAATACCAACTTCCTCAACGGATATTTTTGATAATGAAGACTCAGTTAGAAAGGTATTGGGGTATGGTCGTGTCGATGTAAGGGCATTGCTCAAGTCATTGGAAAATGAAGTGACATTGATAGCGGATGGTCAAATTGAAAACAAGCGTCATCATTTTTACGAATTATTGGTACCAGACGATTTTATTTCACCAGGTAAAAGAGTTCGCGAAATATCCATCAGCCTAGCCCATGCGCCACCAGTGCGATCGACGCGCATAACCTATAAGGCAACACGATTGGACTACCGATTAATATCAGCTCCTGACCTTGATCATGCAGCCAAAATGTTCAACAAGGCAACTCTTAAGGAAAACTTCGAGAATATTCCAGAATTATCAGGTGCAAGCATTAGCAGGATCCTTAGAAGTAAAGGTACGGTTCAATCTGCAATATGGCAATTCAGACAGCTCACTCGTAATTCCAAATTAATAACTGACAAGTTATTTATCGTTGTCACAAGAAATGATTATCCATGGGGCGAGGCAGATACCAAAACATTAGAAGAATACTCACTGGTGGTCTGTTTACGTGATCGTGAGAATCAGCAAGCTAAGCTATACACTCAAATTCAAAATCGGCTGCAGCAACGTCAGCGAGCTAGAACTAAGATATAACTTAGAATTTATAACGTAAAAACAATCACTTGTTTTGTTAAAATCAATGATGTCTGGTATATAATTAACTGATCGAATTATTTCTCTTTTTCAGTCTGTTTAGCAGGCCGTTGAAAAACTATCTGCGTTGCCGCTACGGTGTTAAAAACAGGCTCAAAATGCTCATTTATTACGCATAAACTGCGCTTTTTCGCCTGTTTTTGCCTTGCATCGGCTGCCTCGAAAACGTTTTTCAACGGCCTGTTAGCCCCTGCTGATTTAGCTGTATTGGTTTATTTTACACAAGCTGCAGCATCAGATAGAGCTTTACCTGGCTTGAATTTAACGACCTTTTTGGCAGGAATTGTCATGGTCACACCAGTCGCTGGATTGCGGCCTTCACGACTTGCACGTTCTGTCACCGAGAAAGTACCAAAACCCACTGACTGAACATCGTTGCCGCTTGCCATGGTTTCTTGAATAACTTCAAGCAATTCGTTCAGCATGGCAGTTGTTTGGGTTTTTGTGGTTTGGGAGCGAGTAGCGACGGCTTCAATCAGTTCAGTTTTGTTCATGGGGACGCTCTATTAGTGGTTTAAGTGTAAGAAAACTCAGGGTTGTGTACAGAGAGGGTGATTAAAATAAGCGT
>JAFEGA010000030.1:52975-53220 GCA_018240285.1 Pseudomonadota bacterium | reverse complement strand
CCGCAACATAATTGATCAATTTCCCGGAATCGTCATAGACCGCAGCAATGTTGAGATAAAGCCATATTTTCTCGCCGCTTTTGGTGTAATTCAGAATTTCTCCGGAAAAAGTGCCGCTGCTGCGTAGCGAACGGGCTATTTCACGGATCGTATCAACCGAGGTTTCCGGGCCTTGCAGAAAAACCGCCGGATCAAGTCCGATGACTTCTTCCGGCCGGTATCCCAGGATTTTTTCAAAACTATGA
>JAFEGA010000030.1:0-52966 GCA_018240285.1 Pseudomonadota bacterium | reverse complement strand
GATTAATCCAGATGATTTTCTTGTCAGGGTCGGTGATCATGACGATACCGTTCGTCTTCTCGGCCACATAGGCTATACGCTGCAATTCCAGCTCACTCTCTTTTCTGGCGGTAATATTTTGCAAGATGCCGTATAAACCGGTGAGATTCCCGCGCGCATCCAGTACCGGGTGTATCGTGGTCGTATGCCATTTGATCCTACCGTCGCGCATGACAATCATGAAATCGTCACTGTGTTCTGTTTTCGTAGCTGTGACCTGCGCAATCAGCGCTTGCATTTTTTCTTTCTCGGGGCCTTGATAAAAATGCGTGTTTTGGAGCAGATCCGAGCANNATTCAAAATGCTTATCCACTTCATAAAAATCATAGAGATAATCCGACCACACGGTAAAATTGGTTGCGCAGACATACGACCATTCCCCGATCTGTGCCGTTTTGCCGAGCAACGCTAAACGCTTCTGCTGCGATTCCAGCGAATCAAAAGCGGCGAGATTGAAATGGGGTCTATAATTCATCTAAAACCTTGCGATTAAAACCGGTTGAGGAATAAAAAAACGCTACAAGATAATTGTAATGAAATAAAAATATCACTTTGGATGTATTTTGGGAATAGCGATAAGCATGTAGTCTTTGTGAGAAGCCACCTGCCCATAATAAAACAGCGCTAACGAAGCAGCGCTGCAAGAACCACAAGAAGCACAGCTAAGCTGTAGTGTTGATATTCTGTCCCAAATGCGGCGGCAGATTGGCAGCGGATTGACTGACATCGGGAAGCGCCTCGATCAAGGCCAGCGCACCCGCGGCATTGAGATCCATCGCTTTTTTCAGAACCGCTATTCCGGTTGCCTGGTTTGCACTAAACTCGGCCATTGCAGTTGCCACACCTGTTATTCCATTGACATCCATAAAATTCTCCTTCTCATGTTTTAAGTCATTAGCGGCACGCAACACGTAATATTTTAGGAAACAAGATGCAGTACAAGGCATCGACGCGATGATCAGTCTTTTTTCAGCAACGGCGACAGCGCGTTTCGAAGATGATTTTTCCAATCCAATCCCACCTGCATCGGAATTTTCACCTGCAGATCGGCATTCTCAGTATTTTTCCCCTCCAGGTACAAAATATATTGCCCCAGCTCACTCAACTTAAATGCAATCGTAATTACACCGGATGGATGCTGCCGCGCGGGTACCGACATGATCTCGTGTTCCTGCTGATTTTCTTTTTCATCGATTTCAAGCTTCACCAAGCGTAGCGCCAATAAAAAATCGCGCGCCGACTCGGGGTATAGCAGATCAATCGAAATATTGAGCGATGCCGGCTCGGGTATTTTGCCGCACTGCACAGGCACATGCGGCGAACGGAGATCATCCGGTGATTGATAACCTTCAGGAAGGTAGTAGCCGGAATAGCCGATGATAAGGGCTTCCGATTCTATCGTACAGGCGCCGCCGCGAAAGCCTTTGGGATAAGTATCGGAAAAATCTCCCTGCGAACTGGTGCGGTACAGCAAGCCAAATGCAATAAAAGCAGATAACACCGCAATCAAAAGCGCAAACTGAAACTTTCGAATTGAAAACTTTGATTGAATCGGCATGGCTTATATTTATCTGGTTATGAAAAGATCTGGATTATATCAGTCAAGATTGATAAACAGACAAACACTGCATTCCATCCATCAACCGGGTATTACGCGTGCGACCGGACAGCATTACATTTATCCGTATTTTTATGCCTTGATCATCCTGCTCACCATCGTATACTGAACATCAGAATACTTAAGACATTACTTAAGCCGCACAGGTTTTTTTCATTTACTTCTTGAAATCCCTCATAAACAATAACAATACTCGCATGCAACTTTTTGGACCGCAACAGAAGCCGCCTAGACCTTAAACCGCACGTGCACGGTGTTGATATACGGCAATGCGGAAACCGCTTGTTTGAGTTGTTGCACCAGATGCTTTGCTTCATCGATGCTCTGCAGAATCTCAATCGGCAAATCCAGTTCCACGTCGATTGCACCGGACAGATAGTGCAATGTCACTGTATCGATTGCGCTCGCCGGCAATTGCGACCAGTGCTGTTTAAGCTCGGCAATGACCTGCTCGCGCAAAGGCAGGTCATGGCAAGGTGAATCGCTTTCATCATTTTCCGGATCGATATGCACCGTCACATCGGTGACTTCATCCACTTGCTGCAGCAATCGCCGTCGCACACTATCGCCGATCTGATGACCTTCCGATACACTCAAGCGGGGATCGACTTGGATATGCACATCGACAAAGGCGCTACCGGCGCTTTTCCGCGTTCTGAGGGTATGAATCGAGCGCACACCCGTGACCGCATGAATATGCTGACGGATCACGCTGATTTTGCCGGGATCCAACGCAACGTCAATCAATTCGAGCGTACTGGAGCGCACTAGATCGAAACCAATTTTGGCGATCATGGCCGCCACTACCACGGCCGCTACCGCATCCCAATACGGATGACCCAGCATCACACCGCCGATACCGATCAACACTACAATCGACGAAAAAGCGTCGGAACGGCTATGCCAAGCGCTCGCCGCCAGCATATCCGAACGCAAACGCCGCGCGGCCGACATCGTATAGCGATAAACCCATTCCTTGGAAATCACCGACAGCAGCGCAATTAATAATGCTATCCCAGTGAAATCGAGCATCACCGCCGGATCGTTTAATCGCTTGATCGCCTCGTAGCCAATTCCGATCGCAACACCGGTCAGCACGATACCGAGACTGACCGTGGCCAATGTTTCAATCCGCCCGTAACCGTAAGGATGAATTTCATCGGCGCTTTTGTGAGAATGTTTGGCGGCGTACAGCACGATAAAACCGGTCAGCAAATCGGACAGTGAATGGATGCCGTCGGCGATTAACGCTTGTGAATTGGCGAACCAGCCGGTGACTATTTTGGCCACACCCAAAACGAAATCCACCACCGATCCGATCACGGTGACTTTGCGCACTTCGCGGTAGCGCTGCCGGTGAGAAGGTTCCGAAAGCAAGTTCACGCTATTTTTCCGAACGCGACGGCAAGCGCCGGTGTTCGGTTTTAGGGTGCTGCGTTAATTGGCAAGCACGGCGGAAGATCAGTAATGTTCGTTGCGCATGCCCCAAAGCGGTATCGGAAGAATAGCCGGTCATCCGTGTCGAGTCACTGATTCCGGAAGATAATCCCGTCAGCAACTCCAGTCCTTCCGTCACGTGCTCCATCGTGTAAATGGCAAACAACCCTTTCTCAACCGCCGCAATGACTTCATGACTCAGCATCAAGTGCTGGCGGTTTTGATACGGGATCAGCACGCCTTGCTCACCGGTCAATCCCATTTTGTCGCATAACTTGAAATAACCTTCGATTTTGTCATTGATGCCGCCGACCGGTAGCACTTCGCCATATTGATTCAACGCACCGGTCACAGCGATACTCTGATTCAACGGCAATTCCGCCAACGCTGACAGCAAGGCATAAAATTCCGCGCAGGAAGCCGAATCTCCTTCGATGCCAGTGTATTCCTGTTCAAAAACAATCGAAGCGCTCAACGCCAGCGGTGCGATATGCGCAAATAATCCGGTCAGGTAATTTTGCAAGATCAGCATACCCTTATCGTGAATCGGCCCGGACATCTCCACTTCACGGGCGATATTGAGCACACCGTTTTCACCGGCAAAGGTGCGTGCCGTGACCCGCACCGGTGTGCCAAAACAATGATCGCCCAAATCGATCTGCGTCAGCGCATTGAGCTGCCCCACTGCCGTGCCGTGCAATGCAATGGCGATTTCGCCCTCGATAATGGCTTCCTGCAAGCGCAGATCCGGATAATTATGGCGCCAGTTACGGGCTTGCAATGCCGCCAAGACATCCGCCACTTCCACGATACGGCCGTGGCGCGCATGACAGGTTGCAGCGCTTTCCAGCAGCAACATCTCGGTACGTGCGAAAATTGCGCTCTGGCGTTTTTGATCTTCTACCTCGCGGTGGGATTCTTCCAGCAAGCGTGCCACCGCTGCCGCGGAAAAATGCGGCAACTTTGCCGTATCGCAGGCATGCGCCACAAACACGGCTGAAGCTTGATACGTTGCCGCACTGGCGGCAAAACTCGCGGCAAAATCCACTTTCACACGGAAACGGCGCATGAATTC
Source organism: Pseudomonadota bacterium (assembly GCA_018240285.1). Lineage (GTDB taxonomy): Bacteria > Pseudomonadota > Gammaproteobacteria > Burkholderiales > Nitrosomonadaceae > Nitrosomonas. Next base: position 48,797 of record JAFEGA010000030.1, on the reverse strand, counting down.
TGGGTCGATTTCCTGTAACTCGTAATATTCCTCGCGCGATCCAATTAGAATGATTTTGACATTCACTTCGACCGCTTCCGGTTCAAGAGAAACCGGCGTATTGGAGGCCCAGGCCGAACCGGGTTCTTCAATTTGCAGCCGCCGGCTGCGCAAAAAGCGCCGCAGCTTGACCCATAATCCACCATCGGTCAGCAAATCGTCCAGGTGCAGCATCAAAAAACCGCCATGCGCTTTGAGTAAGCTGCCGGCGCGAATGCGCATAAAATCGGTTTTCAATTTGCCATTTTCAAACTGGTAATCGATGCTGCCAAACAGCGCGCAGGTTGACGGATTGTCTTCGATAATGACCGGCGCGCCTGGTAAATCAGCGTTATCCACCACAAGATTGATCTGGTAACGAGAAAACAACCGGTTCAGCTCTGTCTGGCGTTTCTCTTCATCGATAGCGTCCGCTTCAAACAAAACGAGGTTATCGAGAATATCCGTTTCCACTTGCTCGAAAAAAGTTTTTAACCGCTCCTTTTGTATCGGTTTTTGCTGCAACGCCAGAATTTTCTGCAGCGCGGAATTTACCAATGGCTGTACGATGCGGCGTTGCAGTGCGGTAAGCGCCGCATTTTTTTCTTTCTCCGCGCGTTTGAATTCCTCGAAATAAACCGCGATGGCTTCACGCAACGCCTGCTCCGCTTGTTCTATTTCCACCCGGCGCGCCTTCGGCAGCTTCAACAAATTTTCCGCCGTCAAAATTTCACCTTGTTCATCCAGCAATGTGAACACAATTTGCTCGTCTTCGCGGTGAATCGTGAAGTGTAGCGGCTCCGCAAACTTATCCAGTTTTTTGTATGCCTGGCTCGTCTCGGTTTTGAATTTTTTCTCGATGCGATCGCTCTTGATCTTGAAATCCTGCCCGCTCAAGCAGTGCGTAATCTCGGACGGCAGCGATTTTGCCAGCTCGTGCATGGCTTGCCGCAATAAACGCCCCTGCCCGGCGGGCAAATGTAAAGCCAGCGGCTTCTCGGGTGTAATGAAATTGTAGAGATAACACAAATCCGGCGGCGCTTCCCTACCAGCCGCCGCAACCGTCATCGCTTGATGGAGTAACGAAGAACGCCCCGAACCCGCTTCTCCCAGCACAAACAGATGATAATCCGGTTGCAGCATACCAAGACCGAAACGCACCGCCTCTTCCGCCCGCTCCTGCCCGATCCACGATAACGGCTGCCGCAGCAGCTCCGAGGTATTGGAAAATCCCAATGAATCCGGGTTGATGGTAACGCGCAAATGTGATGAATCTAATGGTGTGGTCGGCATATTCGGGTGAATGACAATGGCGGCGCTGAAATTGCGCCAAGCGCATATTGTACTCATTTAGACATCATTGCGTAATGAAGCCCGCGACCCCGGGGCACGGATTCACAACTCAGACTTCGCCTTGCCTCGCCATCGCTTGCTACTTTTCTCGAAGCTTCCTCAAGAGAAATAACTGCCAGTAGAGAAGGAAGTAGTGCTCAGGCCGTGAATCACGACATACCAACAAAGGATATCAGAGGTTATTGAAATATTTTGATTTTATCGGTAGCATGAACAAGTAGAAAGCAGTTGTTGCGAGTTTGTTTGCAAGCCTTAAGTAGGAATGATACCGATTGCGACACCGCCAAACCCGCCTTGCGGCACAGCAAAATGTACTGCAATTTGTTTGGTATTTTATAACAATCACCGCGCTTATTTTGGAGTAAAAATCCCAGCCAATTTGGAGCTAAAGCAGTAAAAATAAAAAAAGCTACCTATGCGGGTTACCCGGAATCGGTTGATGATGTCATAGATCAAGCGTCAGCAGAAAATTAGGATTCTGTAACACAATTGTTACGCACATACCCGAGGAGACAGAGAAGAAAAAAGCTGCAACCGGCTAATCTCGGATGAATTTTGCAAGCCTAAGCGAACGATCGGTAGAAGACTTCACTGCTACCAAAGCGCTTACCTTGTAAAAGGTTAGCGAAGAATATGGTGTGCCTCTACGCTAACAAAGCTCGAAATCAATAGCCTCCGGCACATTGATTTTTTGATTTATCGACTTTAATCCAAGGAGAACATCATGTTTAACTTGCATTTCAAGCCCTTAAACGTAGATCTTAAATGTTTCCACATTGTACAGACAAAGGAGCGTAATCATCCAGAAAATAGACATAGCCTTACTCCCTCGGCAATTATAATATGCATTCTTTTTTTACTATGCTTTCCAGCTATAGCTACCGCTGATCGCACCAAGGCTACTGTCGAAATTACCAATCCTCATTTAGACGCCAAAAACTTGACTCCCGGAAAATCAACGGAACCGGAAAAAATCTATACCCGGGAAGAGATACTTAAAGCTGAGCCGCTAAAATGGACACCAGCGGGAAAAGCGGATAAGCGATATCTCGATAATAGCAGCTTCAAAGAAAAACAACCGCAAGTAAAAGGCCGTGTTCAATTGCAACCCCCCGGTTTGCCGAACCCGGAAGCCGAGAGTCAAGCCCAAAAGGAGTTCCCTGATCAATGGCAATTATTGAAAGAGCTTAACCAGCACAACGCTGGAAACCCGGTCTCCAAAGAAGCTTCCAAAACAAACAATGCGGCACCAGAAGCAATTAACTTTGGCACACAGGATATTTACACCGGTTATAGAGGTAACTATTGGTCGGTTCAGCAAACAGCTTTTCCCTGGGCAGTCGTTGGCAAATTGCTTATTGATGGAGGCGGTTATTGCACTGCACAATCCATTACCGGCGCACCGAAGAACATCATTGTAACTGCCGCGCATTGCGTTTATGACGTTGGCAAAGGATTTAAAGCCGGTTGGACTTTTATACCGGCAGAACGCAATGGAGTAGCTCCTTATGGTCAATTCAGATGGGCTAGCGCCCGGGTGCTGACCGCGTGGACAACCAATGGCGCCCGGCGCGACGACATTGCCGTGATTCGCCTCCAGAACAACAGCGCCGGGCGTCCTGTCAGTTATTATACCGGCTGGCTTGGATGGCGTCAGAACTACCCATATACGCGCAACCTGCATTCCATCGGTTATGCGAGTAATATTTCCACGGAATGGACCTCTATGTGCGCGGCAGAAAGTTTCTATGCCAGCTGCGAAGGAACGGATGTTTTAGTGAAAGGCTGCAATATGACCTACGGTAGTAGCGGCGGTGCTTGGATTGACGAATATAAGCCTTATGAAATCAGTGGTTATGTTGAAAGTGTGGTGAGTGGTCCTTCATGCGCTGGCGCCTTTGGCCAAACTTATGTCGGTGCTCATTTCAGTGACGCGAATTTTGGCAAGCTGTGCGCGGCCGAAGGAGGTTGCACAACACCATAATGGGCATTATCCCGATAAAGCTTTTCTACCCGCCACATTGGTAAAAATCAACTTAACCTGTGTGGTGGATAGGAAAAGGGTATATCAGGCCTACTACAGAACTCGGGAAAACTCTGAAAAACTGCTGTACTCGGTCACGCTGCGTTGAAATCAGACTCAAATGCTCATTTGCCATTTGTAAATTGCGCTTTTTCACCTGATTTCGCTTTGCCTGTCCGCCGCCCGCTGCCTTTTTCAGAGTTTCCTTAACAGCGATGTGAACATTTACTTTTTGGCGTCAGTCTATAGAATTTAGTAAATGGATCCGCCCTCTTCCCGCCGATTCCCCGAACAAAGCGGCATCCGGTCAGCTTACCGCAACACACCGCTATTTTCATCCTATGTGATTGTGTTATTGTACTTTTGCTTTCAGAAGAACATGATGTATTGGTATAACAATAACCACAGGAGAAGCTATGGCTGCACATATTGGATCCAAGGAAATCAATGCGTTATCAGTCGCATCGTACGAAGAGTTGCGTGCCAAACTCAAATCCGGCGACCTGCTTTTCGCTTCGGGAGATTATTTGATCTCCAAAGCCATCCAGAAAGTCACCGATTCGCCCTGGAGTCATGTCGGCATCGTTTTCAGACTCGACAGCATCGACCGGATGCTCCTGCTGGAAAGTGTCGAAGACATGGGCGTCCGTTTCGCACCGTTGTCGAAATACCTGAATGACTATGAAGACGGCAAACCTTATAAGGGACGCGTCGTGCTGGGGCGTTGTCATGATGTCGATCAGGATATCGTCAACGTTTTGGCAAAATCCGGTATCGATGAACTGACACGCCCCTACGACAAGGACGAAATTGCCAAAATCCTGGCGCGTGTGACGCTTGGCATGGGAAAAAAAGAACGCGACAAGGAATACATCTGCTCGGAACTGGTTTACGAGTGTTTCGCCAGCAGCGGCAGAGAATTTGCCTACGACAAGCGCGGCTTTATCAGCCCGGAAAATATCTGGGCCGATGAGAAAGTATCGCTCGTCGGGCGGATTCTGTAGCCCTATTTTGCCCTATGCTGATAATCGGCATGGATTGCTAAGCACTTTGCCAAAAATTGTATCGATTTTTTTGATGCATGTATTTACTCACGATCGGAGGATCCATGAAAAGCACACTTTGGTTTATCGCCGCAGGTTGTCTCATCACATTTCAAGCAGTAGCGGAGCCCACATGCACTGTCGATCTTAACAAAAAACCGTATTACCGGCTGGAATTGACGGTACCGGCAACATTCTGCAAAAGCGGTAACAATAAGCAAGATCCCAGCTGCAAAGAGTTCCCCAAAGAAGGCGCCATCCAGTTGCACGGATTATGGCCCAATTACGCGCAAAACTATCCGCAAGGAATTTGCAGTGCCAGCGAATGCCCGCCTAAAAGCCGTACTTATTGCGGTTACCCCACACCGCCCGATTTATACGAATCCGATAGCTGGAAAGGTCTGAAAGGTTACATGGCCGGATTGGAAAAGTGTCTGGAACGGCACGAATGGGTCAAACACGGTATCTGTTCACCGATGAAAGCACCCGCCTATTTCGAATGGTCGCTGGCTAAAGCCAAGGAAATTTCCGCAGCGTTTGCACCGTATGCCGATAAAACTATCACCCGCAAACAATTCAACATGCTGATCGCGTACGCGCTGCCGGACATCGATGGCGCCGTGCGTTTGAGCTGTTCCGGATCAAACGTACTGAGCATGAGCGTCTTTTACAAATGGGGCGATGCGCCGCAAGAAGTGATTCCAACCACCAGCGGGCAAAATTCGTTCGGCAACTGTAAGCAATCATTTCGCATCCCGTCACACTAGGCATTCCGCCGCAATAGCTGGCCTACCCCGCGCCTTCGCGGTTTATACTGCGAGGGCGTTTTGTAAATTACCCCAGCCTCGGTTAGCGCGCACTTAATTGCGCAAATATCCCGAAAACCAGTCAGCCGCAAGCTGCGCAGCCTGTTCCAAAGTACCCGGTTCTTCGAATAGGTGTGTCGCGCCTGGCACCAGACTCAGTTGCTTCTTGCATTTCAGCATGACGTAGGCCTGTTCGTTCAATTCGATCACGCCGTAATCCGCGCCGCCAACGATCAATAGTGCTGGGGCAGTCACTTGGTTTAACGCGGTTTCTCCTGCCAGATCGGGGCGTCCGCCGCGCGACACCACGGCGGCCACCGCGTCTTGCATTTCAGCGGCTGCTTGCAGCGCCGCGGCTGCACCGGTGCTGGCGCCGAAATAGCCGATCTTTAGTGGCTTTGTTGCGGGATTCGTCTGCAACCAGGCCGTTGCTGCGAGCAAGCGTTGCGTCAGCAGATCGATATCGAACCTGCGGGCATAATCCTGATCTTCCTCGCGCGTCAACAAATCGAACAGCAATGTGCCGATACCCTGCCGTTGCAGCACTTTTGCGACATAGGTATTACGCGGACTGAAACGGCTGCTGCCGCTGCCGTGCGCAAACAACACAACACCCGCCGCTGCTGGTGGCACTACCAATTCGCCGCTGAGCTCAATATCGCCAACTGGAATTTTTACTGTCGTCATGCTACCGCTCCTATTCTGACCGGAATACGCTGCCTGCCGAATTGACCGGTGAATGGTTCAAAACGCCCTGCAATCGCGGCATTACAGTGTTCACAGCGGCCATCCGCAGTCACATGATACTGCTTGATTTCATACCAATCGCGCACGATGACGGCACTGCCGCATCCAGGACAAACCGTGGTATCGCCTTCGATGTTATGCACATTACCGGTGTACACATAATGCAATCCGGCATCCAGTGCGATCTTGCGCGCCCGGATCAACGTTTCCGGCGGCGTGGGCGGCAGCTCATTTAGTTTGTAATCGGGATGGAAAGCACTGAAGTGCAACGGCACGTCCGGCCCTAATTCCTTCATAATCCAATGACTCATGGCGGTGATTTCCTCGCTGGAATCGTTCAAACCCGGAATCAGCAGCGTGGTCAATTCGAGCCATACGTCGGTTTCATGCTTCAAATAACACAAGGTATCCAGCACCGGTTGCAAATGCGATCCGGTCTGTTTGACGTAAAACGTTTCGGTAAATGCCTTCAGATCCACATTGGCAGCGTCCATTTTGGCGAAAAAATCGCGCCGCGGCTCGGCGTGAATATACCCGGCGGTGACCGCGACCGTCTTGATACCCTTGGCATGGCAAGCATCCGCCACATCCATTGCATATTCGGCGAAAATGACCGGATCGTTGTACGTGAACGCAACGCTTTTGCAATGGTAGTGTTCCGCACAGCGTGCTATCGCTTCCGGACTGGCCTGATCAAGCAATTTGTCGAAGCTGCGCGATTTGGAAATATCCCAGTTCTGGCAAAATTTGCACGCTAGATTACAACCGGCAGTGCCGAACGACAGCACGCTGCTGCCCGGATAAAACTGGTTCAAGGGTTTTTTCTCGATCGGATCGATACAGAAACCGGACGAACGCCCGTAGGTCGTCAGCACCATCGCATCGCCCGCCCGTCCGCGCACGAAGCACGCGCCGCGCTGTCCTTCGTGCAATTTGCAATCGCGCGGACATAAATCGCATTGAATGCGCCCATCATCCAGCCGGTGCCAATATTTGGCCGGAAATCGTTCTGCAGCGCTGATCGGTTCATCCATACATCACCTCCTTGGTGTAATCCGTTTCCCGCCATTTGCTGACGGTATAGCGTGACAATTGGATCTCATCATTCCAGAAATCCTCTGGCAAACGCGCCTTGGATTTCAATTTAGCGAGAAACTGTGACGGCTGTGGAAGGCTTTCCCAAACTTGCGGCAAAAAAGTGCTGCGATACGGGCCGTATTCGAATACCACCCCATCGATTTCCGGGCGCAGTTGTGCCAGCACATCGTCTTCGCTGGTAAACTTGAGCGGTTGCAACTCGGACAGCAACGATACTTCCACACTAACCGAATCCAGTTCGTCCGCCGTCAGCGGCATGAAACGCGGATCGCGCACGGCCGCCGACACGGCATTGTTGCTCACATCGTCGATCAGCGGATCGCACGCCTGCAAGGAACCGATGCAACCACGCAATTCACCGTACTGTGTCAGCGTGACGAAGGTTGCGCCGGGCCGGGACAGCCAAGCCATATGACCATCGTCCATTCGCATAGCTACATACGATACCCGCAAAGCCCGGCAAATCGCATTGCGCGCGATGTGCAGCAAAATTCTGCCTTGTTCGTTTTTCCCGATCGTATCCATCATGATTCATCCTCCTCATTATTAAAGGCAATCGCCGCATAACCCACTACCCGATCACGCGATCCCGCAGTATCCCCTGAGTTTCGCAAATCCAGCAAATGGGGAGTCAGATGATGTTTCTGCGCCGCGATGATCAAACCACTGACTGGTATGCTGCCGCACGCATGATCGTGCGCGATCGGCTGCCGCAGCTGTAATATCGCTTGCACGGTTTCATTGTCCATGCGTTGTGCGGCGGCGTAAGGCAAGTAATGCGACAGATCGGAACTGATCACGATCAGAGTCTCTTCTCCGCCCCACAACCGTTCCAGCACTTGCACCACGGCTTCCGGCGATGTCATTCCAACCGCCAGCGGCAGCAAAGTAAAATCACCCAACACACTTTGCAAGAAAGGCAGTTGCACTTCCAGAGAATGCTCCAAAGCGTGCACTTCCTTGCTGACAATCACTTGCGGCAAATGCGCAACCGTAGCGACGAGCTCTTGATCCAGCTTCACGCGGCCCAGTGGCGTCTCGAACACATCCACCCCGGGTAAAGCCAAGCCGTGCACCGCCACGCGATGCGCCGGACCGAGCAACACCACACGCCGGATCGTAGCCGCGACGGAACTTAAACCAGCATAGGCCGAGGCTGCAATCGCCCCCGAATAAATATATCCGGCATGTGGAACGATGAGTGCTTTGGGTTTGAAATCTTGCAATTGTGCCGTGGCGAGTAGCTGCTTTACTTCCCGCCCAAGCTGCTGGGCATCGGCGGGATAAAATAACCCTGCCACTGCAGGTGAACGGATTGAGGTCATGGCGTTTTTTCTTCCTCTGTAGATGGTCAATTTAACCATAAGACAGACAATTGGAAAAAAGATTGCAACCCAAGAAAACCCTGTTTCGAAATCTCGCAGAGAATTGCGATACTACTTCACCGGGTTAAGGAGAAAACCTAAAAACAGATAATGGGGTTACCAGCCATTCCGGTAAATAGTCAGCAGGGCAGCTGCATTATTGGCCAAACGGGTAATGCTGTGCCGGTCGAAACGCAAGTCTAGCAGATCCACTTTACGGCTGGATAACATCTCCTTCAGTTCGAAATTGAATTGAATCAGCGCTGTTACATGATGGGAGCCAAAATATAAATCCCCGGCTTCACCGATATTCGAAACCGGATCGTGCACATCGGCAATAACGAAAATCAAATCTTCAAGTGCCTCGGCTGGCAGCGTGATCGTATAGGTATCAAAGAAATGATCCGGAACAGGCGAAGAGTTAAAAGCAAATGTTTCCAACCCCAACGTAGAACCAACGGCTTGCGCCAACCCGCCCCCTAAGGAGTGCCCCGACACCGTGATCTTAGCTCCGGGATACCGGCTGATCACATCTTGGGCAAATCTGAAAGCATCTTTGAATTGATCGCTGACGGTGCCGATGCTTATGGCAGCATCGGCTACAACATCGCGCCCAGTGTCTATTAATTCCCCGGGCGAGCATGGAATGTCGCAAGTTTCCGTACCGCGGAACACCAGCGCCAGTTCGCCGCTATCGCGATTTCTAAACAAACCCGCATCCATTCCCGAGCTTTTTCCCTTGGCTTCAATCAAATCCCAAGCGCCAACCACAATATTATCAAAATCATAAACCGCATCGGCTAGCTGCGCATAGGGAATCGACCGCGCCAGCGTATCCACCGCACGCCGTTCATTAGGGAGCAACATGCCGTAAGGCTTCCAGGTGATATTCGGTATATAGTCGGGATTGATGTACAGCGCAACCGTCGCCAGTTCAAACAGTGAAACGGCATCGTCGGTATCGGCATCGCTATCCTTCAACCAATTCAAACTGACGTTATAGCGCTCGGTACCGTTCAGTTTGGGCACATCGACTTTGGGCAACGTCAGCAGACCATTAGTCAACGAGAAAACCGGGCTGTTCGGCTCGGCTGCATCGTCAAACTCAGCATCCAACAACTTAAACTGGTTCGGTTTGTCTGCGCCCAGCCATTGCAGCGATGCTTGGTACAATTGATCGCCCGAGGTATCTTTCACAATCACCTTTTGCAAGCACACAAGACCATTCGATTCGATAAAAGTCGCCGGCGCAGTCAAATCCTTGCACCCTTCCGGCAGCGCCTGCGCTAATGGTGCTGCAACTGCAAAGGAAATAAAACCAAGGGATTTGAATAAAAGAAAGCGCCAATCTTTCATGAATTGCTTTGCCGGTTGATTTGATCGGGTAGCAGCAGTTTAATCATAATCAAAAAGGATAGGAATAGGCTTCTTGCTGCAATGGATTAGCAAACTAGTATCCGCCTGCCATTACCGAAACCTGAGACAAGCGGCCTTTGCGTCTTGGAAAGATATTAAGTTAACATAAAGGTGGTAATCCGGTATTTTGTGCCGTTTCAAAGTTAATTTGACAATACCCTGGCGCATTATTGGTGCGCTATTTGGTACTTTTTTACTCAGGCATTAATTAATATTAGGCAGTTGCAATGAAATGGCTTGTTGGCGCTAGGCCTCGTTATACTTTCCTGATTTTTAGGCCAATAGCTGCTAATCCAAAAATAAAAAGCCATAAAGCTGGAGGAGCGGGAACAGGTGACAATCCCGTATCCTGCAAGATTGCAACATCTAAAGCAGAAATACTGTATCTCGTACCACGCATGAAAACCACGCCATTCATTAAATCAGGAATCAAATCAGCACCAGCAAGGGGATCACTGTTGCCAATGTGCATAATATTACCGCTCGTTAATGGCACATCGCCACCATAAACAGCGCGCGCATTAGCACCTGCAAAGAAAAACCCACCATCATGTTCTATCACGTATTGATCAAAACTGGATTCATAATCTCCAGGCAAAACACCAGTTATCGAATCTATCCAACCATTAAAACCTAGTGCATGCCCCAATTCATGTTCAAAAACGGATAAAGCATCGGTTTTGTTAGAAGGAACATCCGCAATATTGTCAAATGGATTTGGGTCGAACCATAGCTCATTAGTTAAATAATCTGTGCTATTACTGAAATTAATTTCTATATCGGAAGTGGCACCATTAGGGTCAATACCTGTGTTTATTTCACTTGCTGCCCCCGCTTGCCAAACAGAGTAACTTCCATTATTAGAGAGATATGATGTTGTCGTGCTACGTCCATCGGCTCTAGGAATATCATGAAAACCAATAGTAACCTCAAGGTTGGCATTACCAGTAAAATACTGTTCCCAAAGAGAACCGGCAGCCTTAACATGCGTCTCTATCTTATCGTAATAACTAGCAAATTCACCGAATGGGTCATCAAAAGCAACGTTGTATACAACTGAACTCTGAGCCAATGGTGAAGCCAAAAGCGTAGAGATGGTTGCAAAATATGTTAGTGCTAGTGAAGTTTTAAATTTCATAGTGAATCCATAAAGATAGTTTCTGAAAGCCTAGAGTATAGGGAAAATAAACGGTCCTGTCACATTAGCGCTTTTTCCAGCAACGACCCGCCCGACTCCCCCCGCACATTGACCCACAAGTACGGCAAACCGAGCTCACTCAGCCATTGTGGCCCGTCTTCGCCTTTCAGCATACCGATGGTCGAGGCGCTGCCCGCGACCACACAGAACTCGCCAATCACGCTGACCGCCGCCATGTAATCGACCGGCCAGCCGGTTTTGGGATTCAGCACATGGCCGTAGCGGATGCCGTTTACGGTAATGCAGCGCTCATAATCGCCACTGCTCGCCAGCGCACCGGAATGCAGTAGCAGTGTGTGCAAAACACCATCGGGAATGCGCGGATGCCGGATGGCAATGCGCCAGGGACTGCCATCATCGTGCGGACCGATGATTTTGACATCGCCGCCCAAATTGATCAGACCATGTTCGATACCGGCCTCCCGGCATAACGCGGCCGCGCGGTCGACCGCGTACTCCTTGACCACACCGCCAAAATCAATTTCCATGCCCGCAACCGTAAATGCGAGCACCGGCCGCTGCCAGCGGATTTTATGCCAGCCGATTTTTTCCAGCAGCGTTTGAATCATTTCTTGGCTTGGTAAGCTGCCGGACTTGAAATTCCAGGCACGGCGCAAGATTCCCGACGTGATATCGAACAAGCCGTCGCTTTGCTGGTAACAAGTGGCCGCATAATCGAGCAAACCGGCGGTTTCATCGTCGACTGGGATGCTGCCGCTTTGCGCCGCAATGCGGTTTATCTCGGATAAAAAACTGTCTGTACGATAGCGGGAATATTTTGCCTCCAGGCGGTAAACATCATCCATGACCATGCGGGCGGCCTGCTTGGCTTTTTTTGCGCTACCCGCGTACAACTGAATCGCGCAAGGCGAACCCATCGCTTGAAAGTCATAGTGATAATAATTCAGATGCGCCATGTTTTGTTCAGCCGGAAAGTTCCGGGTGCGCCGTTGAGATTGTGAAATAGAAGCTATCCTAACTTAGAACTGATAACTCCAGGTTGCCGACAGCATACCCTGACGGTTGAGCTGGAATCCGTTGAAATCACTGCGAATGGGCTGCACCCACTCAACCCCGAAGCGGTTTCCGGCAAAACGCCCGCTAGGAATCCGCGCATTCACACCAAACCCCATATCCCAGAATTGTCCGCCGTAATTCTTAGGAAAATCCATCGGACCGATGCGCGCGTTAAATTGATTGAAATCCCGGTGTATCGCATCCTGCCAAGTATAAGCGCCACGCACGGTCGCGGTGAGCCAGTGTGTCAGATCAACACCACTCCAGCCGGTCGCTTGAAATACATCGCCGAGACGATAGCCGGATTGATTTTGCGCTTCCATGCGTTTGACACCGCTGAACTGCGCGCCCCACGACCAGCGGTTATATTCGCCGAGATACGTCAGGCTCGGCGTGAAATCCCATGTGCCGCTGCCAAGCTGCATGCCGAAATGAATCAAACCGCCGTCTTCCTTATGTGTACGGCGTAATTCAATATCCGTTTTTCCGGTGGGTGCGCTGAATCCCAGATTGACATGAACGCTGTGACCCGGAATATCCAGCAGCTTGACCAAGGATGAAAAGTAGGTATCGCTGACGGCGCCAGTTTCGTGACCTGCCGCGCCATGATGATGAGCCCCTGAAGGATCGGCTTGCGCGCCTGTTAATTGGCGCAGATTCATATCCATATCCATGAACGTCGGCATTAGCATCACATTGAGCCACTTGGTAGGCGCATACATCAGATCGAGCATATGCATGCGCATATCCATGTACGTTGGTGTAAATTGGCATCCTTGATCACCGCAGCCTTGATTGACAATGGTCTGATCGCTCACCTTGTGTGCGCCCTGCATCATATTCCCGCCAGTCCAGTGATACATAAAGCGATACCCCACCATGAAATCTCCGGGTTTATCGAGCATATGGCCGAACATGAGTGTCGCCGGCGGTATCTTATGGTGCTGATGCGAGGAAGTATGCAGATGCGATCCGGCAGAGCTGCTTGTGCTGCCGATGGGCATGGTCGAATCCGGTTCGATGTCGAATTTTATGGCGGCATTCGCCACATAGTAATCAAAATCGGCATAACTGCTATTCCCGCCGCCGATCTGCATCGAACTGGCGCGGGTATAGTATTCAAAACCGGCTTCCAGCGCCACCCCCTTCCCCAGCAGCTTACTCAATACCACACCGCCGCTTAACGAACCGAAACCCGCCAGGCGATGATCGCTGGAGAAGTGGGCGGGTAATTTACCGGCGTCGAATAGGGTGAATTTGGGTTGCGCATCGACAGAAAGCCCATCGACCGGATTACCGTTTTGATCAACCAGACTAAATGGATCGTTGCCGAAATACTGGACCGTGGGATTTTTATTATCCACCCAGATTTGCCGCCCAAGACTGTCCACTTCCGGTCTCCTGTAGGTCTGTTGCGTGAGCAGATAAGGGCGGAAGAAGCTGGCGGCATCCTGCGAGTAGTAGCGAATCCGCGGCGTCAGCGTCCATCCGCCACCCAGCGGTTGCACCCAGCTCGCATCGAACGTATGCGAATTCACACCCCAATCGTCGACCGACAGCCGGTAGCCCAAATGCATCGCTGCGTTAAGCGGGTTGATGTAGTGCACGTACTTGGTGCTAAGCGCCACTTGGTTACGTTGATTCGGACGCTGTTCAATCAGCGCGCGCACATCGCCGGTGATGAAACTGTTGTTCAGACTGGCCGGATCGATAAAAATAACCGATGTCGCTTTGTAAGGATTCTCCAGGAATCCGCTGCTGTGCGTGTATCCAACGCTGGCATCGATGAGTGCATTCTTGCTCAGCACTTGCGTCAAACCAATATTCGCCACCCAGTCTTGGCGATCTCCCTTTAGAATCTCAGACCCGCGGCGATTGACTATCTGCTGCGCGTACGCCGTTTTGGTGATGTAGGGAGATGAATCGTGGTCGAGAATCGCACCGATCTCGCTACTCGTATAGCCGCCGCCGAATTTGACGCTGGTCAGCTTCTGATTAAAATCCAGCCGTCCGCCTAAACTGCCAAAGCTCGATTGATAATCTCTTTCCCTGGAAAAGCCGCCGCCTACATTCAGCGCCGCTTCATTCCATTCATAACTCAAGCCGAAATTGGCTTGGCGGCGCGTTTCCGGTGAAGCCGACGACATCACCAGCACCGAGCGTGTATCGACTACGCCCGTTGATTGCTTGGTAAGCGGATCTCTGCCAATGGGATTCAAATCATGATCCAACAGCACTTGGCTATTGAGAATGGGCGAAGCGCCAACGACAACCCCGTTGATTGTGTAAGGCCGGTTGCCACCATCGGTAGCCAAGGGTGTAATCGAGACAGGTGTTGCGCCCGACCAGGTATCTTGCGTATAGCCGAAGGTAAATTTAACACGATCGGTTAACGAAAAAATACCGCTACCGTGTAAAACGTCTGCCGAAATCGGTTTATAGCTTTGCGGAGCGCCGTAGAGATTGCGCTCGCCTTCCTGGTAACGGCTATATTGGAAATTGACCCGGTCGGTTCCTGCCGGATGCCCAGACGGTGCAATTAACAGGCCAGGCAAAACCAATGCCGCCGATGTCAATGCCTGCAGGGTATTATTTCTTGGCTTTGCGGACTGAGTTTCCGGATCGTTGAATGAATGATTACTACGGTTGTGCTGCAAATTGTAATGACCTCAAATACATCCCCTAGGAAAATGCTGATTAATTGACTACACGAGCGAATCACTTCGTTGCGCGGTACTCGCATCCTTGCCTATCTTGTTGATATGTCTCGGTTGCTGTGTTCCGTGCACCTCGTGCTTCATCTCGTTCGCCGAATTAATCAGCATTTCCCTAGCAAAAACCAGCTTAATAGCAGCCGCAGCCACCGCCACCTGCAGAAGATTTGTGGCTGGGCGCCGCTTCCCGGCTGCTGTAATTGTGCGATTGTATTTCACTTTGCAGAGGATGTGGATCTAATTCCATTTGCGGCTTGGCAAGATTTCCCCGTTCCCAAGGCGCCACATGCACACAACCCGAGAGCGCGATTGCAATCATCAGTAGGATCGCGATATCGGTTGCTTTTCTCATACCGGCTCAAGGATTTTCCAACACGAGCTGTGTGAGAAGAGCACGTAATTCTTCCGTTTCACCCGGACGGAAACCTTGATGAACGTGACGGATGTTTCCCTTTTTATCGATAATGTAGGAAGTCGGCATCGCCATTACTTCAAGAACTTTTGCACATGCTTTGCTTGGGTCTGCCACAATCGAGAAGTGCGCCGGGTTTTTGGCAAGAAATTCCTCGGCATCCTTCACTTTCTCATCGAGATTGACGCCTATCACATGCAAACCTTGCGCTTTCATTTCATGCTCAAGCTGGTTTAGAAAAGGAAAAGATTTGACGCAGGGCGGACACCACGACGCCCAAAAATCCATGTATACGACTTTTCCTCTTAGCTCCTGCAAGTCTACAGTCGGTTTACCATCCAGCGTTTTCAGGTCACAAGCTGAGGATACTTGCGCGAGATGATCCGCAAAAGCACTATGACTACAAAAAAGGAGTGACGCGATAATAAAAATTGATTGTTTTATTGTTTTCATGGCTCAATTCACTTCTCAACTTTATAACATTGCTACAAAAATTAGTCACTGAAAATTATTATTCGAATTGTTGAACAGTAATATCCGTTTCTGTGTGAACACCGCTAATCGTCATGCAATGATAGGAAACGATGAATGATCGCGCGCCTGCTTTGGTCTTATTGACAAGCAACTGGTATACGCCATCTCCGCCATGCACTCTGACTTCCGGACTGAAATTTCCATCCCCTGACACCGGATCGGTTGTATTGATCGCGTGATTTCCTTTGATGATTTGCAAATTAACCAATAGATTATCTTGCGGCGGTGAAGTGTCTTTGATACTGGCAACCAGATTATCGGAGCCACCAGAACAAGTCACTAATGCGTAGCCGGTAAAGGCTGGAACCGTGCCGTTGGGATCCATAGTCGCCCCGGCGTCATGAGCAACACTTGTGCTTACATAGCTCAGCATAGCCAAAGAGAAAACAACCGTTACTGCTTTTTGAAACAATCTATGGGTCATGATTGTGGCTCCTCACCAAATAATTTAGACATAAAAAACAGCTATTATAAAAAATCCGCAGCGCTTCGACCAACGGCAAACGGACACAGTGGTTTGTTTACCTCAATGTGTCCGTACGCATGTCAGCAGCAATCAAAATAAAGCGCAAACTACTCGATCATATCCGCTTACCGTCAAAGTTGATGCTGGGATCACGATTTTTAATCGAAGCATCAATATTAAAGGCGCGATGCTCAATTCTCTCAACTTCAAATAATTTGAGGTTCCCTTTATCAACAATCACTTTATTTTCCACTCTCTAAAAAAACTTCACGCGCCGGAAAAACTGGAGGGGGCCGTGAAGTTTTATCAAAAACTGCTAGCTTAGCCCGATTACTTCGGCCAAACCTGAGTACCATCTATTTTGATCGGCATATCGCGGTTGATTTGTGTTGCCGAAGGTTTCACTTCAACCGCTACTCCGGCACCGCAAGATGCTGGCAAAGCACTGGTACGGGTAATGGTCAGCGATGCAGGACCATCATCGGTTGTGCTTTTCCGGTCGTAAGCCGTTCCCAATGCATTATGCGTCCACAGATTGACGGTAGAATCACTAAAACCGGCAGTATCCGTGATTTCGCAAATGTCCGCGATGGAGATAAAAAACTTGACGGTTTTGGCGCAGGAAGTCGGTTCAATGACAACCGCACCTGATCTGAATGGAATATAACCATTCAAGTTATGCGGCAAGGAATTACCACCGCCCGCCCAAAAACCCACGACATTACTTTTCGAATCTGTTTTCTCATCTTGGAAACTGAAAATAGCGCGGCTGTAGTTTTGTTGCATCAGGTTTCCCCAGTTCTGCACAAAATCGGTCAAAGGACCTGTATGCGGATTACCGTCAGTAGTAATCGTTGAATCCACGCCGTCCGGAAATACCACGCTGGTGCCGATGACGTTATTTTCTCCGCACCCGTGCCCAATGATGACGTTGTTGGTAATTCGGGTATTTTCATTAACCGTTGCAGTTTCTAGCCGGGTATGAGCTGATGCGGTCTGCGCCGTGCTTGCCAGAACGGCAATCGCCAGGACGCTGTAGAGTGATAGGTTGAGTTGCTTCGTCGTTAACATGCCAAATTTTCCGTTGAGATTAATTATTCTTTTTTGCTGCAAAATATCCATATTTTCATTTGAAGCCATCAATCCGATAAGGCGACGATTCAAAATCAAATTGAAAAAGTCTTTCTTCACAATTGGCGGGAAAATTTGATTTCCCGGAAAATCATAGAAAAAGAATCGTTTTCTGGGCGCAATCTTATTTTCCATTGCATGAGATGACAATGTGACAAATTGTCGCACCGCGCTAAAGCATGATTAACAGGGATTCTAGCCTGATGCGGCAATTTGTCGCATTCCAAAAAAACAGTCCTCATCACTAGAATCCCCACGCCGCAAAAATGAGCCCGGCACTTCTCTCTTTACTCATGCGTATCTTTGCCTGACAGGTAGCACAATGAATTTCCTTACTTCCCCTCCGCTATTGAACCGTATCTGGCTGTATTGCACCGTTTTTCTGACCGGTGCTGCCGTGATGGTGATCGAACTGCTGGGAACACGTTTGATCGCACCATTTTATGGCGCCAGTTTGTATGTCTGGACCTCGGTTATTTCCGTCACGTTGATTGCGTTGGCGCTCGGTTATTTTGTTGGCGGCCGCTGGGCCGATCGATCAAGAAAAACCGGTCTGGCGTTGATTATCGCCCTTTCGGGATTGCTCACTTTGTTGATACCTTGTGTTACAGCACCGGTGCTGCTTGCCACCGACACGCTGGGATTACGCCTGGGCGTTTTTATCAGCACCTTGGTATTATTTTCACCCAGTTTGATCATGCTTGGCATGGTCGGGCCGTTTGCCGTCAAGCTCGCAACTTCCAGCTTGGATGGCGTCGGTGCCGGCACCGGCTCCATCTATGCCGTCAGCACCGTCGGCAGCGTGATCGGTACTTTATTTCTCGGCTTTTATTTATTTCCGCAAGTCGGCTCACGCGAAATTTTCATGGGCTTGGGTATCGCTTTATTGATTCTGGCGGTGGGCGTCGCTTTTTTCGAGCGCCAGCGCATCCGCTTAATGATTGCGTTACCCCCTGTCGCCCTATTGGCTGTAATCAGCATTATGTCATTACCGCACGTCGCCAGCTCCACGCATCACGCCACCGATGAAGATTCGCACCGTATTCAGTTCGAACGGGAAAGTCTGTACGGCTGGGTGCGCGTCATCGACAAACCGGCGGAGAATTTCCGCTTGCTGACCGTGGATGCTTCGACCATCGGCGCGGCCACAATCAGCCACGGTGAGAATGTGCTGACTTACCAGAAAATTGTCGACATCCTACCCGCACTGACACCGCAGATTAACCGCGCGCTGCTGATCGGTCAGGGCGCCGGACATATGGCGATGACTCTGAAGAAATACGGTATCGTCACCGACACATTGGAAATCGATCCCGCGGTTGCCGAAGCGGCCAGCCGCTATTTTGGTTTTACGCCATCCGGAAAAACCATCATCGGCGATGCGCGCTATGAAATCCGCAAACTGACCGGCAAATACGACTTGATCATTCTGGATGTCTTCACCGGTGGCTCGGAGCCCATTCACTTATTGACCGTCGAAACCATGTCGCAATTACGCTCCCTGCTTTCCGATCGCGGCGTGCTGGCACTGAATTTTGTTGCATTCCTCGAAGACGGCAAGAACAAGGCACTGGCTTCTGTTGCCAAAACCTTGGCGCAGGTTTTTCCTCATCAGCAAGTGTTCATTTCCGAACCGGACACCGAGTTCAACGATTTTGTTTTTCTCGCTACACACCAGGCGATTGAATATGACAACGGCGTCATCTCCGCTGAACAGCGCAGTTGGCTGAAAGCGCGGCGCATTTCCATCGATCAATCCCCGGGAACAGTCTTAACCGACAATCTCAATCCATTGGAAATGCTGCAAATACGGAAATCCGAACAATACCGGCGCCTGATCGTGGAATTGCTGGGAATCGATCATTTCATCCGCTGACTTCATCGTTCAGCGGCCTGCTGCAACATCTCCGCAGCATGCTGGCGCGTGGTTTCGGTAATGTTGACGCCGCCCAGCATGCGCGCGACTTCTTCCACGCGCTGTTGCGGATTGAGCACTGCAATCGTACTGACAACCGCTTGATGCTCGGTTTGACCGGCCGATTTCATCACTTGCCATTGCTGATCCCCGGTAGCGGCCACTTGCGGCAGATGCGTAATGCACAACACTTGCCGCTCTCTACCCAGTTGCTTCAATAAATGGCCGACGATCTCAGCCACTTTTCCGCCGATACCGACGTCGACTTCATCGAAAATGAGTGTCGGCACTACACCGACCTTACTGGTAATGACTTGTAGCGCCAGACTGATGCGTGACAATTCACCGCCGGAAGCCACTTTAGCCAGCGGACGCAGCGGCAACCCCTGGTGCGCTGCAACTTGAAACTCGATCTGCTCCAAGCCGTGTGCATTGCCCTGCTCCACCGGATTCAATGCTACCGAAAACTCGCCACCCGCCATGGCGATTGTTTGCATCGCCGCGCTGACTTTCCCGGATAATTCTTGCGCGGCTTGTTGCCGGATACTGCTGAGTTCTTGCGCATGCTGGCGGTACACGCCTCGCGCGGCGGCTTCGAGTTCCAGCAAATGACCGATGTCCGCATTCGAACCTAATGCCGCCAGTTGATGCGTGATCGACTCAAGCAATGCCGGCAGCTCTTCCGGGTTCACGCGAAACTTTCGCGCCGCCGTATGGATGGCTGACAATCGCTGCTCAACGTCGTGCAATGCCTGCGGATCGATATCCAAACGCTGGCGATAGTGCTTGAGTTCGTACACGCTTTCCTGCAACTGGATTTGCGCCGCATCGAGCAAATCGGTAATGGTTTTTAGCGCCCCGTCGTATTCCAGCAGATTCTGCAGTTGATGGTTTACGCTGTTGATCTGCGCGAGCACCGCTTGCTCACTGTCGGATAACACCTCGACACCACCATCCGCCGCTGCCAGCAATGCCGCTACATGCGACAACCGGCCATGATCGGCTTGCAGTGTTTGCCATTCCGGCAGGGTGAAATTCAATGCGGTTAATTCTTGTAACTGCCACTCCAGTTGTTCACGTTTATCGTGCGATTCCGCTGCGCGTCGTTCCAGGGCGATTCTTTGCTGCTGGCAGTCTTGCCAGTGTTGATAGGCTTCCTTGACGGTGCGAGTCAAACCGGTACAACCGGCAAAGGCATCGAGCAGTTCGCGTTGCGCGTCTTTTTGCAGCAGCGCCTGATGCGCATGCTGGCTGTGAATGGCAACCAGGTATTCGCCCGCCGTGCGCAGTTGCTGCAAGGTCACGGCATGTCCGTTGAGATAATTGCGCGAACGGCCGCTGGTTTCGATCACGCGGCGCATCAGGCAACTGTCCGGATCGCCTTGCAAGTCGTGTTCATCCAGCCACTGCCGCAACGACGGTAAATGGCTGGTATCGAAGGTCACATTGATTTCCGCACGCTCGCAGCCTTGCCGGATCTGACTAGCATCGCCGCGTTCCCCCAAAGCCAGCGACAGCGCATCGATCAGAATGGATTTACCCGCCCCCGTCTCTCCGGTCAAAACGGTGAAGCCGGGCATGAAATCCAGCTCGACCCGATCCACAATGACAAAATCCTTGATGCTCAGGTGTTTTAGCATGATGGTCTAAGGACAGGCATCAGGGAAATTCGCTCCATCCCAATTTTTCTCTCAACATGCGGTAATAACTGTGATTGACCGAATGCAACAAGCGCACTGTTTTTGGGAAACGCCGCACGATGATGTTATCCGTTTGCTCCAGATCGAAGCAGGAATGACTGTCGCAATTGATCCGCACATTGGCGCTGCTGTGCATGCGGATTTCCACAATGGCATCGGGACCGATCACGACGGGACGGTTACTGAGGGTATGTGGACAAACCGGCACCAATGCGATCAGATCCAGGCTGGGGTGCAGGATCGGCCCGCCGGACGATAACGCATAGGCAGTCGAGCCGGTCGGTGTGTTCACGATCAATCCGTCGGAACGCAGGGTATTCACATATTCGTTATTGACTTTCACTTCAAACTCGATCATGCCACTGCTCATGCCGCGATACAGCACGACATCGTTGAACGCCAGACTGCTGAAAACGCTCGCACCATTGCGGATGATTTCCGCGTACAGCAACATGCGGCGTTCGGTGGTATATTTTCCCGCCAGCATTTCATCGAGCGTTTCGAACATGCTATCCACCGACAAATCGGTGAGGAAGCCCAACCGGCCTTGATTAATGCCGATCAACGGAACATCGTGCGACACCAGCATGCGCGCAATGTTAAGCATCGTGCCATCGCCGCCCATGACCACGGCCAGATCGGCCTGTGTGCCGATTTCCTCGAGCGATAATGCCGGATACAAGTCGCTACCGATATGCGTTGCCGTGAGGTGATCGAGTAAAACCTTATAATTCCTGGCTGTCAGATACTCGGCAAGATTGAGCAGCGGTATCGCAATTTCGGGATTCTTATGTTTGCCGATCAGCGCTATGGTTTTAAATGAAGAGTTCATCACTTGATACTGTCGTTGGCTATTAAGGTATTGGCTGCAATGTCTGAATAATTTATGAAGACCGGATTACCGTTAAAATAAAAAATAGTTAACCTCTGCATGATACCGATGGACTTGTAAAATTACGTCTTGCACATATTATTCAACCGAAAAGGCTTATCTTTGTATAACCCCCCAATCCATCGCGGCAAGCCGGTATCGAGGAAGTTTAGCATAGATAAGATAGAGCAAAATCACCGCTTATAACCAACCAATGAAACCTATTGACTCGTGTAGAATGACGCCATGTTAAACGAACGCGCTCAAATCTTATTAAAAACACTGGTGGAACGATATATCCACGAAGGTCAGCCGGTCGGCTCCCGTGCGTTATCCAAGTTTTCCGGCTTGGATCTCAGCCCCGCGACTATTCGCAATGTCATGGCCGATCTGGAAGAAATGGGATTGGTTGCCAGTCCGCACACCTCCGCCGGAAGAGTGCCGACCCCGCAAGGTTACCGCTTGTTTGTCGACACTTTGCTGGTCGTCAAAACACTCGACAAATTGGAATTGAATCACCTGGAAAACCATCTGCATCCCGACAACCCGTCGCGCCTGATCAATGTGGCATCACAATTGTTATCGGATTTGACCCGCTTCGCCGGGGTTGTCGTGACCCCCAAACGCAAAGGCGCGGTATTCCGTTATGTCGAATTCATGGCGTTATCCGAGAAACGTATTCTGCTGATTATCGTCACACCGGAAGGCGATGTGCAAAACCGCATCATTTTCACCCATACGCCATACAGCCAATCGGATCTGATCGAAGCCGGCAATTTCATCAACCAGCATTATGCCGGTTGTACTTTGGACGAAATTCGCGGACGTGTGGATACCGAATTGAAGCAATTGCGCAGCGAAATGATCAGCCTGATGAGTGCGGCCATCGCAGCTGGCGGTGAAGCCGTCAACGAAAGCAGCGAAGCAGTGGTTCTGGCCGGTGAACGCAATTTACTGCAGATCGATGAGTTATCTGACAATCTGCTCAGCTTGAAAAAGTTGTTTGAATTGTTCGAACGTAAAACCAAGTTACTGCAATTACTGGAACTCAGCCGGCAAGCGCATGGTGTCAAAATTTTCATCGGCGGCGAATCCGATGTGTCGTCACTGGAAGAATTCAGCGTAGTGACGGCACCCTATGAAATGGAAGGAGAAGTCGTCGGTACTGTGGGCGTGATCGGCCCGCGGCGCATGGCTTATGAACGCGTTATCCCGATCGTTGACGTTACCGCAAAACTGCTCTCCAGCAGCTTGTCGCAACATTAATTCATACCCTTAGCATAAAAATTATACGAATGACTTCAAAATCCATTTATCAGCACGGTTCACCGAATCGCACCGGTGTTTTATTGATTAATTTGGGAACACCAGATGCGCCGACCGCGCAGGCATTGCGCCCTTATCTTAAGGAATTTCTCAGCAACCCGCGGGTCATCGAAGTGCCGCGGCTGATCTGGTGGCCTATCCTGCATGGCTTCATTCTACTGTTCAGACCGAAAGCATCGGCTGAGAAATACGCAAAAATCTGGATCGCCGAAGGCTCTCCGCTCAAAGTCCATACCGAGCGCCAAACGGAACGCTTGCGCGAAGTACTGGCGGCACGATTGAAAAATCCTCCGCTGGTCGAATATGCGATGAATATCGGCAAACCTTCGGTTGCCGATGTGCTGATCCGCATGCAACAACAGGGCTGCGAACGCATTCTGGTCATTCCGCTGTTTCCGCAATATGCCGCCAGCAGTACCGCAGCGGCGATGGATAATGTATTTGCGGTGCTCAATAAGATGCGCAATCAACCCGCCCTTCGCACCGTCAAACAATATCACGACCACCCTGGTTATATTGCGGCATTGGCGCAGAATGTCCGCGACTACTGGGATGCACATGGCCGCCCTAATAAACTGATCATCAGTTTCCACGGCACACCGCGCGCCAGTTTGGACAAAGGCGATCCTTATCATTGCGCATGTCAAAAAACCGGACGGTTACTAGCTGAAGCCTTGGCTCTGGATGCAAATCAATACGCCGTGTGTTTTCAGTCGCGCTTCGGCAAAGCTAAATGGTTAACCCCTTACACGGCTGTGGTACTAGAGCAATTAGGCAAGGAACAAACGCAACGCGTGGATGTGATATGCCCTGGATTTGTCTCCGATTGCCTGGAAACGCTGGAAGAAATCGCCATCGAAGCAAAACACACATTCATTCAGGCGGGCGGCAAGGAATTTCACTATATTCCTTGTCTGAACGAACGTAGCGACTGGATTGAAGCTTTAGCCGACATCGCTTGCACGCATCTGCAGGGGTGGCTGGATATCGAAGTGACTGAAGAAGAAGCTAAATTATCCAGGAAACTGGCGTTGGAGATGGGTGCTAAGGATTAAAGCCGCCCCTCGGCAGAAGCCGAGGGTGATATTGATGGAATATCAGTGACCGGATTGGCGCATATGTTTCATCGCTTCTTCAGTATGCTTAGCTGATTCCGAACCATGGCCCATATCGGCATGTTTGATCGCTTCTTCTAAATGCTTGATTGCTTCATCCATATGTTTATGGGATGCAGCATGATCATCCCGAGCCGCTTTTGCATGCGCCAAGCTTTCTTTTGCATGCTCTAGAGACTCTTTTGCGTGCCCCATTTCTCCATGCGCTTGCGCTTTACCAGCATGCTCCATCGCTTCTGAAGTATGCCCCGCATCCGACGCCAATACAGGGGCGCTTATAAAAAACGCCAATGTTCCGGTTACAATCATTGCAGAAATAGTACGCATGATAATGACTCCTTTATAAAATACATTGTGATTACTTCTTAATAATCTCAGTGATTGGTTAACCGCTTTATCAAACGAGAATCAACCTTCTCCAACGGACCAAAACACTAAATTTCAGTATATACCATTTCTCTATTTGAAGTATCGCGAAACAGCATGAACTCATTGGTTCAACAGATTCACGAACAAAATTAATTCTCGCAATTCTCCGAAGCATCAAGTTTTAACATTTCACCCTGTTGCCAAGTCCCTTTTTATTATTCAACCAAAACTACAAAATTTCTCTTGCCAGGCATAACCAAATCTAGCTGTATAAAGTAGGCTCTAGGTTGGGGCCTTAAGTAAATTCTTAGTATAAGACACCATCAGATGGTTGACCGGAAGGCTTCAAAACGTTAACATGCGCAACTCATCAATTCCCCGATAGCTCAGTCGGTAGAGCGACGGACTGTTAATCCGCAGGTCCCAGGTTCGAGCCCTGGTCGGGGAGCCAATTCGGTACAAAACTGGGCACTCTTTCAAGAGAGTGCTTTTTTGTTTCTTCCACAGCGTGAGCAAGCGCAGAATAACTGCCGGTTATTTCCGCTTGATTGTCCTTGATGCGAATTTCACTTATCAGCAGTTTCAAATATTCCTTGCCGAATCCGCTTTTTCTGTCCAGCAGCTTGTTTCGTAGCGCCTTGGTAAAAGCTTCAAGCTGGTTTTGCTTGATTTCGGGGAATTGCTGCTGGCGGCGGTATCCGGCAACCTGAATCAATAATTCCTGCTTTCTTGCATTCAGTTTGTGAGAACGTTCTTGCAGTGAGGAATCCAGCGGCAGGAATCCTTTCTCAACCGCTTCAAGAAGCCGGTCAGTGGCAAACTTTATTTCATCCAGTTCCTTGGTCAGTTTCTTCAATCCGTCATCCTGGCTTGTCCGTGCATCCTTGATCTGCTTTTTCATGTCAGCCAGCATGATTTTGACGCGATTGGGATCAAATACTTTGTCAGCCAGAACATTGAGAATCAGGCTGTCGAGTTTTTCCATTGGAATGCTTCGACCGTTACACAATTCGTTACCCTTGCTGATGCGGGTATTGCATTTGTAATAGCGATAACGCCCGCCCTTTCCTGTTGCCAGCGTCATGCTGGCACCACAGCAGCCGCATTTGAGCAAACCAGTTAACAAAGTCGGTGAGTTGGCTATCCTTGGCGGTATCTTTGAAGGTGCTCTTGCCGCTTTATACGCTCGCACTGCTTCAAACAGTGTTTTTTCAATGATCGGTTCAACCGCCATACGCACCCACTCGCTTTCCGGTTTGAGTTTCTGATTCTTGGCGTCGCGTTTGTTAAAGATGAATTCGCCCTGATAGGTCGGATTGGAAAGAACTTCATGCACGCGGTTACGCGCCCATTGCTTGCCGCGCAGTGTGAAGCCGCGCTCGTTTAAATAGACGGCAATCTGCTTTGCACCCATTGATTGGCCAAGATGACCATTCAGGTATAAGTCGAAGATTTTCCGCACGGTCTCCGCTTCGTGTTCATCAATGGCCAGGCGTTTCTTTTTCTTCCCCTTGATGCTGGCGGTTTCAACTTCAACCGTTTTATAGCCGAAGGGAGGACGCGAACCATTGAAATAACCTTGCCGCGTGTTTTCCTTCATCGCCCGCAAGGTGTGTTTGCTGTTTTCCTTGCTTTGGTATTCGTCAAAGATATTGAATATCTTGCGTGCCATTTCTCCGCTGGGGTCGTCGCTGGTTTGCTGGGTTATCGAAATTAATCTGACACCGGCTTTATTGAGTCGGCGTTCATACAAGCTGAACTCCAACGCATCCCGAAAGAAACGTGACAGACTATGTATTACGATAGCATCGTAAGGGCTGGGTTTCATGGTGGCATCAGCGATTAATTGCTGAAACATCGGCCGTTTGTCGTCGGTTGCGGATGCGCCCGGCTCGACGTATTCCATGATTACCGTGTAACCGTTGGCCTTGCACCAATCGCGCATTTGCCGCAATTGGTCGGGTATGGACAAGTCCTTTTCCGCTTGCTTGACCGTGGAAACGCGAGCATAGAGCGCTATCCGCATATTGCTACTCCTTGTTGATTTCAGTTTGAATTGCGATTTCTTTCAGGATTTCAGGCAGAAAAGACTTTATCAAGCGCAATTCTCCAGGAATTGCAGATTGTTCCTGAAAGTCAGGGTTAAAACCTATCACAATTTCTAAATTGTCGGGTTCGTTCACGCATTATGGCACCTCCTTTTTTGCATGATCTATTCCTGCCCGTTCCTGTCCTGTTTCCGATCTTCGGCATATAACCTCGCCAGTTCCTTTTCCAATCCATTCTTGCCGAAGATGTTGAGATAAATTTTTCGGAATGCTTCAAACTGCGACTGAGGCAAAGAGCTTTGCGCCAGCAACAACGCTTCATTCTTGCTTTGGTCAAGCAGTCTCAGAATTTCATGCAACGTTACCATTTGCCCAGTCTCATTTCCGTCACGCGTTCTTCAACGTCGCACGACCAGGACAAGGGATTATGAACATGACGAACAACCATGCTCAGGAGTGCTTGCGCTTCCGCAATAGAAATCTTGTCTTTACCCAGTTGCAAGCATTGAATGGCCGCCATGCGCTTGAGATAACCATACACGCTGATTGCAATACGCATCTTGCGTTCTTCAAGCAGTGCATTCATATCCAGTTCGTTCAACGTGTCCAATCCTTCCAGAATCTCGATCTTGGCAACTTGCTCTATTAAATCCTGCCATAGCGGATGCAACGCCCAGCGGGAGCGGTTGCTGTCGTCTTCCTTGATACGTAGCGTGGTATGCTCATTGACCAGAATCTGTAATAGCTTGCCTTGGCGGTGCTGCAAATCGGCAAAAGTTTGAATGCCGCAACTGCGTAATGAGCCTTTACGCACTTGCCATTCGATGCGCCAGACATCCTGCTCAACACCCCACAGCTTAAAGAACCATGACTTGCTGCTCTTCTCAATGATTTCATCGCATTTGTTATAAATGCGTAGCTTGATTTCACCTTCGCCAAAGGAAAAAGTCTGAATCTTGCGGTTCTTGCGGTGCTGGTTATCCTTACAGGCAGCCGACACGAAACTGTCTTCATCAAAATCCAGGTTTGGCAGGAAATAATCAAACGTAAAATCAGCGCGGGATAATCGCTCTGGTTCGTAATTGCTGAGTCCTACCGATTGCGCCCAATTCAAAAAGCGCTGATGCAAGGCTTGTATGCCGTCATGCCATAGCGCTACGCTGCGGTAAGTAACAAAGAAAGAAGGTTTATTGAATTCACCGAATTGGATGCTGAAGGCTTCGTTTTCCATCAGGAAGGGATAACCGCTTGCGGTGCCGTGCGGAGCCAGTAGGAATTCTTCATTGCCCAGCCGGATAGGTTTTTGCTTGCGTATCTTCAATTGGCGCAATGCTTCTTTCTCTGCCGCCAGTTTCTCGAAGTCAAGCAGACAGCCATGATCGAATGCGAGGTAATACGCACATTCGATGGTGTCATAACCGCTGAGCAAAAGGCGTTGTGTCATTTTTCAATATCTGATTTTACGGATTGAAGTTTTGATTTCTTCTTAGGCTTTACTATATGCAAATCATTTGGATAATGCTTATTTAACAGTTCACTAGGGATAAATTTGGTTTGTTGTAGAAACTCTGGCGGCAGCTCCTTATTGAGAGCTTCGAGACCGCATTCCAGTAATTCATTAATGATGACTGATACTGAAACATTGCTAATTCGGGCAAGATTCTCAATCTGAAGATAGATATGCAAAGGGAATCGGTGGCTTCTTTGCACTGATGCCGTTTTGGACTCCATACTCATTGAACCAGTCACGAGTCCGGCCAGAAATTCTGCTTTGTTAGGTAGATAGTTTTCATCTGACATTTGCAATTCCTTGGGTTTCGTTATTGGGTTACATAATAGTAACCTTATAATAAACCCGATGTCAATCGCGCATAACTCCACAGGTACCCCCGCTCTTAGGCGTATGGTGCGCCGGCGGTGCCCCCTATGGATTTATGCGCTTGCCGAGTCTCAAACTCCCAGCAGCGCCGCCTTGCCTGCGCCCCCGTTCTCGCGTCCGGGTGCTCGCAAGGCGGCTTATAGGATATTTAACTGATTGTCTTAAAGGCAAAAAACCTTTATATTCTGCGACCGATTACTAAGGTATGTATTTGTAGCCCCCCGTGTTACTTAAACGGGAGGACTAAATGGTGGATTTATAATTCGTATTAGGATTTTTCATCCTAAAACCACATAAAAATAAATGGCTATATAAACTTGATCAAGCTATATGACATTCCGTTCCAGATTATGAGATATTTTGTCGTATATATTACGTTGAGCATTAACTGTATTCTTTACATCTTAAGGAAATAACCATGGCGAAAAAAATCAAATTTCCCGAACCCACATCATGTAAGTTAAAGCACGGTGCGGTTCTCTGCGATGCAGAACGTGTCTTAGCTCTTTACAATCAGGCCACAGGAAAAACACAGCAGAGAATCACAAAGCCAGTTGAGAAATGGTTTACTAGCGAAGTCCAAAATCATGGGTGGGCAGGTAGCAACTTTCTTCCTGAGGTTCAATCTGGTCATGGTGCTGGCTGCGTTCTTTTCGTTCCGCCCCAGCAAGTGAATGTCAATGTTAAAGTTACAAATAAAACACTCGTTCTAATGGCTGACGAAGATTGAGGCCCAACCCGGCGTTCGAGCGGGACGCCGCAAAAGCGTGGCGCCCCTCAACTTCACTTTAGGAGTTACTGATGCAGTTATCTATCATTGTTCAACTTGTTACCTGTATGAGCGCCATCGCAGGAATCTTTTTCACGCGCGAGTCCGGGTACGCGTATCTGGCAGTTGCTGCCGTCTGCATGACAACTCTCTTCTCGATCGCGCTCGCGGTACAAGACAATCGTGAAAAAGTGTTCAGTAAACATGCGTTGACCAATTTGCTTCGAGCGGCGCAACCGAGTGAGTACGTCCGCGAAGCGATACTCTCGCGCATACGTACTATTGCCTCTGCCGAGGGGCTTACCATAAACAAAACTAGTCAGATCGGTACGGACTACTGCCTTGAGTTCTGGAAGGAGGGCAACCAAACACGCAGCGCGTTACTTGTTGTCACCCTGCACGATATGTCTGAACTGTCGCTACAGGACGAGCAAGATCTGAATAAACACATCTCATCTAGGCTTCTCGATAAGTGGGGCACTGATAACCTAGATTCTGATTGGAATCTGATAGTTGACCGAATAAAGGACATTGCCAATGTAGTGTTCATGCTTCATATTCAGCAACCGTTCTCGCTAAAAGTCTGGGCGCAAGCGGACAAGAAATACATCGCCGTCGGGCCACCGGATTGTCCAAATAACACACCACCTCGCGAGCGAGCAGAGTTCTCTTCAACGCGCCTACAAGAGTTGCTGGCTACACCGCCTCTTTATCGAAATAACGCAGTTGCTTTGGCGTGCGAGGCTCTACTTGGAAAAGACCGTGACACCTAACCCATTTACCCAACACGGATGCGCGCAAAAGCAGCACGCGCCGGTTAGTTTTACGTTAGGTTTCTGCTAGATCGACTTCAAGCAGTACAAATAACAGAAAGAACAACAGCATGCAAGTGAACGTATATTTTTCGGACTATTTTTGTGTTGAACGTCAAACATTAGACACGTACGGCGCATTCAATGTTTCACTAATCAATGATCTGCCAGTGTTTGTTGATCCGTTCCTGCTATTCAATAGTGAGAAGCCTCAATATCAAGAGCTTCACCTAGAAATTATCAAGTATGTGAGATTCCTACGAGAAATGTCAGTGGAAGGTGAAATTTCACCAGGCCTCTTGAGGTCATGGTATCGCTTTCCGGAAGTTAAGCAAACATGGCTAGGCTACAGCAAGGTAGGCAATGGAGGTTCAGGGCTTGGTCGTGTATTTAGTTCAGCCCTAAACGAAAATCTTCACTCGATATTCAAAGATTTCGGGGATGAGAAAATCACCAAAAGCAGTCATCTTGAAAAACTTTGCCTTATCAAAGATGGCGTGGGCAAAGACAATATAAGTGACTTTACAACCAATCTAATAAAAGGTTTCCTTTGTGATTACACGCAGGCTTTCGCCAAAGAACACATAGCCAGAAATAGAATCAAACGAGTTCCTGTAACCCACACGAAGTTCAACTATGAAACGCGAAGTTGGAAAACATCGTACTTCGATTTGCCATATATAGATGGCGACTTTGTCTTACTTACACCAAAAGACATCCTCACAAAAGATGAGGCATGGATAAACAAGCACGACCTTATTGGCGACTTCGATGAAGTTGCTTCCTCACTACCGAACGAGGTGCTTCGCAGCCAAGTCAACGAGTATCTTGCTCGCCAAATACCAGATAATGCAAATCAAAAGGATATAAATCGTGCGGTTGCCGCAACACTCAGAAGATTCCCCGAACTAATAGACTATTACATTCGATTTAAGGAAGACAATGGCGCTGATGCAGTTAGATTAAGCGACGAAAAAATAAAAGAAACAGAATCTGTTTTCATTAATCAAGTGGGTAGCCTAATATCGGCACTGCACTCTGCAAATGAGTTCTATGCAAAACAAGCGGGGACATATGAAGAGACCCTCAATCGAGTCCACTTCCTAAAACAAGTAATAGAAAATAACGACGGTTACCGCGTATTTTATGTAAAAGGCCAGCCTGTCAAACGCGAATCCGATCTTCAACTTATGTTTCGCCTTACTTGGTATGCAGGCCAAGAAGACGTAAATAGTGAGGTGAACAATGGAAGAGGCCCAGTAGATTATAAAATATCACGTGGTTCAAAAGACAGTACCCTTGTTGAATTCAAACTCGCAAGTAATTCAAAGCTCAAGCAAAATCTAGAAAACCAAGTTGCGATCTACGAGGCTGCGAATCAGACCAAGCAGTCAATCAAGGTCATCATGTGCTTCTCAGAGATTGAGCTTAAAAAAATAGCAAGGGTACTGAATGAGCTTAAACTAACCGACTCCAAAGACATTGTTGTGATTGATGCAAGCCGGGACAATAAGCCTTCAGCATCCAACGCCAAAACTGATGATTAACCTTCCGTCGCGGAGAAACTTAACCTGCATTCGAGAGAGACTGGTCGATAAGCGTTCACTTCCCGGCCTGTGGTTATCGAGCTCTCGCTGGCCACGGCCAATCTTTGCGGTTGACCAGCCCCTCAATTTGAGCGTTACATATATGTACACTGAATAGAATGTCAAACTAAAATCTTAATAATCCAGTTACCAGTTTTATCCGTTTTGGTGAGCCAATTAACTCAAAGAGTTAGCTGGTTTAAAGCTCTGGTTAGCTTCTTTAGCGTGACAGAAACGTGACAGCGGAATTACTTTTCCGTCCTTTCCTGTCTCAATTCTTGACGCTGCAAACGCTAGATTCTCAGTCGCAAACTTGGCATAACGATCCACCATATTGCGTGACTTCCAGCCGCCTAAGTCTTTCAATTCATCACAGCTCGTTCCAGCCTGCCGATGCCATGAAGCCCAGGTATGCCGCAAATCATGAAACCGAAAATCTTCCAGCCCTGCTTTCTTAACCGCATTCACCCAAGCCGTATTGGTTAAATCCCAAAGAATCGGCTGATTGCGATAAGTAAAACAAAACTGCTCATGCTTACCCATTTGTTCCTGTAAAACTATCACTGCATCCGCATTTAACGGAACACCTCTCGGTGTGCCATTTTTAGTGCGATTCAACCATGCAGTGCGTCGATCTAAATCGACTCGATTCCACTCCAAACCGGTAATCTCACGCGCCCGGCAACCTGTTGCCAGTGCAAACCGGATCAAGGCTGCCAGATGTTCAGGTGCAGCCGCAATCAAACGATCTGCTTCCTCTCGAGTCAACCACCGATCCCGTTCCACTTCGCCAGGCAATAAGCGAATTTTAGGGATGCTATCAATCCACTGCCATTCATCGCGTGCCATTTTCAGCAAATTGCGAATCAAGGCCAGATAACGATTCACCGTTGCCGGTGTATTGCCCTTCTTGAGTTGTCCCTGTACTACTGACCAAATCACGTCACCGTTAATTTGATTCAATGTGAGACTTCCCAAATAGGGATCAAGCATCCGGCAAATCCGGTTTACATCCCGAAAACTACGCAAACTCGCTTTGATTGTGAGATACCGTACCACGGCTTCTTGCCATGAGCGCTGGGGTTTAATGCCGAAATGATGTTCTCGAAATGCTTCCAGCCGGATTTTGGCTAGCAGTGCCTCGGCATCTTGTCGGTTTTCAGTCCCAGCACTTTGGCGTATTCTTTTGCCGTTTGGGAGCGTTGTTGCAATCCACCAGAAGCGGGAATCTTGTCTCCGGTAGACACCTTCTTGGGTTTGGGCCATGTTGCCTCCTTCTTAGCCCGCCCGTGCTCGCCTTGCTTATATTCTTCTATCCAGGCATCCAGGTCAACCCTGTCGTAAAGACTGCGGCGGCCTAGCTTGAGATAGGGAATCTCCAATTCCGCAAGCAATGTGACACCGATACCGAGATATTGCGCCGCTTCTTCTTTGGATAAGCATCGGATTGCAGGCAAGGGTAGGCTAATTTCATCCATTATTATTCGCCGTCTGACTGTTTCCGATACTCAGCCGCATATTTATTTATACTAGCTTGTTCTTCAGCTTCGATAGAACGATTCAGGAAAGTATTGAACTGACGCGTTTTTATGGCTAGCTTTTCCTGGATGTAATCATCAAAAATCATCCCTAAATTAAAGCTTTTTCGTTCATGATAAATATAAAGCGCATCCTTAAAGGCCTGAATGCCCGAATCAAAATCCTTGATCCCTTTGCAAGCCATAAATGAAATCAGCGTGCTGAGCCCGATTTTGCAAAGCCAATCATTGCTAGGCACACGCGCAACGCTGAAACGAGATGATAAAGGGCCGCCATTGGTTTCCCAGTCGATAGAGGACAGATAACCCCATAGCGGATGAATCGGCCAGCGTGAACGGGTTTGATCATCCTCATTCGGCAGGGTTAAGCGTAACCATTCTGTTGTGGCATAACTCCATAGGCCGTTGAGGTTTTCAAGCACCTCAGTCAGCTTTCCGAGTCCTTTCTGGGTCAATACTTCTCGATTTAATTGGAACTCAAGCCGCCAGACTTTATCTTTACCATTCCATCCGGCTTTCTTCCATAACTCATGCAGATAGAATTTCTTCGATTGTTTTTCTATTTCCAGTGTTTTGTCATACAGGCGGCAACTAATGACACCACCCGCCCCAATGACCCAGCCGGAGAAGGCTCGCTCGATAGAATAGGTATTAATCGCAGAAGCGCGCGTTACCCAGGCATGACGATCCCAGCTTTCCATATTCTCTGAACTGACAAAATCTACAAACAGATCAATGCGGCTGACGTTAGCAGATTCATGAACCACTCCAAATTGATCCAGGATAGCTTTTAGCGCTTTCTCTGCCGCCACGGAACCCATATGGGTCAGATACTCGCTGGAAATCTTTACATAAGCTAATGGAACCGACTGGCTACGGGATAGCTGAATACGGAAGGCATTATCTTCCAGAATATAGGGAAATAATCTCGCTCCCTTGTCTTTGACTTCGAAGATATGACCATTAATGGGATATTGTGCTTTGACTTGCTCAAAAGGTTCTGGTGATTGTGCGATTTGCTTGAGTTCTTTTAGCTTGTCATCCACCACCGGTAATAATTCACCTGGATAGGATAAATATAAACTATCAACCCCAAATCTTATAAGCTTGAAATACTCAGTATTGCAGTTATTGGGTACTGTGTTACTAGGGAGCGTACCCTCTGAGGTTGATTCAGACAGATGCAATGCATCCATCAATTCCTTTTCCACCTCGCCCTCGCAGCCATCCTCCTCGCTGAAGCTCGTCGTCTTCTGCGTTGGCTCGGCGGCTTCGATTTTATTAGATGTTATAGCTTCAGGTGAAACATCACTTTCTTCTTTCATGATAAACCTCGTATCCACGGCGATCATGCAAAAATTGCTTCATCGCAACGGATAGAGATTTTGTATATCAACTCAAGATTTGTATTCCACCCAAAAAATGAGTTTTTAAGTGGTTGCATTTTTCTTCATGTAGGTATCAGCGAATTTACGCAATGATTTTTCAACTCCACCCCCTGCAGAATTGGCTGTATAGCGATCAAGTTCTTCAACAAATAGCTGATAGAGTTGCTTGTTTGATAGGCGTGTTGCGCCTGCTTCGGAAAGCACTTTAAGAATTAAACGTATTTTTTGATAGTTAGCTTGCTTAAGTTTTACATTAACTCCACTTTCAGTTTTCTTGAGTTCATTAAGAAAATCGCTATCTTGCATCCGTCTTGCTTTGCTGATTCTCTCAATTACGGATGGGCACCCAATTACTGTTGGATCAACGCGCATAGCATCGAATAATGCTTCATCATCGCCAGCTCGAACGCGCTCAATCAGTTCATTCAGGAAACAGCCATAATAAAGAATGCAATATAAGGAATACTGCATTGAATAAAAGTAAGCGCAAATGGCGGGAAGAAATGGGCGTAACGCTTCGATGTCTTCCATGGTAGGAATCTCTCTTGCATCGAAATGACCATTGATTTGCTCAATAACACATGGCAAGGCAGCTATTTTTCCAGGTGATTCTGCAATCTGCCTGCGCCAATCAATAACCTGCTGTTCTGGAAGAAGACCTGGAAAGTTAAAACTAACATGTTCTTTAATGGGTAACTCATATAAATGGCACCAGCTGAATGAATCGTTATCTCCATCAAATAGCCGATCATTACTGTCTATGATTAATTGCATAACCTCCCCAATTCCGGGCATGAGTTGTGCCCATACTTCGATAAAGGCTCTCAGGTTTTCAGCAGTAATACCGTCCGTATAATGTGTTTTATTCATGAGTTATATCTTTATTTAGTATACAAAATAAGTAAAATAATATAATTAGATAAATAGATATTTTCAGAGAAAAGATTACAACGGATGGATAGCAGAATTCTGCTTCTTTTTTTGAAGTGAACTAATACTAATTCTTATTGGTAGAGTGCCGACTAACAAAAAAGAATCAAGCATCTGTTGCACATTAGTAATGATGCTTGCACAATAAAGCGCGATTTTAGCGCCCCCTCTACTTGACAAAAGATGAATCTGCAGGACTAATCAGTGATCAAATTACCTGACCTATTTAAAGAGAAACTCAAAAACGCCACAGAACTAAATGCGAATATTCTTTTAACATTTGAGCGCTTTGAACCATGGCTCGAACAAAGTGGAATGCCATTTTTCCCTGGTTTTACAGATCACAGTCCACGTCACGTTAACGATGTTCTCAATACAGCCGCATCTTTGATTTCTGACGAAAGTCATGAGTTATTAACTGCACAAGACGTAGCAGTCCTGTGCATGGCAGTCTTAATCCATGACTGCGGAATGCATCTCACACAGGATGGATTTAGAGCATTGATAAATGAATCTAAAAAACCTTTAATTTTGGGAATGAATGATCAACCTTGGTCATCATTGTGGAATGGATTCATAGCCGAAGCGAGGCGTTTTGGCCAAGATAAACTTATGGCCATTTTTGGTGATACTGATCCAATCCTTATAGATGAAATAAACTATGATAATTTTTCAGAACGTGACTCTTTACTGATTGGTGAGTTTATTAGACGTCACCATGCAAGATTAGCGCATGAAATAGCGGTTGCCGGTGTACCGAGTCGCAATCCCAAGAGACTAGAACTAACTGGCTTCGATAAAGATTTAAAAAATCTCGCCGGACTTGTAGCGCGAAGCCATGGATTGCCGATTAGATGTACTTTCACATACCTCAGAGATCAATATGGCCTTCTTCCTGAACAACATGATGTAAAAAGCCCATATTTGATGGCTGTACTAAGAATTGCAGACTACATTCAAGTCCGGAGTGAACGCGCACTAAATTCTTTGCTAAGTGTTAAAGAGCTGCGTAGCCCAATATCAAGGCAAGCATGGCGAGACCATTTTGCCGTAAAGGGCGTCTCATCATCTCACGATGATCCTGAAGTATTTTTTGTTAGCGCCACTCCTACTGAAGTTAAGACCTATTTGAGGCTTGTGGCTTTGTTCAAAGACATTCAACGCGAATTGGATGAAAGCTGGGCAACAATTGGCGAAGTGTATGGACGACGAGGCAGTTTCGCTAGACTCGGGTTGACTATTAGGCGTATCCGTTCAAATCTAGATTCACCCGAAACATTCTCACAGACTGTTCCGTATATACCGATAAAAGCA
The DNA here is from genome assembly GCA_018240285.1 of Pseudomonadota bacterium. GTDB lineage: Bacteria > Pseudomonadota > Gammaproteobacteria > Burkholderiales > Nitrosomonadaceae > Nitrosomonas. The sequence goes on along the minus strand of JAFEGA010000030.1, from coordinate 11,897 downwards.
AGCTTCGATACATCTGGGCCTGATTTACTTAAACTATTAGTAGGGCCACTATATGATTATAAATATGAAGTAGGAATAAGAGAGTTAATCCAGAACGCTGTGGATGCTTGTCGAGAACTTTGCGATTACTCAAACAATTCTGCAGATAGCAATAGATCAAGCAATGAAGAGCCCGATGTGCTTGTGACCATTCAAGAAAATGAAGATGGAACTGGATGGATCACAGTAACCGATAAAGGCGTTGGAATGACACTTGAAACTGTCACAGAATATTTTCTCATTGCAGGCGCATCATTTCGTAATAGTGAATTGTGGAAGCGACAGCATATGGATGAATTTGGCCAATCGCGTGTGATGCGAGGCGGGAGATTTGGAATCGGTGCGCTCGCTTCGTTTATGTTGGGTGACGAGATAGAAGTTAAAACACGGCATTTTCTAAAACCTGATAATGAAGGGTTAGAATTTAAAGCACGTATTGACGAATCGAGTATTGAACTCCGACGATGTGTGTGTCCAGAAGCAGGTACATCAATAAAATTATGGGTATCCGATCCAGATATCATCAATGAGCTCCGGCCATACAGCTTGAGGTACATAGAAAAAACTAAGGATGTAATACTGTTAGATTCATGGAATCAAGTCGACTGGTTTATTCAAGCATCCCCTCGCGTTGAGTATAGATGGGAAGGTAAAGTTTTTGCAAAGTTTATTTCAGATAAAGCCAATCATGCTCCTCTTTCAGGAACATCTGATTCTTCTTGGAATAGGCTCACAAAAACCGAACCATATAAAGATATTTATTGGAGATATGCCGCCGCTGCTGTAAAAGTTAAAACCTCTACATGGACTATAGTGAGAAGTGACGAAGTTTCGGTAAATGGTATTAGGATAGGTCGTGCATATTTTGATCAACCGAGTATATTAAACATACCTGATAAAAATATTGGAACTGGCCCTAAATTTACGATCAAGCGACCTTCCTTAGCAATATTTGATCCAAATGGTACTTGCCCTATTAATTTACAGCGTAGTGTAATTGCATTTGATCGCATGAACATTGATTTAACTATCGCAAAAGACGTAGTTGAAAAGCATTTAAGTTGTCTGATAAAAAAAGCACAGTCAATTTCAACATTGGTTGATTTTTATCAGCTAAGTATTGATTTAATAGATTCCTATGATATTAATTACAAAGGCCTTACTTCACCTATTTGCGCCACTTCAAATGGAATCTTTCTTGCAGCACCAAGCGTATTTAATGAGTTAAAAATAACAACTCTCTTCTTGGCAAATTCTTCAATAAAAACAATATACAATACAAAACTAGCTGAAATTTTACAAGAAGGTGAGGCGATCATCTTTAGAAAAACTGCAAACGGTTTGCAAAATGATTTAGCTTGGTTTCGCAGCATTTTGTCAAGAGATCAATATTACAATAACGATATTGTTCAGTTACAAAATCGTGCATCATTATCCATAATGCCCATAGAAAAATGGCAGTCTGCAAACGAGAAAAGGGCAGTAAAAAAAGATATTATCAGGAATCTAACTGTAATCCCAAAAGATACTTCTAAAATGGTCGCAATATCAGGCAATAATCAGTTGGCGCATACAATGTTAAGTCGCTGTGATGACATTCTTGATATTCTTGGAGGATCTTCCGAAATTGGCGGATGGTCTTTATTACCTTCACAAAATGATCAACCTGACACTGACACATTGCTGAACAATGCTTGGCTTAAAATAACAAGCGGTTCATTTCTAGTGAAATTTCAAAAATAAGCCAAATTAATTGTGTCAAATTTGTGCCAAACTAGGATATAAGCACCATAACTTGTGATTGCATGAAATAGTTTTTTATTTTTAGCAAGCATTGCAAGTAATTGATCTATATATATCAAGGATTCCAAGTTACGTTTCGTAATCAGTCGGTCGAAGGTTCGACTCCTCTCAACAGCGCCGTGAAATCAGTAACTTAAAGATGTCTGCAATCGAAAATCTGTTATGGGGTTACACAGAAGTTACGCTGCAAAGAAACAGTAAGATTCAGAAATTACCCTTTCCTGTATTCACCCAAGTAATGTCTTATAAATAAGTAAGTCACCATAACTCATTGAATAAAAACCACCAACAGTCATGTCTCCTGAAAAGAAGACTGATGACCTGTATGCAGTAGAGTTAGTTGAGTCTAAAATAGGTAGTCGTAACTTAATTACGTCGCAACATATCTTTCTGAATTATTTGATTGTTTTGCCTAGTGAATTGATAAGGAAAAAATAATGAATAAACTTTCAAAAATCAAAAGTATTACAGTATTTATTGCTGGAGTTTCTGCAGCTTCTATGCCAGCAATAGCAACTGCAGACTGGTCATTTGTAGGACTTGGTACCCTAGGTGGAATTGAAGATATTCCATTCAGTGCTGCCTTCGATATCAATGATTACGGACAGGTAACGGGAGTTACTTTCATTGGTGCTAAATATCACGCATTCATCACAGGACCTAATGGTGTAGGCATGACCGATTTAGGCACCCTAGATGGAACATCTACTTATGGCATGGGTATCAATAATTCTGGGCAGGTGGCGGGATCTGCCGATAATCGTCACGCATTCATCACAGGTCCCAATGGTGTAGGCATGACCGATTTAGGCACTCTAGGCGGAACAACTGCCGAGGCTCTTGGTATTAATGATTCCGGACAGGTAGTGGGATTATTCCAAATACCTGGCTATATAAATCACGCCTTCATCACAGGTCCCAATGGTGTAGGTATGACCGACTTGGGCACTCTAGGCGGGGCGTGGAGTGTGGCTCAAGGTATTAATAATTCCGGACAGGTGGTGGGAGTCTACCAAAAACCCGGCTCTAATTTTCACGCCTTCATCACAGGACCCAACGGTGTAGGCATGACCGACTTAGGCATCGGCGGAATATTTAGCGAAGCGTTAGGTATTAATGATTCCGGACAGGTTGTGGGGTATTTTAGATTGCCTGACGACTTTAAATATCATGCTTTTGTCACAGGTCCCAATGGTGTAGGTATAACCGATTTAGGCACTCTAGGCGGAACAACTGCCGAGGCTCTTGGTATTAATGATTCCGGACAGGTAGTGGGATATTCCGGTAATGGTCACGCCTTCCTTTACAGCAATGGCGGAATAACCGAACTTTCATGGTTGCCTATCGTAGTGGCATCTGGATGGACTGATCTTATCCCCCGTGCCATCAACAATAATGGACAAATAGTTGGATGGGGAACTCATGGCGGCCACAACGAAGCATTTTTGCTTTCATTTAGCCCCGATACGGTATTCCCTTTCATTACTACCCCTCCCCCCCTAGTACCAGAACCAGAAACGTACGCCATGCTATTGGCAGGCTTAGGCTTGCTGGGTTTCATGACACGTCGCAGAAAAGTATAAGCAAGTTTAAATTAGAATGATTCAATCCAGAATGGGGACTTAAGTTTCCGTTTTTTCTCTTGGATGACAAGTGCCGACCGACGCGAGGGGCATGCAAGGCAAAACCTGGAATGCTGCCCCGCACCCAACCACCAAAGGGACCTTATCCCCTGATTTCATCATATTGCTAAACAGAATTCGTATTTGAATTTATTACGAATGAATAATTATTCGATTTTGAAATCTGAATAATGCACACTTTCGATGCTTGAAATGGATATGGAAAATGCTGATGTTTTTTCATTTGTTCCGTGTTGATAGAAAAACATGAACTTGCTTGTTGCTATTGTAAAAACTAGCGGTTGGCTTGGATTTTCTGGAATAGTTATTTTGTTGCAAAGTTGCACCGATGCCATTGTTGGCGGATTCTCGATTATCCTAATTAACTCTTGGATAACTTTATAGTACTGTAATAGCTATATGCTTCCTAAAACCTAATGTCGTGTCATCCCGAAACTAATACCAAAAACAATAAAATAGTAAATCTCATAGCTATGCGTTGTTCCTCACTATGCTTATTTCATAAAAAAATGAATCAACACGTTTGTTACTGCAGAATTCTATAATTCTGTACCATACACAGACACAACAACTTCGCTCTTGTGTAGTATTAGGTGACAGATTGGCTATGCCAGACTGTTAAGACGGGCTAGTTCAAACCGGTTACAAGATTTTCCATCTAATCCCAAATATAAAACGTGACAAATCTGACGATTATTGGCGAGTGTTGGCGAGCACTGACGAGTTCAATATTAATAAAAACAGTTAGATATTACACCTGTTAATCCGCAGGTCCCAGGTTCGAGCCCTGGTCGGGGAGCCATATTTTTCTTGGAGTTACGGAGATGGCCACTAATCGCTGGACTTCATGATTGCAAGTCGGTAAAGGTAAATCTGACGCAGAACATTTATCCGACTCAGCAGTATTCCCCGAATTCGTATCGTGACAACAGCATGACTTTACTGTCACGTATCGACTCAATTCTGGATGCAACAAACGCCATATTTTCGGTTACAAACTTGGCGTAACGCATATTCCTGCACTTCCAGCCACATAAATCCTTCAATTACTTATTATACATTTAGCAAAGATCTTCAAAACTACAGAAAGTATCTCTTTCCTTATTGTGATATTTATCACAGATAATCTGCTTTAAGCAAGATTAAACTGCTGACTTAAGCGCTATGCGGTCTTCATGCTAATAAAAAAGCAGTTTTGTCAAAATCTCGATAGACATGCAATTTAACATATGTGAGGTAGCCGCAAGTCATGATCAACACATTGTCATGTCATTGTCATGTATTCTGCAACTTTGATTGTCATCTTTCTATTTGAGACAACCTTCGGTTGTGCTCAGTCCTCAAGGCTGAGAACTCGCTTTCAGTCCTCGGGGGATTCGATGGACCGCTTTCTATTCACGGCAATTCATATCGATTCCGCGACTCACTCACAAGTTTTTCTTCTTAGTCAGGACTCGGTGTATATAACAACTCTTTTAGACACTATCATGGCACATTCTAATTTTGTCATCTTTGTTCTCATTGGTCTTTTCAAGCAAGCTCAGCGGAAATTTCCAGGCAAGGAAATCATTGAATTGCCTAAACTCAAATCTGATCAATTGTATCGATTCCGATTTACGGCAAAGCATCAAATCTTTAAAGAGAAGTTCTTATTCTTGAACTAACCTATTTCGGTTGCCTAACAAGCGACTGCACACGACGGAATAGAGTTAAAGATGGTTATGTAACAGTTAATTGTCGGGCATCGCACCTGAATTAGCGATCGTGTGATTTTCGGAGGCAAACACGAGAGCTTTATCCCATGCCTCCAACAAAATAGGAGAGAAACCATGTCAGACTATTACTGGTATGAAGGCAAGAAAATTTCACTACAATCCTCATCGACACACCGCGCCGTACGTTTTGCTAAAGCAGCTTCTCCTGATACTCGAAGAGGTGTCGCAGCAGCAGTTGGAGCGGTTTCTCCACACTCGACCGGCCTTGATTTGGGAAATGGAATCGTGCTCTATGAGTTAAGCACTCAAGCATCCAAAGCAGCTGCGACAGCACTCCCGCCTGACACTGCCGAACTGAAGGTATTCACCGCGCCGGATAGCACCTCAATGATTATCACGGAGGAATTCAACGTCCAATTCAAACCGGAGGTAACCAGAAACCAGATCGACCAGTTCAACGACCAGAACAAAGTAAAAATAGTCAACGAGTCTCAATGGGAACGAAACGCTTTTGTTTTGGCCGTGCAACAAGATGCGGGCACTGACGCAATAACAATGGCGAATCGCTATCACGACAGTGGGCTGACTATCTACTCACAACCGAACTTCGTGCGATTGCTCAAACCGGCCTTTATCCCGAATGATCCCCTGTTCCCTCAGCAATGGGCGCTACGAAATACCGGGCAAGGGGGAGGTACTGTAGGGCAGGACATCCATGCGGTAAGCGCCTGGGATATCAGCCGAGGCTCTGCGAATATCACGATAGCTATCATCGACGAAGGAGTTGATTACAGTCACCCGGATCTCAACATACCTGGCAAGTTGGTCACAGGCTATGATGCGGTAAGACGCATCAATGATCCGAACCCCAGCAACGATGATGCTCATGGAACCGCTTGTGCAGGAATCGCCGCAGCCGCGAGCGGCAACGGAACTGGAGTTAGTGGCGTAGCGCCGAATTGCCGCATTATGGGTATTCGGATTGCCTATGGTGCGGGTGGTGGTTGGGTAACGAGTGACGCCCAGATTGCCGACGGAATCAATACCGCAGTGGCACGAGGCGCGGATGTATTGAGTAATAGTTGGGGTGGTGGTTCCCCTTCGACCGCAATTACGAACGCCATCCGCAATGCAAGAACTGCCGGACGAGGCGGACGAGGCTGCGTGGTTGTATTTGCTGCCGGTAACTATAGAGCAGGGGACACAAATACCTCAACATCATATCCTGGCACTTTGCCTGAAGTTATTACTGTTGCGGCAAGCAATGAATGGGGTGAACCCAAAAGTCCAACAAGCAGAGATGGTGAGAATTGGTGGGGAGGTAGATTTGGCCCCGAGGTGGATGTCAGCGCTCCAGGTGTTCACATCACCACTACAGATATCAGTGGCGCTCGTGGCTACAATCGCAGCGGTGATTATGTCACTACCTTTAATGGCACTTCAGCCGCCACACCCCATGTAGCCGGTGTGGCAGCATTGATCTTATCAGTGAATCCCAATCTGAGGGGTACCGAGGTTGAGACAATTTTGCGGGCGTCTACTGATGATCTTGGGGCGTCAGGTTATGACAATCTTACCGGTTTCGGCCGAATCAATGCACTCAAGGCAGTTCAAGCCGCGCTGTTACGCTGGGATTCTCCGCGTCTGATTCCCGGCTGGTTCGGTGCAGAAGATCAGGAGGGCGATATTGCCGTTGCCGATATATCGAGAAATGGCCGGCAGGATCTATTGGTATTCCATATCGATAATCCTGGTGGGGAAAATCATGGGTACTATCGAATAGGTTGGGATTTGGATAACTCCGGAAATGTACAATCCTGGTCTCCGATAAAAGCGGTTCCCGGATGGTTTGGCGCCGAAGACCAAGGAGCAGGTGTTGCACTGGCCGACATTAATCGTAACGGAACGGTGGATTTGTTGGTATTCCATATCGATAACCCTGGCGGCGAAAATCATGGTTATTACCGGATTGGGTGGAATCTCAATACTGCGGGCGACCCTACCGGCGGCTGGTCTCCTATCAAGGCAGTACCCGGCTGGTTTGGTGCTGAGAATCAAGGTGCCGGAGTTGCCCTGGCGGATATCAATGGAAACGGATCGCAGGATTTGATTGTTTACCACATCGATAACCCTGGAGGTGAAAACCACGGGTACTACCGGATCGGGTGGAATCTAAACTCCGCGGGGGACGTTACCGGGGGATGGTCCACCATCAAGGCAATTCCTGGGTGGTTTGGGTCGGAGGACCAAGGCGGTGGTATTGCAATCGCCGACCTTAATGGCGATGGAAGGCCAGAACTGATTGTCTTTCACATCGACAATCCCGGCGGAGATAACCACGGGTACTTCCGTATTGGGTGGAGTCTTAATGCAGCCGGAGATGTAACTGGCGGTTGGTCAGAGGTTCGCGCTATCCCCGGTTGGTTTGGTTGGGAGAACCAGGGTGGCGGTGTCGCTGTATCGGATATTGATGGAAACGGGCGCAAGGACATGGTTGTTTATCACATAGATAATCCCGGAGGAGAAAACCACGGCTACTATCGTATCGGTTGGAACCTGAGCGTGTAGTAATCATCCGGTAGGTTGGTGACAATAGTGTGTAAAGTAGTTATCAACCTGCCTAACGGTTGCGCTACAGTGTGACCAGGTAGGGCTGGATATGCATGCCAAGACTTCGATATAGCCATCGAAGGGGCGCTGACATTGGCATCAAGTACAGTTGCTCCTGTTCCAGTGCATCGACAAGGGTAAATGTTACGAATGAACATAGCCAACTCTGAATCGCCCCGGATTTTCCGGAGATAAAATGATTTGAGAGGAAGAGAAGATGAAGAATCAAATCAGTTATTCACCGGAAGTACGAAAGCGAGCGGTAAGATTGGTATTTGAGCAAAAAGAGCATGGATCGCAGTGGCCGGCGATTAAATCGATTGCATCGAAGATTGGCTGCACAGCGGAAACATTGCAGACATGGGTAAGAAAAGCGGGGACGGATCAGGGAATTCGAGGCGGTATGTCGACATCGGATCGGGAACGGCTCAAGGAACTGGAACGGGAAAATCGTGAGCTGAAGCGTGCAAATTTGCCCAGGCGGAGCTCGACCGCCGGTCGAAATGATGATGGTATTTGTCGATCAGCATAGATAACAGTATGGGGTCGAGCCAATCTGCGAACAAATCCGGATTGCCCCATCGAGCTATTACGAACATAAAGCACGCGAAAGAAACTCTGATCGATTGCCTGAATGCATCAAGCGTGACATGAAATTGGAACTCGACATACGACGGGTATGGAAAGGCAATTTCCTCGTTTATGATGCTCGTAAATTATGGCGGCAATTGTTGCGAGAAGGCATTGGCGTTGCTCGTTGCACAGTTGAGCGGTTGATGAAGAAGCTTGGGATGCAAGGTATCCGGCGCGGCAAGAGGTGCCGGACAACCATTGCAGATGTCTTAATTGCCTGTCCAGCCGACAAAGTCAATCGGCAATTTGTAGCCACTCGTCCGAATCAGCTGTGGGCCGCAGATATTACCTTTGTTGCAACGTGGACGGGGTTTGTTTATGTGGCTTTTATAACCGATGTTTTTGCCAGATACATTGTTGGCTGGCGGGTCAGACGGTCATTGCACACCGATTTAGTACTGGATGCATTGGAACAGGCACTGTGGGCGCGGCGGAAAATCGAGGGGTTAATTCATCATAGCGACCACGGTTGCCAATATTTGTCGATTCGCTATACGGAACGCCTGATTGAGGCCAATATTCAAGCTTCTGTTGGTAGTGTCGGAGATTCTTATGACAATGCGCTGGCTGAAACAATTAACGGATTATACAAGACCGAGGTTATCCGGCATCGTGGCCCTTGGCGCAATATCGACGATGTGGAGTTTGCGGCCTTGGAATGGGTGGATTGGTTTAACAATCGCCGATTACTGGAGCCGATCGGAAATATTCCGCCGGCAGAATTTGAAATGGCATATTATCACCAACTAAGGGAGTCAGCCGATGCGGTTTGACTCAAGACAAATAGTCTCCGGAAATACCGGGGCGATTCAATAACCATATACGCTGATTGCAATGCGCATCTTGCGTTCTTCAAGCAGTGCATTCAGTCCAGATCGTTTAAGGTATCCAGTCCTTCCAGAATCTCGATCTTGGCAACTTGCTCTGTCAAATCCTGCCATAGCGAATGCAATGCGCAGTGTGGTTCATTGACCAGAAGAATCTGCAATAAATTGCCTTAGAGTTGTTGAAGGTCATTAAAAATTTGAATACCACAACTGCGCAATGAGCCTTTGCGCAATCGTTAATTCAATGTGCGAAAACTCATAGGCAGAAACCTAAATTTTTCTTATCGTAAAGATTCTCGGTAGAGAAAAGCGGGGAGAGATTTTATGTTTATACGATATTTAATTACAGGAATTCTTATTGCAGAAGTTATCCTAATAATAGAAGCGCGCAACTTGTACTATAAAATCCAAGCGATCAATCTTGCTTACTCACTTGAACCTAACCCTTCAGAAACGGGAATAGAGTTGGTTGGCAATCTACATAAGGATTAGAAGATGATGCTGCCATCAATAAATTCCCCCAATCCGGGTCAGTGACTAGCGCATTGAAAACTCTGATCCACTCGCTACTGGATGATCGCAAATTGAATCTTTTGTAGATGGAATTCCAGCAACCAAACGCCTCGGGCAAAGTCTCACCACGGGCAAGCAACACTGAGAAAATCAATTAGCGATAAACTACAATCCATTTTCGTAGATCGAAACCTTCTCGATCCGGTGAAAAAACTGCCTGCCAAAATGCAATAACATCATTCCGGAGTTTTACCAAATGGCGATTGGCAAAGTTCAATGGCACAGCAACTCATCAGATATTATCAACTCAGACAACCTAGAGCTACTATAATTGGCGGCTTCCCGCTAAACTGCCGGACAAAAAATCCACTCAGAACATGCGCTACTGGTTAATGAAATCCGAGCCCTATGAATTCAGTATCGATGATTTTGCCGCACGGCCTAATCAGACGGTCGCATGGGAAGGTGTACGCAATTATCAATCGCGCAATTTCATGCGCCATCAAATGACGGTTGGCGATCAAGTGTTTTTTTATCATTCGTGCTGCAAGGATCCCGGCATCATGGGCATTGCCGCCGTGAGTAAACCGGCGTACCCGGATGCCACGCAATTCGACCCAGCCAGCAAGTATTTCGATGCCAAAGCGGCCAAAGACAACCCGCGCTGGTTTAACGTCGAGATTACGCTGCAACAAAGAACCCGGCTGATCCCGATCAAGGAATTGCGGCAATATCCTGAGCTACAGCGCATGCGCGTGTTGCAGACCGGCAACCGCTTGTCGATCACGCCGGTCGATCCGGCCGAATGGCAATTCATCATGGGCATTTTGTAATGCGCTTCGATTCTTTTTATCCGGCTTAAATCATGGAATGGTGGTTGATCTATCTGTTGACTGGCGCATTTGTCGGATTTTTCGCCGGATTGCTCGGCATCGGCGGCGGCCTCATCATCGTGCCCGTGCTGATTTCGCTATTCACTGCGCAAGATTTTCCCGCCGACCGCATCATCCATTTGGCGCTGGGCACCACGATGGCCACGATCATTTTCACGTCGGCTGCCAGCTTACGCACGCATCACCGGCATGGCGCGGTGAATTGGCCGGTCGTGAAAAACATCACCCCCGGCATTTTTCTCGGCACATTCGGCGGCGCAACCCTCGCAGGATCGATGACCGGCCAGTTGTTGAGCATTATTTTCGTCATTTTCATTTTTTACGCCGCCACACAAATGCTGCTGCAATTCCGTCCCAGTCCGATGTTTCAGCTTCCCGGGCGAATAGGCCTGTTTCTCGTGGGTAATGTGATCGGCGCGCTGTCCAGTCTGGTTGCAATTGGCGGCGGTTTGTTATCAGTGCCTTTCCTGACACTCTGCAACGTTAAACTACAACACGCCATCGGCACCGCCGCCGCCATCGGTTTTCCCATTGCCTTGGCCGGTACGGCCGGTTACGTTGCAAACGGCATGCTGCAAACGGAAATACTGCCCGATTATTGCCTCGGTTATGTTTATTTACCGGCACTATTTTGGCTGGTAGCCGCCAGCATGCTGACAGCACCGCTCGGGGCAAAGCTCACGCATTCCACCAAAACAGCCATTCTACGGACAATCTTTGTGGTATTGCTTTATGGCTTGGGCATCCGCATGCTGATTGGTATTCTTTAAGGAAATACCAGATAACAATTTTTCAGTGATTTTTTCTTGTATCATGCTATAGTCGCAATGTAGTAAAAAAGTAAGCGATGTATTTTTTAAAATTTTAAGGATATAGCTATAAATGAAACTCTCAGTATTTTTGATCGCAGCAATGTTCGCATTAACATTATTAACCGCATGCGGCAAGCCTACAGCACCGGAAAGCGCAAGCTCGGATAACTATGGCACCACGCACGAAGGTAAAGCACCTGAAGGCCGTAACGAGCTGCCAGGAAAATAATCGTTACTTTAGTATTTAGTAACGATTTATCGCACGACGTTGTTAAGGTACACCCTGTAGGATCTGATGTTCCTACAGGCGTCTTCAAGCAGTTAGCAGCAAAACTCCCAAAAACCCCTTCGGATTCAAACAAAGCACGTCAGTAATCGATTCGCGCCATTTCGCGCCCTCTTTTCTCAT
>JAFEGA010000002.1 GCA_018240285.1 Pseudomonadota bacterium | reverse complement strand
ACGGGGGAGAGAGAGCTGCCGGCAGGCACGGAAATGGTGATGCGTGGGGATAATGTAGCGGTGACGGTGAATTTGATCGCGCCGGTTGCTGTGGAAGATGGGTTACTGTTTGCGATACGAGAAGGCGGAAGAACAGTGGGTGCCGGTGTGGTCGCAAAAATTATTGAGTGAGATTTTTAGAGAGCGTGAAGAGTTGAGTTCAATCAAGCTGTAGTGTTGAATTTATAAGCTTAGGAATAAAAATATGCAGAATCAAAAAATTAGAATTCGTCTCAAAGCCTTCGATTATCGATTAATAGATAAGTCAGCGCTTGAAATAGTTGAAACAGCTAAAAGAACGGGGGCAGTAGTCAAAGGACCTGTACCATTGCCAACTAGAATAGAGCGTTTTGATGTACTTCGATCACCTCACGTAAATAAAACTTCTCGTGATCAATTTGAGATCAGAACGCATTTGAGATTAATGGATATTATTGATCCAACAGATAAAACGGTAGATGCTTTGATGAAATTAGATTTACCGGCTGGCGTTGATGTTGAAATCAAATTATAAATTACTCTTTTAATAAACTGAAAAAAGAGAATTTTATTTATTGATTTATATTAATGATTTATAAAGCGTAGTATCTTTACGCTAAAAGAGGTAAAAATGGGAATAGGATTGATTGGACGTAAAGTCGGAATGATGCGAATTTTCACGGATAATGGTGATAGCTTGCCGGTAACGGTAATTGATGTTTCTAATAATCGTGTAACTCAGATAAAAAAGAATGAAACTGATGGTTATTCTGCTGTTCAATTAACTTTTGGAAAAAGAAAAGCAACTAGAGTGAATAAATCAGCAAAAGGACACTTTTCAAAGGCAGGTGTTGAGGCTGGAAGCATTGTAAAGGAATTTCGAGTGCAAGCAGGAGAAATTCTCGATCAGATTCAAAATGGGAAAGTAATTGAATGTAATATCTTTAAAACTGGTCAGAAGGTTGATATATCAGGAACCACGATTGGAAAAGGATATGCTGGGACTATAAAGTTACATAACTTTTCTTCAAATAGGGCTAGTCACGGTAATTCAAAAGCACACAACAAGCCGGGATCGATTGGAATGGCTCAGGATCCCGGACGAGTATTTCCTGGAAAGCGGATGTCTGGTCATATGGGTAATGTAAAAAGGACTGTACAAAATATAGAGATTTTAAGAATTGATAGTGAAAGAGATTTATTGTTAGTTAAAGGCGCAATACCAGGATCAAAGAATGGAAATGTAATAGTGCGCCCATGCATAAAAGTGAAGAAGTAGATAAATTAGTGAAACGAATAAAAAGGTGAACAAGTAATGGAACTAAAGCTTATCGGTGAGAAAAATCAAACATCAGGGAATATTATTGTTTCTGATGAGCTTTTTAATAGAGCTTATAATGAGTCACTTGTTCATCAAGTAATTACATCTTATCTATCCAATGCGCGAGGTGCTACTCGAGCGCAAAAAGGGCGCGCAGATGTTGCGAAATCTACCCGGAAGCCCTGGCGGCAAAAGGGGACAGGTCGTGCTCGTGCCGGCATGGCTTCAAGTCCTATTTGGCGTGGTGGTGGGAAAATTTTTCCAAATAGTCCAGATGAAAACTACAGAAAAAAACTAAACAAAAAAATGTATCGTGTTGGACTGAGTGTTATTTTTTCGCAATTAATTCGTGATGATCGATTATTAATAATAGATAAATTTAATATTGATACGCATAAAACAAAAAGCTTTGTAGAAAAATTGTCAGCATTCGGCTTAGACGAAGTGATGTTGATAACAAATCAAGTAGATGATAATTTATATTTGTCATCAAGAAATATCCCACGAGTTTCTGTTGTGGAAGTAAAAAATATAAATCCTGTTAGTCTTTTGAAATTCGAAAGGATTTTATTGACATCTGAAGGATTAAAGAAACTTGAGGAGCTTTTGTCATGAAAAAATTAAATATCAATCAAGAACGTTTGTTAAAAATAATATTGGCACCTCATATATCTGAGAAAGCAACATATATTGGTGAAAAAAATAATCAAACAATATTTCGTGTTGTATCAGATGCGACCAAAAAAGAAATAAAAGATGCCGTCGAATTGTTGTGGAGAGAACAAAAAATAGAAGTTAAAAATGTTCAAACAATTAATGTGAAAGGAAAAAGAAAAAGAGTAGGTCGTTTTATCGGACGAAGAAATGATTGGAAAAAGGCCATTATAAGTATTGAGAAAGGGCAAGAGTTAAATTTCACTAATTTTTCGAATGCAGAGGTTAAATAATGGCACTTATTAAACAAAAACCTACTTCACCTGGTAGGAGAGCGGTCGTAAAATTAGTTAATAAGGATTTGCATAAAGGTGAACCTTATAAGAAATTGATAGAGAAGCAAACAAAAATCGCGGGAAGAAATCATCATGGACGCATAACGATAAGACACCGAGGAGGGGGGCATAAACATCACTATAGAGTGATAGATTTCAAGCGTGACAAAGATGATATAGCGGCAACAGTTGAGCGTATTGAATATGATCCTAATAGAACTGCAGATATAGCTTTAGTCTGTTATCAAGATGGAGAAAGAAGATATATCATTGCTCCTAAGGGTCTGACTATAGGCGCAAAAATTTATAGCGGAAAGAATGCGCAAATAAAACCGGGAGATGCATTGCCATTACGCAATATTCCAATGGGAACAATTATACACTGCGTAGAGTTATTGCCAGGTAAAGGGGCACAACTAGGAAGATCAGCGGGAGCATCTATACAATTGCAAGCGCGAGAGGGAAATTACGCGCAGTTAAAACTTCGATCTGGTGAAATGCGAAAGGTTCATATTGATTGTCGTGCAACAATCGGAGAAGTAGGTAACGCAGAGCATAATTTAAGGTCGATAGGAAAAGCTGGAGCTGTACGTTGGCGTGGAATTAGACCAACTGTTAGAGGCGTTGCGATGAATCCTATAGATCATCCGCATGGAGGGGGGGAAGGAAGAACTTCGGCTGGTAGACATCCGGTAAGTCCCTGGGGGGTTCCGGCGAAGGGCTATAGAACTAGAAAAAATAAGCGAACAGAAGTGATGATAGTTCGTCATCGATACTCAAGAAAAGGATGATTTATTAAATGGCACGATCAATAAAAAAAGGACCGTTTGTTGATACGCACTTAATGCAGAAAATTTTGAAAGCTCGTGAAACAAATGATAAGAGACCAATAAAAACATGGTCGAGACGATCAACAATATTGCCAGATTTTATTGGAATAACTGTTGCAGTGCACAATGGAAAGCAGCATATTCCAGTTCTAGTAACAGAAAATATGATTGGTCATAAATTTGGTGAATTCTCACTAACTCGTACTTTCAAAGGTCATGCTGGCGATAAAAAGGCAGTTACTAAGCGATAGAGGACATAATAATGGAAACAACTGCTAAGTTGCGAAGTGTCAGATTGTCGGCGCAGAAGGGGCGTTTAGTTGCTGATCAAGTTAGAGGTTTGCCGGTAGATAGAGCACTTAATATATTAGCTTTCAGTTCTAAAAAGGGAGCTGAAATAATACGAAAAATTTTGGAATCAGCTATTGCGAATGCAGAACATAATGATGGTGCTGATATTGACGAGCTCAGAGTTTCATCGATTTTTGTTGATCGAGGAACATTGATGAAAAGAACCAGTGCTCGCGCAAAGGGTCGAGGAAATAGAATTGTAAAACCAACTTGTCATATATCACTTACAGTAAGTGATAATAAGAGCAATATTAAATAAAGATAAAGGCACTAATTGATATGGGGCAGAAAATACATCCAACTGGATTTCGTCTTTCGGTTCAAAGAAATTGGCAATCAAAGTGGTATGCAAATGATAATAATTTTGCAACTATGCTCACTGAGGATATAAAAGTACGATCTTTTCTTAATGAAAAACTAAAAAACGCTTCAGTTGGTAGAATTTTAATAGAGAGACCGTCAAAAAATGCCAGAATTACAATATTTAGTTCTCGCCCAGGGATAGTTATTGGAAAGAAGGGTGAGGATATTGAAGTATTGCGTAGTGAGCTACAAAAAAGAATGGGAGTTCCAGTTCATGTAAATATCGAAGAAATTCGAAAGCCTGAATTAGATGCGCAACTAATTGCTGATAATATTGCTCAACAGTTGGAAAAAAGAATTATGTTTCGCCGAGCGATGAAAAGAGCGATGCAAAATGCCATGAGACTAGGAGCTCAAGGTATAAAAATAATGAGTTCTGGAAGATTAAACGGAATAGAGATTGCGCGCACTGAATGGTATCGTGAAGGGCGAGTGCCTCTGCATACATTAAGAGCTGATCTTGACTATGGAACCTCAGAAGCAAAAACAACATATGGAATAATTGGTATCAAAGTGTGGATCTTCAAAGGTGAAATATTAGGAAAAGATAACAACTCCAATAGTGCCAATGTTTCAGGCATCAATACAAGCAGTGAGAAGAAAAAAGCTAGTAAAAAAACTACTACTGCATTTATCGATGAAGCTGATTAAAATTTGATAAACTAATTGAATAATATAATTTAATTACTATTAAAATAAAAATTTATATTATCCAGAAAAAATAAATACTGGAGAAAAACATGCTTCAGCCAGCTAGAACAAAATATAGAAAGCAGCAAAAAGGAAGAAATACAGGAATTGCAGTTCGCGGATCGAAAGTCAGTTTTGGGGAGTTTGGTTTAAAAGCTGTAGATCGAGGCCGATTAACGGCGCGCCAGATAGAAGCAGCGCGAAGAGCGATGACTAGACATATTAAGAGAGGTGGACGCATTTGGATACGTATTTTTCCTGATAAACCAATTTCTCATAAGCCAGCGGAAGTGAGAATGGGAAATGGAAAAGGAAATCCTGAGTATTTTGTAGCTGAAATACAACCAGGTAAAGTTTTGTATGAAATGGATGGTGTTAATGAAGAATTGGCAAAAGAAGCATTTAGATTAGCTGCTGCGAAATTACCGATTAAAACAGTATTTACAATTAGACAAATTGGTGGATAACAATGAAAGCTAATGAGCTAAGAGAAAGATCGTTATCTGATTTAAATAAAGAATTAATTAATTTACTGAGAGTGCAATTTAGTTTACGGATGCAATTGGCAACGCAACAACTTTCAAATACTAGTCAATTGAAAATGATAAGAAAAGATATAGCCCGAATCAAAACCGTGATCAAGCAGAAAATAAACTAATCATGAAGAGTCAAAAATTGAAGCGTATTCTGGCAGGGAAAATTACTAGCAATAAAATGGAAAAAACTGTTACTGTTTTAGTAGAACGTAAAATAAAACATCCTCTTTATGAAAAATTTATAATGAAGTCCAAAAAATATCATGCGCATGATACAAGTGATAGTCTAGCTATCGGTGATATGGTATTAATCGAAGAATGTCGTCCGCTATCTAAAACAAAAAACTGGAAAGTTGTAAAGCAAATAAATAAAGCACTCTGAAACAGTGAAATAGAATTCGCTGAGAGAACTGATTTTAAATATCTTAATTTTTGAAAGAAAGAGAATAATAAATGATACAAATGCAATCGATATTACGAGTTGCTGATAATACAGGTGCTAGATCGCTAATGTGTATCAAAGTCCTCGGAGGCTCGAAAAGACAATATGCAGGTATTGGAGATATAATTAAAGTTAGTATTAAAGATGCTGCACCTAGAGGAAGGGTAAAAAAAGGTGAGGTCTATAATGCGGTAGTGGTTCGTACTGCGAAGGGTGTCAGACGAGTTGATGGTTCACTATTAAAGTTTGATGAAAATGCTGCGGTACTTTTAAATAATAAATTAGAGCCGATAGGTACGCGTATATTTGGTCCAGTGACAAGAGAATTGCGTAATGCTCGTTTTATGAAAATAGTATCGCTTGCTCCAGAAGTTTTGTAGCAAGTAAAGGAATTCTTATGCGAAAAATCCGAAAAGGCGATGATGTAGTTGTAATTGCGGGTAAAGATAAAGGAAAGAGGGGAGTAGTGCTTCGTGCAATAAAAACTGATCGGTTGATAATTCAGGGTATTAATTTGGTAAAAAAGCACCAAAAACCAAATCCGGCAACAGGTGTTACAGGCGGAATTACGAATAAAGAATCATCGATACATGTATCGAATGTAGCAATTTATAATTTTACATCTAAAAAAGCAGATAGAGTTGGTTTCAAACTTTCCGCAAATAACAGGGTGCGTATTTTTAAATCAACAAATGAGCAAATTGAAGAATAAAGGGAGATGTAAATTTATGGCTCGCTTGCAAGACTATTATAGGGATACTATTAGAAAAGAATTAATGGAGCAATTTGGTTATAAGTCCAGTATGGAGGTGCCTTATATTAGTAAAGTAACGCTCAATATTGGACTTGGTGAAGCAACAACGGATAAGAAAGTAGTTGAGAATGCAATTTCTGACATAAAAAAGATTTGTGGTCAGCAACCTGTAGTGACAAGGGCAAAAAAATCTATAGCTACATTTAAAGTAAGAAAAGATTATCCAGTTGGTTGTATGGTTACACTGAGAAAAATTAGAATGTATGAATTTCTCGATAGATTAATTACAATTGCAATTCCTAGAATACGTGATTTTAGGGGAATATCGGGAAAATCATTTGATGGACGAGGTAATTACAATATGGGAATTAGAGAACAGATTATTTTCCCTGAAATTGATTATGATAAAATTGATGCTTTGCGCGGTATGAATATTTCCATTACTACCACTGCTAAGAGCGATAAAGAAGCAAAAGCTTTATTGACTGCATTTAATTTTCCTTTTAAGAATTGAAACTAAAATGGCGAAGATTGCAATTATTAATAGAAATGATAAAAGACAAAAAATAGTTGATAAATTTGCTTCTAAAAGAAAAAAATTGTATGAGCAAATAAATAATTTCTCTTTAAGTGATGATGAGCGTCTTGCGGCGCGACAAGAATTACAAAAACTTCCAAGAGATTCAAGTCCTGTTCGCTTAAGAAATCGTTGTTCTCTGACAGGAAGACCGAGAGGAATTTATTCTAAATTTGGATTGGGGAGAAATAAATTAAGGGATATGGCCATGAGTGGTAAAATCCCGGGAATCATAAAAGCAAGTTGGTGAAAGCAATTTATCAAATTTTTAGTTTTAAAAGTACTTAATTTTATTTTAATAGAGCGTATTAACATGAGTATGAGTGATCCTGTTGCTGATATGTTAACCAGAATTCGAAATGCACAATTGGCAAAGAAAAAAACTGTTAGTATGTCAAGTTCAAATCTAAAATCCGCAATTGCGAATGTATTGAAAGATGAAGGGTACATTAGTGATTTTAATGTAACAGATAAGAATAATAAAAGCATATTAGAGATAACTCTTAAGTATCATGCGAATTTAGCGGTGATTGAGAAGATAAAAAGGATAAGCAAACCCGGCTTGAGGATATATAAATCTAGCAAAAATTTACCAAATGTAATGAACGGATTGGGTGTGGCGATAGTTTCTACATCACAAGGTGTAATGACACAAAACAAAGCAAGAGCTTTAGGTATTGGTGGTGAGCTTTTGTGTACAGTTGTTTAGGGGATTTAATTTAAAATGTCACGAGTTAGCAGCAATCCAATACGTGTACCATCAAATGTCGAAGTTCGTATTGCAGAGGATAATATTCACATAAAAGGACCATTGGGAAGCCTACAATTCTCAATAACAAATGAGCTGGTACTTGATATGTCAGATAGTATGTTGAGAGTAAAATTAAAATCGGAATCACATCAAGCCAATGCAATATCTGGAACTACTAGAGCAGTTTTGGCCAATATGGTATATGGCGTCTCAATTGGATTTGAAAAAAGACTGCAGCTGATTGGTGTGGGATATAGAGCACAAGCGACAGTGAATAAATTGAATCTTACATTAGGTTTTTCTCATCCGATCGATTTTGAAATTCCAATTGGAATCAAGATTGAAACACCGACACAAACAGAAATAATTATTAAAGGAATTGATAAGCAAAAAGTAGGGCAAGTAGCTGCAGATATAAGAGCTTACAGAAAGCCCGAACCTTATAAAGGTAAAGGAATTCGCTATTCGGATGAAGTAATAGTCCTTAAAGAAACGAAGAAAAAATAAACGAAATAATATGATGAATTCAAAAAATAAGCGTCTTAGAAGATCAAAAAGAACTAGAGCGATTATAGCTAATTTAGGTTTAATAAGATTATCTGTTCATAAAAGTAACTCACATATATATGCACAACTAATTGATGATAAAAATAATAAAGTAATTACGAGTGCATCTACTTTAGAGCCTGAGATAAAAGATGAAATTAATTCAGGAGGTAATACTAAAGCTGCAGTGTTTGTTGGAAAACGGATTGCAGATAAAGGCATAAAATTAGGAATAACTCGTATTGCATTTGATCGATCTGGGTATAAATATCATGGACGAGTAAGAGCATTAGCGGATGCAGTCCGTGAGAGTGGCTTAAAATTTTGATAGATTAAGTGAAGCTTAAAGGTAAGAATTATGAGTATTAAAGGAGTGGGAACAGAAGAGAGTAGCGATGATCTACGCGAAAAGATGGTTGCTATTAACAGAGTGACAAAAGTTGTTAAAGGTGGGCGTATCTTGGGATTTGCTGCCTTAACAGTTGTAGGCGATGGTGATGGTGGTGTCGGTATGGGAAAAGGAAAATCAAGAGAAGTGCCAGTTGCTGTTCAAAAAGCGATGGATGAAGCACGACGGAAGATGATAAAAGTAAAATTAAAAAATGGAACAATTTATCATCCTATTACTGCTTCACATGGGGCTGCAAAAATATATATGCAACCTGCTCCAGAAGGAACTGGTATCATAGCGGGCGGACCAATGCGTGCTATTTTCGAGGTGATGGGGATGACTAATATATTAGCCAAATGTATTGGTTCTACTAATCCGCACAATGTAGTTAGAGCTACGCTCAAGGGATTAATTCAAATGAATACTCCTGCCAATATCGCTGCGAAACGCAATAAGTCTGTAAAGGAAATAATAGGACAAGGCGATGACTAATCGTATATCAAAAGAAACTATAAAGATTACTCTTGTTAAAAGTGTCATAGGTACAAAAAAATCACATAAAGCTACAATTTATGGCCTTGGGTTGAGAAAATTAAATAGCTCATCTGTACTTGTAAATACACCTGAAGCTCGTGGAATGATTAGAAAGATTAATTACTTAATTAAGATTGATTAGCTATGTATTTAAATACAATAAAACCAGCTGATGGCTCAAGAAAAAATAAATTGAGATTGGGGCGCGGCATCGGTTCGGGATTGGGCAAAACGGGCGGTAGAGGACACAAAGGACAGAAATCTAGATCAGGAGGATTTCACAAAGTAGGATTTGAAGGAGGGCAAATGCCGATTCAGAGACGTTTGCCGAAAAGAGGATTTTCAAATTTTAAAAATCGTCAGATTTCGCTTAGTTTAAGATTGAGCGATCTGAATAATATTGCAGGGGATGAAGTTAGTTTTCTTTCTTTGAAAGAAAATAATATTGCATCTAAAAATATTAGAAAGATTAAAGTGTTTAAGTCGGGAGCTTGTAATAAAACTTTAAGTTTTAAAGATATAGTGGTTAGTCGAGGCGTTTTAAATATGATACAGACATCGAACTTAACTTGAACTGTTCCATAATTTCAGAAAATTATTAATAGCATGTCGAATTTTCCTATAGATAAATTTGCAGATCTTAAGCGTCGCTTATGGTTCTTATTATTTGCGTTGATTGTGTATAGAATAGGAGCGCATGTTCCAGTACCAGGGATAGATCCAATAGTTTTAAAAGACTTATTTGATTCTCAAGAAAGTAGTGTACTAGGCATGTTTAATATGTTCTCGGGAGGAGCGCTTTCTAGATTCTCAATTTTTGCACTTGGTATAATGCCCTATATATCAGCGTCGATTATAATGCAGCTTGGGACAGTTGCAATTCCGTTTCTTGAGACTCTGAAAAAAGAAGGTGAAACTGGAAGAAGAAAAATTACTCAATATACGAGATATGGCACGGTTGCATTAGCTTTAGTTCAAAGCTATGGTATTTCAATTGCCTTACAATCTCAAGAAGGCTTGGTGATAAATCCAGGTTCTCTGTTTGTAATCACAACAGTGATAACTTTGGTGACTGGAACTATTTTTTTGATGTGGTTGGGTGAACAAATTACCGAACGTGGTATAGGAAATGGGATATCACTAATTATTTTTGCGGGAATAGCTGCTGGATTACCAAGTGCCATAGGAGGAACATTAGATTTAGTGAGTACTGGTTCGATGCATTTTTTGATAGCACTAGGGATATTTGGTGCCGCAGCTTTTGTTACTGGAATTGTTGTTTTTATTGAAAAAGGGCAGAGAAGAATTTTAGTAAATTATGCTAAAAGACAAGTTGGACAAAAGGTTTATGGAGGGCAAAGCTCACATTTACCTCTAAAATTGAATATGCCAGGAGTTATACCTCCTATTTTTGCTTCAAGTATTATTTTGTTCCCTGCTACCTTAGCGGGGTGGTTTGCAAATGATGAATCGATTACATGGTTAAAAGACATCAGTTCTACACTTTCTCCTGGTCAACCTATCTATGTAATATTATACGCAGTAATGATAATTTTCTTTTGTTTTTTTTACACAGCACTTGTATTTAATCCAAAAGAAACTGCAGAGAATCTTAAAAAAAGTGGTGCTTTTATACCAGGCATAAGACCAGGTGAGCAAACTACGCGTTATATAGAGAAAATAATGTTGCGTCTAACTTTATCAGGATCTATTTATGTTACTTTGGTTTGTTTATTACCTGAGTTTTTAATTTTAAAATGGAATGTTCCATTTTATTTTGGAGGCACATCCCTTCTTATTATAGTGATTGTAACTATGGACTTTATGTCACAAATTCAATCTCATATCATGTCATCTCAATATGATAGTTTACTAAAAAAAACTAACTTCAAAAGCAACAGCAGTAATATGAGACTGCCAGCAAAATAGCAACATTAAGTGAAATGTGATGGCGAAAGAAGATACTATACAAATGCAAGGTGAAATACTTGAAACGTTGCCTAATGCAACTTTCAGAGTTAAATTGGAAAATGGACATATAGTGTTGGGACATATCTCAGGAAAAATGCGAATGCATTACATTAGAATTTTACCGGGTGACAAAGTTACTGTTGATTTGACTCCATATGATCTTACAAAAGCACGAATAACTTTCCGAGCAAAATAATGTGTTTGGAATTTTTATAATTTTTTTATTTGAAATTGGTTAATTATAGATTATGAAAGTAAATGCATCTGTAAAAAAGTATTGCAGAAATTGCAAAATTATCCGCCGCAATCGTATAGTTCGTGTGCTATGTACAGATCCTAGACATAAACAACGCCAAGGCTAGCAATAATAATAAAAGAAGATTAATTCAGGAAAATACATATGGCACGTATAGCTGGTATAAATATCCCTAATCATCAGCATGTTGGAATAGCTCTTACTGCAATTTATGGTATCGGGAGAACAAGTTCTAAAAATATTTGTCAAGCAATAGGAATTTCGACAGATAAAAAATTAAAAGATCTTTCAGAAGAGCAGATAGATAGTTTGCGAGATTATATCGGGAAAATTACGACCGAAGGTGATTTGCGCCGAGAGATTTCAATGAATATTAAAAGACTCATGGATTTAGGATGTTATCGTGGTTTAAGACATAAACGTGGCCTTCCTGTTCGTGGACAACGAACTAGAACAAATGCAAGGACCAGAAAAGGACCAAGAAAAGTGATACGTGCGCGATAAATTTTGATTTATTCATGCACATACAATTGAGGATTTTATAATGATTAAAGCAGTTTCAAGGGCGCGGAAAAAAATAAAGAAAAATATTTCTGAAGGCATTGCTCATATTCATGCATCTTTCAATAATACGATAGTAACAATAACTGATAGACAAGGAAACGCATTATCTTGGGCTACTTCAGGTGGATCGGGCTTCAAGGGATCACGAAAAAGCACACCATTTGCAGCACAAATTGCTGCTGAGAATGCGAGCAAAATTGCTATTGACTGTGGTGTCAAAAATCTTGAAGTAAGAGTGAAAGGGCCAGGTCCTGGAAGAGACTCAGCCGTTAGAGCTTTGAATGCTGCTGGTTTCAAAATTACAAGTATTTCAGACGTTACACCAGTTCCGCATAATGGATGTCGTCCACCAAAGAAACGCCGTATTTGAGGAGAAAAAATTGGCTAGAAACCTTGCACCGAAATGTAAACAATGCCGACGGGAGGGTGAAAAATTATTCCTGAAAGGAGAGAAGTGTTTTACGGACAAATGTGCAATTGAACGAAGAAATTACCCTCCAGGACAACATGGCCAGAAAAAGGGAAGATTATCTGATTATGGAAACCAACTCCGTGAAAAACAAAAAGTAAAAAGAATATATGGAGTACTTGAGAAACAATTCAGAAATATATATTACGCTGCGGATAAGCAGCGAGGTATAACTGGTGATAACTTGCTTCAACGCCTAGAAAGTCGCCTTGATAATGTCACTTATCATATGGGATTTGGTTCATCAAGATGCGAGGCAAGGCAAATAGTTAAACATAATTGTATTTTGGTTAATGGGCGTCGCGTTAATATTCCCTCTTATTTAGTAAAAAACGGAGACATAGTCGAAGTTGATAAGAAAGCAAAAAATCAATTGCGTATTAAAACAGCAATTGAAGCAGCTAATAATAGGAATTTTCCCTCGTGGATTGAAGTAAATGTTAAGGAAATGAAAGGCACATATAAAGAGAGACCTGATCGTACTGAATTGCCTACTTCGATCAATGAATCGTTAATCATTGAATTATATTCGAAGTAATTATTTCTATTTGAGATAACCTTAAGGTTAAAGGACTTATTTATGCTGGGTACGGAGCTACTTACTCCTCGGATTATAGACGTTCAAAATATATCCCCATTGCATGCAAGGGTCATTATGGAACCCTTTGAAAGAGGGTATGGCCATACTTTAGGAAATGCATTAAGAAGGATATTATTGTCTTCAATGTTTGGTTTTGCTCCAACAGAAGTTAAAATTTCTGGTATTGTTCATGAATATTCTGCTTTAGATGGAGTACAAGAAGATCTCGTTGATATATTGCTGAACATAAAAGGAATAGTTCTAAAATTACATAATAATCAACAAACAACTTTATATCTAAGAAAATCTGGTAAAGGTGTTGTAACTGCCGGTGATATAGACGCAGGGCATGATGTCGAGATTATTAATCCTGAACATATCATCGCCCATTTGACTTCTGATACTGCAATAGAAATTGAATTGAAAATTGAAAAAGGTAGAGGATTTGTTCCTGCTACAATACGGAAGAACATAAATAATGAAAAAGATATTGGAACAATTTTTCTTGATGCTTCTTTTAGTCCTATAAGACGAGTAAGCTATACAGTTGAGAGCGCTCGGGTTGAGCAGAGGACTGATTTAGATAAGCTTATAATAGATTTGGAAACCAATGGAGTAGTTGAACCTGAAGAAGCAATTCGCTATGCGGCTAGAGTATTAGTTCAACAATTAACAGTATTTGCAGATCTCGAAAGTACGCCTATACCAAAAGAAAAACCACAAGCACCTCAGATTGATCCTATCTTGCTTCGCCCCGTCGATGATCTAGAACTTACAGTGAGATCTGCGAATTGTTTAAAAGTGGAAAATATTTATTATATAGGTGACTTAATTCAACGAACGGAAGCAGAGCTATTGAGAACACCGAATTTAGGAAGAAAATCTCTTAACGAAATAAAAGAAGTATTAGCTGCACGTGAGCTAACACTTGGAATGAAATTGGATAATTGGCCACCGGCTAATTTAGAAAGTATATCTAAGGATCAAAATCATGCGCCATAATAATGCATTTAGAAAATTAAATCGAACAAGTAGCCATAGATTAGCAATGTTTCGTAATTTAAGCAATTCATTATTGCGACATGAAATTATTACTACTACTCTACCTAAAGCAAAAGAATTAAGAAGATTTATAGAACCTGTGATTACTTTAGGAAAGAAATCCACTTTATTTAATCGACGTATTGCTTTCGATAAATTACGGGATCGTGAGAATGTGACTAAGTTATTTGGGGAATTGGGTCCTCGTTATTTTAATCGCCCAGGTGGTTACATAAGAATTCTTAAGTATGGATATAGGAATGGAGACAATGCACCGATGGCTTTAGTTGAACTCGTTGATCGTCCTATTGAAATTATTGATACAAGTAGTGAATCGAATTAAGAGTTAAATATAAAACCTTTTTTTCATACTTATAAACTATAAATTATAAATTCGCTAATATTCGCTTTGTGGTAGTGATTAAACGCATTGTTTAAAGCATTACTTGGAGAGAATACTAATATTAAGCACAAAAATATCCGATGAATTTACAAAAAAGCTATGATAATTAATTGTAAATTTTTTTGTATTAAATAATACTGAGTGTGTTGAGTATAGGCATTGTTCTCTATTTTATTGAATAAAGATAAAATTCTCCAATTTACATCAAATTCTTTATTTACTTTTGATCTGAAAATTTTCAATATAATTGATTCTACAAACAGTTTTTTATTGAATAATTTTGAAACACTTCCGTTAAATAAAGACTCAATTCCTGTTATAGCTGCTGAAATTCAAACGAAAGGACGTGGCCGAATAGGTCGATCATGGCATAGCGAACTTGGTAGCGGACTTACTTTTTCTTTAATATGGCACTTTAGAGAGGGCGTAGCCAAATTAACAGGCCTTAGTCTAGCGATTGGCGTAGCAATTATTCGGGTTTTAAGAGCTTTCGCAGTAAATCAAGTAAACCTTAAGTGGCCGAATGATCTCCTCTATGATGACTGTAAATTAGGAGGGATATTAGTTGAACTTCGTGGAAAAATAAGTGGCCCTGCTTATGCAATAATAGGAATTGGTATTAATTTTAATCTTTCACTTCCTATAAAATCTGCTATTCATCAAAACTCTACAGATTTATTTCAAATCACGGGGCGATACCAAGATCGCAATGTTTTTTTGAGTGCATTGCTCCTAGAATTATGCAATACTCTTTCAAGCTTTGAAGTATATGGATTCTCATATTTTAGAGCTGAATGGATCAGCTATCATGCGTATCATGGTAAAAGCGTGACACTGTTACTCCCGAATAACTCGTTTGTTTCTGGTAGAGTGGACAGTGTAAATTCCGATGGATCAATTTGTTTGCTAACTTCTACTGGCCGACACTCATATAGCGTTGGTGATATTTCGATGCGTTTGACTGATTAGTTTTAAGCTAATGTCTACTATATTAGCGATTGATTCAGGTAATTCTTTTGTTAAGTGGGTATTTTATGAAGATAATCAGTGGCTAACGCAAGGTAAGATTGATTATGAAAACATTTCTTGTTTGAGAAATGAGTTTGATAAATTGTCAACGCCTGATGTCATTATAATTTCGCATGTCGCGCGTTGCAAAACTCGAAATGAAATTTGCAAAATTACTTCACATTGGAATACTCGAACTATATGGCTTCAGTCTAGCTTGTCTTTGTGTGGTGTTCTGAATGGCTATTTAGATCCCAAGCAGTTAGGGAGCGATCGTTGGGCAGCTTTAATTGCGGCATGGAAGATTCAGCATGAAGCTTGTTTAGTGATTAATGCGGGAACTGCCGTGACCATTGATGCACTCTCTGATTCTGGTCAATTTCTTGGTGGTGTCATATTACCGAGTGCGCATTTAATGCTGAATAGCCTGCATGAAAAAACTCAATTAAGTCATATAAAAGCTGGTATCTATGAGGATTTTCCTGATAATACCGATAATGCAATTCAAAGTGGAATTATTCAGTGCCTGGTTGGTGCAATTGAACGTATGCATGATCTTCTATCAAAAAAGATGAATCATTCCATTAAAAGCTGCATTATCAGCGGTGGAGCTGCGCCTCTTTTGCTCCCATTTATTAAGTTTCCAATTAATGCTATTGACAATTTAGTATTGGAAGGATTGATTCTGATCGCTAAAGATGAGCTCTGTAGACAAAAGCTTGCGATTCCGGAAGACACGTAATGACTCCATTTCAGAATGCAGCTTTTTATACTTCGATAAATGATATTCGTGACTTACCGGAGCATTCAGGTGTCGAAATAGCTTTTGCTGGAAGGTCTAATGCGGGCAAATCTAGTGCCATAAATACCCTTGCCAATAAAAATCGCCTGGCTTTTGTGAGTAAAACTCCTGGGCGTACACAGCATATCAATTTCTTCCAATTGAACGAGAATCAGTTTATTGTTGATTTGCCTGGCTATGGTTATGCTAAAGTTCCTGATAATGTGCGTCAACACTGGCAAGGATTATTGGAGCAGTATTTACAAACACGAAAAGTGCTTAAAGGCTTGGTATTGATAATGGATATCCGTCATCCATTAAAGGTACTTGATATCCAAATGTTGAATTGGTTTGCACCGACAGGGAAAGCTGTTCATATTTTATTGACTAAAGCTGACAAACTAAGTAAGCAAAAAGCGCATATGACCTTACAAGCGGTCACTCAATATTTGAATAAATCTTACCCGGGGTGTACTGTACAATTGTTTTCTAGTTTTGCTGGCAGTGGCGTTGAAAATGCTGCGACCGTTATTAATGAATGGTTGAATGTTACTGGAAGTCTTGGGAAGATTGAAAAAAAGCCCCCCGGTTAAAGGGGAGTAAAACCGGGGGAGAATCGCCTTAATATCACTTAAGGCCCTGTCTCAGGGAGGAAAGACAGGGGGACGATCAAGATTGTCCGCTCTTAAGAGAGGTTAATGACTTAATTAGTTCCACTAAGCAGTAGATTTTTTTTATCTTATTTTTTATTTCTCTTTTCTTATGTTTTCTTTCAGCCCGTTTCCGCAAAAAAGAATGCGACGTATGCGTCATGACGAATTTTCCCGTCGTCTCATGCAAGAATCTCATCTCCACGTAGATGATTTGATTTATCCTGTTTTTGTATTAAATGGTAAGAATCGCAGCGAGAATGTTCAATCAATGCCGGGCGTCGTCAGGCAGAGCCTTGATCTCTTGCTGGTGCAAGCAGAAAATTGTTTGCGACTGGGTATTCCAGCGCTTGCAATTTTTCCGGTTATAGACGACGAGCTCAAAAACTTAACTGCAAGTGAAGCCTATAATCCAGAAGGATTAGTACCCAGAGTCGTCAGGCAATTGAAGCAGAATTTTCCCGAGTTAGGTGTCATAACCGATATCGCATTGGATCCCTATACCAGTCATGGCCAGGATGGTTTGATTGATGAGCAGGGCTACGTGCTGAATGATGAAACAATGAGTGTTCTGTGTCAGCAAGCGCTGGTACATGCGCAAGCGGGGGCAGATGTTGTGGCGCCGTCAGACATGATGGATGGCCGCATTGCAGCGATCCGGAGTAGCTTAGATAGTCAGCAGTTTATTCATACGCGCATACTGGCCTATTCAGCGAAGTATGCTTCCAGTTTTTATGGGCCATTCCGTGATGCGGTTGGATCTGCGGCAAATCTTGGTACAGGAAATAAATATACCTATCAGATGGATCCGGCAAATTCCGATGAAGCCTTATGGGAAGTTGGATTAGATTTGAATGAAGGGGCGGACATGGTCATGATCAAACCGGGTATGCCTTATCTGGATATAGTGCGCCGTGTGAAGGATCAATACAAAGCGCCAACATTTGTTTATCAAGTGAGCGGCGAATATGCGATGCTAAAAGCTGCCGCGATTAACGGATGGCTTAATGAAGAGGCCTGCGTGTTGGAGTCGTTGCTTTCATTCAAACGTGCGGGCGCCGATGGGATATTGACTTATTATGCAGTGGAAGCTGCCAAATGGTTAAGAAAAGTTTAAAAAGTGTGTTGAACCTAACCTAAGGAGCCGGAGCGGAGCCGCTGTACAATTAGCGGCTTTAAGATTTTTCGGCACTGCTACCAGTTTTTTGAACACGAATTATCGGCAACTCATTTTTCAGCGGTATTTTGTCGCTGGATTTCCCCTGTTTCTGCTTCATCATCCGCCGCCGGGGTATTTATTTTGAGCGGATTTGTCCCTCAGACCGTCAGTAGCCGCTTGCGCAGCAGGTACAGGTTGGCCAAGCCATCAGCGTTCACCTGAACAGCATTCTTCATCAGCCTGCGGTAGCGGGTCTTGGTGAATCCAAACTGCCGCTCGATCAACCGGAACACATATTCCACCTGCGCTCGGATCGCGCGCTTATTCGCGATTCTTGGTCGAACTTGGTGCATGAATGAGTGTGGCGCCCACCATGGTGCCTTTGGAAACCAATAGCCCCCGCGCTTTGAGGTGAGTATTGATCGCTTCAAGCAATGCCGCCGTCAATTCGTGACGTTCCAGAAGATGCCGGAAATTCAGTATCGTGGCCTCGTCCGGCAGAGCACCGGTAGCTCCGCCAAATCCCGCAAAGCGCCGCATGCTATCGATTTCGTACAGGGTATCTTCCACCTGCCGGTCGGAGAGGTTGAGCCAGTTCTGCAGGCAGTAGATGCGGAGCATGCTCCAAAGCCGCCATCGGTTGACGGACCTCGCCGTCCACTCTTGGGGTAATGCGATTCAATGTGAGACAGCAATACTTGCCAGGGTATTACCCCTTCCATTTCGCTTAAGAAAACCTCCCGGCGTGTCCGGCGTTTCTTGCGACTGTAGTCTAGATCAGCAAAATTCGATGGGGGTGTCCATATAAAACAAGGAAAAATCAAGTAAGAAACGCAGTTTACGAGTGGATAATGAGTATTCTGAGTCTGATTTCAACGCGGCGTGACCGAACGCGGTTCAGAGCCTTCCTGCTAATGAAATGCTGATTAATTCGGTGACCGAGACATATTAAAACAAGATAAGCGAGGGAATGGGTACTGCACAACGAAGCGATTCGCTCGTGCAAGTCATTTTTCCTAACTAAAATAATTGATCTTGCACATCTCTAGTGACTTTTGGTGTATGTTCAATTGGATTCTCATTAAGTGGCGGAAGCTGTTCGCTGAAGAAAAATTCAGTCATATCGCCGCTTGACTCCCTAAATCCTGTCGCCGAATTAATTCTAGCGGTAACAACCCCATTGGGCGGACTGTATACCCCCATCGGCACGCCTTTCAGGACAGGACCCATATAGTCCATCCATATCGGTAAGGCGACTCGTCCGCCTGTTTCGTTATTTCCCAGCGACTTGGGTTCGTCATACCCGGTCCAGGCGATGGCCACCAAGTCTTTTTGAAAGCCGCAGAACCAAGCATCGACAAAATTACTGGTCGTGCCGGTTTTTCCGGCTAAATCAGTGCGCCCCAATTGTCTTGCTTTGACAGCGGTACCGTGATTGATGACATCTTGCATCATGCTGGTCATGATAAATGCATTGCGCGGATCGATGACGCGTTTTGCGCCATTGGTGACGGATACGGGCTGAAATTGTTCGATGATATCGCCTTTATCATCTTCAATTTTCTTAATGAAATAAGGGGCGATACGAAAGCCGCCGTTTGCAAAAACAGCATATCCCGCAGCCATTTGCATCGGGGTTACGGAACCCGAGCCAAGCGCCATCGGTAAATAGGGTGGATGCCGGCTGGCATCGAAGCCGAACCGGGTTATGTAATCTTGTGCATACTGAATGCCGATTGCCTGCAATATCCGGATCGAGACTAAATTTTTTGATTTTGTTAGCGCAGTACGCATGCGCATCGGCCCCTCAAATTTCCCATCGAAATTTTTCGGCTCCCACAATTGACTGCCGGTTTGCGCGGCACTGAACGATAGCGGAGCATCGTTAATGATGGTGGCCGGGGTAAAACCCTTTTCCAATGCAGCGGAGTAAACGAAAGGTTTAAAGCTCGAGCCCGGTTGCCGCCACGCTTGTGTGACATGGTTGAATTGATTTTTATAAAAATCGAATCCGCCGATTAAAGCGTGAATAGCGCCATCGTTAGGATCTATGGATACAAGCCCGGCTTCTATTTCCGGCAGTTGGGCAATATGCCAGATATTTTTCTGATTTTTCTGGATACGGATTAATGATCCCGGGGCGATATATTTTTTTCCGGGTTCTTTTTTGTCGGCCAGAAATTTCTGCGCGAATTTTAATCCCTCGCCAGTGATTTCAATAATCTCGCCGCCCTTCTTATAAGCCTGTACGGCACTTGGCTTGGCGGCCAATACAATAGCCGCGTATATATCATCGCTATCATTGATTTCATCCAGTGCGTCATCCAGCGTTTTTTCCTGATTGGCACCGTACTTGGTCAGATCGACATAGCCTTCGGGACCGCGGTAACCGCGGCGTCTGTCGTATTCGATCACATTTTTGCGCAAAGCTTGGTAGGCTGCTTCCTGATCCAATTGGCGCAAGGTCGTATAGACTTTGATACCTTTATCGTAGGTTTCTTCCTGGTAACGGTCGTAAATTACCTGACGAACCATTTCAGCAACATATTCAGCGCGCATGGCGAAAGCCGTCGATTGTTTCTTCACGGCGACGGGTTGTTTTTCCAGTTTGCTCATTTCTTCACTGGAGATGTAATTCAGTTTGTGGAGCCGGCCTAATACATAGAGCTGCCGGTTTTTGGCCCGTTTGGGATTACTGATAGGGTTATAACTTGAAGGCGCCTTGGGTAGTCCGGCCAGCATGGCGGCTTCGGCAATATTGATCTCTTGCAGGGATTTTCCGAAGTATGTGTTTGCGGCCGCTGCAAAACCATAGCTGCGATGACCCAGATAAATTTGATTGACATACAGTTCTAAGATTTTGTCTTTGCTAAGACTGTGTTCAATTTTGAACGCCAGCAGCGCTTCGCTGAGTTTCCGGGTAATTGTTTTTTCCCTGGTTAGGAAAAAATTCCGTGCAACTTGCATGGTGATGGTACTGGCGCCCTGGCGCACACTGCCGGCCGAGAAGTTGGAATAGGCTGCGCGCAATACGCCCAGATAATCAACGCCGCCATGTTCATAAAAACGATCGTCTTCTGCTGCAAGAATCGCTTGTTTGAGATGTTCCGGTACTTCGGAAATACTGACAACATTCCTGCGTTCTGCGCCGAATTCACCGATTAGCTGGCCTTCATCGCTATAAATGCGCAAGGGTATTTTTGGGCGGTAATCGGTTAGTGTATCCAAGGATGGCAAATTCGAGTATATGACCAACCCGGCAAAGCCTGCTAGCAGAACACTAATCAAACCCAAAGCGGACAATGTGACAAAAAAATAATACAGCCAGCGAGCAAACATGGATAATTAGATATTGAAACGGTTTAAATACAAAATTATAGGGGTATATTTACTGTTTTTTCTTGAATAGGATTTTCCGGAGTCTGTCAGAATCAATTATAGTTTTTTCTCAATCGGCTGAATAAATCCAAATTTATTCGGTTTAAGAATAGGTTATATATTAATCTTGAATGAGCCAATTTATAATAATGCAATGCGCGAGTATCGCTTCTAACTGAACAATGTTCAAGGGAAATTTTGATATCAATTTAGACTTCCTGAAGTTGAAGTCGCCATCACTGATCGGTGTGGATATTAGTTCCTCATCGGTGAAGATGGTTGAATTATCAATGACGGGTAAAAGCAGCCAGCCCTATTGCATCGAACGCTATATCATCGAATCATTACCGGCTGATGCCATGCAAGATGGTGCAATTGCCAATATGGAAGCGATCACCGAAAGTTTGCAGCGCAGCTGGAAACGTATGGGAACGCGCCAGAAAAATATAGCTCTGGCGTTACCTGCAACAGATGTAATTACCAAGAAAATTGTAGTGCCAGCCGGACAGCGTGAAGATGATCTGGTTTTTCAAGTGGAAAATGAGGCCAGTCAATATATCCCTTTTCCATTGGATGAGGTTGATTTGGATTTTCAAGTTACTCGGACTATCCCGGAAAATCCGGACGAAGTAGAAGTTCTTATTGCGGCTTCGCGCAAAGAAAAAGTGGAAGATCGTGTGGCTGCTGCCCTTGTGGCTGGCCTCAAAACGGTAGTGATGGATGTTGAACCCTATGCGGCACAGGCCGCGTTTGAATTAACACTGAATCAACTACCGGATGGCGGAAAAGATCGGGTGATAGCGCTCGTCGATATTGGCGCGACGGTCATGAAAGTGAATGTGCTGTTGAATGGAGAATCCTTGTACACGCGCGATCAGCATTTTGGCGGCGATCAGCTGACGCAGGAGATTCATAATCAATTCAATCTTTCCTTGGAAGAATCGGAATCCGCGAAACGCGGCGGAAATCTCCCCGGAAATTACCAAGCAGAAGTATTGCAGCCCTTCTGTGAGACGCTGGCAATCGAAGTGATGCGCGCCATACAGTTTTTTTATACTTCGACGCAATATACCGAGGTTAATTATATTTTTATCGCCGGCGGATGCGCCGTTATCCCTGGATTGGATGCAATTATTGCAGCACGCACCCATGTCAGCACGCTTGTTGTTAATCCCTTCGTCAGCATGGAGTTATCGAGCCGTATCATTTCGCGTCAATTGAATCAGGATGCACCATCTCTTTTAATTGCTTGCGGTTTGGCATTACGAAGTTTCGATCCGTCATGATCCGCATCAATCTACTTCCTCATCGTGAGCTGAAACGTAAAGCCAGGCAGCAAC
Organism: Pseudomonadota bacterium; assembly: GCA_018240285.1. GTDB lineage: Bacteria > Pseudomonadota > Gammaproteobacteria > Burkholderiales > Nitrosomonadaceae > Nitrosomonas. Next base: position 175,171 of record JAFEGA010000002.1, on the reverse strand, counting down.
AGATTGCGATTTTTGCGGGTGTGGTGAGTTTTCTGGGAGTCCTGGTTGTTTGGGGCGTTTATACCATCATCGCAGGTAACATAGAGTATCAAAATGCCCGCAATCAATTTTTGCAGAGCCGTATTGCCGTTTTGGATAGGGAAATTGCCGAAATCCGGAATATAAAGGCGCAAACTCAGGAATTGCTTGCGCGCAAGCATGTTGTCGAAACATTACAGAATAGCCGCTCCGAAGTTGTGTATTTGCTGGATCAGCTAGCGAGATTGCTTCCTGATGGTGTTTATTTGCATAGTGTAAAACAGAATGGCCAGAATATTACCTTGGTTGGATATGCGCAATCTAATGCCTGGGTATCGATGCTGATGCGTAATCTCGAATCATCGCCTTGGCTTGAATCACCATTGTTGGTGGAAATTAAGGCCATAACAGTCAACAACATACGTCAAAATGAATTCAATATGAGAGTAAAGCTTAGACGGCTATCGATTGATGATACACAGAAACCGCTTTCTAAATCCCCAGGAAAATCGTAAGGCTACGCTACAGTATGAATGATCTACTCATTGAATTGCGGCAGCTCGATATCAATCAAGCAGGAAATTGGCCAGTACCCATTAAAATTGCCGTTTTGGCCGTTCTATTTATTGCCATTGTGATAGCGGGCTACTTCCTGATATGGCAAGACCAGACCGAAATGCTGGAGAAAATTCAAGCAGAGGAAGAAACACTAAAAAATACTTATCTAATCAAAAAGAAGAGTGCAGTCAATTTGCCGGCGTTGCGCGTACAACTGGGAGAAATAGAACAATCGCTGAGTGCTATGCTGAAGCAGCTTCCTGATAAATCGGAAATGGAAGCACTGCTGATCGATATCAATCAGGCAGGTCTGGGCCGTGGGTTGCAGTTCGAGTTATTCAAACCGGCCGAGAAGGAAACGATCAATGCATTTTATGCGGAACTTCCGGTTTCCATCCGGGTAACCGGCGGCTACCATGATATTGGCGCTTTTGCCAGCGATGTTGCACGATTGTCGCGGATTGTCACATTAAATGACATCACGATCATGCCGGGCGCCGATGGAAAATTAGTACTGGATGCAATCGCAAAAACATTCCGTTACCTGGATGAAGAAGAAATGGCAAAGCAAGCGAAGGTAAATAAACGATGATCAAGAACCGGTGCTTGCTGATGTTACTTGCGATACCTTTTGCGATGCTGACCGCTTGTAGTCAGAACGACTTTAATGATCTAGAAGCCTTTGTTCAGAGTGCCGGTGAAGGTTTGCAAGGTCAGATCGATCCTTTACCTGAAATCAGGCCGCATCAATATTTTACCTATCAGGCTTTTGACATCCCCAGTCCTTTTGTACCACGGAAAAATGATCATGTGCAAACAGCCGGCAGTGGAATTCAGCCGGACTTGACGCGGCGTAAGGAAATACTAGAATCCTATCCGCTGGAAAGCCTGTTAATGGTCGGCACGTTGCAGCAGCACGATAAGATTTTTGCCGTGATTAAATCGCCGGACGGTACCTTGTATCGGGTGCAAGTGGGTAATTATCTAGGGCAGAATTTCGGGAAAATTAATCACATATCGGAATCGGAAGTTCAACTACTGGAGATTGTGCAAGATGGCGTAAATGAATGGGCTGAGAAAACAAGTGCACTTATGCTGAAGAATTAAAATAAAACAACCCTGAAGCTACCAATAATGATGAAAAGATCTGGTCTCAACATCGTATTAGCAGCACTGTTGATTTGTTTTGCGACCGCAGTTCTTGCACAACAAACGATAACTGCGGAAGCACCATCTAATAGCAATAGTATCCGTTCCATTGATATCTCCACATTCCAGAATGGCGAAGTCATCGCCAAGCTTACTTTAGATCGGCCGCTACCGGCACCACCAGCGGGCGTTGCACTGGATAATCCGCACCGCATTTATTTTGACCTTCATCAGGTTGCGAACGGCTTGAGCAGAAATGTGCAAGAAGCTGCCGAAGGCGATTTGCGCAGCATCAACATCGTGCAGGTCGGGGATCGTACCCGGCTGGTATTGAATTTGGCGAGACTCATGCGGCACGATATCAGTATGCAAGACAATGTTCTGTTTATCAAACTGGTCAGCGTGCAAGAGAGCCCAGTTGCGGCTTCTGTGGTGCGGTTCGCAGAAGAGACGCCGAATCAGCAAATGAACAGCCTGCAGGATATTGATTTCCGCCGCGGTGCAAGCGGGGAAGGGCGAATCGAAGTTGATATGACAAAGCCCGGCGCCAGTGTCGATGTGCAGCTGCAAAACAACGATATTTTCGTCGAGTTTGTGGATACCGTACTACCCGGCAGCCTAAGAAGACGCTTTGATGTCGTCGACTTTGCAACGCCCGTTCATACTATCGAAACCTCCAAGAAAGGCAATAATGTTCGTATGCACGTCAAAGCGGGCGGGCGATGGGAACATTCCGCGCGGCAATCCGGCACCCGGTTTGTTCTGGAAGTCCGGGCATTGAGTGATGACGAAGAGGAGCAAGCGAAAAAGAAGCGCGCCAACGGGGGCTATACCGGCGAGCGGTTATCGCTTAATTTCCAAGATGTGGAAGTGCGCGCGGTGTTACAAGTCATTGCCGATTTTACCAATCTGAATATCATTGCCAGTGATTCCGTTTCGGGAAATCTTACGCTCCGGCTAAAAGATGTGCCGTGGGATCAGGCGCTGGATATTGTGCTGCAAGCGCACGGGCTGGATAAGCGTCAGACCGGTAATGTCATTTTTGTCGCGCCGCGTAAAGAAATGGCAGATCGGGAATTACTCGATGTGGAAGCGAAAATGCAAATTGCCGATATGGAGCCGCTACGCTCCGAAATTTTTCGCCTGAATCATCGTAGAGTCAATTCGATGTCGTTTGAAAGCATGCTGAGCAAACGAGGCACAATCAATCTGGATGACATCAGCAATACCGTCACTGTCACCGATATTCCGGCAAGATTGGAAGAAATCAGAAAACGCATTCAGAAACTGGATGTTTTTGAACGGCAAGTCATGATCGAAGCGCGTATTGTCGAGGCGACGGATCAGTTTAGCCGGAATCTGGGGGCTCGTTTCGGAATTCAGAACGCAAACAACCTGGGAAATTATGGACTTGGAATTTCCGGCAACTTGGCTAACTCGAGTTCGCTTGCTGGCGGAGGATCGGCATCGGGAGGAGACAATCTCAATGTAAATCTACCCGCAGCGGCAGCGACCGGCTTACTGGGCGGTCCCGCCGCATTAGGGCTGAGTTTGCTGAAAATTAATAATAACCGGCTCATTAATCTCGAGCTATCCGCTTTGGAAACCGACCAGCGGGGACGAATCATCGCCAGTCCGCGAGTGGTTACCGCGCATGGCGTGGAAGCGATTATCGAACAGGGCGACCGGGTACCTTATCAACAAGCAACCAGCAGTGGTGCAACCAGCATCCGTTTCATGGATGCCACGTTGCGGCTGAAAGTTAAGCCGTTAATTACCTACAATGGCCAGATCGATATGGAATTGAACGTTAATCAAGACAAGATTGGTACAGCGATCAATCAATTCCTGCCGCCGCCGATCAATACCAAGTCGGTGACAACCAAGATTCTCGTCGAGAACGGTGGAACGGTTGTCATTGGCGGTATTTTCGACCGGACGGAAAACGAAGTGGTGAACAAGGTGCCGATGCTGGGTGATATTCCGGTACTGGGGCATGTTTTCCGTAATACCACGAAAGTGGACAACAAGCGCGAACTGCTGATTTTCGTGACGCCGCGGATTTTGAGCGAGAATCTCAATTTGCAGTAATTACAAGCTATTGTCCCGACGGAAAACCGATTTGCCGCCACGCTTCATAAACCACGACGGCAACGGCGTTGGATAGATTCAAACTGCGGCTGGTTGCCACCATCGGTACCCGAAGACGATGCGATTCCAGAAAAGTCTCCATGAGGTGAGCAGGCAAGCCGCAGCTCTCCGAACCAAACAGAAACACATCTCCCGCTGCATACGCCACTTGGTCGTAACGCTGTTTTCCTTTCGTTGTGATCGCAAACAGGCGATGCCCTTGCAGGCTTTGATCGCATGCCGCCCAATTCTCATGCACCTGGATTGAAGCAAATTCGTGATAATCCAAACCGGCGCGGATTAATTGTTTATCCTGCAACGGAAAGCCGAGCGGTTTGACCAGATGGAGCTGTGTGCCGGTGTTGGCGCACAAGCGGATGATGTTGCCGGTGTTGGGTGGAATTTCCGGTTGATGTAGAACGATATGAAACATGCGGTTATTTAAAAAGTAAAAGATTCCGAGTGATTTTTTTCTGGTAAGGTTCTGGCGATAACCCAATTGCTGATTTCGCTAGCGCCTTGGCGGCGCAATACTTTCGCCAATTCATTCAGGGTCGTGCCGGTGGTCATGACATCATCGACGATCGCAACATGTTTCCCCGCTACATCCATTTTACAACTAAAGGCCCGGCGGATATTTTTCTGCCGCTCTTTCCAGGGTAATCCAGTTTGCGGTGGCGTATGTTTGACGCGGCTGCAACTATCCGGCAGCAAAGCAATGCCTGTTTGTTTCGCGATCGTGCGGCTGATTTCCATCGCCTGATTGAATCCGCGCTCGCGCAGCCGGATCGGATGCAGCGGCATCGGCACGATGATATCGGGCATCTTTTCCAGTGTTTTCAACCGGGCGATGAACAGCTTGGCAAGAACCGGCGCGATGGCCAGATTGGTCTGATATTTTAACGCATGGATCAGCGCATCGGCAGGAAAGGTGTAGCGCAGCGCCGCCAGCGTGCGGGTGAATGCCGGTGGTTTTTTCAAGCAATTACCGCAGATTTCGCCGGTTGGCACCGGCCATAGGCAAACAGGGCAATGGTTAACCGGCAATTGCGGTAAATCGCGATAACAAGCTGCGCAAAAATCCTCGCCGGTATTCGTACCGCAAAGCAGGCAGTTTTTCTGAGTCCTGATAAGCATCGCATTTAATCCGTTGTTTAAAAATCGGCGATGGTAAAATAAGCGGCATTGACACAATTCTTGATCATCGAAGGCTATCGGCAAACGGCGCGATCGCTACAGCATTTAAACGGAACAATAGGTAAATGAATATAAACTGGGATGTACCAACAAACAGCGAAATACAAAACGACCTGAAGAGTAAAACCGGAAAATCGCAAGATTCAGCAGCTTGGAGCGTGGCGGATGTTGAAGCGTTGCTGAACGCACCATTCAACGATCTGTTATTCCACGCCCAGACGGTGCATCGTCAATATCACGATGCCAACGGTGTACAGTTATCGACGCTGATTTCGGTCAAAACCGGCGGCTGTCCGGAGGATTGCGGCTATTGTCCGCAGGCGGCGCGTTATCACACCGGCGTTGAAAATCAGGACATGTTGTCGTTGGATGATGTAGTAACCGCCGCTTCCGCAGCCAAGGCCAAAGGCGCGTCGCGATTCTGCATGGGGGCGGCATGGCGCGGGCCGAAGCAACGCGACATCGAGAAAATGACCGAGATGATCCGAGCGGTCAAATCGCTTGGTATGGAAACCTGTGCTACCTTGGGTTTATTAAAGCCCGGTCAAGCGCAGCAGCTCGGCGAAGCCGGTTTGGATTATTACAATCACAATCTCGATACCGCGCCGGAATATTATGAAGAAATCATCACCACGCGGCAGTATCAGGATCGTCTCGATACGCTGCAGGAAGTGCGTGGCGCCGGTATCAACGTATGTTGCGGCGGTATCGTCGGCATGGGCGAAACACGCCGTTCGCGCGCCGGATTGATCGCGCAACTGGCAAACTTGAATCCCTACCCGGAATCGGTACCGATCAATCATCTGGTGCAGGTCAAGGGTACGCCGTTGTACGGTACGGCGGAGTTGGATCCGCTCGAATTTGTGCGCACTATCGCCGCCGCGCGGATCACGATGCCGAAAGCCATGGTGCGGCTATCCGCAGGCCGCCAGGAAATGTCCGATGCGGTGCAAGCGCTGTGTTTTCTCGCCGGCGCCAATTCGATCTTCTACGGCGACAAATTGCTGACGACGTCGAATCCGGAAACCGATCGCGACCGGGTGTTGCTGGATAAGCTGGGATTGCGCGCATTGTCGTAAATGTTTTCCGGTCTGACCGAGCAACTGCGCAACCGTGAGCAGCAGGGTTTGCGGCGGGTAAGGCAAATCGTCGACAGCCCTCAAGCCAGCCATGTCACGGTCGGCGGGCAGGATTATCTGGCATTCAGCAGTAACGATTATCTCGGGCTGGCCAATCATCCGGCATTGATTCAGGCGGTATGTGAAGGCACGCAGCGCTACGGCGTTGGCGCCGGTGCGTCGCATCTGATCAACGGGCATTCAGTGGCGCATCATCAGTTCGAAGAAGCGGCGGCGGCATTCACCGGTTTCCCGCAAGCATTGTTGTTTTCCACCGGCTACATGGCGAATACCGGCGTGGTGACTGCGCTGGCCGGGCGCGACGATGCCATTTTTGCCGACAAGCTCAATCATGCGTCGCTGAACGATGCGGCGCTATTGTCGCGCGCCAAATTTGTGCGTTATCCGCATCTCAATCTGGTGGTGCTGGAGAAACGCTTGGCGGCGACTCAGGCACGGCGCAAGCTGGTCATTTCCGACGCGGTCTTCAGTATGGAAGGTGACATTGCGCCAATTGCGCAACTGATCGCTTTATGCGAACGCTATGATGCACTGCTGGTGCTCGATGACGCGCACGGTTTCGGCGTGCTTGGGCAGCAAGGACGCGGCAGCTTACATACGACGCAAGAGCTTGTCGCACATTCCCCGCATGTGGTGTATATGGCCACGCTCGGCAAAGCAGCCGGTGTATTCGGTGCGTTTGTCGCGGCGCAGCCGGAGGTGATCGAAACCTTGATTCAGTCGGCGCGCAGTTATATTTATACCACCGCCACGCCACCGGCGCTTTCGCATGCATTGCTGACCAGTTTACGGTTGATCGAACAGGAAGAATGGCGGCGTGAGGCATTGGCGCAGCATATTGCGCAACTGAAACAAGGCTTGCAGTCACTGCCGTGGAAACTGTTACCATCAAGCACACCGATTCAACCGTTGCTAATCGGCGATAGCGCCGAGGCCGTGCGCATCAGCCAAGGATTGCGCGAGCGCGGCATACTGGTTCCGGCGATCCGTCCGCCGACGGTGCCGCAAGGGACGGCGCGTTTGCGCATTTCATTGTCCGCGGTGCATCAGCCGCAAGACATCGCGCGGCTGACCGATGCTTTGCACGAACTGGCCGCAATGCCATGACTGCGCTGCATATCGAAACATCCGGGCAGGGTCCCGATCTGGTGTTGTTGCACGGTTGGGCGATGCACAGCGGCATTTGGGGCAGCGTGCGCGATGCGCTGGCGCAACATTTCCGTCTGCATCTGGTCGATCTGCCCGGGCACGGTTTGAGTCCGGCGTGCGAACCGGGAACGCTCGATCATCTGACCGAGATCGTCGCCGCTATCCTGCCGGAACGCTGCTTGCTCGGCGGCTGGTCGTTGGGCGGACAGATTGCAATGCAACTGGCGTTACAGCAGCCGCAGCAAGTCGAGAAACTGGTGCTGATTTCAACCACACCCTGTTTCGCTTGGCAAAGCGATTGGCCATCCGGCATGGATCGCAAACTATTACAAATGTTTCTAGAGAACCTGAAACTGAATTACGCCACTACGATCAATCGCTTCCTGACATTGCAAATGAGCGGCGACTGCGATGCGAGCAAAATTCTGTCGCAATTGCGCAAAAACTTTTTTCAACGCGCTGAGCCGGATCCGGCGGCATTGGAAAAAGGACTGAGAATTTTGCAGAACAGCGATTTGCGCGAACACGTCGGCGATATCCGGCAACCGGTGCTGATCATGCACGGCGACAATGATGTCATCACGCATCCGGCTGCGGCGGATTGGATGCACCAACAATTGCCGCAATCGCGCTACCTGAAATTCGATCATTGCGGCCATGCGCCGTTTTTATCTTACCCCGAACAATTTGTCACGCATCTCAATGAATTCCGAACAAACGCTTGATAAGAAACAACTGCGCGCCTCGTTTGAACGCGCTGCACATAGCTACGATCACGCAGCGGTGCTGCAACGCGAAATCAGCAATCGCATGCTGGCGCGCCTGGAATACATCAAATACCAGCCGGATGTGATTCTCGATGCCGGCAGCGGCACCGGTTACGGCACGCAGCAATTGGCCAAACGCTACCCGCAAAGCCGTTTGATCGCATTCGATATTGCCTGGACGATGCTCACGCACGCGCGGCCGAATACCGCCTGGTGGCAACGTTTGCTGCCATTGCAGCAGCGCGGTGACTATGTGTGCGGCGATATCGAGCAGCTGCCATTCAAGAACGAAAGCGTCGGCCTGATCTGGTCGAATCTTGCACTGCAATGGTGCAACGACCTGGATCGCACCTTCGCCGAAATGCACCGCATACTGCGTGCCGACGGGCTGCTGATGTTCAGCACCTTCGGCCCGGATACGCTAAAGGAATTGCGCCAGTCGTTCGCGCGCATCGACGGCTATCAGCATGTCAACCGCTTCGTTGATATGCACGACATCGGCGATCTGTTGCTGAATAACCGTTTTTCCACGCCGGTGATGGATATGGAATACATCACGCTGACGTATGATGACGTGATCGGTGTGATGCGCGACCTCAAAGCCATCGGCGCGCACAATGTGACCCAGGGGCGGCGGCAGGGATTGATGGGCAAGCATCAATGGCAACAGGCGATCAATGCCTACGAAACCCTGCGCCGCGACGGCAAGCTGCCAGCCACGTTTGAAGTGGTGTACGGCCATGCCTGGAAACCATTCGATCCGCGCTCGATTCTGACGCCGGAAACGCGGCGGCAATTGGGATTGCCGCCTTAATATGGGGCAAGGCTATTTCGTTACCGGCACAGATACCGGTGCAGGCAAAACCACCATCAGTTGCGCGCTACTGCGCGCGTTTGCCGCGCAAGGCAAAAAGGTCGTCGGCATGAAACCGGTGGTGGCGGGCAGTGAAAATGGCCGCTGGCACGATGTCGAGCAACTGATCGCTGCAAGCAATATCAACGCTGCCCGCGAACACATTAATCCCTACGCGTTTGATCCCCCGGTCTCGCCGCATATCGCCGCGCAACAAGCCGGTATCGGCATCGATCTCTCCGTCATTCAACGCGCTTATCAGGCGCTCAGCAATCAGGCGGATGTTGTCATCGTCGAAGGCGCGGGCGGTTTCCTGGTGCCGCTCAACGCGCAACAAACCGGCGCGGATCTGGCGCGCGCATTAAATCTTCCGGTGATCCTGGTGGTTGGCATGCGGCTTGGTTGTTTGAATCACGCCCTGCTGTCCGCGCAAGCGATCCTCGCGGCCGGTTTGCCGCTAGCAGGCTGGGTGGCGAATGGCATCGATCCGCAGATGCTAATGTTGGAGGAAAATATTGCGACGCTGGAGCAGCGGCTGGATGGTCCGTTGCTGGGAGTAGTGCCATTTGATTTGGGAGTGAGTGCACCAGAAAGCACCGTATTTCTGGATGTTGTAAGCTTGGAAAGCTCTTTGATAAGAAGTTAATGTCTCTAATGGAAAGATTTGAGAATGATCGACATTATTTAATTGCATTTGGGGGAATTAGAATGAAACCGGAAGAAGCTATCGCAGAAAATTTTTTGAAAAAAAATTGTCATGATGTCATTTATGAACCTGATGGAAACGTATCTCCTGATTTTTTGATTGAGAACTCAATAGCTGTAGAGGTAAGAAGGCTTAATGAACAGTATTACGATAAAGACGGAAATACAAATGGGTTAGAAGAAACAGCAATACCTTTAAAAAATAGGATAAAAAAAGTATTTTCAAACTACAACGCTGAAACTAATAATTTTTGGGTAGCTTTGCATTATGAGAGAGTTGATGGAAAGCTTGATGTTTCTGAGAAAATGATCAGGGAAGCAATCGATGCTTTTCAGAAGCAAAACGAAATCACGCCTTTTAAATATAAATTAAGCAGTAACGTATCTCTAAAGTTTGTAGCGGGTAGTTCAAAACTGTCGCATAAATATAAGATCGGAATTGAATCCGATGAAGATAGCGGAGGTTGGGTAGTAGGTTTATATACAGAAGTGATTAAACATTGCATAAAAGAAAAAGAGAAGAAAATAAATAAAAAATATAAACGTTGGTGGTTGATACTAGTTGATTATATTTGTTGCATGGACGAAGATGACAAAGTAGATATTGTGCGAAATATCACCAAACCATCATGCTTTGAGCGGATCATAGTAATTAATCATGATGGTTCGTTACAATTTGAGATATAGCAAAGATTTTTGTTATTCATCAGTGTTCTAGTGTTGAGTTATAGCTCTAGTGCCCAAAAATAATTCTCAAAACTGGTCCCACCATATCAGCAGCACCAGTAACGCCCTCGATCTCGAGCTCGGTGTTTTTACCTGGAACGATCCGCATAAAATCGCGCTATCGCTGAAGCATTCCGCGGACAGCAGTCAGCGGCGCAAGGCAGAGCCGTTTGTGTCGGCGATGTCGATGTTGAATTTTTACATCAACCGTGCAGGAAATCATCTACCCGCGCAGCAGCGCGAGGTGCTGGAAAAAGCCAAGGATGAGTTGCGCGTGCTCTACGGAAAGCCGCGTCACGGCGGTTAGATTGCCACTGCGGTGGCGGTCGCGTAGCTTTTTTTGCTTCAGCCTGTCACAATCTGCCATTTATTTTCGTCATCCTTTGTTAATCCGATAGTTTTTTACCCATGAGTTACCTCGATTTAACCGACAATCAATTGAACCCCATCAGCCATTGGGAACGGCCGCTGGATACAGTGAGCATTCCTCTGGCGCGCGATCTGGCGTTGTTCGATCAGAACGGTTACGATCTGACCGATCTCGAACAGCGCTATGCCGAAGCCAACGGGACGCAAGCACATTCGCACCGCGAGCACCATCATGCATTGAAAGCACCGTGGTTCACGCAACCGGATCGGGTCGAAGGTGCGGTGCTGAATCACAGTTTGCTGTTCGAGCGCAAAGGCTATGCCGGGGAAGCGCTGCAACAATTGCAGCACTGGGCGAAAGCCAATCCGCTTATTTACAAGATCATCCGTATCCGTCCGAAATGGGGACTCGATTTCAGCATCGACTACGCCGACCGCGACGGTAACGTGTTTGAAGTGTTGCACTGGGAGTACGACGGTTTCGATTATGCCGAAGTCGAAGACCGCAAGCAGGAACTGGAACCGAGATTCGCCGCCATCGACTGGGACGATGCCGCTGCCAACATCCTGAAACAAAAAGACCAATGGCATCACCTCGACTTCTTCGCGCAAAGCGACTGGAAGTGCAACTACTTCGGCATCGTCAAGGAACGTTTCAAGATGGTGATTTGGGAATAGAAACCTGACGAATCAGCGAAGGAGTTTGTTGATGCCGCATTCTTTGGTTAATTCACGCTGGGCTTAGGAGAACGTATGTCGAACCTCAAGGATCCCAGGGTGCTCTTTGCGGCGGAGCGCACGCTACTGGCGTGGAACCGCACCAGTCTCGCCCTGATTGCTTTTGGTTTTTTAGTCGAGCGGACCGGTTTGCTATTGAGCGCCCTGGCACCCGGCCAAATACACGCGACTGGCATGGCGCTGACATTCTGGCTGGGGTTTGCTTTCGTTTTTCTCGGTGCAGTCTCTGCAATTTATTCGTCCCGTCAGTATGCGGTTTTTCTGAAAACCCTGAATCCGGCGGAATTTCCCGAAGGATACAATCCCCGCTGGGGCATGCTGGTGAATGCTGCCGTGGCTGTCCTGGGTCTGGGGCTCATTGTCGTAATCTACATTGGACGTTTCTAAGGAAACTCTGAAAAACTGCTGCGCTCGACGCATGCTGCGTTGAAATCTAGCTCAAACTGCGCTTTTTCGCCTGTTCCGCTTTGCCTGATCATCGTTCGCTATCTTTTTCTGAGTCTCCTTAACCGCCCGTTTTTCCTGATAAATCAGGTTCGTTAAGGATATTTTCATCCAAACTGAACCAATCAGGAACAGTGAACTCTTATACGATTCTGTTTTTTCCAGCTCATCACAAAAAGAATATGTTCTACAAAGAAATTCTCAGTCTCATCGCCATCGCGATTACTCTGGCTGCGTTCATCCCTTACATCCGGGAAATCTTCCGCGGATCGGTCAAGCCACATATTTTTTCCTGGGTGATCTGGGGTGCGACCACGCTGCTGATTTTTCTGGCGCAGCTAGAAGACAATGGCGGAGCCGGAACGTGGCCGATCGGTGTATCGGCGACCATCACCATATTCATCGCTTATCTGGCCTACACGAAGCGCGCAGATGTCACCATTACGCGCACCGATTGGTTGTTTTTTGTTGCGGCGCTGTTGTCGTTGCCGCTGTGGTATTGGACATCCGATCCGCTGTGGGCAGTGGTGCTGCTGACTACGATCGATGTCGCCGGATTCGGTCCGACGGTCCGGAAAGCGTATCAATTTCCGTATTCGGAATCTTTGCTGTTTTTCGCCTTGTTTACGCTACGCAATGTGCTGGTGATGCTGGCGCTGGAGAATCTTTCCGTGACGACGCTGCTGTTCCCGGCCGTCATGCTGGTGATTTGCCTATTTATGATCACCATGATCGCTTACCGCAGGCGGGTCGTGGTCGCATAATGCGCTGCTCCGGGTTGCGCCGCGCAACACCGGTCATCCCGGTTGACGTAAACTAGGGCTGATTCAAGCAATCGCATATTACAAGAGGAGCGGCAATGGCTTACAAGGAATACAAAGTGCTGTACGTAACGGAAGGCGGACTTGGGACGATTCTTCTGGGCGCTTCCGGGATTCCAATCAAACGGCTGGAGGCAACACTCAACAAGGAAGCAGCGGACGGCTGGACCTTGGTGTTTCAGTTTGTCGAGCAAAAGCGGTTTTTATTGTTCTGGAAGCGGGAAGCGGTAATCATCACGCTGGCGCGTTGAGCTGCAAAGCGGGTTGCGCATGGGCATCGCGATGAAAAGCAAGGAAACCATCCAGGAGGATGAGGAACGTATCAGAAAATGGGTGCGCGAATTGCCGGACGATAAGCGGTTGCAGTTTTTCAAACAGACCGAACAAGCGCTGAAAGATCCCGATACGTATGCCGCGCTGAATTATCTGTTCATCGCCGGGCTGCATCATTTTTATCTGGGCAAATGGCTGCGCGGCTTTATTAATCTGAGCATTTTTATCACCGGTGCGGTTTTGCTATTCACTCAGTTTACTGCTGCCGGTTTGCTATTGCTGATCGGGATCACCGTGATCGAACTGAAGGATTTGTTTTATTCGCAGCTTGTGGTTCAGGATTACAATAACGGTGTGATGGAAAAAATTTACCGCAACCTGGTCAAAGGCTGAGCAAACCTGAATCCAATTGCGATTCCACATTTTTCAATCGGGCTTTCAAAATAACCACTTCATTGTCGAGCACTGTATGCACAAATGGCTGCGTTTAATCTTACCCGGATTGATTCTCGTACCGTTGCTCGTATCCGCACCCGATGTCAGCGCCGAGAAGCTGTGGAATTGGCGCTACACCGGCAGTAAGATTTCCGCCAGCGGTACGTTCTCGACTGCCGAAACCGCGGATGATCAGGGTTATTATCAAATTCTCAGCATTGCCGGTCACCGCAATGGCGAACGCATTACTGGCCTGCATCCCAGTGGTAAATCGATTCCGGGGAACGACCCGTTTACGCTGGATAATTTAGTCCGCGTCGATGCAAAGGGGCAGATCACGCCGAATGGTTTTGGTTTTGCCACAGCCTCGGGTAATTACATCAATACTTTTTACGGCAGTTTTCTGGCTACACCGGTGTACATGGAAGTATTTGTCACGCCAACCACTTACAGCGAATTGCCGGTCACATTCACCGCCACACCGGTCACCGAACCGGAAATCGAACTTGAATCATCAACCGGTGAACCGGGCAAAATGGATGATTGAGGAATTTACCGCATGTGGAATTGCTTTTACTCGCATTGACGGTATCTGCGTGAAGGGTTGCCATCATTGTAATAATCGAGGAGTTGCAATATCTAATTGGCGACATCACCGGTCTGATTGGCCCAGCCGCTGGCTTGTAGTTTGATGCCGGTGAATTCATCCGGACTCAGGAAATCGAGACCGGCCAGGATGGATTGAATCGCGGCATGGTCACCTCGTTCGTCCGCCTCCAGTAACTTGAGCGCCTGACCCAACCGTCCTTCGCGCCTCATCAAGGCTTGGCACATATCGTCGGAAATACCCAGTTTGTTGACGATCTGCTGCATTTCAATCCCGAGCAATTCGTCCAGTAGCGACAAGATGCCGACGATAAAAGCCCGTTCCTGGTGATTTTTATCGTGCGGACGCTCGGCGGCGGCGATCAATTCCATCATTTTGCCGCGTTCAACCGCGCTTTGCATGCGCAGATCGTGCATGCCATCTTCCATTGAACCGGAGGTGTACAGCAGCAGTTGTATCCATTTCTGCAATTGCTCGCGCCCCATCAATGTAATGGCGTGCTTGATCGAGTTGATTTTGCGCGGCAAATCGCCGGCTACGGAGTTGACCATGCGCATCAGGTGATAGCTCAAGCCGGGCTGACGCTTGAATTCCTTTTCGATGGCGTCGTGGTCGTGATTGTCCGTCACCAAAGTCAACAACTTCAGCAGCGACGGTTTACCCGGATCGGCGCGTTTGACCGACATTACTTCCGGTTTGGCGAAATAGTAACCCTGGAACATCTGGAATCCTAGTTGCTTACAGCGCATTTCCTGTTCCCGGCTCTCCACTTTCAGCGCCAGCAGCAAAACCGGCCAGCGTTTCAATGCAGAGACCACTTTTTCTAGCTCGTCCGTTTCGAGTGCCAGCACGTCGACTTTCACGACGCTGACGATCGGCAGTAATTGTTCGATTTTGCTGTCGATCGCGACGATATTATCCAACGCGAATTGATAGCCTTTTTGTTTTAACTCGTTGCACTGCTGCAGAAATTCCACCGTAATCCGCTCCGGCACCCGGACTTCCAGCACGACATGCTTGCTGGGCAGCAAGCTGATGATGTCGCTCATGATCAAGTCGAGATCGGCGTTGATGAACCCGCGCTGCTGCCCGAGCACATTTTGAATGCCGAAGCGGCCGTAAGCATTGACGATCACGTTGGCGGACGCGGACAAGTCGTCGGTGACCCGGGCTGTTTCCTGTGTTTGTTCCTGCCGGAACAGCAGTTCATACGCGACTAGGTTCTGATTGCGATCCAGAATGGGCTGCCGGCCAAGAAAATAACTTTCCATTGAATCCTCCGCATTAACTGATGAGTGCAACTGCTTGTTCGGGTAAACGAAGTTGGAATATACGGTAGGGCGGCGGCGGCCTAAAGCGGGAACAAACGGGTATTTCCGTTCAGCGGGAGGTTTGCTGCAATATACTTTGGAGATTTCTCGTGTCCGTTGGGCACCTGGTAGACTTTGCCGCCGGTTTTACTTATGCTTGCCGCTCATCGAGATCGCGATACCCGCTATTCATGAATCCAACCGTCCGCGTTTTTATCAGTTACAGCCACGATACGTCCGAACACCGCGCATTCATTCTGGCGTTCGCCAACCGTTTGCGCGGCGAAGGTCTCGATTGCCAGATCGATCAATACGTGCCGGGATTTCCGCCGGAAGGCTGGCAGCGCTGGATGGAAAACCAGATCGAGCAAGCGGATTTCGTCCTGATCGTCTGCACACCGGTGTACTTGCAGCGCTATCGCGGAAATGATCCGGATGGCGGGCGCGGCGTCAATTTCGAAGGCGTGGTGATTTCGCAAACGTTGTACGATCATTACTACCGCAACACCAAATTCATCCCGATCATCCCCGGACACGGCAGCCTGGACGATGTGCCGCTGCCGTTGAAAGGTTACACTACCTACACGCTGCCGCAGGATTACACCGCGCTTTACCGCTTATTGACCGGTCAGCATGCAACACCGGCACCGGGAATCGGCGGCATGATCTATCTTCCGCCGGAGACCGGTAGCGGACTTGCGTTAAACGTCAGTATTGCGCAACAGGCGGTACAAGTTGCGTCGTATACCAATCTGCCCGATGCCGCAGTCCAAACGCTCGTGGCGCAACTGCAGAAACAGCTTTCCGAGGAAAAGCGCAATAATCACAATCTCAGCGATCTGCTCGAAAGATACCGTAACGATGTGGCCGAATGGGAAAGAAAATACCGCGATGCACTGGAGCAAAATGCGGCCGATCTGCGAAAGAATCCCGAGAATCCGCAATTGCTGGCTGAACAGCAAGCCTTGCAGGCAGGCGAATTGGAACAAGCGGCGCAGATCCGTGAGCGTTATTATCAAAACCTGAAACGGGAAAAAACGGCAGAGCTGGCGCAGGAAGCGTATACAGCCGCCGAGCGCTGGGAAAATGCCTTCAATATGCCCAAAGCATTGGCGCTGTATCAAGAGGCCGTCATATTCCGGCGCGATTACCCCGAAGCCTGGCGCAATATCGGCAGCATCGCCGGAAAACTGGGCAACAGTACGCTGGCACTGGAAGCTGCGCAAAATCTGCAGAAGCAGCTCGATCCGGAAAAAGACCGCAGATGGTTTGCAATTGCCTTAAGGGATGAAGCGGATGTTTTGAGCGCGCTGGGCAATAACCGGAAAGCACTTGAGAAATACCGGCAAAGCCAATTATTGTTGGAGCAGCTTGTAAAAGCGGAACCGGATAATCTTAATCTGCAGTGCGACCTGTCGGTGAGTCATAACAGAGTCGGGGACATGCATGTGAAAAACGGCGACAACGCTACTGCACTGAAAGCGTATCAGGATGATCTTACTATCGCCAAGAGACTGGCGGAATTCTACCCGAACCACACGAGTTGGCAGCGCGACCTGTCGGTGAGCTATGAGCGAGTCGGCGACATGCATATGAAAAGTGGCGACAATGCGGCGGCGCTGAAGGCGTATCAGGATGGTCTTGCCATTGCCAAGAGACTGGCGGAACTCGACCCGAGCCACACGGAGTGGCAGCGCGACCTGTTTGTGAGTCATACCAAAGTTGGGGACATGCATGTGAAAAGTGGCGACAACGCGGCGGCGCTGAAGGCGTATCAGGATGGTCTTGCCATCGCTAAGAAACTGGCGGAACTCGACCCGAACCACATGGAGTGGCAGCGCGACCTGTCAGTGAGTCATAACAGAGTCGGCGACATGCATATGAAAAGTGGCGACAACACGGCGGCGCTGAAGGCGTATCAGGATGGTCTTGCCATCGCCAAGAGACTGGCGGAACTAGACCAGAACCACACGGAGTGGCAGCGCGACATGTTTGTGAGTCATACCAAAGTCGGGGACATGCATGTGAAAAGTGGCGACAACGCGGCGGCGCTAAAGGCGTATCAGGATAGTCTTGCCATCGCCAAGAGACTGGTGGAACTCGATCCGAACCACACGCAGTGGCAGAGCGACCTGTCGTTGAGTTATGACCGAGTCGGGGACATGTATGTGAAAAGTGGCGACAACGCGGCGGCGCTGAAGGCGTATCAGTATGGACTTGCTATCGCCAAGAGATTGGCGGAACTCGACCCGAAGCACACGGAGTGGCAGCGCGACCTGTCGGTGAGTTATAACAAAATCGGCGGCGTACATGAGAAAACCGGCGATAACGCGGCGGCGCTGAAGGCGTATCAGGATGATCTTACCATCGCGAAGAAACTGGCGGAACTCGACCCGGCTGTGGTGCAGTGGCAAACTGATCTGGTGGTGAGCTATGTCAAGTTGTCGCAGATTCAGAAAGAGCGGCGGAAAGAATTGTGGGCGAATGCGCTGGATATTTTATACCGGCTGCAGCGCGAAAATCGGTTGGATCATGAGAAGCAGCAGTGGATCGGTACACTGGAGGGAATGCTGCAACCGGTTTCATCCGGCCGGGATGAGCCGTCAGCGGAAGCGGCAAAGCCGTGAAGGTGCCGCCGCCTGGGCTGCTTCTCCTTTCCCGATGACGGCCGCTCTTATCCGTTTGCGCGAGTGCGGGACATTGCTGGACAAAGGGTTGCTGCTGTTCTGCACGGTGTGGGTGGGGCTTTTGATCACGCTGAACTATACGCTGGGCATTGAAAGCGGTTTCATCCGCGGGCTGGATTCGCGTGTTAGCCGTTGTGCTGTGTTGTTTCTGATTTATTGCTGCGCGTTTGCGGTTCCGTACGGGTTTGCTGTGGTGGTGCGCAAACAGTTGTTCGAAACGGCGCCGGTGTTTTGGGTTTTGCTGCTGATCGCACCGGCTTTGTTCGCGGTAAAAGCGGCTATCGCCAGTCCGCTGGAAAATCAAATCGAAGGTGTGTGGGGGGATTATTGGACGATCGTCACGGCGCTGCCGTTTAAGTTGCTGGTCGTGCTGGTGCCGTTGATCGTGTTACGGCGGTGGTTTCCTGAGCAGCCGTGTTTCTGGGGGCTGACGATGCGTAATGTGCGCTGGCAGCCGTACGGTTTGATGCTGTTGATCATGGTGCCGCTGATTGCATATGCCGGGACGCAGCCGGATTTTCTCGCGGCTTATCCGCGCTTAAAGCAGATCGCTTTCATCGCGCCGCACACGGAGCATTTCGGCTGGCTTCAGTTGTTGTACGAAATCAGTTACGGCATTGATTTTGTCACGATCGAGCTGTTCTTCCGCGGTTTCCTGATTTTTGCGTTTGCCCGTTATGCCGGACCGGCGGCGATATTGCCGATGGCGGTTTTCTATTGCAGTATCCATTTCGGCAAACCGCTGCTCGAGTGCATTTCTTCCTTCTTTGGCGGGTTGATACTGGGTATCGTCGCGTATCAAACCCGCTCCATCGCCGGTGGCCTGGCGGTGCATCTGGGCATCGCGTGGATGATGGAGATCAGCGCTTATGCCGGGAATTTAAGGAGCGTATAAGTCTCCAGGGCCTCCGGACTCAAACCCAAGCCCGGAAGCGGTCTCGTTAAGATTGCGCGTTACAGGTTGCGGGTTTTGAAGCGGTCGGTGGCGCGGATCAGTGCGGCTTGTATGCCCGGTTCCCACACTGAATGTCCGGCGTCGTCGATGATGATGTACTCCGCTTGCGGCCAGGCATGGTGCAGATCGTCCGCGCTGACGATCGGGCATACGGCGTCGTAGCGGCCTTGCACGATGGTGGCGGGGATGTTGTGCAGTTTGTGCACGTTATCCAGCAGCGAGTTTTCCGGCAGGAAAATATCGTGCATGAAGTAATGCGCTTCCATGCGCGCCAGCCCGAGCGCTACGGTGTCGCTGGCAAAATAATTGACCGTCGCAGGATTCGGCAGCAAGGTCGAACACGAGCCTTCGTACGTGCTCCAGGTACGCGCGGCAGGCATGTGGATGGCCGGATCGGGATCCATCAGACGCTGGTAATAGGCGGACAGAATGTCCGTGCGCTCTGCCTCTGACAGCGGTGTGACCAGCTCGCGCCAGGCTTCCGGGAACAGATTGCGCAGTCCGTACAGAAACCAGTCGATTTCCTGCTTGCGGCACAGAAAAATGCCGCGCAGGATAAGGCCTAAGCAGCGTTCCGGATGCGCTTCGCCGTACGCCAGCGCCAGCGTGCTGCCCCATGAGCCGCCGAATACCAGCCAGCGCTCGATGCCGAGATGCTGGCGCAATGTTTCCAAGTCGTTGATCAAATGCGGGGTTGTGTTGTCGCGTGTCTCGCCGAGCGGCGTGGAACGTCCCGCGCCCCTTTGATCGTATACCACGATGCGGTAATATGCGGGATCGAAGAAGCGCCGGTGCGCCGGTGTCGATCCCGCGCCGGGGCCGCCATGGAGAAATACCACCGGTGTACCGGCGGGATTGCCGGATTCCTCCCAGTACATGGTGTGAATGTTATCCAGGGCTAACGTGCCTTGCCGGTTGGGTTGGATTTCAGGGTATAAAGCAGCAGGTAAATGATGGTTCATGATATGGGTATAAATGCCGATAATTAATTGGGAGAACGCTGAATAATTGCCTATGTAAGTGATTTGCTGCGTTAGGTGGTGTTCGAAAATTCACTATCAGATGATAGGTACCATTTTCTTCGCTCCATCCGCTTTGCATCTCAGCCTGCTCATCAAATTATTCAGTGTTTCCTCCGGTTTAAGAAAGACGGAAAAACGTGGTAAACATCACAGAGTTCAACTCTTAAATCGATTATAGTTCTTGCTATAGTGCTCACAGGTTGTTTACTGTATCAATGTCAAAAGGAATATCATATGCCTAATACTATCCTGAGAGAACAAGAAGTTTCCATGTTGCGCGGGGAAATGGAAATATTGATGAAGGAGCGTCAATGCTTGCTGGATGCCACCGGTGCAGCAGCAGTGTTTGTGGCCAAGCTGGACAGTTCGATATTGCCGAATTCGGTTTGCCAGGCGGCGAAAATGTTGTCCAGTTCGTTGAATAACTTACCAGAAGAAACCTTAAAGGATGCGCTGGAGAGGGTGAAGTCAGAATTTGCAGTTCGTGCATGAGAAAAAAAAGGAATTAATCACACCCAAGGTTGGGCTTGTTCTGACCGGCGGCGGAGCGCGTGCGGCATATCAAGTCGGCGTGTTACGTGCAATTGCCGAGTTATTGCCGGACAAAACGCGCAACCCGTTTCCGATCATTTGCGGTACTTCTGCCGGTGCGATCAATGCCGCCAGTATCGCGGTTTCAGCCAATAATTTTGCCGAGGGTGTCGAACGGCTTGAGGCTGTCTGGTCAAATTTTCATGTTGATCATATTTACCGTTCGGATCTGCTCGGCGTTATTCATAATACATTGCGCTGTTTGCTTTCCTTGGTATCGGCCGAGTACGGTCAGCATAATCCGATTTCCTTGCTGGATAATTGTCCGCTGGAAGCTTTGCTCAGAAATCGCTTTTCTTTTCGCGCTATTCAGCACTGTATCCGCTCCGGCTCGCTGCATGCCCTGGGACTCACTGCATGGGGATATACTTCGGGACAGTCGGTAACTTTTTATCAAGCAGCGCGGGAAGTACAGCCATGGAAGCGGGCGCAACGATTGGGTATTCCGGCTGAAATCGGCGTCGAGCATTTGATGGCTTCGTCGGCGATACCGTTTATCTTTCCCGCTGTTAAATTAAACCGGGAATATTTCGGCGACGGTTCCATGCGTCAATTGGCGCCCATTAGCCCGGCGCTTCATCTGGGCGCCGACAAATTGTTGATCATTGGCGTGCGTAAACCTGTGATCGATGAGCCGAAGCGCATGAGCGCATCAGGTTATCCGCCTTTTGCGCAGATTGCCGGTCATGCGTTGAACAGCATTTTCGTGGATAGTCTGGATGTCGATCTGGAACGTTTGCTGCGTATCAATGAGACGCTGAAACTGATTCCGCCCGAAGCGCTTAAAGCCAAAAATGTACCGTTGCGTCCGGTCGAGTCGATGATGATCGCGCCGAGCGAGGGAATCAACGAGATCGCACAAAAATATGCGCATACATTGCCGTGGATCATGCGGTATTTGTACCGTGCGATTGGCGCCATGGGCCCGAACGGCTCGACTTTGCTCAGCTATGTATTGTTTGAAGTGCCCTTCTGCCGCGATCTGATCGAGCTGGGTTATAACGATACATTGCAGCAAAAAGATGAACTTTTGAAGTTTCTCGGAGTTCAACAGCAGGAATAGAACATTCCCTTATCATATTTTACCGGTTGGAAATTTTTGTCAGGAACAAATAAATGGCTTTTGATAGTCCGCAATTCTGGATTGCAGTTTTACAAATCATCGCGATCGATATCGTGCTCGGCGGCGACAATGCCGTAGTGATCGCGCTGGCTTGCCGGCGTTTGCCCGAACAGCAGCGTAAGCTGGGCATTTTTTGGGGAGTTTTCGGCGCCATCGCGCTGCGTGTGGTGATGATCTTTTTCGCCTTGAGTCTGCTGACCATGCCGTACCTCAAGATCATCGGTGCCGCATTATTGGTGTGGATCGGTATCAAATTGCTGCAACCCGAGGCGGAAGGTGCGCATGAGATCGATGCCAGCACGACGCTGATCGGTGCGATCAAGACGATCATCGTGGCGGATGCGGTGATGAGTCTGGACAACGTCATCGCCATCGCCGGTGCAGCTAAGGACGACATCGGTTTGGTGATTTTCGGTTTGATCGTCAGTGTGCCGATCATTGTGTGGGGCAGCCAAATGGTGCTGAAAGTGATGGATCGTTATCCGGTGACGATTGCGATCGGCGCCGGATTGCTGGGGTGGATTGCCGGGGATATGGCGGTTACCGATGTGGTCACCAAAGATTGGGTCAGTACGCAAGCGAAGTATCTCCAGTGGGTTGCACCGGTTTCGGTTGCTTTGCTGGTTATTGCCGCCGGTAAAATGCTAGCGGCCCGGAAACCGGCTAAACCGGCGCCGTTGGAAGATTTGGTTGACGACAAACCCAAGCAATAGATTGTCATAAAAAATGAGAGATTGATCATGCTGAAAATTTTATTACCCGTCGATGGTTCGGATAACGCCCGTAAGGCAGTGGCCGATTTTATTCCTTTACTGAACTGGTATGCGGAAAAGCCGGAACTGCATTTATTGAATGTGCAATATCCGCTGCGTGGTAACGTGGCATTGTTCATTAACCAGGCGGATATCAAGCAATATCATCAGGAGGAAGGGCTGAAAGAGCTGCAAGGCACGCGCGCTTTGCTCGATCAAGCCGGTGTTGCTTATCAATATCACATCGTGGTGGGTGATCCAGCCGAAATGATTGTCCGGTTTGCAAGTGAGAAGCAATTTAACCAGATTGTCATGGGGCCGCGTGGAGCAGGCGGTATCCAAGGATTGTTGCTGGGATCGGTCACCAGCAAAGTGATGCAATTAGCAAGTACTCCCGTGTTATTGATCAAGTGATGTATTTCCGGAACGAGTCTTTTGAAGCTCAGGGTCTTGGGATGTAGCGGAGGAATAGGGAGCGGCGAGCAAACCACGGCGATGCTGCTGGATGATGATGTGCTGATCGATGCGGGCACGGGTGTGGGTAATCTGAGTTTGTCCGAGATGATCAAAATCGATCATATTTTTGTCACACACGCACACTTGGATCATGTCGCGTTTATTCCGTTTCTGGTTGATACCGTTGGCTCGATACGTAACAAGCCGATAACAGTTCACGCCATCCAGCCCACATTGGATACATTGCGGGAACATCTGTTTAACTGGCACCTCTGGCCGGATTTTACAAAAATTCCCAATGACAATTTCCCCTATATGCGCTACGAAGCATTGACGCAGGGGAATACTTTTTTTCTTGAAGGGCGTGCGATTACGCCATTGCCGGCCCATCATACCGTTCCCACCGTCGGTTTTCAGTTGGACTCGGGAGACGTCAGTCTTGTTTTTTCCGGTGATACAACCACTCATGATGCCCTCTGGATGGCCGTTAATAAGATTGCAAATCTGAAGTATTTGATCATTGAAACTGCCTTCTGTAATCAAAAGAGAGATATCGCGATCAGATCACGGCATTTTTGTCCCAGCTTGCTGGCGGAAGAATTACAGAAATTGGAGCGGGACGTGGAAATATTTATTAC
Organism: Pseudomonadota bacterium; assembly: GCA_018240285.1. Classification (GTDB taxonomy): domain Bacteria; phylum Pseudomonadota; class Gammaproteobacteria; order Burkholderiales; family Nitrosomonadaceae; genus Nitrosomonas. Next base: position 151,559 of record JAFEGA010000002.1, on the reverse strand, counting down.
GCACATGAAACCGGGTGAAGCTGATGTCATCATGGACGAATTGCATCAATGCATGGGTCAATATAATCCGCGCCGGCTTGAAAACAATCAATTATTCGAATTTTAGGAAGCAATGTCATGAGTACAATTGCAACGATGCAGCCACAAAAAAATATTGTTGGCAGCACAAATGAGCCGGCTTATTCCGAACGCCTACAGAATGTTGTCAATAAGATACAAGCAGCCAGCGATGTGGATGAAATCGTACTGGAGGTTAGTAAGGATGTCTGTACGATACTTAATGCGGACCGGTTTACCATTTTTTTATTGAGTGACGACAAATCTTCCTTTATCTCAAGAGTTAATACCGGATTCGATTCTTTTCAGGAGCTGAAACAGCCAGTAACGGAAAACAGTATTATCGGGTGTGCCGCTTTGCAAAAGAAAGTTATCAATATTGCGGATGTTTATGATAAGCGGGAGTTAAAAAAAATTAATCCGTTGCTTGTTTTTTCCAACGAAGTGGACAAACGTACCGGTTATCGAACCAAACAGATGTTGGCAGTACCGATCCTGAGTGCTGGCAGCCGGAAGTTGATCGGTGTGGTTCAGGTGATCAATAACAAACGCAATGAAGTATTCACAGCCGCAATCGTCGAAAGTGTAGGGGAAATTTGCCATGCACTTGCGATGGTGCTTAGACAGCGTCAGAAATCCGCCCAGCTGCTGAAATCAAAATATGATTTTCTGATTTTTGATGCACTTATCTCTGCCGCTGAATTAGAACTGGCAACTCGTTCAGCACGTAAAAAAGGTTGCGATATCGAAGATATATTGGTTGATGAATTTCAGATAAGTCTGCCTCTGATCGGTAAAGCGCTTGCTTCATTTTTTCAGGTTAAGTACGAGCCATTCAAGGCCGACCGGATTAAACCAAACGATTTACTCAAAAATTTGAAGAAGGATTATGTAGAAAGTAACTCTTTACTGCCAATTGATGAGACCAAAGATGGATTGATAATACTCACCTTAGATCCTGAGCGGATTAAGTCGCAGCGCATTGCTCAAACAATTTTTCCAAAGCACAAAATTATTTACGCGGTTACCACCCGGCGTGAATTTAATGCAACGATCGAACAGTTTTACGGTAGCGGTACTGACGAGATCGGTACCGGTGACATCAATGAGATGCTGACCAATCTGGGCATGGAAGATAGTGAAGAGGCCGGCGCTGAAATAGAAGAATCTTCGGCTGCTACCGACAACGAGTTAGTCAAACTCGTTAATAAAATCATCATCGATGCCTACAAGATGGGCGTATCGGATATCCATATCGAACCGTTTCCGGGAAAAGAAAAAACAAAAATACGTTTCCGCAAGGATGGTTCGCTGATGCCTTATATCGAGGTTCCGGCAAGTTATCGTAATTCATTGATAACACGGATCAAGATCATGTGCGATATGGATATTTCTGAGAAGCGCAAACCGCAGGACGGCAAGATAAAATTTAAAAAGTTTGCACCATTGGACATCGAATTGCGCGTTGCAACCCTGCCATCGGCGGGTGGCGTGGAAGACGTCGTGATGCGGATTCTTGCTGTCGGAGAACCAATCCCATTGGAAAAAATGGGCTTTACTCCGCATAATCTGGAAGAACTCAAAAACATTATCAGCAAGCCTTACGGGTTGTTTTTTGTGTGCGGCCCGACGGGTTCCGGTAAAACCACAACGCTACATTCTGTGTTGAAATACCTTAACCGCAACGATACCAAGATCTGGACCGCGGAAGATCCAGTCGAGATTACGCAAAAAGGCTTGCGTCAGGTGCAAATCAATGTCAAAGCAGGATTGACCTTCCCGGTTATCATGCGGTCTTTTCTGCGAGCCGATCCAGACATCATCATGGTCGGTGAGATGCGCGATAAGGAAACCACCAGTATCGGCATCGAGGCTTCGCTAACCGGGCATCTGGTTTTGGCGACATTGCACACCAACAGTGCACCGGAATCGGTCATTCGCTTGCTGGATATGGGCATGGACCCGTTCAATTTTGCCGATGCGCTGCTGGGCGTATTGGCGCAACGTCTAGCGAAGCGGTTATGTAAATGTAAAGAACCGCATGTGGCGAGTGAGCGGGAAATTAATGCATTGCTGGAAGAGTATTGTGAAGAACTAAAAAACATCGAGCGCTTTAAAGCGGATCCGGAATCCGCCTATCGGGAAATTCGCCAGCAATGGAATGAACGCTATGGCGATGACAACGGTCAGATTACGCTCTACAAAGCAGTGGGATGCGACGATTGCACCGGCACGGGTTATTCCGGCCGTGTGGGATTGCATGAGTTGATGACGGCTACTGATGCGCTGAAAAAGAATATTCAGGAACGCGCTCGCGTGGCGGATATGCTGGTTACTGCGTTGGGCGAAGGTATGCGGACGTTGAAGCAGGATGGGATCGAAAAGGTGCTACAGGGAATTACCGATATTCATCAAGTACGGGTGGTGTGTATCAAGTGAGTTGCTTGATTTACTTGTATGTGTGATAGTTTTTCTAAGTTACTACAATAAGTGCGACGAAAATTGTCACATTGTGATGTAACTTACCGCACAGTGTAAGCAGAGAATGTTACGTGGAACGAAGTGAGTAGAATCCTGCCAAAAATCTGAAATTTAATCTCTTCGGGTTTAATTCCTCGCCGCTTGCGGGGCGGGGTGCTTTTAATTTGGCGGTTGGTTTTTGGCTTTTTAGAAGGAACATTGGTGATCTATTCTTTCAACTCGTGATTCCCCGTGGTCTTGCCACGGGGTTGTTATTTTTAGGCTAGCATATGACTGGAGATCCAGTAAGACAAGTGCCGCCCTTAACCCAGGTTACTTTACCGGCAGCAAATGTAGGAGTGAGAGTATAAGTTTGGCCGGATAGTCCATTTGTAGATGATGCAGTCGCTAAAATTACACCATCTGTAGTTGCTATCGAATCAATATTACCAGAGGCTGCTACCGCTGCAATACCATTAGATCCATCTGTGCAGCCTGTCACAGTACCTAAGTCTTGAGCACATATCTCTACAGCAGTTTTTATGGCTGATGTACCAAGGACTACTTCACTAAACTTCGCTTTTAGGGTGTAAGTCTGGTAAGCAGGCACAGCCACCGCAGCCAGAATACCGATAATTGCAACGACAATCATTAATTCAATCAGGGTAAAGCCTTTTTGTACTTTTTGCATTTGTTGTTCTCCTTTGGGTTGAGTATGGCACACCAAGTGTGTGAAGTGTCTCCAGCAGAAATCGTGCCAGAATTTTAAACTACTAAATTGGTCAATTACTATTAATCAAGGTTCAATTAGCTTGTAAGTATCTGAGGTAATATTATTATAATTTAACGCAATTAGCAGGCGCTTGGTGGTGTGATCTCTTAATTACCAAAAACTTCTTCCCATAACATCAGTACCGCCATACGATCATCGGTTGTATGACTGCTTTCCACCCGGGTAAATTTTTGTGTTTGGCCATCGCTGGGGGCATTACCTGCCATATCGGCATCGCCATTTAGACGCTGACGGTGCTGGATGCGGCGGAATTCGCGATAGGCGGAGCGCGCTTTCTCGGCGATATCTTTGGGGATGAGCGTCAGTTCTCCTGCCAGTTTGAGAAGTGCGATATTACCGATATTTCCAGTCAATTCCGGGTAGCGGCCGGCGTATCCGAGTACCAAATACTGCACGATGAATTCGACATCAATAATGCCGCCGCGGTCGTGTTTGATGTCGAACAGCGGTGTTGGATTCGGATGAGCCTCCAGCATTTTCTCGCGCATTTTCAATATGTCTTGTTTGAGTTCAATCAAGTTGCGCGGCTTGCACAAGATTTCCTTGCGGGTACGTTCAAAAATTTCACCGGCTCGCTGGTCGCCGACAACGAAACGCGCACGGGTTAACGCCTGATGTTCCCAAACCCAAGCTTGATGGTGCTGATATTGCGCGAATGCTTCCATCGAGCTGACCAGTAAGCCGGAAGCGCCATTCGGCCTCAGACGCAAGTCTGTTTCGTACAACAATCCTGCCGACGTATGACGGGTGAGCCAGGCGTTGATGCTTTGCCCCAGCTTGGTATAGATCTCGGCGGCATCGGGATGATCGTCGTCGTACAAAAAAATCATGTCGAGATCCGACGCGTAGCCCAGTTCCTTTCCGCCCAATTTGCCATAACCGATGATTGCAAACGCGGGCTTTTCACGATGGCGTTTTTTTAAGCCGCTCCAGGCCAAATTCAGAACCGCCTCCAATATCAGATCGGCCAAGGCGGTCAGATGATCGCTGAGGGTTTCGAGCAGCAATGAACCTTCCAGGTCGGTAACCAGCAGCCGGAATACCTGAGCGTGCTGAAAGTGACGCAAAACATCCATTTGCCACTCGATGACATCATCCTTGGGGTTGTTGACATGATTCAGTTGATAAGCGAGCTCGTCACTGAGAGCATGCCAATCGGGAACGGGATGGGGAGTATCCTGCCGCAGTAATTCATCCAACAGAATAGGGTGACGCCCCAGATAATCGCTCGCCCACTGGCTGATACTGGCGATTTCCGCGACGCGATGCAGAGTGTGCGGGTGTTCCAGCAGGAGTGCCAGATACGATGCCTGCGGGCTGATTTTTTCCATCAATTGCAGCATGCGCTCCAGCGTGACCTCAACCGGGGGTAGCCCGGCCACGGCTTCAATCAACAGCGGAATTAAGGTATTGATTTGCTCACGGTTGGTTTCAGGCAGTTGCTGATAAAAACTGTCCTGATAAAACAGCCGCAACCGCTCCGAAATTTTGACCGGATTACTGAATCCGAGTGTGCTCAGTTGCATGGTGGCGGCTTCGGTTTGCGAAACGTCTTGTGTTTCGGTTTGCCACAAATTGGCCAGCGTGTCATGCGCAGATGACTTCCGTGGAGTGGCAAAAATGAGCTCAAAGTGACGCGTTACGTCATTCCGGTGAATATCGAGCTGCTCCATGAAAGCCGTATAACTGGAAAATCCCATGGCGGTGGCGATCAGCGTTTGATCGTCCACATTTAGCGGCAGCGTTTGCGTTTGCTGGTCGTCGAGATATTGGAGACGATGCTCCAGTTTGCGCAGGAACAAATAAGCATTGGTAAGTTCCGTGACGGTCTCCACCGGAAGTTGCTGTTTTTTTTGCAGGCGCTGCAAAACACTGAGCGTGGGACGGATACATAAATCCACATCACGGCCGCCGCGAATCAATTGAAAAACCTGCGTAATAAATTCAATCTCACGAATGCCGCCAGGCCCCAGTTTAATGTTGTCGTGCATTTCACGGCGCTCGACTTCCTTGCGCAATTGCGCGTGCAAGCGGCGCATCGATTCGTACGCGCTGAAATCCAGATATTTGCGGAACACGAAAGGCCGGACAATTTTTTCCATTAAAACCGATTCGGCCTCTGTGCCAGTGTGATTGGCGATCACCCGGCCTTTGATCCAGGCATGGCGTTCCCACTCCCGCCCTTGCTTGATGAAATATTCTTCCAGCATGGGGAAGCTGATGGCTAACGGGCTGTTTTCACCATGCGGGCGTAGCCGCATGTCGACCCGGAATACATAGCCGTCGATGGTCAGATCATTGAGGCTCGCGATCAGCTTGCGGCCAAGGCGGGCGAAAAATTCATGGTTTGAAATGGATTTGGCACCATCGGTTTCGCCGTCTTCCGGGTAGACGAAGATCAAATCGACATCGGACGATACATTGAGTTCTCCGCCGCCCAGCTTGCCCATGGCGACCACCAGCAAATGCTGAATCGCATTGCTGTCTTCCCCGCGCGGAAATCCGAAGCGATCGGGTTGCGTCAACCAGATTTCATGATGCTTGAGCGCGAAGTTGATGGCGACTTCGGCAAGATCGGTCATGCAGACCATAACTTCGGTTAAATCGGCAAGACCGCTGATGTCGCGCACGGCTAGCCGGAGCATGACTTGTTTGCGCAAATCCCGCAGGATGCGATGCAGTGTTTCCTCGTCGGCGATTGGGCCAGCTTGCGAATTCAAAAAGCTTTGCATTTCCTCTCGGTGAAAAGGAAACGGGAGCTTCTCCTGCAATGCGACTTTTCGGCTTGGTTCGCTGTCCAATAGGCGCTGGACATAACGGCTGAACGGCAGTGCGGCGGTCAATGTTGCAATTGTTGATTGGACGGTCATCGGCATGTTCGAGGCGTAAAGCTTGTAAGATTAGCAAATCATTTTGGATTAAGCATAAATCAAAATAGAACGTTATCAGAGTAAATGCTAGAATCAGGCTTGCTAAGTGAAATCATTGTTCTCAATAGGGTGGCATTTAAAAAATACCAAATTAATAGAACTTGCCGGCGATGCCTGTTTTCTGACGGGAATATTTTGAACAATCGAATAATCGAACAATTACTATGTTAAACAATAAACAGCAACAAGCAACGATGGAAAACAAAAAACACCAAGGTTTTCGTGTCGCTGCCATTCAAATGGCTTCGGGACCGAGCGTATCCGCGAATCTGGAGGAAGCCGCACGCTTGATAGAAGATGCAGCCTCACAGGGAGCGCAGCTGGTTGTATTGCCGGAATATTTTTGTATCATGGGGATGAAGGATACGGATAAGCTGGCGGTCCGGGAGCAACCTGGTGATGGACAAATTCAGAAGTTTCTCAGTGAAACGGCAAAACGTTTGAGGATTTGGCTGGTGGGCGGGTCAGTGCCGCTAACATCATCCGAGCCGGACAAAGTTTATAATAGTTGCTTAGTCTATGCGGATAATGGGGAGCAGGTCGCGCGTTACGATAAAATTCATTTGTTTGGCTTGCAGCTCGGCCATGAACATTACGCCGAGGAGAAAACCATCAAGGCGGGGAATAAAGTGGTGACTGTGGATTCTCCGTTTGGCCGCATCGGTTTGTCGATATGCTACGATTTGCGTTTTCCGGAATTATTCCGGCTGATGAATAATGTTGATATTATTTTAGCGCCCGCGGCGTTTACCGCGATTACCGGTAAAGCGCATTGGGAAGTTCTGGTGCGCGCGCGCGCGGTTGAAAATATGGCGTACGTGATCGCGCCGGGTCAGGGCGGATATCATGTCAATGGACGCGAAACCAACGGAGATAGTATGATTGTCGATCCTTGGGGTGTCGTGATGGCACGCTTGCCGCGCGGATCCGGGGCTGTGGTGGCGACAATCGATCCTGAATATCAAACCAGTTTGCGAACCAATTTGCCTGCATTGGATCATCGCATTTTGCAACCGTGTTAGCAGTTTGCGTGATTATTAGAACAGCTGAGAATGACAACCGAATATAGAGTAGAGTCAAAGGATTTCCTGGCGATCGCCGATCGTTGCCTGTTGTCGCCATACGATATCGATGCAACCGGATTGCAGCAGGTATTGGGACAAATATTGACGCATAAAATCGACTATGCCGATCTTTACTTTCAATACAGCCGTTCGGAAGGCTGGATGCTGGAGGAAGGCATTGTCAAGTCGGGTAGTTTCAATATCGAGCAGGGTGTGGGTGTTCGCGCCATCAGCGGTGAAAAAACTGGGTTTGCGTATTCCGATGATATCAGCATGCCGGCATTGGTAGCAGCGGCGCAGGCCACGCGGGCCATCGCCAATCAAAGCGGTGCGCGTCCGGTGCAGATTGCCAAACGAAACGCATTCGATCGGCGGACGCAACTTTATTTGCCGGAAGATCCGATATCCAGCCTCAAAGATGCGGATAAAGTGGCTTTGCTGGAGCGGCTGGAACGTTATACCCGGCAGCTTGACCGGCGCGTGACCCAGGTGGTTGCATCATTAGCGGGTGAATACGAGGTAATTCTGGTAACACGCAGCGATGGATTGCTGGCAGCTGATGTAAGACCGCTGGTGCGTTTGTCGCTGCAGGTGATTGCGGAAGAAAACGGCCGCCGGGAACAGGGCATGGCCGGCGGTGGCGGACGTTTCAGTTACGCTTATTTCACTGATGAAATTTTGCAGGACTATGCCCAAAAAGCGGTTCATCAAGCCACCGTTAATTTGGATGCGCGCCCGGCACCAGCGGGTACGATGACGGTGGTTTTGGGAAGCGGCTGGCCGGGCATATTGTTGCACGAAGCGATTGGGCATGGACTGGAAGGCGACTTTAACCGCAAAGGCAGTTCGGCTTTTTCCGGGCGTGTCGGTGAACGTGTTGCGGCGCCGGGTGTAACGGTTGTCGACGACGGAACGATCCCGCGACGGCGCGGATCGCTAAACATCGACGATGAAGGCAATCCGACACAATGTACTGTGCTGATAGAAGATGGCATACTGCGAGGCTATTTGCAGGATAGCCTGAATGCCCGGCTGATGGACTTACCGGTTACCGGTAACGGCCGGCGTGAGTCTTTCGCGCATATCCCGATGCCACGCATGACGAACACGTATATGTTGAACGGCGATAAAGATCCGGCGGAAATTATCGCATCCGTGAAGCATGGTTTGTACGCGGCAAATTTTGGTGGCGGTCAGGTCGACATTACCAGCGGTAAATTTGTTTTTTCGGCCGCTGAAGCCTACATGATTGAAGATGGTAAAATCACTTACCCGGTTAAAGGGGCCACTCTGATTGGTAACGGACCGGATGTGTTGACGCGGGTTTCCATGATTGGCAACGATATGTTGCTGGATCCGGGGGTCGGGACGTGCGGTAAAGAAGGGCAGAGTGTGCCAGTGGGTGTCGGACAGCCGACACTGCGTATCGATGGATTGACTGTCGGTGGAACAGGGGTTTGACGGTACGATGATAAATTTGAATGTTTTTATAACTTGTTGAAATTGATATTGGGATGCAAATAGCATGAGTGTGGAATTAACCGGTGCTGAAATTACCATCCGCTGTCTGCAGGAAGAGGGCGTACAGTGTATTTTTGGCTATCCTGGCGGCGCGGTATTGTTTATTTATGATGAATTGTTCAAGCAGGACAAAGTCCGGCATATATTAGTGCGTCATGAGCAGGCTGCAATACACGCCGCAGATGGCTATGCGCGCTCTAGCAATAAAGTAGGTGTGGCGCTGGTGACATCGGGGCCGGGCGTTACCAATGCGGTAACCGGCATTGCCACAGCATATATGGATTCCATTCCGATGGTGGTGATCAGCGGCCAAGTGCCGACAGGTGCCATCGGTCTCGATGCATTTCAGGAAGTTGATACGGTTGGCATCACGCGGCCTTGTGTCAAACATAATTTTCTGGTCAAAGATATATCCGAGCTGGCGCTTACGATCAAGAAAGCGTTTTATATTGCATCGACAGGGCGTCCCGGTCCTGTGCTGGTCGATATTCCGAAAGATGTGACTCAGCAGAAAACCAAGTTCGCCTATCCGGATAAGGTCAGCATGCGTTCCTACAATCCGGTGACCAAAGGGAATGCGCGGCAAATCAAGAAAGCGGCCGAATTGATCCTCAGCGCCAAGCGTCCGATGATCTATGCCGGCGGGGGTGTGATTCTGAGTGATGCAGCACCGCAACTAACCGAATTGACGCAAATGCTGAATTTCCCTTGCACCAATACCTTAATGGGATTGGGTGGATATCCTGCAACCGATAAGCAGTCGCTGGGCATGCTGGGCATGCACGGGACTTATGAGGCCAACATGGCGATGCAGTATTGTGATGTTCTGATCGCCGTGGGTGCTCGTTTTGATGATCGTGTAATTGGCAATCCGAAGCACTTTTTCAACGAGAACAGAAAGATTATTCATATCGATATCGACCCATCGTCCATTTCAAAACGCGTCAAGGTGGACGTGCCGATTGTCGGCGATGTTCTGGATGTGCTGAAAGATCTGATCAAGCTGCTCAAAGCGGAAAAGGATAAACCGGATCAGGCGGCATTGAAAGAATGGTGGAAACAGATCGAGCTGTGGCGCGAGCGTGATTGTCTGAAATTTGACCGCGGCAGCAAAATTATCAAACCGCAGATGGTAATTGAGAAGCTGTTCAATGTTACCAAGGGTGATGCGTTTATTACTTCGGACGTCGGGCAACACCAAATGTGGGCCGCGCAGTTTTATAAGTTTGATAAACCGCGGCGCTGGATCAATTCCGGTGGGCTGGGCACGATGGGATTTGGTATGCCTGCCGCTATGGGAGTTCAGCTTGCTAATCCGAAGGGAAAAGTAGTGTGTATTACCGGTGAGGCGAGTATTCAGATGTGCATACAGGAGCTGTCAACTTGCAAGCAATACAAATTGCCGCTGAAAATCATTAACTTGAATAATCGCTATATGGGAATGGTGAGGCAGTGGCAGGAGTTCTTCCACGGTAACCGCTATGCGGAATCGTATATGAATGCGCTGCCCGATTTTGTCAAACTGGCCGAGAGCTACGGTCATGTCGGAATGAAGATTGAGAAACCGGAAGATGTCGAGGACGCACTGAAAGAGGCGTTTAAACTGAAAGATCAACTGGTGTTCATGGACTTTATTACTGATCAGACCGAAAACGTCTTTCCCATGGTGCCGGGTGGTAAAGGCCTTTCTGAAATGATTCTGGTGTAGAAAAATAAATGCGACATATTATTTCTTTATTGATGGAGAATGAGGCAGGGGCCTTGTCACGCGTAGCCGGACTGTTCTCGGCACGCGGTTATAACATTGAATCGCTTTCGGTTGCGCCAACCGAGGATCCCACTTTGTCGCGCATGACGCTGGTCACGATCGGATCTGATGAAGTCGTGGAGCAAGTCACCAAGCAATTGAATAAGCTGATCGAAGTAGTAAAAATCATCGACCTGAATGACGGTAATCATATTGAGCGCGAATTGATGCTGGTTAAAGTCCGTGCAGCCGGTCCTGATCGTGAAGAAATCAAACGGCTGACTGAAATTTTCCGTGGCTCTATCATCGACGTAACGGATAAGTCCTATACCATCGAGCTAACAGGTACAAGCTCCAAGCTGGACGCCTTTCTTCAAGCAATCGAGCGCAGCGCGGTTTTGGAGACTGTTCGCACAGGCGCTTCTGGCATTGGGCGCGGAGAATGGATTTTAAAGGTATAATTCAAGTTGTTGAAAAATCCCGCTCTTGAGGCTGGTAATCCAGAATAATCGATTCGATTGAATAGAATTTTCTCAATTGCTTGTCTGTTCCCATCCTATTTTTGTTTAAAAGGAAAATAATGAAAGTTTATTACGATAAAGACGCAGATCTATCCCTCATCAAAGGAAAGAAAGTAACCATATTAGGTTATGGCTCGCAAGGGCATGCACATGCTAACAATTTGAGCGAATCCGGCGTGAAAGTGACGGTCGGGCTGCGCAAAGGCGGATTATCCTGGGGTAAAGCGGAAAAAGCCGGATTAAAGGTCATGGAAGTTACCGAAGCCGTTAAGGATGCGGATGTTGTCATGGTTTTGCTACCCGATGAACAAATTGGCGCGGTCTACAAAAGGGAAATCGAACCCGGTTTGAAGAAAGGTGCAACCTTGGCGTTTGCGCATGGTTTCAGTGTGCATTATGGGCAAGTAACGCCGCGTGATGACCTGGATGTGATTATGATTGCACCGAAAGGACCGGGTCATTTAGTGCGTTCGACTTACCTGCAAGGCGGCGGTGTACCATCGCTAATCGCCGTGCATCAGGATAAATCCGGTAAAGCCCGAGATCTGGCGCTTTCGTATGCGGCTGCTAACGGCGGTACCCGTGGTGGTGTGATCGAAACCAGTTTTCGCGAGGAAACCGAGACAGATTTGTTCGGTGAACAAGTGGTGCTATGCGGCGGCTTGACTGCATTGATTCAAGCCGGTTTTGAAACGCTGGTGGAAGCCGGTTATGCACCGGAAATGGCGTATTTCGAGTGTCTTCACGAAGTTAAACTGATTGTCGATCTGATTTATGAAGGCGGTATCGCCAATATGCGCTATTCGATTTCCAATAATGCGGAATATGGTGATGTGTCGCGCGGTCCGCGCATTATCACTGACGAAACGCGCACTGAAATGCGCAAAATTCTGCGGCAGATTCAAACTGGAGAGTATGCGCGGGAATTCATTCTAGAAAATCAAGCCGGTGCGCCAGTTCTGAAAGCAAGCCGCCGTATTGCATCCGAGCATCAAATCGAGCAGGTGGGTGCCAAGCTGCGCGACATGATGCCATGGATCAAGAAGAATAAGCTGGTTGATCAAGGCAAAAACTAAAAAATTAACTCTATGGCACATTATCCACATCCTATTATTGCCCGCGAAGGCTGGTTACATATCGCGATTGCATTTGCTGCCGCTATTGGCGCGACAGAATTACTCGGCTGGCTTTGGGCGCTTCCCTTCTGGGTAATCGCATTGTTTGTTCTGCAGTTTTTTCGTGACCCGCCACGCGAGGTGCCAGCGGATCGTAACGCCATATTGGCACCAGCGGATGGCAGAATTGTGGCGGTGGAAAAAACGCAAGATCCTTATTTGGATCGCGAAGCGCTCAAGATCAGCGTATTCATGAATGTATTTAATGTGCATTCCAATCGCAGTCCGGTTGACGGTGAAGTGCGCAACAAGTGGTATTTCCCCGGTAAATTCATTAATGCGGATTTACCCAAGGCTTCGCTGGAGAATGAACGCAATGCGCTGTGGATCAAAACGGATCGTGGTGCCGATGTGACCTGCGTGCAAGTGGCTGGGTTGATTGCCAAGCGAATTCTTTGTCACGTATCGCCGGGCGATCATTTGGCGCGCGGCCAGCGATTCGGTTTTATCCGGTTCGGTTCGCGAGTGGATGTTTACTTGCCGCTGAATACCAAAGTGAATGTCAATATCGGTGACAAAGTGTCGGCGACACTGACCGTATTGGCGGAATTTCGTGAGGAAGCTGAAGCGGCAGCCTGATAAAAAGAGATGCGAGTTTTTGTGCGTGCTGCTGGTGCCTCGAAAACAATGTTTGGCAAAAATCGAACTCTCCCGGAAGTTCTGTTTTAATTTTTTGTGTGATTTCCGTTATCCCTATCTTTTTATGAAACGCTCATGACGCCCGATTCTCTACCAGAACGTACCGTCCTAAAGGCCCGGTTGCGGCGGCGTGGCATCTATTTGTTACCTAATTTATTTACTACAGCCGCACTATTCGCCGGGTTTTATGCCATTGTGCAGGCGATGAACGGAAATTTTGAATATTCGGCCATCGCCGTTTTTATTGCCATGGTGCTAGATGGACTCGATGGCAGGGTGGCGCGGTTGACCGGCACGCAAAGTGAATTCGGTGCGGAATACGACAGTTTGTCGGATATGGTTTCTTTTGGTGTCGCACCGGCATTGATCGCTTACGAGTGGGCGCTGAAGGAAATAAATCAATGGGGCTGGATCATTGCGTTTATTTATTGTGCCTGCGCGGCCTTGCGGCTGGCGCGTTTCAATACCAATATTGCAGTGGTCGATAAACGTTTCTTTCAAGGTTTACCCAGTCCGGCAGCGGCTGCATTGATCGCAGGGCTGGTTTGGGTAACGATTAATTTTCACATACCAGGGAGCGATGTAAAGTGGCTGGCTTCTTTTGTGACTTTATTTGCCGCATTAACGATGGTCAGCAATATTCCTTACTACAGCGGTAAAGAGTTTAATTTGCGCCGCCGTGTGCCGTTTTTCACAGTCTTATTAATCGTACTGTTCTTTTTTGTATTGATTCCAAGCCATCCGCCGCTAGTATTGTTTATTTTGTTCGGAGCCTATGCTTTTTCCGGCTATGTGATTAAATTATGGCGCTTGGGTAGAGGTAAGAAGAATAACGAAACACCCGGTACCTGAAGATTATTACTTGCATCGAAAGAAAAAACTATTTATATTCTCGCCCACCATGTTTGCTAAAAGTAGTATCCACTCATTGCAGTTTACCCCGGTTCCGATGGCCCTAGCGGAACTGTTACTGCGCCTTGCGCGCTAAAATTTCTTCCCCTATTTCCCTTTCTTCCCGATAAAATTCGCATGACGAGTTTTACGATTCATTAAGGTTTTCTTCCTCAAGCGGAGAGCATAATGCAAAAGCATTTGATTATTTTTGATACGACATTGCGTGACGGTGAACAAAGTCCTGGTGCATCCATGACGAAAGAAGAAAAGGTGCGCATCGCCTGGCAACTGGAACGCATGGGTGTCGATGTCATTGAAGCCGGTTTTCCGGCAGCTTCTAATGGCGACTTTGAGGCTGTCAAGGCGGTCGCCGATTCGGTCAAAGACAGTATTGTGTGCGGGTTGGCGCGGGCGATTGAAGCGGATATTCAGCGTAGCGGTGAAGCGCTAAAAGGTGCGCAAGCGGCACGCATACACACGTTCATTGCAACATCGCCGATTCACATGAAGAATAAACTGCGGATGTCGCCTGATCAGGTAATCGCGCAAGCGGTGAAAGCGGTGAAGTGGGCGCGCCAGTACACCGATAACGTTGAGTTTTCACCGGAAGACGCCGGTCGTTCAGAGATTGATTTTCTGTGCCAGATATTGGAAGCCGTTATTGATGCCGGCGCCACGACGTTGAATATTCCGGATACGGTGGGTTACACCATGCCGGATCAATTCGGCAAGCTGATTCGCAATTTGCGCGAACGCATTCCAAATTCCGACAAAGCAATTTTTTCGGTGCATTGCCATAATGACTTAGGACTGGCTGTCGCGAATTCATTGGCTGCCGTGATGAATGGCGCGCGCCAGGTGGAATGCACCATCAATGGTTTGGGAGAGCGCGCCGGCAACGCTTCGCTGGAGGAAGTGGTGATGGCCGTGCGCACCCGCCAGGATTATTTTCCGTGCGATACCAAAATCGATACTACGCATATCGTCTCGGCCAGTAAGCTGGTTTCCGGCATTACCGGTTTTCCGGTGCAGCCCAATAAAGCGATTGTGGGCGCCAATGCCTTTGCGCATGAATCCGGCATTCACCAGGATGGTGTGCTGAAACATCGTGAGACCTACGAAATTATGCGTGCCGAGGATGTCGGCTGGGGCGCGAACAAACTATTGCTGGGAAAACATTCCGGCCGTAATGCGTTTCGTAATCGTCTGATGGAATTGGGGATAGAGCTGGAATCGGAAGAAATGCTCAACAACACGTTCATGCGTTTCAAGGAGCTGGCGGATAAGAAGCATGAAATCTTCGATGAGGATTTGCATGCGCTGGTTTCCGACGAAGTGCTGGTGCTGCAGGAGCGTTACCGGCTCCAGTCGCTCACGGTGCATTGTGAAACCGGTGAGGTACCGTATGCGCGCATTGTGATTTCCGACGATGGCAAGGAGATGCGCGCAGAATCCGAAGGCAGCGGCCCTGTGGATGCCACTTTCCGCGCGATTGAGAGGTTGCTGTCAAGCGGAGCCAAGCTGCAATTGTTTTCAGTGAACAATATAACCAGCGGAACCGATGCGCAAGGCGAAGTGACCGTGCGGCTGCAGAAGTCCGATCGTATCGTTAACGGTCATGGTGCAGATACCGATATCGTCGTGGCTTCGGCGAAAGCTTATCTGAGTGCATTGAATAAATTGCACAGCAAGCTTGAGCGAGCACATCCACAAGTGTAACGGCACTGAAATCACGGATTCGTTTGAATGGAAACTCGGCAACATGAAGATAAAATATAAACTAATTGCGTTATTTTTCTTGGTAGCTTTATTGCTGAGTATCCAGGTGCACGCATTCCAGTTCCAAGATGTGACTGGAAAAATTCATAAACTTTCCGACTACAAAGGGCGCTGGGTACTGGTTAACTTCTGGGCTACCTGGTGTCCGCCTTGCTTGAAAGAAATTCCGGATTTGATTGCGTTGTATGAGCAGCGCAAGGATCTGATAGTGATCGGGGTAGCGATGGATATCGATGATCCCAAGGTGGTGATGGATTTTGTGCAGTCGATGGCGATACCGTATCCTATCGTGTTAGGCAACCGGAAGATTGCTTCCCAATTGGATGAGATTTCGCTTTTACCTAGTACGTATTTCTTTGATCCGGAGGGAAATCCGGCTGCGCGCCAGCAAGGCATTATTTCGCGGGAGAGTATCGAACGGTTTATTGAATCAAAACCCGCCAACAATAATGATGTCAGCCGGAAGCCCTGATCGATTACGCCGATTTTCCAGGCGGAATAGGCTTCAGCTGGAAAAATCCGGCTATGAAGCCGTGTAGCGCCATGTCGTTTGCCATTTATTGAATATCAGTTGCGGATAAGCGGCTTCGCCCAGACTGCCGTTATAGCGTCCCAAAGCACGAAAATAATCGCCTTTCTCTTGATCCAAGTAATGACGCAAAATGGTGCAGCCGTAGCGCAGGTTAACGCGTAAGTGAAACAGATTGTGATCCTGATGACCGATGACGCCGACCCAGAAAGGCATAACTTGCATATAGCCGCGGGCGCCTGCGTGGGATACGGCATATTTCTTAAAGCCGCTCTCAACTTGAATAATGCTCAGCACGATTTGCGGATCCAATCCGGCGCGTGTTGCTTCATAAAAAACGGTTCGCAGAAATTCTTCCCGTTCTAATGAGTCGGGTATGTATTTTTCCAGGCGCCGGCTCATACTGACGAGCCAAGCGATGTTATCGGCAACGGCGGCATATTCGGTGTACGACACAGCCTGATCGCTGATACCATGAAAAATGACAGTCTGTGTGCTGGCGGTCAGCTGTTCATACTGGCTATTATTGGCGTGACTAAGGCCGGATAAGAGCCATAAGGCTGATAGGTAGATTAGTTTATGCATAGCTTGGTCGCGATAAATGAGAAAATTTCATCGATGGGAACTGTTTGTGAGGCTTGATCATTCCGTCCTTGATATTCAACAACCGATTGCTTCAATCCGCGTTCTCCGATAACGATGCGATGGGGAATGCCGATTAATTCCATGTCGGCGAACATGACGCCGGGGCGTTCCTCGCGGTCGTCCAAAAGTACTTCAATGTGCATTTCCGTAAGTTGCCGGTAAAGTTTCTCCACAGTATCTTTGACGAGCGTGCTTTTTTGCAACCCGATCGGGACGATCGCAAGCTGAAAAGGGGCAATGGCATCTGGAAAAATAATGCCATGCTCGTCGTGATTTTGTTCAATGGCGGCTGCAACTATGCGTGAAATGCCGATGCCATAGCAACCCATTTCCATATTTTTAGTTTGGCCCGTTTCGTCGAGATAATTGGCTTTCATCATTTCCGAATATTTGGTGCGTAACTGGAAAATATGGCCGACTTCAATTCCGCGGCAAATTTCCAGCTTACCTTTGCCGTCCGGTGAGTCGTCTCCTGGAACAACATTGCGGATATCAAAAACATGATCCGGTAGTTTGAGATCGCGGACAAAATTTACCTGACTCAAGTGAAAGTCTTCTTCATTTGCACCGCACACGAAATTACTCATGTTCATGACGGCTTGATCGGCAATCACGCAAGTCTGCAAACCAACGGGGCCGATGTACCCGGGCACTGTTCCTGTTTCGTGCAGAATATCTTCTTCACTGGCCATCTGAAAGGTGGATAAGAAGGGTATTTTTCTTACTTTTAGCTCGTTGAGCTGATGATCGCCGCGCAGCAGCAATAAGAATAATCGGTCATTGGCTTTAACAGCCAAGGTTTTGACGGTTTTTTGCAAGGGTACTTGTAAAAAGTCGGCAACCTCGGCACAAGTCTTTTTACCGGGGGTGGCAATTTTTTGCATAGCGCCATCTGGCGCGCTCCGCTCCTGGGGTGTGAATAGTGATTTAGCCAATTCAATGTTGGCGGCGTAATCCGAGTCAGGGCAAAACGCGATGGCGTCTTCGCCCGAGTCCGCTAGCACATGAAATTCATGCGAACCGCTGCCGCCGATGGCGCCGGTATCGGCCGCGACAGCGCGGAATTTCAATCCAAGGCGGGTAAAAATACGGCTGTAGGTTTCGTACATGCACTGGTACGTTTGCATCAAACTGTTTTCATCGGTATGAAATGAGTAAGCATCCTTCATGACAAATTCGCGCGCGCGCATGACACCGAAGCGCGGCCGGATTTCATCGCGGAATTTTGTTTGAATCTGGTAGAAATTCAACGGCAACTGACGATAGCTTTTGATTTCCTTGCGCGCAATATCGGTGATGATTTCCTCGTGCGTGGGGCCGAAACAAAAGTCGTGCTCATGACGGTCCTTGATTTTTAACATTTGCGGCCCGAAAACCTCCCAACGGCCGGTTTCTTGCCATAATTCGGCGGGGTGAATCGCGGGCATGAGAACTTCGATGGCGCCGCTCTTATTCATTTCTTCGCGCACGATATTCTCAATTTTGCGCAATACCCGTAGACCTAACGGCATCCAGGTATATAATCCGCTGCCTAAACGCTTGATGAGTCCTGCGCGTAGCATGAGTTTGTGGCTGACGAGTTCCGCTTCGGCGGGAGCTTCCTTGAGGGTTGAAATGAAAAATTGCGAGATGCGCATGAAGTGATTCCATTATGATAAAAAATGGTGGCAATTTTACCTTGAAATACTTGGTTAAGTGGGGATAAGTCCATACATAAAGCAAACTTGATTTGATTTATTCAAGCTGATAGAAATTTTATAAGGGGGTGGATTTTTATTCTATGAGCACTTTCAATCTACAGAAAAGTGTGAAAAAATCCACTCATTTGATGGGTCAAGTGAGTATTCCGTATGATTGACCGAAATGGATATCGCCCCAACGTTGGAATTATCCTCTTAAATTCAAAAAATGAGGTTTTCTGGGGCAAACGTATAAAGCAAAATTCTTGGCAATTTCCGCAGGGCGGCATTAAGTCGGGGGAGAGTCCCGAGCAGGCTATGTACAGGGAACTCAGCGAAGAGATAGGATTGCGCCCCAATCATGTAGAGATTGTTGGACGTACACGTGACTGGTTGCGTTACGAAGTTCCTGATCGTTGGATCCGGCGGGAATGGCGCGGGAATTACAAGGGGCAGAAACAAATTTGGTATTTGTTGCGTTTGATCGGGCGCGATAGTGATGTTTCATTGCGTCGTAGCACGCATCCTGAATTTGATGCTTGGCGCTGGAACCAGTATTGGGTTGAATTGGATTCAGTCGTCGAATTCAAGCGCAAAGTGTATAAGCAAGCACTGACCGAGTTATCACGTTTGCTAAAAACGGATCCCTGCCAAAGTATCGGGGTTGGTTATGATCAAAAAAATCTGGCCAATGGGACAAAGGATATTCTGGTTTAATCAACTGGAACTAATGAATAATTCAAAAGTTTGAAAGGTTTTTTAAGCTAATCTTAAATCGAAGACGCGGGATTGAACCGCTCTACTGTTTTTTTACAAATTCCCATTTGTGGGTGTTTCATCCGGCGTGACCGGCTGCGCCATAACAGCCGTTTTTATTTACTTAGGGAGATACCGATGAAAATGCGTACACTGGTTGCGTCACTGTTATCGATTGGCGCTCTTGTCACTTCGATGGCTGTTTCGGCCAATGAACCTATCCAGCCCATTAAAGCCGCTAAAGTAGCTAATGCTGATATGGTAGAGCTGGGCAAGATGTTATTTTTTGATCCTCGCTTGTCAAAATCAGGATTCATTTCTTGTAATTCTTGCCATAACTTAAGCATGGGTGGGACGGATAATATTCCAACTTCGATTGGTCATGCGTGGCAGCAAGGCCCGATCAACGCACCGACAGTATTGAATGCCAGTATGAATTTGGCGCAATTCTGGGATGGCCGCGCTAAGGACTTAAAAGAGCAAGCCGGCGGCCCAATTGCAAATCCGGGTGAAATGGCTTCAACGCATAAAGCTGCCGTTGAAGTATTGCAATCAATGCCACAATATCGTGCTCATTTCCAAAAAGCATTCGGCACGGATCAAGTTGATATTGACCGGGTAACTACAGCAATTGCGGCGTTTGAAGAAACCTTGGTAACCCCAGGCTCGCGCTTCGATAAGTGGCTGGAAGGTGACAAAAAGGCCCTTAGTCCACAGGAAATTGAAGGTTACGAATTATTCAAAAGCAGCGGCTGTTCGGGATGTCATAACGGTCCTGCTGTCGGGGGAGCGCTTTATCAAAAATTTGGTGTATATCATCCCTACAAAACAACCAGTAAGATAGAAGGTAGAAAAGCTGTTACCGGAAAAGATACTGACTTGAACGTTTTTAAAGTACCAACCTTGCGCAATATCGAATTGACCTATCCGTACTTTCATGACGGAGCAGTCGCAACATTGGAAGATGCTGTTAAAACGATGGGTAAACTTCAGTTAGATCGTGATTTTAACAAGAAGGAAATTGACAGTATCGTTGCTTTCTTAAAATCATTAACGGGTGAGCAGCCAGACTTTAAGTTGCCAATTCTACCGCCTTCCAATAATAATACGCCAAGACCAGCGCCGTTCTGATGTTTGGTCAAATCAGTGATCTTGCTATTGGAATCAAAACGAGAAATTGAAATATAGGCATTCGGATATTGCAAAAATAAACCGGATGCCTATACGGCAGTAATCCTCTGGTGTGTACTAGTAGTACGATGGCTTGAAAGATTTAGGCTAGGTTAATTTAATATGGCGGTTCTGCTGCATTAGTGCAATCAGGTATAGATTTGCATTAAAAAATGAAGTAGAGTCACAATTCCAAGAACGAATAATTAGAATAGGGAGTTACCTATGGGTAACAAGGGTCAGCTGTTGCAGGATCCATTTTTAAATATACTGCGGAAAGAACATATTCCGGTATCAATCTATTTAGTGAATGGTATTAAATTGCAAGGACAAATCGATTCATTTGATCAATATGTGGTACTGTTAAAAAATTCGGTTACGCAAATGGTATACAAACATGCAATTTCCACTGTAGTACCAGCGAGGGCCGTTACTATTTCTATCGAAACGACGGATACACGTGATGCCTGATGTTTGAATCAGGTATGGATAAATCAAGTGCTGCTGATGCAGCTATACTCGTTAGCGTTGATTTTGGCAGCAGTACCTATGCAGAAAGCCTGCATGAATTGGAGCAGCTGGTTGTCAGCGCAAAACTTCAAGTTGTGGCGGTTGTGGAAGGAAAACGTTCACGTCCGGATCCAACCACTTATATCGGTAGCGGTAAGGTCGACGAGATTTCGCAACTGATATCACAGAATAAAGCTTCAATCGCGATATTCAATCATGATCTGTCTCCGGCGCAACAGCGCAATTTATCGTTGCGATTAAATTGTAACGTTATAGATCGCACTAGCTTGATTCTGGATATTTTTGCGCAGCGTGCGAAGAGTCATGAAGGAAAATTGCAGGTTGAACTCGCTCAGCTCGAGCATTTGGCTACTCGCTTGGTACGCGGCTGGACTCATCTTGAGAGGCAAAAGGGCGGTATTGGCTTGCGCGGTCCGGGTGAGACCCAATTGGAAACAGACCGCCGCTTGATCAGAAAGCGAGTTAAATTACTTAAAGAGAGACTTGCAACGCTTCAACGCCAGCGTGCTATCCAGAGGCGTTCCAGGCAACGCACCAATGTGCTGTCGGTGTCGATTGTCGGTTATACCAATGCTGGGAAATCAACCTTGTTTAACAAGTTGACACGCGCGCAAACTTACGCTGCTGATCAACTCTTTGCCACACTGGATACTACGACACGTAAATTATTTCTTGCCGAAGGTGTGTCTGTAGTTATTTCGGATACTGTGGGATTCATTCGTGAATTACCCCATACGCTGGTTGCGGCATTTCGTGCGACACTGGAAGAAACAGTGCGAGCCGATGTATTGCTTCATGTCGTTGATGCCAGTAATCCTAATCGTGACGAACAAATTAAAGAAGTGAATAAAATTCTAAAAGAGATTGATGCTGATGATATCCCACAAATTTTAATCTTGAATAAGATTGACTTGACTGACTTAGCGGCAGGCAGTAAAGGTTGCGTGCGTGATGAATATGATAGAATATCGCTCATTCGTTTAAGTGCAAAAACAGGGGAAGGGATAGAATTTGTAAGGCAGGCATTGACAGAAGCAATGGTAGAGAAATCAAAGAAACTGAACGAAGAGTCTACAGATATTCCGAAAATAGTTGGTGATTGTGCTCCGGTATAGGAATTTTTTTGAACGAACAAGGCAGGAATTATTATGGGATTAAATGATCCACAGTGGGGAAAAAATAAAGGCGAATCGGGTCCACCAGATCTGGATGATGTATTGCGTAATGTCAATAAGAAAATCAATAATATTTTTGGGCAGAAAAAAGGTGGCGGAGGTGATGACGGTTCACAAGCACAAAGTCCCAAGCCAAAAAGTGGTAGCAGTATTGTAATGATTCTTGGTGTGCTTGCAGTGGTATGGCTGGCAAGCGGGTTTTATATTGTGGATGAAGGACATAGAGGTGTGGTGTTGCGCTTTGGTCAATATGTTGACACTGCGCCGGCAGGCTTGCGCTGGCACATGCCTTATCCAATCGAAAAAGTAGAGTTAGTGAATGTCAGTCAAGTGCGCACGGTTGAAATTGGTTACCGTAACAATGTAAGAAGCAAAGTTTTGCGGGAATCGTTAATGTTGACGGATGATGAAAATATCATCGATATTCAGTTTGCCGTGCAATACATATTGAATAATCCGGAGAATTTCCTGTTTAAAAACAGAAATCCTGACGAAGCTGTTTTGCAAGCGGCAGAAACGGCCATCCGGCAGGTAATCGGGAAAAGTAAGATGGATTATGTGCTGTATGAAGGCCGTGAACAAGTTGCAGCAAATGCAACACAATTAATGCAAAAGATTCTGGATCGCTATCAAATTGGTATTTCGATCAGCAGAGTAACGATGCAAAATGCGCAACCACCTGAGCAGGTTCAAGCGGCGTTTGATGACGCGGTTAAAGCCGGGCAAGATAGAGAGCGGCAAAAGAATGAAGGTCAAGCGTATGCGAATGATGTGATTCCGAGAGCCGTGGGTAACGCGGCACGGCTAACTCAGGAAGCTGAAGGTTATAAGCAGCGCGTAATTGCAAGCGCAGAAGGTGATGCCAGCCGTTTCGAGAAAATTTTTGCTGAATATAGCAAAGCACCCAATGTCACACGTGAGCGTTTATATCTGGATATGATGCAGCAAGTACTTTCTAATACGAGCAAGATCATTGTTGACCAGAAGAATGGCAACAACTTACTGTATTTGCCGCTGGATAAGCTGGTTAGCATGAGCGGATCACCAGCGGCTTCGCCCGTAACGGTGCAGCCCATGATGCAGGAAACACCGCCTGAAAGCAGTGTACGGGCACGGGAATCATTTCGCAGTCGCGATCGGGAGGCAAGATAGATGAAAAGTTTTACATCGGTATTTTCAGGTATTGCTATTGCAATTTTTTTCCTGGGAAGTTCAGCAATTTATATTGTTGATGAGCGGCAGCAAGCTATTCTGTTTCAACTGGGTGAAGTCATCGATGTTAAAACTGAGCCCGGCTTGTATTTCAAGATTCCAATTGCTCAGAATGTACGCTATTTTGAGAAACGTATTTTGACAATGAATACTGAAGAACCTGAACGATTCATTACTTCAGAGAAAAAGAACGTTTTGGTCGATTTATTTGTGAAGTGGCGTATCGTGGACGTAAAGCAGTATTACATCAGTGTGCGCGGTGATGAGTCACTGGCGCAGACACGTTTAGCACAAACGATCAATGCGAGTTTGCGCGACGAATTCGGTAATCGTACCGTCCATGATGTAGTCTCGGGTGAACGTGATGTCATCATGGAGATTATGCGCCAGAAAGCGGATAACGATGCTCGTGCTATCGGAGTGGAAGTGGTTGACGTGCGTTTGAAGCGGGTAGATCTACCGCAAGAAGTGAGCGAGTCGGTTTACAGACGGATGGAGGCTGAGCGTAAGCGGGTTGCCAATGAATTGCGTTCCACCGGTGCTGCAGAGTCGGAGAAAATTCGCGCTGATGCTGATAGGCAACGCGAGGTTGTCCTTGCGGAAGCATACCGCGATGCCCAAAAGGTGATGGGTGACGGTGATAGCCAAGCTGCAGCGATTTATTCGGCTGCCTTTCAAAAAGATTCTGAATTTTATGCTTTCTGGCGTAGTGTCGATGCCTATAAGCAATCGTTCAAGAATAAGGGAGACATGATGGTACTGGAGCCTACCTCCGATTTCTTCAAGTACTTGAAGAATCCCGCAGTCAGCAAATAATTGCAAAGAATAAAATGAAGGTGTATGTGCAATCTCAGTATTGCATGATGTAAGTAAGCAATGTGACTCTACGGTATCGTGAATAAGAAGAGGTTCTGGGGATCGTTATTTTATATACGATTACATCAGAACCTCTTAATTTTTCTGCTGCTTGTAGAAAATAGAATGCTTATCTGATTTAACTGGAGTTGTTTATATATGTGGGAAAATTTTCTTAATGCCGTTGCATTGATGTTAATTCTAGAGGGAATGTTACCATTTTTATCGCCGCAAACATGGCGGGAGGCATTTAGAAGATTAACTGAGATTAATGATAATCAGATACGTTTTATCGGTCTGACTTCGATGTTGGCAGGATTACTGGTGCTACTCATCGTTAGCTGAAGCTTCTTATTTTATACGTTGACAATTTGTCAATTATGACTATACACAATTGGTTACTCCCAGAGTTTGTTGAAGATGTGTTGCCTGCGGAAGCGATTCATATCGAAGGTATGCGCCGGAAAATTATGGATTTGTTGCGGGTGCATGGCTATCAGCAAGTAATGCCACCCATTCTGGAGTACGTGGAATCGTTACTGACCGGCAGTGGCAGTGATATGGATCTGCGCATGTTCAAGGTCATTGATCAATTGAGTGGCCGCATGATGGGGCTGCGTGCCGATATGACACCGCAAGTGGCCAGAATCGATGCGCATTTGTTGAATTTTGACGGTATTACGCGCTTGTGCTATGCCAATAGCGTATTGCACACAGTACCGTCGGGGATCACTAAAACGCGGGAACCCCTGCAAGTGGGGGCAGAGCTTTACGGTCATTCCGGTTTGGAGAGTGATTTTGAAATCCAGCGGCTTATGTTGCAGTGTTTATCTGTTTCCGGGATGAATGAGGTACATTTGGATCTCGGTCATGTCGCAGTTTTTCGCGGATTGATCAAAGGTGCGGGTATTTCGCGCGAACTAGAAACCGAGCTTTATGCAGTATTACAGGCAAAAGATATATCCACTCTGAAAGAACTATGCGCAAAATTGCAGCAGAAAACGCGCGAAGCGTTGCTGCTTTTGCCCGAGCTTTATGGTGATAAAAAAGTATTGGCGGATGCTGCCAGCCGGTTGCCTGATTATCCCGAGATAAAATCGGCGTTGAATGAATTGTGCATTGCTGAAGAGGAACTAAAACCAGTTATCGATAAAATTGCATTCGATTTGACTGACTTGCGCGGCTATCATTATCACACTGGAATAGTTTTTGCCGCATATGCGAATGGCTGCTCAAATGCTGTCGCCTTGGGCGGGCGCTATGATGAAATTGGTAAAGCATTCGGCCGCGCGCGGCCGGCAACTGGTTTTAGCATGGATCTCAGAGAATTATCGAGAATAATAAAGCCGCAGTCTTATCCGAAAGCGATTAGTGCACCTTACGAGAAAGGAAATAAAGCACTGGAAAATAAAATTGAGCAGCTGCGCGCATCGGGGCAAATCGTTGTGATGGAGTTTCCAGAGCAAAAAGGCAAATCGGTGGATTGCGATAGGCAATTGGTGTTTCATGATGGGCAGTGGATTGTCAAAGAAATCTGATATTTTAGAAATGGAATCTTTTAGAGCTTAAAGATATGACTAAGAATGTTGTCGTCATTGGTACGCAATGGGGCGATGAAGGGAAGGGCAAGATCGTCGATTGGCTGACGGATCATGCGCAAGGCGTGGTGCGCTTTCAAGGTGGGCATAATGCAGGCCATACGCTGGTCATCGGTAATAAGAAAACCGTATTACATCTGATTCCTTCCGGTATTTTGCGCAATACGGTGATTTGTTATATCGGCAACGGTGTGGTGATTGCACCGGAGGCGCTGCTCAGTGAAATTGACATGCTGGAACAGAATGGCATCGATGTCAGCGGCCGGTTACGGATTAGCGAAGCCTGTCCGTTGATCCTGCCTTATCACACTGCGCTGGATAACGCGCGCGAGGCTGCGAGAGGTGCTGGAAAGATTGGTACTACCGGACGCGGCATAGGACCGGCTTACGAAGATAAAGTCGCGCGGCGGGCCATACGATTGCAGGATCTGTTTCATCGCGATCGTCTGGCGGCTAAATTGGGTGAAGTACTGGATTATCACAATTTTGTGCTGAAGAATTATTTTCATGCACCGGTCATCGATTTCCAGAAAACCGTCGATGATGCTTTGGCGCAAGCTGAGAGAATTAAACCGATGGTTGCCGATGTTCCGCGCTTGTTGTTTGAAGCGAACAAAAAAGGCGGCAACTTGCTGTTTGAAGGTGCGCAGGGCGCATTGCTCGATATCGATCACGGTACCTATCCTTACGTAACTTCGAGTAATTGCGTGGCTGGCGCGGCAGGTCCCGGCAGTGGGGTCGGGCCGCAAATGTTGCACTATGTTTTAGGCATTACCAAAGCTTATACCACTCGGGTCGGATCGGGCCCGTTCCCAACCGAGTTGGAAGATGAAGTCGGCAAACATCTGGCTACACGCGGCCACGAATTTGGTTCAACAACCGGTAGGCCGCGCCGTTGCGGCTGGTTTGACGCAGTTGCCATGAAGCGGTCAATCCAAATAAACGGTGTGACGGGGTTGTGCATTACCAAACTGGATGTACTGGATGGCGTGGAAAGCCTAAATCTGGGTGTCGGATACAGGCTGAGTGATGGCAGCAAAAGCGACATTCTGCCGGTCGGTGCCGATGATTTGGGGAATTGTGAACCGATCTATGAAGAGATGCCCGGATGGCCGGACAATACCGCCGGAATTAAGGAATTCGCTCAACTACCCAAAGCGGCACAAAACTATCTGAAGCGCCTCGAAGAAGTTTGTGCAACACCGATTGATATGATCTCCACCGGACCGGACAGAGAAGACACGATTCTGCTGCGTCACCCGTTCAAATAATGCGGTGGATCTACCCGGCTCAAACCGGTATCAATGAGTTGGATTTCTCATGCACCTTGACGATTTGATACAAGTTGTCCGTTGGGAAGAAGCCGAGCCTGCTTTGCGGTTGATCCGGACAGCCGTATTCATTCATGAGCAGCGTGTACCCGAAGTGCTGGAATGGGATGAGTTCGATGCAATCAGCGTACATCTGCTAGCGTGCGATGCCGCTGGGCAGCCGGTAGGGACTGCGCGACTGCTGCCGGATGGGCATATCGGCCGTATGGCGGTGCTGAAAGAGTGGCGTGGTCAAGGTTTCGGTAGCGCGATGCTGCGCAAACTACTGCAAGAGCTGACGCGTCGGCATCAGCAAAAAGCGCAACTGAATGCACAAACCAATGCAGTACCGTTCTATGAGAAATTCGGTTTTCAGGTATTAGGGGAAGAATTCATGGAAGCCGGTATTCCGCATGTCAAAATGACTTTGTTATTGAAGTAACCACAATCCGGTTACTTAACTTCCGATTTTCCCCATTCATTGGCTAAAGTATCCGAAGCTTGTTTCCAGCGATTGGTTGCCTGCTCCGCTGCAATTTTAGCTTGTTCCGATTTTTTCCGCGCCGCTTCGGCTTCGCGCTCGGCTTTGGCCATCTTTTGCTTGGCTGAAGCCAGCTTTTTCTCGGCGAAAGCAGCATCTTTTGCCGCAGTGTCGGCATTCTGCTTAGCATCCATCATTTTCTCATAGGCCACGCTGGCATTTTTCTGCAATAGCTCAATGGTGTCGGCACGAGCGGATGCCGTACTCAAAACAATCAGTAAGAACGAAGTGAAAAGAAAGTTGAGATTTGATTGCGTTGATTTGAGATTCATCATCGTGACCTTTGTGTTGAAAATTTTCTTCGCCTTGCCTAACTGTATTTTAAGTTAAGGTAAAATCAGTATAGCAAAAAGCGGATGCTCATGCTGATCGCCTGTGATTGCCGGATTTTTCACCAAGCTGAAGAAACAGGTGTGAAATAAAATATTTTTGAGTTAATCGTTTTGATGAAAGGAATTGGAATGTCGCTGCTATCGCTGTTGAGAACGAGTGTTATCTTTGCTTTCAGTGTAGGACTAATCACTTTTGCATTGCCGGTTCTGGCTGCTTGCGAAGGATGTTTGTGTCCTGGAGATCCTTGCCAGCTTTGTCCGCTACCTGCGATGGAGAATGATCCGATCAAACCAAATGAACCTGAATTGTGCGCAAAAATTAGAGAAAAAGTGCCACCGACTTCGGCTCAGCCCGGCTCCAACGAATATTTTCCCAGTTTGGATAAGTCAGTAATGGTGTGTGTCAATGAAGGGGGGGATGTCATCCGGAACAAACAGCGCAATGCCGAATATCCATCCCGGGTTTACTGCAAGCCGCCGCGTTCGGTGAAAAAAGATTAGGACGATTTATTTCCTTTTCTGATCGCATCCAATATGCTTTAGTGGATCGCCTTCTTGTTTTTATATCCCCCGATTAGATTATTTCTTCTTAACAGGGGGCTTTGTCCTGTAATTGATCGAACGTGCCGTCCTGGTTACTTGACGGTTATTTTCTTGGCGGCTGAGCCATTTACTTTCGGCAGTGTCAGCTCAAGTATGCCGTCTTTATACTTCGCTTCTGTTTTCGCTTCATCGACCGCGCTGTTCAGCGTGAAGCTGCGATAGCTGGAGCCTTGGTAGCATTCACGGCAAATCACGCGTTCCCCTTCTTTTTCTTCCTTTTCTTTTTTGGTTTCGGCACTGATGGAAACCCGGTTACCGTCAACTTCTACTTTAATATCCTCTTTGTTGACGCCGGGGATTTCTGCGCGGACGGTATAGGTTTTATCGTTTTCCTTTAAATCGATCTTGATCAAAGGCGCAATTTCGGATTCATTGAAGTATGGACGCAGCCCGAATCCTTTAAACCAGTCTTCCATGTTGACGAAAGGATCAAGGCGTGCCAAATCGCCCATGAATGGAGAATGCCGGACAATTTTTGACATGATATTAGCTCCCTAGATAGTTTTTATTGGGTAATGCTAAAACGCAATCACTCAGCTTTATGGGTGAGAAATTGAAAATCGATACCGCTGCTGTCAAACACGCCTAATTCGTTATCAACTTCCATTTCCGCCTCCAGCCAATCCTGAATCGCATCCGCCTCGCTACCATTAAAGCCGCGTTTCTCGGCGCGGTAATACGCTGCGGTAGCAATCATTTCTTGCCGGCCGGCACTTTGTTTGGCTGCATTGATAACCTGGTGCGCGAGGATATTTTCTTCACTTTTGGATAATTTGGCGCGCGATTTCTTAGGTGTGGTTTCACTGACTTTGCTTGGCATTTGATCGTTCTCCTTTATATGAATATTTCAAACTCAAGAGATTGAGCTGGTAAAAAACTGCTATCAATTGACTATCTTAGAGAAACCTCTTTGAAAAATAAGTAAGAAAAAACTTATTTTTGACTAAGCAAAATACTTAAATATTGACAACGCTTTTATTTTTCTGAGCGCAAAAAAACGGATTGGTTTGCGTATCATGCGATTGTCCAAGAATTTCGCATATTTTTTGAAATTCGCTGCGAATGGCGGCCGGTGTTTTTTTGAGATGCGCGGCCAAAATCTTAGTATCAGTTGTTTCCAGAACGAAGCTTGCTTCAAGCAACCGGTACAGCGCCGGGGTGAGCATTTTTTGGGAATCGACGGCATCGATGAGACGTGCGGCATGCATTTTTGCGCGCCTCAATTGACCTGCTTCGTAGAAGGAGCGATTGCTTTTTTGTTTGGAAAGAGAATTATTGACATTAAGGATTTCGAGAGTTTCAGCTTGCATCATTTGAATTTACTCCTCACGTAGGGTGATAATTCCAGGATAGCAAGCTTATGTGACAAGAATATAACAAGTCCGTTTAAGCTTGCTTCCGGTTATTCACTGTAACTTGGAAGGGAAGGAACTACAATGCGGCAAATTGCCGCTCTCTTGTTATTCTTGTTGTTTATATCCGGTTGCCATTTTTCATTGTGAAGCGGCAGACCGGATAAATAAATAAGCACATGGTTTAAATTTATCTAAGCAAAATGCCTAGAAGTTCATAATGTGCGATTAGTTGCAAATTTCAATTCGTAATCACTTCCTGCCATTTGTAATGCAAGGCTAAACGAGCTTGAATCCCGGAGTCTGAATATGACTGCCGTCTTGGCTCAGGGCTGCTTGCACGGCATCATCCGCGTTTTCCAATAAAATAAACTGCATTGCTTTGCGAGCTGCTTCCGGCACATCGCGCAAATCCTTTTCGTTGCGTGCGGGCAGCAGCACGGTTTGGATGCCGGCGCGTTGTGCCGCGAGTATTTTTTCCTTGATGCCGCCGACTGGCAGCACCAATCCGCGTAAACTGATTTCACCGGTCATGGCGACATCGTGACGCACCGGGCGGTTGGTGAACAGGGAAGCGAGCGCAATGAACATCGCCACACCGGCGCTCGGTCCATCTTTGGGAATCGCACCCGCAGGTACATGCAAATGCACATCGATGCCATCGAATAATGCCGGCGGGATACTGAGATCGCTGGCGCGCGCTTTCACCAGTGTGAGCGCTGCTTGCGCGCTTTCCTTCATAACGTCGCCGAGTTGGCCGGTCAGTATCAGCCGTCCACTGCCGTGGATGCGCGTGGCTTCAATGAACAGAATGTCGCCGCCCACCGGTGTCCATGCCAAGCCAGTGGCGACACCTGGTAAATCGGTATGCAGCGCCAGTTCATGCTCAAATTTTTTCGGCCCCAGAATCGCATCCAGATCCATCGCATCAATCCGCACTTGCAGTTGTTGACCTTCGGCGATACGTAACGCCGCGTGCCGCATGACCCGGCCGATTTCCCGTTCGAATTGGCGCACGCCGGCTTCCCGGGTGTAGTTGGCGACGATGTTTTCCAGCGCGACAGGCGTTAGTGTGCACTGTTCTTCGTGCAAACCGTTCGCTTCGCTTTGGCGCTGCACGAGATAACGCAGTGCAATTTGCAGTTTTTCCTCTTGCGTATAGCCGGGTAGATCGATGATTTCCATGCGGTCACGCACCGGCGGCGACACGTTGTCGATGACGTTCGCCGTGGCAATGAAAATCACCCGGCTCAAGTCGAACGGCACGCCGAGATAATTGTCGCGAAATGTCGAATTCTGTTCCGGATCGAGAATTTCCAGCAGTGCTGCCGATGGATCGCCTTGGATGCTGGCAGACATTTTGTCGATTTCATCGAGCATCATGACGCAATTGCGCGCGCTCGCCTTGCGCAAGCCCTGCACGATATTGCCCGGCATTGCGCCGACATAGGTGCGGCGGTGGCCGCGCATTTCCGCTTCGTCGTGCACGCCGCCGAGGGAGACACGCACGAACGGCCGCTGCAGGGCGCGCGCGATGCTTTGTCCCAGCGACGTTTTGCCGACGCCCGGCGGGCCGACAAAGCACAGAATCGGTGCGCGCCCGTGCGGTTTCAGTTTTTGCACGGCGAGAAATTCGATGATGCGCTGTTTGATGCGTTCCAGCCCAAAATGATCCGCTTCCAGAATCCGGCGTGCGCTGTCCAGGTCAATGGGCGTTTCTTCGGGCAAGCGCCACGGCAATTCCGTCATCCATTCCAGGTAAGTGTGCAGCATCGAATATTCACTCGAGGCACTCGGCATGCGCTGCAAACGCTGCAATTCCTTACGTGTTTGCGCTTCGATGTCGCCGGGCATGCCGGCTTTGCTGATCGCTTCGCTCAGTTGCGCGATTTCCTGATCGTTCTCGCCGTCTTCGCCTAATTCTTTTTGAATGGCTTTTAACTGTTCATGCAATAAAAACTTGCGTTCGCGATCTTCCATCTGTTCTTTGGTACGCTCGCTGATTTCTTGCGACAAGCGCAAGACCTCGATGCGGCGCGACAGGATGTGCAGCACCTTTTGCAACCGCTCCTCAATATCGATCGTTTCCAGCAGCATTTGTTTTTCACTGACTTCGGTATCGAGCAGGCTGGCGGTAATGTCCGCCAGATCGGACGGCGCGCGCGTGGCTTGCAAGGAATGGGCAAGCTCGGCGGGCACGCCGGGCAGCAGCGAAAGAATTTCGATGGCGCGCTCACGCAGTTGCAAAGCGAGTGCTTCAGCTTGCGTGGAAACTTCTGCGGATTCCTTGAGGCGTTTTACGCGGGCTGCAATGAACGGATAGCCTTCGACGAGTTCTTCAATCTGAAAACGCTCTACGCCCTGGCAAATGACATGATGCGTTTTGTCATCCGAGGTGACATGGCGGATGATATTGGCGATCGTGCCGGTGCGGCATAATGCATCCAATCCCGGTTCGTCCACTGCAGCATCTTTTTGCAGCACGATGCCGATGGGTGTCTTGGATTGCAGTGCATGCTCGATGGTGGCGATTGAACGGGCGCGGCCAACAGTGACAGGCATTAACACATGCGGAAATAACACTACGTTGCGCATCGGCACCAAAGCGACGACATCGGCAGGCAACGGCAAACTTGTGACAGGTTGTTCCATAGCGGCTCATCCTCCAGGAATGTAAAGCGGGTTGTATTACTCCCCCTCGAATATTTGCGCGCTTAACCAGGAATTCAAGTGAACAGCACTGGTTATTGTTCAAGGGAACCGGCGCGATTGGATCATGCGCCGCTTCCCTGGGAAAACGATGCGATTACGGGCGATGCCGTGTTTCTTTTTTTTGCTCGTAGCGCACCAGCTTGGCGAGATCGAGCAGCTCTTCCGATAATAATTGCAGCGCATCGTCGAGCGTTAGTATACCAACCAATTCCCCCGCGTCATCCACGACCGGCAAACGCCGGGCGGTTTTGCGGCGCATGAATTCGATGGCCTCGTACGATGCCGCGCTCTCTTTAATGGTAAATATTTCCTGCGGCATGATATCGCCCACTGTAATGACCTTTTCATCCAGTTCGGTTGCCAGAATTTCCACCACCAGATCGCGATCCGTGACAATGCCGACCGGAACCTGCAGGCCGTTGCGTTTTTCGACCACAATGACAGCACCGACGTGGTACTGACGCATCAGCTTGGCGGCTTCTACGATGGTTTCATCGCGCTGGATGACTATGACTTCACGATTGCAAATTTCGCCGACAGACATCAGATTTCTCCTTTATTCTCAATAGATGGAAAAACGGCTGAATTCCTGACTCAGCGTGACCAGTGCACGCGCAACAGGTTTTCTGCCGGATTGTAATGAAACTCCAGATCGCCTTGATACGCTTCATGAATAGCTTCGCCAATACCCCGTGCGAGGTGGATATCCGTGGTGGTAATCAACACTTCGCCATCTTTTTCCTCGGTCGCCATGATCCGCTTCAACGGGTGTTCGGTTTTTTCTTTTTTCTCGAAGTGCTGTACCAGATGCATGATTTCATCGCGATGCGATTGCAAGAAATCACCCTGCAAAGTCAGGAAGCCGGCTGGATATCGATCATGAATACGCTGGCATGCCGGACAATGATGCTCATGTGCTTTGGCTGGCGCACCGAGCCATTGCCACCGTCCTTGATGAAATACCGCGCTGCATTGCGGACATACGGTCGGTTCAGGGAGCTTGCCGGTTATTTTATATGCATCGTGTATTTGCTCCTGAAAAATACCATCGCGCCGGTTGATCGGATGGAAACCAGGATGTGTACTCTTTGTGCCCATGGTCAATCTCCTTCTAAGCAACTTTATTATTTGAATGTATCGCTATTTTGCATTCACGGTTGGAACCGCTCTGCCGGTTTTATGTTTAAGCCGCAGCTTCATCTTGCGCGCTTTGATAATTTTGTCAAGCATTTCACCGCGTTTCATCCTGCAATTTCCCGGTCATGCTGCACGTGTTCCCGATCCAGCTGATCTGCCAGCGCTTGCAAAGCAAGTGAAATGGTTACCGGGTATACAGGTGCCGGTTCAAGCGCAGTCATGGCGGCGGGCAGACAACGGTAATTTTTCAGCGTTTGATCGCGCAGCGTAGTTAATGAAATTTTAGGATGAAGGCGTTTACCCGAGTGCATCATGGGTTGAATCAATGTTTCGCCCGGTTGCGGATCATCATCTTCCAAGGCGACGACATCGGCGGCGATACAACCATCGTTGCCGTATGTGCGGTAAACCTGTTTTCTTCCCGGCCACGTAGCCTTGCCTTCGGAGTGCTTGCGGCGTGGTTTGCCGGCGTATTCCTGCAGTTTATACGCGCAATCCAACGCGGGGGCGTCGATGGAAATATCAAGCGCGGTGCCGATGCCGAAACCGTCAATCGGCGCCTGCGCGGACAATAGGGCGTGCAGTTTGTATTCATCCAGATTACCACTGGCGAAAATGGTGGTGTCACGCAAGCCACCGTCATCCAGTATGCGGCGGACATTCTTGGCGTGTACCGCCAAGTCGCCGCTATCCAGGCGCACGCCTTTGATCGTGATGTTGCTGGCTGCGAGCTTGCGTGCCAAGGCTACCACTTTGTGCGCCGCCGCTTCGGTATCGTAAGTATCAATGAGCAGCACCGTGTTAGCGGGATGGCAGCGGGAAAAATGCTCGAATGCCGCGCTTTCATCCGCATGTGCCTGAATATAGGAATGCGCCATCGTGCCGAACAGCGGAATGTCGTACAACGGGCCCGCCAGTACGGTAGCCGTGCCGGAAAATCCCGCCAGATAACTGGCGCGTGCGGCTAGCAATGCGGCTTCCGCGCCGTGTGCGCGGCGCATGCCGAAATCGACCAGCAGCTTGTCCGGTGCCATCAGCACTGAGCGCGCCGCTTTGGAAGCGATCAGGGTTTCAAAATGCAGCAGATTGATGATGCGCGATTCGACCAATTGCGCCTGCGGCATTTTCGCAGTGATGCGCAAAATCGGCTCATTGGGAAAGAAGATGGTGCCTTCCGGCATGGCATGAACATCGCCGTCAAACTTGAATTGCTCGAGATAACGGATGACGTGTGGCGGAAATCGTGTGGCGAGCCAATCCAATTCTCCCGGCGAGAATCGCAAGTTTTCCAGAAATTCGAGCACTTGTTCCAGTCCGGCGGCAACGAGGAAATTGCGTCCCGGCGGCAGTTTACGCACAAACAGTTCGAACACGGCGGTTTCTTCCATGCCTAGCTCAAGATAGCTTTGCAGCATGGTGAATTGATACAGGTCGGCGAGCAGGGGACTGGATAGCGGATTCATGCAAGCTCCTGATAACGGATGGATTGTGCGCCTAGTTGCATCATTTTCTGCAATGCGCGTTGTCCGTCACCGGGTTGCCGGTCGATGGCGCGCATGGCGTCTTCCAGCACAAAGGTGGCGTATTGCAACTGCAGCGCATCCTTCACGGTATGGAACACGCAATATTCGGTTGCGACGCCGCCGATAAAAACGCGCCGGATATGCAGCGATCGCAATAACTCATCGAGTTGTGTGCCGCTAAAGCCGGAATACGCATCGCTTTCCCGCGCCATTGCCTTGGAGATAATATGCGTGGCGGCGGGCAATTCCAGAGCGGGATGGAAAGCCGCGCCATCCGATCCGGCGATGCAGTGCGGCAGCCATTGTCCGCCTTGCGGTTGAAACGAGCAATGATCCGGCGGATGCCAATCGCGCGTGGCAAAAACCGGCAATTGATGCGCGCCAAAATAAGCCAGGTAGCGGTTGAGCTGCGGAATGATGTCATCGCCTCTTGCAACCGCAAGGCGGCCACCCGGCAGAAAATCATTCTGCATGTCGACCACGATGAGCGCATCGCCTGCTGCGGGTATGATCTTCATGGCGTAAGCCGATCATCATTCGCTACCTGGAACATGATGCTTGCCGGTGCTCACTCGTTTCGCCTGATAGCCTTCGCTGCCGATATCTTCAAGAAACTGCACTTCATCGCCAAGTGCCAGTTGATCGAAATCGTGACCGGCCAAATTGTCGCGATGAAAATACAATTCTTCTCCGCCGGCAGTTTCGATAAATCCATAGCTTTCCGCCTTGAATAGTTGTGTCACCTTGCCATGCAATACCGGGCTGTGCGCTTTGGTAGCGCCGCGCTGGCGGCGGGCGTAATCTTCCAGTTGACGCTTGGCGGCATCGAAAGCATCGCGCACGGCGACGTAAACATCTTCATTGGCGACGCGATTCACTGCCAAATCTCCGCCCGGCACGGTCATGTGGATGTGCACGTCAAACTGCCGCCCTTGATGGTGATGCTTGTGCGGAAGCTCGACGACGATGCGGCAGCTCATGATATGTGGATAAAATTTTTCCAGTTTTTCCGCTTTTTCGCGAATGTGACTTTCCAATGCTTCCGAGTGGGGCATGTCCCGTGTGGTGATTTGCAAAGTGACTTCCATGACAATTTCCTCCTGGTCGAATGAATTAAATGTTTCCGTTGAATGCTATCCTTTGATGCATACTTTCGGGCGCAGAAAAGCGACTCTGCGCGCCAATCCCGCTTGTTCCGTGACTTCCGCCACTTGATCGACATCCTTGTAAGCACCCGGTGCTTCCTCCGCAGCGCCGCGCATCGAGCGGGTGCGGATCAGAATCCCTTGCCGCTTGAGATCATCGATCAATGTCCGTCCGTTCCACTGCTTCAATGCCTGATTGCGGCTCATGGCGCGGCCCGCGCCGTGACTGCACGAAGCAAAGGCTTGATTGGTGCTGGCACCGGCCAGAATATACGAACCTGTACCCATGCTGCCGCCGATGATGACGGGTTGCCCTACATCGCGATATCGCGCCGGCAGCCGGGGGTGTCCGGGTGCGAAAGCGCGTGTGGCGCCTTTGCGATGCACATGCAGCCAACGGGTTTTGCCGTCCACTTCATGTTGCTCTTCCTTACAGGTGTTATGCGAAATATCGAATAGCGTTTCCAGCGTGGCGTTCGGGTAGACTTCGGCAAATGTTTCCCGGGTCAGATGGGTGAGGATCTGCCGGTTAGCCAGTGCACAATTGATCGCAGCATTCATCGCGCCGAGGTATTGCTGCCCCTCCGGCGATTTGACCGGGGCGCAAGCCAGTTCACGGTCAGGCAAGTGAATACCGAGACGCCCGGCGGCCTTGGCCAGCATCACCAAATAATCGGTGCCGATCTGGTGACCGAGTCCGCGTGAGCCGCAATGGATGGAAATCACCAATTGACCTTCGTGTAAACCGAAAGCCAGCGCCGCAGTCTGGTCGTAGATATGCTCCACCACTTGTACTTCCAAATAATGATTGCCGGAACCGAGTGTGCCCATTTCGCCGCGCTGGCGTTTTTTCGCCAGCTCGGACACGTTGCTTGGCACC
Source organism: Pseudomonadota bacterium (assembly GCA_018240285.1). Lineage (GTDB taxonomy): Bacteria > Pseudomonadota > Gammaproteobacteria > Burkholderiales > Nitrosomonadaceae > Nitrosomonas. The sequence continues at coordinate 114,294 of JAFEGA010000002.1, read as the reverse complement.
GCGCCACCGACACAACCGTTTTCTTCCACATAGTCCAAATCGGCGGTATTGCCGTAGCCTTGCTTCACTGCCCATTGCGCGCCCCCGAGCAGGACCTGGTCAAGCTGCTGCGGATTTAGATGGATATGACCTTCTTCACCGACACCGGCAGGGATTGTCGCGAACAGCCGGTCGGCCAAGCGCTCGAACCGGGCCACAGCATCGTGCAGATTGAGATTGCTGCGCAGGCAACGGATGCCGCAGGAAATGTCAAAGCCCACGCCGCCGGCTGAAATGATGCCACCTTGCGCGGCGTCAAACGCCGCTACGCCGCCGATGGGAAAGCCGTAACCCCAGTGCGCATCCGGCATGGTCATCGCTGCTCCGGCGAGGCCGGGCAATGCGGCGACATTGGCGATTTGTTCCAGCACTTTGTCATCCATGCTGGCGAGCAAGGGTTCGCTGCCGTACAGCAGAACTTCCGCGCGCTTTTCACCGGTTGTTTTTGGCAGCGTCCAGAGATAGGGGTGTAACTGCAGCAATGATTGTATGTTCATACGTCCACCACGCAACGGGATTCCCAGATCGGGCCGATTGGTTTTACGGCAAGCATGGTCAGTGTCGCGCCCTTGACCTCGACGCCACGCTCCAATTCCTCGCGCCATTTTTCTCCGGCGGCTTTACCGTGCCAATAATTGCCTTGGCGCTGAATATAAAAATGACTGAATACCATGCCGAGTTCGCGCGCTTTTCCTAGCAGGAGGTTAAGCCAAACCACCAGCGCCAGCTCGGGGTCGGATTCCTCGAATTCGACGGCTACGATCGTCAAGGGATGCACTTCCTCGATGTGCGTGATAATGGCGAAAACGGCATGCGCCGCTGCTTCAAACGATTGTTCCACCGTCAGGCCGCGGCCGATGATGCCTATGTCGGCGTCATGTTCAAAATACGATGAACTCATTTTTTCATCACTTTATAAAAAAGTAGTTTCATTGTAGTATTTTTGCTGGCAGAAATGTATTAATCTGGAAAATCTTTGCGATTGATCAATTAACGTACGCCATGCGAGCGAAGCTTAAAAAGGGGTTTGCATGCCGAAACACAACGCCGACATTGCCGCCGTTTTCGAGGAAATTGCCGACTTGCTTGAAATCCAAGGCGCCAATCCGTTCCGTATCCGCGCTTACCGCAATGCTGCTCGCATCTTGAGCGAACTGTCGCAAGAAGTATCCCGGATGCTGGAAAAGGGCGAAGATTTGACGGAATTACCCGGTATCGGCGACGATTTGGCGGGTAAGATCAAGGAAATTGTCAGCAGCGGCCATTGCAGCTTGCTGGATCGCTTGCATGCCGAGCTGCCGCCCGCTATTACCGAACTGTTAAAAATTCCGGGGCTTGGCCCGAAACGGGTCAAAGCGTTGTACCACGATCTCGATGTGCAAACGATCGAACAATTGCATCGCGCAGCACGTGACGGCCGCATTCGCGAGCTGCCGGGTTTTGGCGAGAAAACCGAGAGTAATATTTTGCAGGCGATCGAAGTACATGCCAATCAGGCGCAGCGTTTCAAACTGGCGGTGGCGGCGCAGTATGCCGAGGCGCTGGAAAAATTTCTAGCCGCCATTCCCGGTGTTGCACGCGTTACGGTCGCAGGCAGTTACCGGCGTATGCGCGAAACCGTGGGCGATTTGGACATTGTCGCGGCGGCATCGGTGTCAAGTCCGGTGGTGCAGCGTTTCACCAGCTACGACGAGGTCACCGAGATTTTGTCGGCAGGCTCCACGCGCGCCAGTGTGATTCTGAAATGCGGGCTGCAAGTCGATTTGCGTGTTGTCAAGGAAGAATGCTACGGTGCGGCATTGCATTATTTTACCGGTTCCAAAGCGCATAACATCGCAATCCGGCGCATGGCGCAGCAAAGCGGGCTAAAAATCAACGAGTACGGGGTATTTCGTAACGACACCCGGATTGCGGGAGAAACGGAAGGGTCGGTGTATGCCGCGGTGGGTTTAAGCTATATTCCTCCCGAATTGCGGGAAAACCGGGGCGAGATCGCCGTTGCCAAGGCAGGGCGGTTGCCGCGCTTGGTGGAACAAAGCGATTTGCGCGGCGATTTGCATGTGCATACCAAGGCGACCGATGGTCATAACAGCTTGCGCGAAATGGCGCAGGCGGGATTGGCCAATGGCTTCGAATACCTTGCGATTACCGAGCATTCACGGCGGCTGGCTTTTGCGCATGGTCTCGATCCGTTGCGATTGGCACGGCAATGCGATGAAATCGATCAATTGAATGCCGAACTGAAAGGCATTACCTTGCTCAAGAGCATCGAAGTCGATATTCTCGAGGACGGCAGCCTGGATCTACCGGATAGTGTGCTGGCCCGGTTGGATATGGTGGTGGGTGCGGTGCATAGTAATTTCAATCTATCCCGCGCCAAACAAACGCAGCGTATTTTGCGCGCCATGCAGCATCCGTATTTCACCTTGCTGGCGCATCCGTCCGGGCGTTTGATTCAGCGCCGTGCACCGTATGATGCCGACATGCTGCAGATCATCCGCGAAGCCAAAAATCGCGGTTGCTTTCTGGAACTGAACGCGCATCCGGAACGGTTGGATTTGCTCGATACCCAGTGCCAAATGGCCAAAGAGGAGGGCGTGCTGATCAGCATCAATTCCGATGCGCACAGCGTTTACGATTTTGCCAATCTGCGTTTTGGCGTCGGTCAGGCGCGGCGCGGCTGGCTGGAAAAATACGATGTGCTGAATACCCGTCCGCTGAAGGAATTGCGCCGATTGATCAGTCGCACGATGTCTTAATTACACCGTTAAGGAGAACATGATGATTTTCGCTGACCGTATCGCAGCAGCCGGGAAACTGGCGCAAGCGCTGTCGGAGTATCGCGGTAAGAACCCGCTGGTGCTTGCCATTCCGCGCGGCGCGGTGCCGATGGCCAAGGTGATTGCGCAGCAACTGAATGGCGAAATGGATGTAGTGCTGGTGCGCAAACTGCGCGCACCCGGTAATCCGGAATTCGCTATCGGTTCCGTCGATGAAAGCGGCTGGGTGTATTTGACCGAATACGCCGGACGCGCGGGCGCCGATCAGGATTATGTGAAAAGCGAAGTAGCCACGCAACTGGAAACCATCCGGCAACGGCGTGCGCAATACACGCCAGAACGCCCACCGGTTGATCCTGCCGGGCGCATCGTGATCGTCATCGATGACGGTTTGGCTACCGGTTCGACGATGATCGCCGCGCTGCACGCATTACGCAACCAAAAACCGGCTGAGCTGATTTGTGCCGTGCCGGTCGCGCCGCCGGAGACGCTGAAAAAGCTGCACGGTAAAGCGGATCGTATTGTATGTTTGTCGGCACCCGATAATTTTTATGCTGTTGGGCAATTTTATGCGGATTTTCCACAAGTCACCGACGACGAAGTGATCGCTTGCCTTACCGGTCTGTCCCGGTAATCTAGGGGTTGATCGAATATTCTTTGAACAAAAATTATTGATGAGGAGTGTGCCATGATACGAAATCCGATTGATGTTGCGAGCCGCGTGAGTCCTAATTTATCTGCCTTGATTGCCAGCAGGTTGAATCAGTCGGCGCTCGCGGAAGATATTACGTTGGTTACGATCCGCGATTTTGTGACCGGTGTATTGAGCGATGCATTTACCGAAACAGAGCAACTGCATCATTTCGATATCAATGAGTCGTTGCTGGACGAACTCGATGCGTTGATCGAAGAATTCGGCGAAACCGCATTGGCGATCGATTTTGTGCAGGAAATGGCGAGCGAACCCTTATCACGCGTCATTGATACCATGATCAATGCGGCTGATCGAGAAAACCCAGTGACACTTGAAATGGTGAAAGATGCGCTTATCTCCGGCCTATCCGCGAATTTGGTGGGAGCGGGTGTGCTGGATGAGGATGAAGACGATGTATTGCTCGCTGAAATCGAATCCTTGATCGACCGGCACGGTCCCGATGCGCTGGCGGAAATGTTCATACGGTATGAATAAAAGTCAGTAGCCGGGGTAATTAAATCAAGAATGAACCTTAGCCTCGATTGCCAATCGAATAGCGCATTGGTTACCGCCTCTTACTTTATTTTTCTGACCTATGTATCTCGATAAAATTTACGCATTGCAAACGGGTGTAAGTCTTAAAGTGTCGACCACGGCGTTACAGGAATTTATTGCAAATGCCATCCGCACAAAAAAATTTGCCGATCTTGTGAACATTCGCAGTACAACCGATTTATATGCTCATCTGTCCGTTGTCGTTTGCACCGGTGCGGAAGAGTTGATCAAAAGACGGCAGCGTTGGATCAATCATAAAATCAAAGCCGATTTAATCGCCGGACAACCGGTTCCGTTCAATAGCTTTTGCAACCTCTTCTGGCGCAATCTGGATGAAGATGATCCGGATGGCGACGAGTGGCAGCAATTGATTGCCAGCGACGAATTTTATTCGCAGCTGACCATTTTGCTGCATAAATTACGCATCGCCGAGCGTAGCTTGCAGCAGTCCAGTGGCGCGATTCCTGATTTTTATCTTGGTTCGGCTTAGATTGGGTGATTTTAATCGACCTCAATGGCGTGGCGCCGAAAACAGTAGTCAAACGACCCTGCTATTTTAGTTTCATGAAGAACAATCCCGCTGTTTAAGCGGGATTGTTTATTGCGGTGTAAGACTCGAGATCTGTTTTACTTTTTGCGGCGGGCGGTAAAACCGAGTAATCCCAATCCGATCAACAACATGGCGTAGGTTTCCGGTTCTGGAATCGTTGGAACCTGTGTCAGATGAAAAGTATAGCTTCCGTGAGCACCGGGATCCGGCATACTTAGATTAAATGATGCCACAGTACTGCCGCCATTTGCCAATGCGCCTAAGTAGTTAAGATTAGTTGGGCCGCTGATGGGGGCATGTTCCAGAGTGAATCCTGAAAGTTTTGAACCAGAAAAATCGGTGAACTCTACCCCATCATGCCCACTGATAGTAAAGTGAAAGTCAGTCCAATCCTTCCCCGTATTATTCGTAATGTACTCTGTAACATTGATACCAGGAGCACCAGTGCCGTGAACAACCGTAAATTCGAGGTCGATGGAATTCACGCTATTAAAAGTTTTATCTATTGTTAGATTACTGCCGCTAAGGTTCCAGGAAAATGTTCCCAGTCCTAATCCGCTAGCGGTAATATTGGATATATCAGCCGATGCAGATGCAGTAGAGATTGATCCGGTAAAGAATAAAGCGGCTACGAGTAATTTTGCTTGCGTATTCATTTCTTCCCCTCTCCTCGATAGTTTTAATACATAACAGTTCACAAACAGTATATGCATTAGTGAACATTTGATTTTTGAATCGCTTTCATTATCATCTTTTTCAATAGCTCATAACCTTCTCAATGTTTGATTATTCGTTATGATCAAATGATTAATAGTGAAAGTACTGCTCATTCTGAAGATAAATTGCACTTAATGATATAAAGGTTATGCTTATTTTTTAATAAAATTAATGAGTACTGCTTGTAGGACTTATGGAATTTTGCTGTTGCTCCGACGTGCAGAAGCATGCTTAAGGCCGATAGTACGAAACTGAGGTACGTGAGTTTTACGTGGATGGATAAAATATGTGTGAGGCTCGGATATAAGTGCGAAGGGGGTGATTCTGCGGATTTCTTTATGGTTCTTCCGTGTTAATGCCGATTGCCAGGTAAATCGCTTTGGCGCGAACGCTACCGGTGTCAAGGACTTTGACATGGATGCAATCCCTTACTTCACTCCAGTACGCTGTCAGTGACTGTGAAAATAATTTACATTCCCAGGAAGAATTCTCTTTTATCGCGATTTATGCAGTGATCGTGGACCAATAAACATTTGATAGTAAACGCTTTGCCATTATTTTTTGTTGAATGCTAATTTCACCAAGTCCTATGAAGTGTTGCCGGTTATATAAGCGTATGATTTCTCCTGCCGGTAGAGCGAAGCTATCCGGTTGATATTCAATAGTGCGACCTTGCTGCAGCGATAGGGTTGATTGGTCGTCTAGCGTTACCGCCGGATAAGCTTGCAGCAAACAATCGACCGGTAATAAGCACGCGTCTCTTGCGATAGCATCCATTTCTTCCAACATCGGTACTGTATGTGCTTGGGATAAATTGAAGTTATCAATAGCGGTACGGCGCAAACTGATCAGATAGGCGCCGCCGTAGCCCAATACTTTGCCGATGTCTTCCGCCAGTGTCCGGATATAGGTGCCGGTGCCGCATTGGATGCTCAAGTGCAATTCATTCTGCCGCAATGACCGGATTTGTATCCCGTAAATAGTAATCTTGCGCGCAGGTCTTGCAATGACTTCACCATTTCTTGCATAAGCGTACAACGGTTTTCCTTGATGTTTGAGCGCGCTGTACATGGGCGGGATTTGCAAGATATCGCCGATAAAGTTCTTTAACGCCTGTTCACATTCAGATAAAGCCGGGTTTGGCATGGTTACTGATGTTTGACTGATTTCGCCTTCCGAGTCGCCTGTCGTGCTCAGGAAACCGAGCTTGAGCGTTGCTTCGTAGGTTTTATTGGCGCCCAGCAATATCGATGAAAATTTAGTCGCTTCACCGAAGCAGACCGGAAGCAATCCGGTTGCTAAGGGGTCCAACGTACCGGTGTGTCCGCATTTGGCTGCGGAGAAAAGATGTTTGGCGATCTGAATGGCTTTGTTGGATGAGACACCGAGGGGCTTATCCAGTAACAGAACGCCGCTGATATTACGTTTCTTGGGCTTGGTCAAATTTATAGAAGAGTTTTTAGATGCAGCCGGAGACTTGTTCAGGTTTCCGGATCGAGATGATGAGTAGCTTTGTCTTGTGCGATCGCTTCGTCGATCAATTTCGACAGGCGTACGCCGCGTTCGACCGATTCATCAAAAACAAAGTGGAGTTGCGGTGTAATTCTCAACTTCATACGGTGCGCCAGGTGGGTGCGCAAAAAACCTTTGGCGTGTTCTAATCCTTTTTCCACCAGTAAATTTTCTTCTAGGGTGCATAAGGTGGTATAAAAAACTTTGGCATAACTGTAATCGCGCGTGACTTCAACAGCCGTAATAGTGACATGATGGCACACGCGGGGGTCTTTGATTTCATTTTGTATCAAATCCGCCAGTTCCCGTTGTATTTGATCGGCAACGCGCAGTGTGCGGGAAAAGTCTTTCGGCATAGGCTACTCGAGTCAGAGTGCTGGATTATAACGACCGGGCGGTCTCGACGATTTCATAAACTTCCAGTTGGTCGCCTACCTGAATATCGTTGAAATTTCTGAGCGATAAACCGCATTCAAATCCTTCCCGGACTTCTTTGACGTCATCCTTGAAGCGTTTCAGCGAATCGAGCTCGCAGCTGTGAATGACCAGTCCGTCGCGTAATACCCTTACCATAGAATTTCTTTTAACGATACCGTCCAGCACATAACAGCCTGCAACTACGCCGACTTTCGGGATACGGTAAATTTCACGGATATCGATCAGCCCGGTGATGCTTTCCTTACGTTCAGGCGACATCAGGCCGGAAAGCGCTGCTTTAATTTCATCGACCGCTTCGTAAATGATGTTGTAGTAGCGCACGTCAACGCCGGTTGAAGCGATCAGTTTGCGCGCACTGGCGTCCGCGCGCACATTGAACCCGATAATGACGGCTTTGGATGCCAGCGACAGATTGACATCAGATTCGATAATCGCGCCTACGCCGCTATGAATGATATTGACCTTAACTTCATCTGTTGAAATCTTCTGCAGTGCATAAGCCAAAGCTTCGCAGGAGCCTTGCACGTCGGCTTTGATGATGAGGGATAGTACCTTGACGTCTTCTTGCTGATCAAACACGTTTTCAAGTTTTGCTGCTTGCTGTTTGGCAAGTTTCACGTCGCGGTATTTGCCTTGCCGGAATAATGCGATTTCACGCGCTTTGCGCTCGTCATCAAGTACCAGTACGGTTTCACCTGCCTCGGGCACTTCGGATAGTCCTTGAATTTCAACCGGAATAGATGTGCCTGCCTGCTTGATCGCCTTGCCGTTTTCATCATTCATGGCACGCACTTTTCCGAAAACAGCACCCGCCAGTAACACGTCGCCGCGATGCAGTGTTCCGGATTGCACCAGAATCGTCGCAACCGGGCCACGGCCTTTGTCTAATCGCGACTCAATTACAACGCCTTTGGCCGCTGTTTTGGCTGGTGCTTTCAATTCCAGCACTTCCGCTTGCAGCAGTATACTTTCCAGCAGGGCATCAATGCCTTGCCCAGTTTTTGCCGATACCTCGACAAACATCGTATCGCCACCCCAGTCTTCCGGCACCACTTCGTGCGCAACCAGTTCATGCCGGATCCGTTCGGCATTGGCTTCCGGTTTGTCGATTTTATTTACTGCCACAATGATGGGGATCTTGGCTGCTTTTGCATGGTGAATGGCTTCAATCGTCTGCGGCATGACACCATCATCCGCGGCCACCACGAGGATGACAATATCGGTGATTTTTGTGCCGCGTGCGCGCATGGCCGTAAAGGCTTCATGACCTGGCGTGTCGAGAAAAGTGACCATGCCGTGATCGGTTTCCACATGATAAGCGCCGATGTGCTGGGTTATTCCGCCAGCCTCGCCGCCAGCAACGCGCGTGCGGCGGATGTAATCCAGCAGTGAGGTTTTGCCGTGATCGACATGCCCCATGACAGTGACAACCGGAGCGCGTGGAAATAATTCCGCTTCGGTGGCGGAAGCTTCGTGATCGGCAAGAAAATTCTCGGGATTATCAATCTCGGCATATTTTGCGATATGTCCCATTTCTTCAACCACGATCATGGCCGTATCCTGATCCAGCATTTGATTGATTGTGACCATGCTGCCCATTTTCATCAATACTTTGATGACATCAGCGGCTTTTACCGACATTTTCTGCGCTAGCGCGCTGACGGAAATAGTTTCGGGCACCATAATTTCGCGCACAACCGGTTCTGTCGGTGCAGAAAAGGCATGCACATTCTGCTCTTCGGCATGTGCCGGTTTGCTGTGCTTGTCTCTGCGTGTGCGCCAGCCTTGCTGGCTGCTGGAAAGATCGCCGCCACGGGTTTTTACGCTGCGTTTCTTGACACTCTCATCTTTCCAAACGACTTGTTGCTGCTTGGTCTGTTTTTTCTTTTTATCAGTTTTCTCTTCGGATTTTACCGCAGGCTTATGCAGCGTTCCGTCAGTCGAGCCGGGATGTGCATCTTCTGCTTGTTGTTCAGGTTCTATTTTCTTTGCGATAGCGGGCTGTATATCGGCTTCCGGTTCCGTTGCCGGTGCGGGCTTTGTTACCGGTGGTGCAGTCTTAATCTCTGCTTCCGGTTCCGCTGTTTTTTTCTTGATTTCTTCTTCCGCTTCGGCTTTTCTGCGTGCTCTTTTTTGTTTGATTTCCTCAGTTTGGCGCGCAATCAGTTCCGCTTGTTTTCTTGCTTCTTCGTTGCGCAGGGCCAATTGTTCCGCATCGATGACCGGTGTGGGTTCTTTGGCGACCGGAGCGGTATCAAGCGGCTTGGCGGTTTCCGGGAAAGTCTCAACTTCGTCTGTCATGCCGGGTTTCGCCACGACGCGTCTTTTTCTGACCTCAACTTGGATCGTTCGAGGTCTGCCTGTGCTGTCGGATTTTCGTATTTCGGAAGTTTGCCGGCGCGTTAAGGTGATTTTGCTTCTGGTTTCAGTGGCGCCGTGTGTTTTTCTCAGATAGTCAAGTAGCTGCGCTTTATCTTGCTCTGTCAAACTGTCTTCCGCCAGCGTTTTTTTTACGCCGGCAGCTTTAAGCTGTTCCAGCAGAACGGCCGGTAACAAACCCAGTTCATTAGCAAATTGTTCCACACTCATTTGAGCCATTTATAACCCTTCAACAAACAAAACGACATGCAAGACTTCCAGAAATTAACGCCCTGGCCCTATTACAGCCAGTCATTTAATCAAGTAAACCATGGTTCACGTGCTTTGATAATTAATCGATTCGCACGTTCGATATCGATGCCGGTCATTTCGACCAGATCATCAGCAGCCAAATCGGCCAAATCGGCTTGCGTGTTAATGCCTTTTGCCGCCAGTTCGCGCACGATATCGATATCCATTCCTTCGATTGCCAGCAAATCCTCGGCGACATGTTCAACCTTTTCTTCATTGGCGATAGCATCCGTCAGCAGCGCATTACGCGCACGATTGCGTATTTCATTGACAGTTTCTTCGTCCAGCGATTCAATTGCCAGCATTTCATTCAATGGCACATAAGCCACTTCTTCCAGCGTGACAAAACCTTCTTGCACGAGAATTTCCGCGATTTCCTCATCAACATCGAGCTTTTGCATGAAGAGCTGGCAGATTTGCGATGTTTCCTGTTCATGCTTGGCTTTAGATTCATCCACTGTCATGATGTTGAGTACCCAGCCGGTCAATTCGGAAGCCAGGCGCACATTCTGTCCGCCACGGCCAATGGCTTGCGCAAGATTATCATCATCGACAACGATGTCCATGCTATGTTTCTCTTCATCGACCATGATGCTGCTGATTTCTGCAGGCGCCAGCGCATTGATGATAAAAGTCGCAGGATCGTCCGACCACAGCACGATATCCACACGTTCTCCGGCCAGTTCACTGATAACCGCCTGAACTCTGGAGCCGCGCATGCCAACGCAGGTGCCGATCGGGTCGATACGCTGGTCGTTTGATTTGACGGCAATCTTGGCGCGCGACCCGGGATCCCGCGCTGCGGCTTTGATCTCCAATAAACCTTCTTCAATTTCTGGTACTTCCAGCTCAAACAATTTCATCAGAAATTCAGGGGAAATACGGGAAAGCTTCAGTTGCGGGCCTCTGGCGGCGCGATCGACCTTATGGAGGTAAGCGCGTACCCGGTCACCGACGCGCAAATTTTCTTTCGGTATCATCTGGTCACGCGGAAGCTCGGCTTCGATTTTTCCAGATTCGATGATGGCATTGCCGCGTTCCATGCGCTTGATCGTGCCGGTAATTAAATAATCTCCCCGCTCAAGGAAATCATTCAGCGTTTGTTCGCGTTCGGCATCGCGTATTTTCTGGAAAATGACCTGTTTTGCCGCTTGCGCTCCGATACGTCCGAATTCAATAGGTTCCAGCAGCTTTTCAAGATACTCGCCAAGCTGGATAGCGGCATCGGTTTTTGCTGCATCGCTTAAGGAAATCTGACGCGCTGGATCTTCCACGGCGCCATCTTCAACAACCAGCCAGCGGCGAAAGGATTGGTGATCTCCTGTAACTCTGTCAATAGAAACGCGAGTTTCAATATCTTCTTGAAACCGTTTTTTCGTCGCAGACGCCAAGGCGAGTTCGAGCGCAGTGAAAACAATTTCTTTTTCAACCGCTTTCTCGCGCGCTAATGCATCAACCAACAGTAAAATTTCCCGGCTCATAATCCTCCAGCCAAATCTTTATGTACTTATAATTTTGGAACCAAACGCGCTTTTCCAACGTTACTCAATTCAAGATCTAACAATTTCCCTTCGACTTCAAGTTTTATTATGCCATTATTTACTTCCCGCAAAACGCCCACAAAATTCCGCTGCCCCTCTATCGGAATACGCAATTTTAATTTGGCTGTTTCTCCTATGAACCGGAGAAAATCCGCTTCTTTTCGCAACGGTCTGTCCAATCCAGGAGATGAAACTTCCAATCGGCCGTAGTCGATGTTTTCAACTGCGAACAACCTGCTCAAATGATTGCTGATTGTTACACAATCATCGATGCTGATACCACCTTCTTTGTCGACAAATATTCTTAATAATTTGTTGTGCGCTAACTGTTCCACTTCGACTAGCTCGTAGCCCATTCCTTTTAGAGTTGACTCCAATAATTCCTCTAATGCCATAGCTCCACCACAAATAAAAAATGGGCTGAAAAAGCCCATCGAATTTATTGATTTCATTTTAACAAATTTTTATAAAATAGGAAACATAAACTTTTTCTGTGAGTGATATTTGTATATTTTATCAGTATCTTGTCTGAATTCTTCCAGTAATTTTCTTAATCATTCTTTTGACGATATTTTCTCTTTGTAAAAATAGAAGTATCTATGGTGTTTAGTGCCAATGATACAATTCGATTCAAGTCCGCCGAACAAATGAGCACAGTACTGGAGATAATGTATGTCGACCATTGAATCCGTTTTGAACGAAACCCGTATTTTTCCGCCTTCCAGTGAATTTGCCCGCCAAGCCAATATTGCTGGTATTCAAGGCTACCAAGCTTTGTGCGCGGAGGCGGAGCAGGATTACCAGGGATTTTGGGCGAAGCGAGCCAATGAACTGATTCTTTGGCATAAACCTTTTACCCAGGTATTGGATGATAGCGCGGCGCCGTTCTACAAGTGGTTTGCCGATGGAAAATTAAACGTTTCCTATAACTGTCTTGACCGGCATTTAGAGACGCAAGCGGATAAGGTCGCCATCATTTTTGAGTCGGATGAAGGCGAGGTGCAGCGTGTTACTTACCGTGAGCTGCATCAGCGCGTTTGCCAGCTGGCCAATGCATTGAGATCGCACGATATCAAAAAAGGCGATCGGGTTGTCATTTATATGCCGATGCGTATCGAAGCGGTGGTCGCCATGCAGGCGTGTGCGCGTATCGGTGCGATTCATTCGGTGGTGTTCGGTGGTTTTTCCGCCAAAAGCCTGCACGAACGCATCCACGATGCCGGCGCGGTGGCGGTGATTACTGCCGACGAGCAGGTGCGCGGCGGCAAGCATAATCCGCTCAAAGCCACTGTCGACGAAGCCATGCGCATGAACGATACCACTTCGGTTCAATTGATTGTGGTGTACCGGCGCACCGGCGGAGAAATTCCGTTCGATGCGGTGCGTGATGTCTGGTGGCACGACATTACGCAGGATGCCAGCGCCGAATGCGAACCGGAATGGGTCGATGCCGAGCACCCATTATTTACGCTGTACACTTCGGGGTCGACGGGTAAACCTAAAGGGGTGCAACATTCCAGCGCGGGCTATTTGCTCGGAGCCAAAGTCAGTATGCAATGGATTTTTGACTATAAGCTCACGGATATTTTCTGGTGTACCGCCGATGTCGGCTGGATTACCGGCCATAGCTATGTCACGTATGGTCCTCTTGCCATGGGAGCCACGCAGGTGATTTTCGAGGGAATCCCGACGTATCCGCATGCCGGACGCTTTTGGGAAATCATCCAGAAGCACAAAGTAACCACGTTTTACACCGCGCCCACGGCCATCCGCTCGCTGATCAAATTGGGCGGCGATCTGCCCGCGCAGTACGATCTTTCGTCGTTGCGATTATTGGGGTCGGTCGGCGAGCCGATCAATCCGGAAGCCTGGATGTGGTTTTATGAAAAAGTGGGCCGGTCGCGTTGTCCGATTGTCGATACCTGGTGGCAGACGGAAACCGGTTGCCACATGATTGCACCGGCACCGGGTGCTGTTGCACTCAAGCCAGGTTCATGCACATTTCCGCTGCCGGGTATTTTTGCAGCGATTGTCGATGAAGCCGGTCATGATGTCGAAAATGGTAAAGGCGGTTTTCTGGTGATCAAAAAACCGTTTCCCTCGCAAATCCGCACGCTTTGGGGTGATCCGGAGCGCTTCAAAAAAGCGTATTTCCCGGAAGACATCGGCCACGGCCAGTATTATCTGGCAGGCGATTCCGCGTACCGCGACAAGGATGGTTATTTCTGGATCATGGGGCGCATCGATGACGTGCTGAACGTTTCCGGACATCGCTTGGGTACGATGGAAATCGAGTCGGCTCTGGTTGCCCACCCTCTGGTTGCGGAAGCGGCAGTCGTTGGCAAGCCGCATGAAATCAAAGGCGAAGCGGTAATTGCTTTTGTCGTGCTGAAGGGCAAATACCCGCACGGCGAGGAAGTGGTGCAGATCACGGATACATTGCGCGACTGGGTGGCGAAAGAAATCGGCCCGATCGCCAAGCCCGAGGAAATCCGCTTCGGAGAGAATCTGCCCAAAACCCGGTCGGGTAAAATCATGCGCCGGTTATTGCGTACATTAGCCAAAGGCGAGGAAATCACGCAGGATATTTCCACACTGGAAAATCCGGCGATCCTGGAGCAGCTGAAATATCCGTCAAAATAATATTCAACATCACTATTTGAACGATTGGTTTGTAAGAAGCCGGAGAATTATGTCATTACCGCTTGTGATTGATTATGAACATGGCATTAGTGCCATTGATGCGCAGTTTCACCGCCCCAAACGGGCGGCGATTCATTTGATTGTCGAAAAAGGCGTGGCCGCGCTGGTGGATACCGGCACTACGTTTTCCATTCCCGGCGTCGCCGCAGCACTCGAACAAAAGAACATCCCTGTCGAAGCGGTCGCTTATGTCATCTTGACGCATATCCATCTGGATCATGCCGGTGGTGCCAGCGAATGCATGCGTCTTTTTCCGAACGCCAAATTGGTGGTGCATCCGCGCGGCGCGAGTCATATGGCGAATCCGGCGCGGCTTGTTGCCGGCGCCATAGGTGTTTATGGTGAGGCTGAGTTCAGGCGCGTGTATGGCGAAATTTACCCCATTGATGCTGCACGCATTATCGAAGCGCCGGATGAAAGCCGCATCGATCTCAATGGTCGTCCGCTGTTATTTCTCGATACGCCGGGACATGCGCGCCATCACAATTGCATTTATGACGAACGTAGCCAATCTTTTTTTACCGGTGATACTTTCGGTGTTTCATACCGGGAATTCGATGCCGGTGGTCTGGAATTTGTCATTCCGACGACATCGCCGGTGCAATTCGATCCTGCCGCGGCGCATGCGTCGATTGACCGTATCATGCGCTATCAGCCGCGCTATGCTTATTTGACACACTACAGCCAGATCGGTCATCTGGCGCACCACGCGCAATCGCTGCATGAATTACTCGATGCGCACGTGGAAATCGCACAGCGCGCAAAAAATGAGGAAGACCGGCAAACCATGATTGCAAATGCACTGCGAGAATTATTTCTGCATCGCCTGGAAAAGCATGGTTGCCAGTTGCCGCTAGACACGGTCGATGAACTTTTACGTTCGGATATCCGGCTGAATGCGCAAGGGTTGATTCATTGGCTTGATCAACCCACGGAGCGTTTCAAGCAGCTTTAATTGCCAAAATGCCGGTATTAGTTGCTGAAAAAAAAGAAGGGTTAAGCCGCACGATTAACTTAACCCCATTACTTCGGAGAGTTTTACGCGGTAACTTTTTTGTTTGGATAATGTACTCTGGATTTAGATGAACCCGTGCCCATCACAATCACCAGATAGTTTACGTACAGAACTGCGCCAAGAATAATATCGGAGATAACCCATTCGGTTACTGATTCTGGCAGATTAAACAACGACAAAACACCGAAGAATGTGCCGCTAATAACCAGTGCTGAGATAACAAAAATATGACCTGTTTTCATGAGAATCTCCTTTTTAAAATTTATTGAGGGTGTTTGAAAAAAGCATTTACGACATATTTGAGAATAACCTTCACAAAAAGTTCACACTATTTTCACGATTAATTCACATTATTTTCTTTCTTATTGAAAAATATAAGAAATATTTTTATAAAAATTGCAGAGATCGAGTAAAAGTAGAGCAAGCCAAATTACGCTAGAATGACTCATACTGTATGTGTGAGGAGATTTAATGGATGAACACCTTGTTTTCACCGCTTAAGCTCGGTGCGCTGACTGTGCCAAACCGCATTTTCATGGCGCCGCTGACGCGTTGCCGTGCAGGCGATGAACATATTCCGAACGCAATGATGGCGCAGTATTACGCGCAGCGTGCAAGCGCCGGACTGATCATTGCCGAAGCGACGATGGCGATCGAAGGTAACTCGGCATTTTGGAAAGAACCGGGTGTTTATTCCGAAGCACAAGTTACTGGTTGGAAATTGATCACCGACGCCGTGCATGCAGCCGGCGGCAGAATCTTTCTACAAATCTGGCACGGCGGCCGGGCGTGCCATCCGTTGCTCAATCGCGGCGCGCAGCCGGTTGCGCCGAGCGCCATCGCCATTGCCGATGAAGTGCGCACGCCGGAAGGAAAAAAGCCGTACGCCGTTCCACGCGAATTGCGTGACGACGAATTACCCGGCATCGCCACCGGTTTCAAGAAAGCGGCGCAAAATGCCTTGACCGCCGGTTTCGACGGTATTGAAATCCACGGAGCGAACGGCTATTTGCTGGATGAATTCTTGCGAGACGGTTCAAACAAACGCAGCGGCCCTTACGGCGGCTCGGTTGAAAATCGCGCACGTTTGACCTTGGAAGTGCTCGAAGCCGTCTGCGCCGTGTGGGGCAGCGAGCGGGTCGGGTTGCGTATTTCTCCGCTGAGCAGCTACAACAGCATGATCGACAGCGATCCGGTTGGGTTATCCGCTTGGCTAGCCAATCGGCTCAACGACTATCATCTGGCCTACCTGCACGTGATACGCGGCGACGTTTACCGCCAGCAAGGCGGCGATGTTCTGACGCCGATCCGTGAACATTATAAAGGTGTCTTGATCGGCAATATGGGGTACACCGCGGAAGAAGCGGATCGCGACATTTCCACGGGTAAAGTGGATGCCGTGGCTTTCGGCGTGAGCTTCCTGGCAAACCCGGATTTACCGGCGCGGATCATAACAGGCGCGCCGCTCAATGAACCCAATCCAGCTACGTTTTATACCTTCGATGCTGAAGGCTATACCGATTATCCAACGTTAAATCCTGTATCGGAGCACTGACATGCGATTGTTACCGTTTTTTCTCCTGATCATTCTGCTCGGCGGATGTGTCTCGGTACCGCAAAATGTCGCGCCGGTTGATGGCTTCGAACTCAATCGTTATCTCGGGAAATGGTACGAAATCGCCCGCCTCGACCATTCGTTTGAACGCGGCTTAGCCAATATCACCGCCGAGTACTCGCTACGCGAAGACGGTGGTGTCAAAGTCGTCAACAGAGGTTTCTCGGCTGTGGACAACAAATGGAAGGAAGCGGAAGGCAAAGCGTATTTCGTCGGAAGTCCGCAAGAAGGCTATTTGAAGGTTTCCTTCTTCGGCCCGTTTTACGGCGCGTACATCGTGTTCGAGTTGGACAAGGAAGACTATCAATACGCCTTCATCACCAGCTACGACAAATCGTATCTGTGGCTGCTGGCAAGAACACCGGTGGTGAGCGATGAAGTGCTGAACCGTTTTATACAAAAAGCCGGTGAACTCGGTTTTGCGACGGACAAACTGATTTTTCCAAAACAGGATTAATTCAAATTTGCGATGTGGATTAAATTCACGCGATGCAACAATTACTGATTACACTTGGAATCCTACTGCTGGTGCTCGGCCTGCTATGGCCCTGGCTATCGCAACTGCCGCTCGGCCGTTTGCCAGGTGATATTCATATCGAGCGCGAGAACTTCAGCTTTCATTTTCCGCTGATGACCGGCTTGCTGATTTCTGTCGTGCTGACACTGATTATGTGGTGGTTGCGTAAATGAGATCACTCAATACAATTATCAGTTCTCCTTGAAACCTCGATTATTGGTTGCGGCATTACGTCAACGTGCGTGGCACTTGAAGTATATAACTACTGCATTTGGTTATTCTCTCCTTTGGTAATGGCTCTCCAAATTCTCGTTGTTTGTGTACATAATGCAAAACGCATCCTCAAGAGCGTAGCCCGAACCACTTCGTTACTATTGTTGCGGCTATTAGCATGTTCAATAATTTCTCCCCAAATTACTCTCGGATATAAACTGAAATCTAATGTTTAGCCAAGGGGCGTACCGCTTTTTGCACGTCCTCTGCAGCGTGATGTTTAGTGTCTGTTATGAAAACCCGAATAGACGAGTGCGAAAAGTGTCATATAGTAGTACTTCAGTACGGCGCTTCGTGTTAAGCACATTCAGAAGGCGGAGAGCCTGGTACTGAGGCCTGTCATTAGTCACAAAACGATCACAAAGGGGGAGGTAGACGGCTTGACCAAGGTCAACCGCACCCGCATTTCGTTTTGGCGAAAAGCCTTCGCTTTGGATAGATCGCTTATGAACGCCAAATGCGTAGCCGAGTAGGTATAGCGGCCACACCGGTTCTCGAACCAACTCTTGGTATCCCTCATCAGTGAGCATCTTTCCAACGTGGTGTTGATAGATATCGACTACCAGTGACTTACATTCGTGCCGCTTCGCAATAAAATGTCGAAATGTTGAGGCAATTGAGCAGGGGCGCGCTCTTGAGTCGACGGAGAATAGCTTCTGATAAGCGTCTCGATCACCAGTGATTACCTGGTCAAAGTTCTGATCAAGATCCTTGGCCCATTCTCCCGCTTCATTTTTAGCCTCATCATCAACTAAATCCGGTTTGTTCAACGCTATCCATAGGCCCTCTAAATTCTCGTCACGGTTCACCTCAACCGAGGGGGCGCATTTTGAGTGAGCAGAAGCGTAGTTGAGAAGGATGGTGTTTGGTGGGTCGAGCGGACGTTTTTGTTGCGCGATGCGTTTCATAAGATCAATTAGGGCCGTTCGCCGCCCACAGTCGTGGGTCTTTGCAACCTCCAGCACGTTGTAGGCGCTAACACGGAACGAACCGACCGCTAGCAATGTTTTGACGATAGCTTCGCACTCTGGATCATCGAACAGCCGATTGATAGCGCTCGTATCAAGACAGTAAATCAAGTGCATCTTTCCAAACTACCCATCTTCTCTGATGCCCAACTAAAATTAGACATCCGAAATGACACAATTAAATACGTCAGAAATAAAATCTAAAACGAAATGCCGCATGCTATTTTCATCATATTGTATGAAAGATTGTCAATTTATCTTTTAATATAACAAGCTTTCTAAATTTGCGCTTCTTTCATTCATCACCGAACCGCGCCATCCACCCCCTTCGTCAACTGATGAATCACGTTTCCTCCCCGGTCTTGCAATGTCACCTGCAACGGCATTTTGCCCAGTGCATGCGTGGCGCAGGATAGGCAGGGGTCGTACGCGCGCACGGCGACTTCGAGGTGGTTCAGCAGCGCTTCGGTGATTTCGTGGCCGTCGAGGTATTGGTTGGCGACCACGCGCACCGATTCGTTCATCGCCCGGTTGTTGCTGGTGGTTGAGACGATCAGGTTGGCTTGGGTAATGAGCCCTTCGTCATTGACGTGATAGTGATGAAACAGCGTGCCGCGCGGCGCTTCGATGACGCCGATGCCTTGTGGCTGGTGCTCACCTTTTTCTGCCAATAAATCAGTACCGGTGATGCCGGGATCGTGTAGCAGCGTTTGGATCGATTCGGCGCAGTGCAGCAGTTCGATCATGCGTGCCCAGTGGTACGCCAGCGTGTCGTGCACCGGGCCGCCGTGGCAGGTGGCTTTGAAGCGTTGACGCGCCGCTTCCGCCAACGGTGTTGTGATGATATCGCAATTATTGATGCGCGCGAGGGGGCCGACGCGGTACCAGCCTTGTCCGGTTCCCAACGCGGAAAAATACGGAAATTTCAGGTAACTCCACGAACGCACTTCTTCCTTGATGATTTGCTGGTAATCGCAGTAATCAAATTGATCGAAGATTTCACTGCCATCGGCGGCGCGTGCGCGCAATCCGCCGTGGTAGAACTCCAGTTCGCCGTTGCTGCCGGTCATGCTGAGGTAATGGCTCGGCAGCGTGCCGAAATGGCGGTGTTCCGGATGAGCCGTATGAATATGTTCGTTCAGGGTCACAGCATCCTGGCTCCATTGCAGGATGCCATTGATATCTGCAAGCAATGCATTGCGTTCGGGCACTGTGAGCGGTTTGTTCATGCCGCCGGGCACGGTGCCGGTGCCGTGAATGCGTTTGCCGGTGATCGCTTCGATGATGCGCTGACCGTATTTGCGCAGCTTTACGCCTTTCAGCGCGATTTCCGGGTATCGCTCCAGCACACCGGCGATGTTGCGCTTTGCTGGATCGCTGCCAAAACCGAACAGAAAATCCGGTGACGACAAATGGAAAAAGTGCAGCGCGTGCGATTGCAGCATCTGGCCGAAATGCAGCAGGCGGCGCAGCTTGGTTGCAGCAGGCGTGAGTTGTTTTACGCCAACGATCTGATCGACCGCTTTTGCCGCTGCCAATTGATGACTGACCGGACAGATGCCGCACAGCCGTTGCACAAAAAACGGCACTTCCCAGAACGGGCGGCCTTGGATGAATTTCTCGAAACCGCGGAACTCGACGATATGAAAGCGCGCTTCGACGATGTGATTGTCTTCGTCGACCAGTAGTGTGATTTTGCCATGCCCTTCGACGCGTGTGACCGGGTCGATGGCGATGCGGCGGGTAGTTGGTGGCGTAGGTTTTTCCGGTTCCATGATGCTCAATCGTAGTGTAATTGGGATTTGGCGATCACCGGTTTTCCCCCGGTCAGCAGCGGTTGCAGCAACTGCAAAAAAGCCTCGGCGGAAGGCGGGCAGCCCGGCAGGAAATAATCGATTGGGACGATCTCACTCACCGGATAGACTTTGTCGAGCAGCAACGGTAGCTCGGGATCGTCCGGGATGCGCGGGTGGGTTACATTGGTGCCGCGTACATACACTTCCTCCAGACAATCCTGCAAGTCGAAATAATTGCGCATCGCCGGCACGCCGCCGTTGATCGCGCACGCGCCAACCGCCACTAGAATCTTGCAATTAGTGCGAAACTCGCGCAGCACATGCACATTTTCCGCGTTGCACACGCCGCCTTCGATCAAGCCGATATCGCACGGCCCGCAATGCTTGATGTCGGTGAACGGCGAACGATCGAACTCGACCTGCTCCAGCAAACCAGCCAAGCGCTCGTCCATGTCGAGGAACGACATATGGCAACCGAAGCAACCTGCCAACGACGTGGTGGCGATTTTGAGTTTGTGGTTGATGGTGTGCTCAGTCGTCATTTTTTATCGGATTAGTTCTCACAAAATGGATGCGCGGCATTCTTATTTTACCGGTCAAGAAATATCGATGGAATATAGTTATTATGATGAATAATATAATGAATTCCTGATATGGAAATTCCTTGATCTGGATTGCGATATGAAAGTATAACGTAACGGAGCCGGTTGACGGGAATCGGTTTTGCCTGGCTATAGAGTCGATCATTATCGCTACCGTTTCGTGAATGCTGAGGAAAAAACATTCACCTATTCAAAGAGGATTTTTCAATGAAAAAATATTTGTCTGCAAAAATAATCATACCGTTCGCGCTTCTGGCCGGATCTCAGTTGGTTTATGCAAATACGGTTGTAACCCTCGGTGATCAGGATTTTGCCGATGGTGTAACGCCGCGATCACCGGTGTGTTTTTCTGATTGCCGGAACCGGTAAGCCTGCGCCGTTTAATGGTGTATTTATCGGCTCGGCTCGGATATTGGTTTGAATTTCTCCGCCAGTTAGTCATTTACCCTCGCCTATCTTGTCGATATGTCCCGGTTGCTGCGTTCCGTGCGCCTATCGCTTCGTCTGGTTCGCCGAATTAATCGGCGCTCCTTTATATTAATGAGATTGGCGTCTTTATCGTTGTTCCGATTCTGCCGGTAGTATTTGCTTCGTGTGATTACACCAGGAGAAAAGTAGCAATGTACCAGAAGAAAAGGAGCAATTTACTATTGTGACAAGAGTACTCCGAGATTATACTTATTAACGTGACAGATTGATTATTAATAATAATTTCTGAGGAAATCAAATGAATAAATATACTGCTCTTATTATCGGCATGGCAATGATCATACCTGCTCAAGCAATGGCCGCAGCGAATTGGACAAGTTGGACATCATCGGATAACGCAACTATTGCTAATGGAACCATCGGCTCCATTAATGTGACTTACACTGGCAGCACATTTGGTATAGATTACAATTCGTACATTTACGATGTTCCTGCTTCATTTACAAGCGGGGCGATTACCAATACGCCGGGAACCAATGGAACAATCCTAATGACAGGCGGAACAGGAGGCGCGATTAATAACTTTCATTTCTCCGCGCCAGTAGTTAATCCGGTGATGGATTTATTCAGCGTTGGCCAAACGGGTGTACCTGTCAGGTTCGACTTCCTGGGCGCGTCATTTAGCATACTCAGTCAAGGCCCTGGTCATTGGGCAGGTGGGTCGCTTACTCAAAGCGGTAGTGTCGTTACCGGATTGGAAGGCAATGGTCTTATTCAGTTTTATGGCACTTTTACTGACATTCCCTTTACAACGCCAGACTATGAATACTATTATGGCGCTACGGTAGGTGTTGTTCCAGAACCAGAAACCTATGCAATGTTGCTGGCCGGATTGGGATTGCTGGGTATCGCCGCACGCCGTAGAAAACAAAACGCTTAATCCTGATCTTCAATTGAGTGTTAGTGTCGAAATAAAGAAGTCCGGGCAGCCGGGCTTCTGATGATTATTGTGCTTGTGTTCGCAGGATTAACTATTCGGTTAGATCAAAAACAATAGTACGGTAGGCTGAGCTGCTGAAGAAAGCTCGGTATTACGAGAATGCAACAATCCCGGTTTTCTCAACAAGGAATCACGGACCAAGAACTGCAGCATCCGAAACCTGACCTCGTCGCTATTCTCGCATCGCCATAAAACTTTCATTGCGCGGCCATTATGATTTTCCTGTCCAATCAGCTCAGAATAACTCTAAGTATTTTCTTTTTAATCTCTGTGGATTCAATTCCCCGCCCCTTGGGGCGAAAGCTGGTTGAGAACCAGCAGATTGAGGAGCGCAGTTAATACCCCGCTGCTTGCGGCGGGGTGCTTTATTTTTCCTAAATCGCCAAAATTCCACCCGGGCAGGATTTTGCCTGTTCCAAGCGCGTCAGTGTCGGTAGCAGGTTGAGGCCGGTTTTTTCTTTCAGTTCGAGTGCTTGTTGCTTGAGTTCACTGATGGGAGCCTCAATCTTCTCTCCCGTCGCGGCCAGTGCGATGACGTTGCCGCTGTCGCAGGAAGGGAAAGCCAGTGCGCGTTCGTCGAATGCTGTTTTGATGCGCTCCAGGCTGGCTTGGTAGCCGCGGCTGCGGCCCAGCAGATTCACCGCGAGAACGCCGTTATCGTTCAAGCGTGCACGGCACATTTGGTAAAACGGCAGCATGTTCAATTCGCCAGGATGCGCATCGGCGTCGTAGCCATCGACCAGAATCAGGTCGTAAGTTTTGTTCCGTTCAGCAATATAGTGGGAACCGTCGGCAATTACGATATTCAGGCGCAACGGGTCATCCGGCAATTTAAAGAATTGCCGTGCGGCTGCGACTACACGCGGTTCGATTTCAACCACGGTCAGTTTCGTCGATGGATAGTAGCGGTACAGAAATTTAGTCAGCGATGCCGCACCCAGGCCGATCAGCAGCGCGTTGCGCGGGAAGCGCGCGTCGTTCCGCAGCAACAGGCTCGCCATCATTTCCCGGGTGTAGTCGAGTTCCAAGCGCCAAGGACGCGCGATGCGCATCGCGCCCTGTATCCAATCGGAACCGAAATGCAGGGTGCGCACCCCGGCCTCTTCGCGAATATCGATGGGAAAATTCATTATACTTTTGGTATCCGATAGCTTTGTTTGTCACGATTGCTTAGGAAGCTCTGAAAAAGGTAGCGAGCGACGGTCAGGCAAGGCGAAATCAGGTGAAAAAGCGCAGTTTACAAGATGTAAATGAGCATTTTGAGTCTGATTTCAACACAGTATGACTGAGCGCAGTAGTTTTTCAGAGCTTCCTTAAGTCCGGCTGGCCGCAAGGGCTTGTTCCAGGTCCGCCAGAATATCATCGATATTTTCGATGCCGATGCACAGACGGATCATATCTTGCGTGACACCCGCCGCGGCGAGTTCAGTGCCGGTCAATTGCCGGTGGGTTGTGGATGCCGGGTGTGCAGCCAAGGATTTGGCATCGCCGATGTTCACCAGACGCTTGAACAGTTTGAGCGCATCGTAAAATTTCACACCGGCTTCAAAACCGCCTTTGATGCCGAATGTCATCAATGCCGACGGGCGGCCTTGCATGTATTTTTGCGCCAATTGATAGTATTCCGATGACGGCAGGCCTGCATACTTGACCCACGCCACGGCGGGATGTTTCTCGAGGTATTGCGCGACTTTCAGTGCGTTCTCGGTGTGCCGCTCCATGCGCAGCGATAAGGTTTCGATACCCTGTAAAAAGAAAAAGGCATTCATCGGCGACATGGCCGAGCCGGTATTGCGCAGCGCTACCGTGCGCACGCGCCCGACATAGGCGGCGGGACCGAATTCCTGCGTATAAATGACACCGTGATAAGCCGGTTCTGGGTTGTTGAGCATCGGAAACCGTTCAGTATGATCCTGCCAGGGAAAATTGCCCGAGTCGACGATCATGCCGCCGACCGATGTGCCATGCCCGCCCATGTATTTGGTCAACGAATGTACGACGATATCCGCGCCGGACTGGAAAGGCTTCATCAAGACCGGCGTGGGCACGGTGTTATCGACGATAACCGGAACGCCGTGCCGGTGCGCCATCGCGCAAATGGCTTCCATGTCCGGGATATTGCCTGCTGGATTTCCCAGCGATTCGCAGAATACCGCCGCAGTTTTTTTGTCGATCAGCGGCTCGAGGCTCGCGGGATTGTCGTCTTTAGCAAAACGTACCTCGATTCCCAATTTCGGCAGCATGTGCGCGAACAGCGTATAAGTTCCACCGTACAGCAGCGGCACGCTGACAATGTTGTTGCCCATCTCGGCGATATTGATCACTGCATAGTGAATCGCTGCCTGACCTGAGCTGAGCGCCAAGGCCGCGACTCCGCCTTCGAGCGCCGCCACCCGCTGTTCCAGCACATCGTTGGTCGGATTCATGATGCGCGTATAAATGTTGCCCGGTACGGCGAGATTGAATAAATCCGCGCCATGCTGCGCGTTGTCGAATTCATAGGCGACGGTCTGATAAATAGGAACCGCCACCGATTTGGTGGTGGGGTCGGTTTGATAACCGGCGTGGATAGCGATTGTTTCGTCTTTCATGCCATTCTCCTGTGCGTGAACCTCAAGAAATAGCGAGGAGTTTAGCAGGTTTGCCGTATTTCATCGTGCGTGCGCTGCAAGCGCTGGCAGGGTAGGGCACTGTTTTCAATCGTCCGGTTGCACGCTCAATCGTCATTTTTCCGTTCGACATGTTCCTGCAAACCGGTTTCGCGGATGGTTTGCCGGTCGTAAATACGCTGACCGATCGGTACTTCGTAGCCTTTTTCCTTAATCAAAATCGCGCCTACCGGGCAGATATTCGCTGCCAGATCGGTGGTTGCCATCGTGCTGTCGGCCAGCTTGCCGCTCGGTGTATTGACGATCAAATGCGCATTCGTGCCGCGTCCGGCGATGGCGAATATATTTTTCTGATCCACGTCGCGGCTGGCGCGCACGCACAAATCGCACAGAATACAGCGGCTGCGGTCGAGCAGGATGTCGGGGTGTGAGGCGTCGAGTTCGCGGCGCTGGTAAAACTGCGGGAAGTGATCGTCGAGCATGCCGAGGTGATACGCCATCGCTTGCAATTTGCAGTTGCCGGTTTTCTCGCACGACGGGCAAATGTGATTGCCTTCGACAAACAGCATTTGCGTGATCGCTTGGCGCGCTTCGTTCAATTCCGGCGTGTTATTGCGGATTTCCTGTCCTGCTGCCGCTGCCGTGATGCACGCAGCGGCACTACGGTTGCCAATTTCCACCACGCATAGGCGGCAATTGCCGCTCGGCGGCAGGCCGGGGTAGTGGCACAGATGCGGGATGTAAATTCCGGCTGCCAATGCTGCGTCCATGATGGTTTGGCCCGGCGTGAACGGGATTTCCTCGCCGTCGATGCGGATCGTGTCAGCACCGGTTGTCATCGTTCATTATCCAAATGCGCGCCAGCATCGTCGCGATGCGTGATTTGGCGCGCGCTGGCCAGTGCCTGATCAAGATCGAAACGGGCGGTGAAGTGCGGCCGCAAATGCAGGGAAAAAACCTGCGGAAATTTCCGCAAACCATCCAACACATGGTTTGCCGCTGTGTGTCCCAGACCGCAATGCGATTGGTGTTGCACGATACGGCTGAGGTGCTGCAATTCGTCGATGTCGGCCGCTGCGCCGCGGCCTTCGGCGATGTTATTCAGCGCATTTTTCAGCAATTGCGTGCCGACCCGGCATGGTGTGCAAAAGCCGCAGCTTTCATGTGCGAAGAAGTGCGCAAAGTTGCGATGGATGGCGAGCAAATCGCGCTGCTGGCCGAATACCAGAAACGATCCGCCGGTGGCGGCATCGTCGAAAGCGATGGCGCGCCCGAATTCCGCCGGGCTGAGCAACGTTCCGGCGGGGCCGCCGGTTTGCACCGCTTGCACATCTGTGGCGCCGCAATCGTCCAGCACTTGTTGGACTGTTACGCCAAACGGATATTCGTAAATACCGGACTTTTCGCAATCACCGCTGATGCTAAGAATTTTGCTTCCCGCCGACGATGGCGTGCCCGCCGTCTTGAACCAAGCGCTGCCGCGTGCGGCGATGTGCGCGGCGGCGATGAACGTTTCGACGTTATTGACCACGGTCGGTTGTCCCAAGTAGCCGTGCGTGACGGGAAACGGCGGACGGATACGCGGGATGCCGGGTTTGCCTTCGAGCGATTCGATCAACGCCGATTCCTCGCCGCAAATGTACGCACCGGCGCCAACGACGATGTCGATGTCAAAATCAAATCCTGGTTGTCCGAGAATATCGTTGCCCAATAACCCTTGATCGTGGCGCCGCTCCAGCGTAGTTTGCAAGTGCGGCAGCAAATAGCGGTATTCGCCGCGCAGATAGACAAAGCCTTTTTGCGCACCGATGACAAACGCGCATAGCGCCATGCCCTCGAACAAGGCACTGGCGTATTCGCGCAACAGCAGGCGATCCTTGAATGTGCCGGGCTCGCCCTCGTCGGCGTTGCAGACGACGTAGCGTGCTTTGCCGGGTGCCGCGCGGCACAATTGCCATTTTTTACCGGTATCGAACCCCGCGCCGCCGCGGCCGCGCAAGCCGGATTGCTGAATGATCGCTAAAGTTTCGCTAACGCCGTACTGAAATGCTCGTTGTAGCGCGGTTCCGGGTATCAGGTGTTCTGTCAGCAGCAAATCGCGGCGATGAATGGTATCCGGAATGTCAAACCAAGCCCCGGGCCATTGCTGGAGCGGTATTTCATCGATGATGAGCTGTGCAATCTGCGTCAGTTTTGCCGCATTTAGGCCGGTGACCGGCACACCATTGATCAGCAGCGACGCACCCTGATCGCACATACCGATGCACGAAGTTTCATCGATACTGACCAATCCGTCCGCGCGCGTTTTGCCGGGTGTGACTTGCAACTGCTGGCAAAACATCTGTAGCAGGTTCCGTTCGCCGGTCAGATAGCCGCAACTGGTGCAATTGCTGAACAGAATATCGAAACGGCCGCGCGGTTGCGTGGAGAAAAACGAATAAAACGCAACCACCGCGGCTACCTGGCTGAGCGGTACATTAAATTCACTCGCGGTTTGTTGCATCGCGTGCGGCGGAATATGCCGGTATTGCTGCTGGATTGCATGCAAGCGGTGCAGCAAATGCTCATGCGCAAATGAGCTGGAACAATTGATCATGTTGATGAGTATAGCGGGATTGCCGCCAGGCTGGTAGCAACGGCGGGTAATTGCCTGTGAAATCAGAAGTTAGGCCAATAGCGCGGCGACGATACCGGTGATGAAGATGCCGTCGAACGTACCCGCGCCACCGATCGAAGCGTATGGCGTGCCGAGCCGGGAAATGTCTTTCATATGCAGCAGATCGGCGCCGATCAGTACTCCCAGCGTGCCGCTGATGTATGCCAGCGGGGCACTATGTTCCGGGCTGATGACCAGCCCGACTATCGCTGCGCTGATGGGGCCGACCAATATCGGCATGCCGATGCCCAACCCC
Organism: Pseudomonadota bacterium; assembly: GCA_018240285.1. Classification (GTDB taxonomy): domain Bacteria; phylum Pseudomonadota; class Gammaproteobacteria; order Burkholderiales; family Nitrosomonadaceae; genus Nitrosomonas. The sequence goes on along the minus strand of JAFEGA010000002.1, from coordinate 86,359 downwards.
TGAATCGGGCGGCTGAAGAAGTAACTGATCGCGCTGATGATGGCGATTCCCAATAGCGTAGGGAACAAACCCAATGCGCTATGGGAAAACAGATAGACCGACAACGTGGCCGGTATCAGGCAGCCGCCGAGGTTGATCGAGATTTGCGTTTCGTTATGGAATGGCTGTGGCGGCATTCTGAGTAATCCCCAATCGAAAGGCTGGGTGAATTCGCGTGGCGGTGCATCGCTTTTGATCCGCGCCACCGGCAAATTGACGGCGCTGCCGAACAGGGAAAGGAATAATACCGTCAATCCCATCTCCGGCGGCAAGCCCAGTTTCGCAAATGCAAACGACAGCAACTCCGCCTGGAACAGCATCATCATGACGCCGAGCAGAAACATGAAAAATAATAAATGCAGCGGAGAGAAATAATTTTTCATTGCAGATAACCGGAATGAGTCGTGGGGTGACTGAATTGTATGCAAGATTATTGCATTGTAGCGGGAAATGGATTTGCAATATATGAATTCCGGATGAAGATTGGTGTTTGAAGTTTTCGTAAATACCGTGGCGTACCTCGCATTCCGCTTGCTTGCAGTGAGCGTTTGACAGTCTTTCCAGGGCATGTTTGAATGACTGCCAGCATTATACGGGCTGGTTTGCATCGGCAAAGGCCGGCAAATATGTAACAGCCATCAATTGTTAATGAGGGATTTCCCATGCCGATGCTATCGATCAACCCGGCCACAGGCCAAACTTTGCAATCTTTTCCAACCTGGCAAGCCGGTCAAATCGATACGGCGTTGCAGCAGGTAGAAGCCGCGCAAGCCGGCTGGGCGGCGCTCAGTTTTGATGAGCGTGCCGGTTTTATGCGCAACCTTGCGCGGGTATTCCGTCAGCGCAGTGAAGAGTATGCGCATCTGATCACCGAAGAAATGGGAAAACTGCTGCGTGAAGCTAAAGCGGAAGTGGAAAAATGCGCGCTCGGTTGCGAGCACTACGCGGATCATGCGCAATCGTATCTGCGCGACGAGCTGGTTGCATCCGATGCCAGCCGCAGTCTGGTGGTTTATCAGCCGCTGGGTGTCGTGCTGTGCATCATGCCGTGGAATTTTCCGTTCTGGCAGTTGATCCGTGCGGCAGCTCCGGCGCTGATGGCGGGCAATACGGTGGTGCTGAAGCATGCATCGAATGTGCCGCGTTGCGCGCTGGCGCTGGAAGAGGCATTCCGGCAAGCCGGATTCCCTGCCAATACCTTCCGCACGCTGATGATCAGCGCCGCACAAGCGGAAGAAGTCATCGCCGACCGGCGCATTGCCGCCGTGACACTGACGGGCAGCAGCGCGGCGGGGCGGCGGGTGGCGGCGATTGCCGGACAGCATCTGAAGAAATGCGTGCTCGAACTGGGCGGATCGGATCCGTTCATCGTGCTCGACGACGCCGATATCGAAGTAACCGCCCAGCAAGCGCTCGTTGCGCGGCTGCAAAACATGGGGCAAAGCTGCGTTGCAGCGAAGCGTTTCATTCTCAGCGATGTGATTGCCGATTCGTTTGTCGAACAGTTGAAAGCACTGATCGGTCAGTTACGGAGCGGCGACCCGAAAGACGAGACTACCTGCATCGCACCGATGGCACGCGAAGACTTGCGCGCCGATCTGCATGCGCAAGTCGAACGGAGTGTGGCCGCGGGTGCGCAGCGGATGATTGGCGGCGCCTTTATCGGCACGCAGGGTGCGTATTACGCGCCGGCGATTTTGGATCACGTGCAACCGGGTATGGCGGCATTCGACGAAGAACTGTTCGGGCCAGTGGCCGCGATCGTGCGGGTAAATAATGACGAGGAAGCAATCCGATTAGCCAATCAGACGCATTTCGGCCTGGGCGGCAGCGTATGGACCCGCGATGCAGCGCGCGGCGAAGCGCTGGCGCGGCGGATTCATGCTGGTTGCACATTCGTCAACGGCATCGTCAAAAGCGACCCGCGCCTGCCGTTCGGCGGCGTGAAGGAATCCGGTTATGGCCGCGAGCTGTCGTACCACGGTATCCGGGAGTTCGTGAATATCAAAACGGTATGGATTAAGTAGCAACGAGGGAAACTAGGATTGAACAGCTCATTTAGAGCTGCGCTGTAGCCGGTAAATCATAGGAGATTTTGGCTCCATTGACTTTGATATAGCCACGAGACATTAAACCTTGATATACCGCTTCAATGTCAGCAGCTAAAGTATCTTTACCGCATTTGGCCTGAATGGTGTTCATCAAGGTTTTTGGTGTGCCCGGTTTGGATGTTTTCCGCCTTATGAGATCTTCTGCCATAATTTTGATTAATTCATTGATTGATGTTTTAACAGATGAATTTTTTTGATCAACAGCGGCTGAGTTATTTTTTGTACTATCGCTATTTATTACTGATGTCTTGAAATAAGGTATTTGCTCTATGGATATCGATCGGACAGCATAAACCTTTTTTTCTTTCATGTGCTTGATTAACGGATCGAAGCCAGTATCCTTGGAAATGATGTGAAAGAAACCATTAGGATCGTTTGCGGTCAGAATACCCAAATAATAAGCAATGTGGAAATCAAGCGCATTGGCTCCAGGTGTTTCAAGAATGACGTAATCCGCGCGTTCTCCCAGTTCATGCATCGCCAGAACAAGTTCAACCGGAAGCTTTGTGTTGCCTGGACCTAAGAAGATGCGTACTTGGAATTGCTCGCCTTTCAGCAATGCGAGAGATTTCGCTTGAACGTTCTCGTAGTCGATCAGAATATAATTTGTTTTCAAAAGAGCCACCTGATAGAAATTCCGAAGGGAAATTGTCTTGAAGCAAGGTTTATTAAGCGGCAACCTTGTTTTTATTCTTTATCGCGGTAAGAATTTTTGGGGTGCTACTGCGAAACAGTGATCTGGTGCGGAATCACAAACCGGCGCGCAATCCTGGGATGCCGATGCGCTGGATGCGGATGGCGTTGTTGCCTTCTTCGTACGCGAGCAGACGGCCTTCCTGCTGCCACAGGCGGAATGCCAGCGAGTAGGCGAGTACCCGGATCGGGTAGTCGCGCGGCAGCGTTTGCAGGTACGGTTGTATCGTGGTGAAATCGGTCGCGCCGTATTGCTGCATGATAAAACGTAAACCGCCGTTCGCCGGGCCGATGTTGTAGGCCAGCAAGCCCAGAAAGAGATCGTCTTTCATTTCCGCCAGGTAATGCTTGAAGGTGGCGGCGGCGACAAAAGCGTTGTGACGGGGATCGTCCAGCACAATTTTTTCCACGTTGAGCCGCTTGCGTGCTTGCGCGATGACGGTTTCCGGAACACGGGTGATCTGAAACAAGCCGCGCCCGCCGTCGTGGCTGTCGCGCGGAATGAACGACGATTCCGTTGCGGCGATGCCGTGCAGCAGATGAGCATCGACAGAAAAAGACTGGGCTGCGTCTTCGATTGCTTGCCGGTACTCCTGTGAGCGGTTGACCATTTTCTGTAATTGCGCCGCATCATGGCGGCGGTAAGCCGCATAAACCTGATGCGAGATCGTCATGCGACCCGCTTCTTCCTTGCCGCCGACTAGGGTACGGAAATTGCCGTAAGCCAGGGTGAATTGGTCGTGCGTGACGAGCCATGGTGTCAGCAAAGCGAGCGACAAAGACAACGCAGGTGTGAGAAATTCCGAATAGCGCCGCAGCCATTGCCGCAGCTTCCACCAACCGAGCAGGAAAAGGGCGGCAGCCACGATCAAAACCAATACACCGGCGGTGAAGGGCAGCAAATGGCCGAAAAAACTGGTGCCCGAGAACCGGCCGGCGGAATAACCGAGCAACATGATGACAGCGCACACCGCTGCAACGCTTAAACCAAGAATCTCAATGCCGGTCAGCAGGAATGTATTTTTGAATCCACCGGATCGGCCTCTTCTGGATTGCTTCCTTGGTTTCCTGTTGCTGCTAACACTTGCATTCAGGCTACGAGTGCTTGCGGTGCGTCTGCGCCGTGGCTTTGGCTTCACATTGCCGGATTCGAGATTGCGGGCGTTGGCTGTTTTATCCATTACGGAATTTTTCCGCTCTGAGTTTTGCACTATCCGGGATTCTGCAAGCAACCGGAAACTGCCTGAACGGAGTGAAGCTGCTTGCAGTCATTGTTAGGGAAGTTCTGAAAAAGGTAGCGAGCAATGGTCAGGCAAGGCAAAATCAGGCGAAGAAGCGCAGTTTACATTGAGTAAATGAGCATTTTGAGCCTGATTTTAACGCAGCATGAGCGCGCGCAGTCGTTTCTCAGAGCTTCCCTAGGAAAACGCTGATTAATTGACTGCACGAGCGAATCGATTCGTTGCGCGGTACTCACTCTCTCGCCTATCTTTTTGATATGCCTCGGTCGCTGCGTTCCGTGCCGCCTATCGCTTCATCTCGTTCGCCGAATTAATCAGCGTTTCCTTAGCGTAAGCGGTGGCTGACCCATAACGACGCGGCAAACAGCAGCACGGCTCCGCCTTGATGCGATGCGGCTAATGGAATCGGCACCACATGCAGTAAGGTTGCAATGCCTAAGCTGATTTGCACCGCCAGCATCAGCAGAAAAACGTTGCATGCCAGGCGTGTGGTTCCTTGCAGTTCCACAGTGCGCGATTTCAGCCAGAAAAGCGGCACGGAGAAAGCCAGTATCCAGGCGATCAGGCGGTGATCGAATTGCACCGTGGTCATGTTATCGAAAAAATTGCGGTACCACGGTTCCAGGATGAAGAGATCGGGCGGGATGATGTGCCCGTTCATCAGCGGGAAGGTGTTATACGCCAAACCGGCGCGGATACCGGCAACAAAGCCGCCGGACAACACCATGATGAAAATTAATGAACTCAGACTGAAGGAAAACCGCCGCAGACTGCGCAGTTTGTCGTTGCCCGGGGAATATTCACGTTGCGGCGACAGCAGGCCCAGCGCAACCCAGAACATCGCGGCGAAAATAACGAAAGCCAATCCCAGATGCGCGGTCAGACGGTACTGGCTGACGTGCGGATCGTTGACCAAGCCGCTCATGACCATGTACCAGCCCATAAATCCCTGCAATCCGCCCAGTATGAATATCCCTGCCAGTTTGATACCCAGCGGCCGGTCGATTTGCTTTTTTACCAGAAAGTAAACAAACGGCACGAAAAATACCAGGCCGATCAACCGGCCGAGTACGCGGTGGAAGTATTCCCACCAGAAAATGCTTTTGAATTCATCGACGCTCATGCCTTTATTGACTTGCTGATACTGCGGCGTGGCGCGGTATTTTTCCAGCAACACATCCCAGTCTTGCTGCGTGATGGGCGGCATGGTGCCGACAATCGGCTGCCATTCGACGATGGAAAGTCCCGAGTCGGTCAGGCGCGTGACGCCGCCGACCACTATCATGGCGAATACTAAGGCACAGCAGATGAATAACCAGATCGCAATAGGTATTGGTTTTTGCATAATCGTGAAATAAAAATTATGTTTGAAATTGAATCCGGTAACGATGACCGGTTGCTCTATTTGGTACGCATCAAGCGTTGCTTGGTGCGTTCCCATTCCTTTTGTTTTTCGGATTCGCGCTTGTCGTGTTGTTTCTTGCCTTTGGCCAAGCCGATTTCCAGTTTGATCCTGCCCGCTTTATAGTGCATATCGAGGGGAATCAGCGTGTAACCGGCGCGCTCGACCTTACCGATGAGCCGCCGGATTTCTTCCGCGTGCAATAATAATTTGCGCGTTCTGACCGGATCGGGATGGATATGCGTTGACGCTGTCATGAGCGGGCTGATATGGCTACCGATCAGGTACAATTCACCGTTGCGGATAATAACATAAGCTTCTTTCAGCTGAACCCGGCCGTCGCGGATGGCTTTGACTTCCCACCCTTCCAGCACCATGCCGGTTTCGTACTTTTCTTCGATAAAATAATCGTGAAAGGCTTTTTTATTTTGTACTATACTCATACCGGCATGAAATGGGCGGGAATCACTAAATTTCGTGCATTTTATCAGTTTTTCGGTATTCCCTCATGATGCGGGGTGACTTACTTTTATGGCAGAAATAGAAAAATCAGTCTTGGTTGAATACTCGGCCAGTCAAATGTTCGCGTTGGTCGACGATGTTGCGAAATATCCGGAGTTTCTTCCGTGGTGCGGCGGCACTTCCGTCGAACCGCAGGATGAAGTGACGACGCATGCCACCGTCAAGATCGACTATCATCATATTCAACATAGTTTTACTACCAAAAATAAACGCTTTCCGCCGGATCTGATTGAAATGAGTCTGCTCGACGGCCCGTTCGAGCATCTGGATGGTTACTGGCAATTCATCCCGTTGTCGGATAGTGCCTGCAAGATCAAATTCCGCTTGCATTACACCTTCTCGCACAAGATTCTCGAGAAACTGGTCGGGCCGGTGTTTCATATGATTGCCAACAGTTTCGTGGAACACTTCATCGAGCGGGCGGAAACGATTTACGGCAAACGCTGACAGCGCCGATGCAGGTTGAAGTTGCTTATGCATTGCCGCATGTCCAGATTCTGCAGAAACTCGATGTACCGCCCGGCTGCACGGTAGAGCAAGCGATCCGGCTTTGCGGAATTTTGCAGCAATTTCCGGAAATCGATCTGGCGAAAAACAAACTGGGTATTTTCGGTAAATTCACACAACCGCAAGCGGTGTTGCAGCCCCATGACCGGGTTGAAATTTACCGGCCCTTGATTATCGATCCGAAAGAAGCCCGAAGATTGCGCGCCAGGAAAAAATAACCACTGGCATTTCTAACAGGCCGTTGAAAAACGTTTGGGAGAGAAAAATGAACCGCCTAGTGTTGATATCTCTTGCAACTTGCCTGCTGCTGTCCCTGTCCGCCTGCGCAACCAAAAAACCGGAAAAGAAAACACCGGATTCAGAGCAAAAGGTAAAAATCCCGACGGCTTTTGAGCAGTTATCGCTTAAATCCGAAGCCAAAACGGTATTTGAAGACGCGGGTAAATTCATTCTGCTGGAAGGCAGCAAGTGCATGCAGCGCGATAACGGCCGCGAGCCGGTGACCATCGTGCAGTGGATCGAAATGCCGGGTTACGTCGATAGCGGCACGGTGGTGTTGAACGGCTGGGATTTGCGCTATGTGAATCAGGATCGCGAAGTCAATTCGATGCGCGCCGACATCACGCACAGCAAGCTGGTTAAGAACGCCGGTTCCACGTTTCTGGCATTCGAGGCGCAAGGCAAGCTGGACGATCAGAATCGCAACGATGCTTTTGAGTTTTGTGTGTTTTATACCGCATTCGGTTACCATTCCGCGGAAATCGGCGCCACCATCGAAGAAGATTACAACGGTATCGAAACATCGGCGCTGCTGGAAGAGAATCAAGGAGCGGTGGCTATCGTGGAGTACAGCGGCCATAAAGGCACGTTGAAAAAGAACGACGCGATTGCGATCATCCCGCGCGGCTTTGATTTCCAATTTACCGATGCGTTTGAGTGTGAATGGCGCTGGATACCGTGCAAGTGGGGGGATCGCACTGATTATCCCTTGTTGCAAGCGGCCTACAATCTATCGCAAACCAATACAGCGCCGAATCTCGACGGCAGCCCGCACTGGACGACGCAAACCATTTTCAAGGATAACAGCACGCGCGCGCACCGTATCAAAACCCGCGCGGCCTGGATTCGCGGCCGCAGCGTCAAGCTGCGCGCGGATTTTCTCGCACTGAACCCGCGCGCCGGAAAAGCGAGCACCTGCCGCAAAAGCGTCGACGGTGTTGTACGCACGCAAACAGTCCGCATCAATGAACTGCCCTACGACTATGCCATCCCGATGCTGACCGGCTGGAACCTCACCAATGAATGCGAACAGCAACGGGTACAGCGCGCCGGAATCTGGATTCACGACATCCGTTTCGACCCGCAATCGCAACGGCTGGAATACAAGGTATCCTCCATCCTGCGCGACCGGGATGGCGCGCCCAGCTTCAACAGCGCGCACCGCGTCACCGTGCTCGGACTCAATCGCCTGTCGTCATCGGCACAACAGCGGCCGCCAGGGGTTCGGTTGAAGATCCGGGAGTAAGAGGGGCCTTATTATTTCTGCCGTTGCGGCCAGTGTTTGCCTGCGCGTTCAGTCATGTTGCGCAATTTAGGGAAGTTCTGAGAAAGGTAGCGAGCGATGACCAGGTAAGGCGGAATCAGACGAAAAAGCGCAGTTTACGTGTTGGGGCGACTTTCATTGCGTTGTATAAATCTCGCGCGACGGCGTCGGACAACGAGAAGTGTAAGTGTGTATCCTTAGCCTTGGATGGCGGTGTATCAATATCTGAGGTGACTTGCTTTAAAGGATGGTTGGATATTTAAATTCCTCCCATACGTAAGTATTGAGAGTATCCATCAAGATCTGGAAATAGTGTTCCATGATGAATTTGAGCATTCCTTAATTGTGTGAGAATTTTTTGTTTTGATATTTTTGGAATTTTGTATGAAATAATTTCTTCCCATGGGTTTGGTGAATGAAAAAATTGGGCTTCAGATAATATATCAATGGCTTTTTCACAATAGAATTCTTTTTGAGCACGCACGCTATCAATTAATTGATCTCTGCTCGGTATTTTTTCTTTACTTAAATGTCCAAAATACACAAAACGGGCTGATTGAGTTTCTATTCTCCTTGTAAATACAAGAGGTACGACAATAACTGCCTTATCAATTTTTTTTAGCTGAAGATCAGGTTTATTAAATGAAGATTTATCTTCATTTTGACCTACTCTAATTGTTTCTCCTTCTCTATCCTTTTTAGCTTTGAGTTTCATGGAATAAAAAATTCCATCGCTCTCGTCACGTAGAGCAGAGAAAAATAAGGCTACTAATGGGTTGATTGTCCAGTCTGAGAGTAGCGTCGGTAATCCATGATGTTGTGCGACGCATAGCCATTCCCAGTCTGATGGTTCTTCACCTTGCCATGGCCTATTATTTTGTCGATATAAATGAACTGCATATCTTCTTAATTTTTGTAGCAACCTGGATTGCAAATCAAAAAAAGTGCTATCGCTATCATCAGTTTCTTGTGTTTGCTTATTTGATATTAGACTAAATACTTCATTTTTCCCAAGTAATGTTAAATTCCTGGCAAGCTGAGGTAATAAAGGTCGTTTAATGTTCGATTCACCACGATAGTAATATCTGGGTGCTCCTTCTTCGAATTTTTGAATGTCTAGAAGTTTAATTAGATCAGATAAGTTGTTAATTTCTTGATTCTGAATATCAGTCATTATTATCTGTAAAAATAAATTATTTTAGGGTTCGATGTTTCGGACTGTTCAATTTACGTTACCTTAAATACTTCTATTTATCCTCTGCCTAATTTTCTCTAAAGTTAGTCTATTCAAGGGAGTACTTCACTGCACCGATAGTTGAGTTTAGAATTTTGTTAATCATACTCAACCCAAGACGCTCAATCTAATATATAGAAAACCATTTTGTCCAATAATCCTGCCAAAAATATCTTTATACTTTTTCTAATATTAATTGATGAATTGAATAAAACAATAAATTATGTCTAAGACGACGATGTTGTCAGCTATGCAATTGTTCTATTTAGTCCATGAAAGACAAGGTGGAAACGCGATCGTTTTTGCATGAAAAAACCCATATTTCATAGGATAACACTCTATTATTTTTGGTGCCAAGTTTTATCCGGCTTCGGTTGCTGCTCGGACAATCGAAGCGATCCGGATCGGCAATTAGGTTGCTACCGCTCAACTAACACCACTTCAGCCACCATCACCATATCATCCCTTCGATACCGCAATTCCACTTTCTCCCCCGCCTTCAACGTGCGCAGAATCGCCGCATAAGCCGCCAAGTCGCTAACCGGTTGTCCGGCCAGCTGAATCAGAATGTCGCCTTGTTGCAGTCCGGCTTGTTGCGCCGGGGAGCCGGGGAGGGTGTTGTCGATGCGCACGCCTTCGCCTCTATAGGAAAAATCCGGGACGGTGCCGAGGCTGGTTTTGCGTTTTTCTTTGGCTGCGGAGGATTCGGCGGGCACGGGGGCTGACGATAGCGTGACCGTCAGCGGTTCGATGCGGTTGGCGAGGTATTCGGTGGCTTCCTTCAGGATCGCGGCGACTTTGACCAACCCGGCGGTGTCGATTTTGTCGACGGTGTCGCCGGGGGCGTGGTAGTCCTCGTGCGCGCTGGCGAACAATTGGATGGCGGGCACACCGGCCTGGATGAACGCGGCCTGGTCGCTGGAGCCGAAATCGTCTTGCACGGCGTTGACCGGGATGCCGGTGACGAAGCTCGCGCCCCGGAAAATGTGCACGAGTTCGCGTGCGCTGCCGGTGCCGAACACTGTGACCGGATTGTTTTCCAGTCGTCCGACGGTATCGAGATTCAACATCGCGATGACTTTTCCAGCCGGGAATTGATCGTTTTTGCGGACATAATGCTTGGAGCCGAGCAGATTGGCTTCTTCGCCGGTAAATGCGGCGAAAATCACGGTGCGTTCCGGTTGCCATTTCGGCGCGATCTGCCGTGCGAGTTCCAGCATCACGGCGATGCCGCTGGCGTTGTCGTCCGCGCCGTGATGGATTTTGCCTTGATGCGCGGCGCGCACGTCCGGCCAACCGGTGCCGAGGTGGTCGTAATGCGCGCCGATCACCAGGCTTTGCCCGGCGAGTTGCGGATTGGTGCCGGGCAGGATGCCGACGACATTGCGCAGTGTGATGTTGCCTTTCGGCAGACCGACGTCCTGCTGCCAAGTCTGGAAATAACTGTTGTCGTCACCGCCGGGCAGCAGGCCGATTTGCTGAAACTGCTTGGCGATATACGTAGCCGCATCGTCCAGCTCCGGCGTACCGAGTTCGCGCCCCTTGTACGATTCGTGCGACAGATGATGAATATCCGCCATCATGCGGCTTTCGGAGAAAACCGGCGGCAGTTCCGCCAGCGCGCGGCGAGGTTTGGTGATACCGGCATGCGTGGTGTGCGCAGCCTGAAGGGCATAGCCGTCTTTTTGCCGCACCGGTTGCGATAGCGGCGATTGTAGAACCGGCCACTGGCCTTTGCCGATGTTGGTCAACTCGTCGCCCTTGAATACCAGGTAACTGTACTTGCGGTAATGCGGCAACTTGTTGGCAAGTTCGGCGATGGCCTTGGGATTACCGGCGGCGACCCACAGCAGCGTTTTGCCCGGATCGGCAGGCTGCCGGGTGGTCAGCACGATGGCATGATCCGCTTGCGGATAACGTTTATGTTCCAGTTGCAATTGCTGAGATTGAACGGCAACACCACGATCCGCCAAGGCTCTCGGCACCGCATCGGCAAAACGGTTTTGCCAGCCCAGAATCCATACGGTGCGATCTTCCGGTAGTGTTTTCAATTGATCGTCGGTGACGATTTCCAGCGGACTCGATTGGGTTTTTTGCCAGTTTGCAGCCAATGCGCGGTAGGCCTCCAGCACGGCTTTTTGTTCGCGCGCGGGCAGGACCAGTAGCGGTTTTTCCGCGCCGAAACCTTGCGATAACGCCGAGGGAATTTCGCTGCTATCCAGACGGCGGAACACGTCGAAATGCGGATCGAGGTCAATGCGCACCGGGCGGTTGGCGAACGTCATCTCGAAAGTTTGTTTGGCCTGCTCGACAACGATATGCGATTCCACCGCCATGTCCTCGCCTTCCAGCGTGACGGCTACCGGTACGTGCAAGCGGTACGGTTCGCCCGGCTGGGTTTGCTCGACGGTGAGCGTGAGTTTAAATCCTTCTGTGGTGCGCTCGGTCTCGGCGCTACGCAGCACCAGATCCGGCGCGCCGGTGCGGTGTACCCATTGTTCGAAGCGTTGTGTCAGATCCTGGCCGACGCTGGCGTTGAACGTGGCGAGCAAGTCGGCGAACGTCGCTTGCTGGAATTTGAATTGCTGATAAAAGCGGCGTAGCGCTTTGGTGAATGCATCATCACCGAGTTCTTGCCGCAGCATGTGGAAGAACATCATCGTTTTGCCGTAACCGACGGCTTCCGAACTGGCGCTGTGGCGCGACACGAAGCGGATGACCGGGAAATCCTTTTCCTTGCCGACAAAATCGGCGTATTTCTGCAACACATCGCGGCGGTACTCCTCGCCTTTGCCGCGTTGCTCGTTAACCAAATGATCGGCGAGGTAAGCGGTCAGGCCTTCCGCCCAGTTGCCTTTGGCGTAATCGACGAACACGCCGTTGCCCCAGTAGTTGTGCAGAATTTCGTGCGGGTACGACGAATGTAGAATGAATGGCAGGCGGATCACTTTGGAGCCGAGCAGCGTGAACGACGGCATGCCGTAGCCGCTTTCCCAGAAATTCTCGACCAGCGCGAATTTGCTGTAGGGGTAGGGGCCGATCAGTTTGTTGTACATCGCGATGTATTGCGCGGTGGCGTCGAGGTATTTCTGCGCCAGCGGCTGGTCGGCGCTGCGCAAATACACCATCGTGTTGACCGCGCCGGCGGATTGCGTGTAGCGCTGGAATTTCGCGGCGATCAGATAGATATCGTCCTGCGGCTGTTTTTCCTCCCAAACCACGTTTTGTGCCGCGCTGGTTTTGTTCTCTCGCAGCAAAGTCCCTTGACTGACCACATCCCAATCGGGGGGCGTTTGAATATCCAACTGAAACGACACCAGCGCATCGCCAAACTGCGGATACCACGCGCTGGCACTCGCCAGAAACACGCCTTCCGGTGAAATCACGCCCGGCGTCGAACCGAAACTGCGCGCATATTCCTGCCCCGGCCCTTGCACTGCGTGGTGGATCTGGCCGCCATATTGCAGCGTAAAGGTATCCCGTCCGGGGGGCACAGTCACCGTGTAATGCCGGATCGCAATCGGCCTGGATTTCAGCGCAACCTCATTGGCATCGGTTTCGAGTGTAGCATCCTGCACACCGCTAACCGTCAACCCGGCGTGCAAATAGAATTCAAGCTGCACAGGCTCTTTGGCATTGCGCACGTGCTCCGGGATTTGAATCTGGTCTTTGACCTGGATTTCCGAAGTATCCGGCGATAACCGGATTTCCATGCGGTGCTGGAATGTTTGGTTGCTTGCGGCGGCAAGCAGGCTATGGAGCAAGAAAACGGTGAAAATTAAGCAGGCGGTGGTGAGTTTTAATGATTTTTGCATGTTGTTAGGAAGACTTACGGTTCCGATTCCAATGGGAGGATTGTATTAATTTAAGAGCAGTGTGACTTTTTTAACTGTTTTTCTACATAGTATCAAATATCTTTATATTCATGAGCTGAAGCGCAACAGTGCAATATAAGCAAATGCTGCGGTTTTTTTGAATTTCATTGTGAGTGCAAAACATGGCAAATGATAGTGGCGGTTCAAAGGCCAATCTAATTCCGGTTGTACTTTTTGTCTTGCTTACAACGGGTGTTTTAATCGATCCGCTGACCAGTTCGCGCCCCAATGATACAGGTTATTTGAAACCGGCAAGAACCAGTCATGATAAGGTTGAAGCACGTTTGTGGCAGGATCCGGTTGTGGCTGTCGATAAGCATGTGAAGAAATTAGAGGAGGAAAAAGCGAACAGAGGAATAAGGGAGGATACCAATAAGTACAACACGATTGATCATTTAAAACAGAATATCAATGACAGTGTCAAAATCATCGCTGTCAGCGTGCAAGGTCAATCGTATTCCGAAGCGATTGAGTCCCGGCAGCGCAGCCGTTATGCAGTGATATCAGCTCTCGGTTCGAGAGAGTACATAACGGGAGATGGTGAGAGTATTCAATACTTCCAGTTAACTGATAAAGACAAGAAATCTTTAAAAATATATTCTGATCGTAGCGCGAATGTCAAAAATCAAAGTAAAAAACAAAGCGATTGCACTTCGGATACGTCATGTAAAGATGATTCAAAAAATGATTCCGTAGTTTGGGTAAATGTGCCTTATGAATGGTTTGAATCAAATCCTGGGCCAGATTCAGAAAAGCCGAAGAAAGTCCTGATACTTTGGTTGAATCAAGACAAAATTACTAAATCTTTATATCGGGACACCATCCAATATCTGTTTAATAAATTAGGAAAGGAAGCAGCCGGGTTTGATTTGATTGGACCGTCGGGAACATCTTTTCTGGTTGAGTTATTGACTAGGCCGCCAATAAATACAGGAATATCAGAAGATTCGATTCAAACATGCGATGCAAAAAATGTCTCATTAAGTAAATTCAGAATAATCTCACCTAGCGCGACCATTTCGAATCAAGATCTGCACTCTGAAATAAACAAAGAGAAATATTACGATCCTTGCAACTTATCCGGTAGTAGTAAAAGTTTGGACGATTTCCTGCATGAACGATCCATCATACGTACTATCGGGCAAGATGAAGATCTTGCAAAAGCATTAATTTGGGAACTACAGCAGCGTGGGATTGCGCCTCGCAAAAATTCAAGTAAGGATTCAAATCAGCAGGATACTAACAGCGATACGAATCATTTGATTTTAATCAGCGAACGGGATTCTTTGTACGTACAAAAGCTAACACATCATCTTAGAAGTTATTATAAATTTGTAACGGGTCGATCGATAACAGAGTTTTCCTATTTGCGAGGATTGGATGGCAAACTGCCAGAAGACGAACCGGATAAAAAAACACCGGATAAAGAAAAAAAAGATTCCAATAATTTACTTGCGCAAATGGATGATGCTTCACCTGAACATGCCGAAGGACGCAATCAATTCGATTACTTGCGAAGATTGATGGATAAAATTGCCCAGCTTGATCACAATCAAAATGACAGATCAAAAAAAGTCAAAGCGATTGGAATCATAGGTAATGATGTCTACGATAAGCTGCTTATTCTGCAAGCGCTGCGTGATCGCTTTAAAGACAAGATTTTCTTCACAACGGATTTAGATGCGCGCTACTTGCACGCTGATCAAATCAAATGGACAAGAAACCTCGTGGTTGCTTCCAACTTTGACTTGGCTTTGCATCCGGGCTTGCAGGGATCGACCATGCCATTCCGCGATGGTTATCAAACCTCAATGTATTTTGCTACATTGAGCAGCATGATGCAGATTGATCATAGGGATTGGATAAAGCTGTGGCAGTGGAATAATGAAAAGCAAATACAGCATAAAGATTGGATAAAACTGTGGAGGTGGAATAATAGAAAACAAATACAGAATTGGCAGAAACCACAGATTTTTGAGATTGGTAAAACCGAAGCGGTGCATCTTGCTTCACCAAGATTGGACTATCTCGATCAGTGGGTAAGCAATCGCAATGAGCAACTTTCACATGAAAGTGGAAAGAATAACAACAAAAAATGCTCTGTAAATGATTTGCTTGCTTGCAATACCATTGAACAGGACCGTACTAAGAAGCTTGATTGGAAGTTTCTTTTCTTCGTAATCGCTGCATTTGGATTTATATGTTTTGTCTTGTATAAAACTGTTCCGAATGCATTTTCTGGTTTTAAAAGTAAAAATAGGACTGCGAGTATTGGGTTGATAGCTTTTATTTTGCTAATGAGCGGATTATTTGCATATGCAATTTACAAGGATAATTATCCAACCCATCAGATGGGGGAGCCATTCCTCTTAATGGAAGGTATCAGCGTTTGGCCCAATCTTGTCATAAGGTTTGCTGCTTTTCTTATCATGATTTTGATTGTTTATATTACTTTTCTCTGGAAACAAAATAAAAGGGAAGAAATCGAGAGGAGTTATTACATACATAAGAATTCCCAGCAAAGTGCAGTGCGTAATTGGTGGGATGCGTTATGGCAAGGACCGCATTTTAAATTGGAGAATGATAACAAGGAGACTGTAAGTCTGTTATGGAATAACTATTCTTATTTTACGCAACTATCGCAAATGCTTCCCTGGGTGATTGGTCTTGCGGTTATCGGGTTTATCCTCACTTACCTTGGATTCCTATATCTAGAGCCATTGAATTATCCCAGCCGGGGCGTTATCACACAAAAACTGCACGAAATTTTTGTGATGCTTCAATTCGGCATGTTGTGGGGATTGGTCTTTTGGGTTGGTTATGAAGTAATTGCATGCAAAATATTTATTGATAGCCTTAAATCGAAGAGTGCTTGGGATAATTGGCCATCGGATTGGCGGCAAAGCGAAGCAATAAAATATGGCGTATCTATCGAATCATTGATTCCTTACCTTCGCTTTCAGTTGATTACTAGCGCTGTCAAGCGCATCGATTGGTTAATTTACATCCCATTTATATTGATGTTCTTGATAACAATTGGACGGAGCAATATTTTCGATAATCTTGGTCTGCCATTCATTTTTATCATGGTGTTTTTATCTGCGCTGAGTTATTTAACGGTGACAATGAGTATTTTTCGTAAAAGTGCGCAAAAAGAATGCGACGAGATACTGCATTATTATGAGGAAGATTTAGCTGACAGTGATTTGGTAAACAACAAAGAAAAAATTGAAAGACTGGTAGATAATATCCGCAGAAAACATCAAGAGACGTTCTTACCGCTTCTACGTAGTCCAACATCACAAGCAATGCTATTGCCCGGGGGAGGCATTGGGCTGGTGCAAATCGTTGAATATCTATTTAATAGGTAGATAACTATGCGCGAGAAAAATAAAATCCGTGTGATGCAACGGTTTTGTGTGGATTTGGTTTTCCGCTAGTTGTGATTATTGCTGCACATTCTTTTACGTTATATTTCAAAATTTATTTCTTAAGGTTTTTATATATCAAATGGGAAAGATCAATAAGGTGCCTAGTCCGTTACGACTTAGTGCGAAGCTTCTTGCAATATTGTTTTTTTGTGGAACTGCTTATGCCAACGCAGCCAGCTTCATCACTGATGAGCAGCAGCTTTCCGTCAAGGAGAAGCGCGCCGGTGAAGCGTATTATCGCGCCGATTCGAAATGGATGATTTATCAAGCGGAGGTGGCGGATGACAATCCGTTTTATCAAATTTTCTTGAAGAACATCGAATCCGGTGCGGTGACGCAGGTTTCGCCGGGTACCGGCAAGACGACATGTGCGTGGGTGCATCCGGCGCAGGAAAAAGTGCTGTTTTCCTCAACCCATGACGACAAGGAAGCCAAAGCCAAAATGGCGGCCGAGATCGAACGCCGCAATGCCGGAGAACAGAAGTCGTATGCGTGGGATTACGATGAGTATTACGATATTTACGAAACCGACTTCAACGGCGGCCATATCAAGAATCTGACCAATATGCTGGGTTACGATGCCGAGGCTTCGTGGTCGCCGGATGGCAAGCTGATCGCATTTGCTTCCAACCGCCGTGCCTATAGCGGCGAATTAACCGAGGAAGAAGCGGCGTTGTTCAAAGCCAATCCGGCATCGATGATCGATATTTACATCATGGACGCCGACGGCTCCAACGTCAAAAGACTGACGCAAACAAAAAGCTACGACGGTGGCCCGTTTTTCAGTCCCGATGGCAAGCGGATCGTTTGGCGGCGTTTCTCGGAGAATGGCCGGGAAGCGGAAATTTTTACCATGAATATCGATGGCACCGATCAAAAGCAAATCACCCGTCTGAAAGCCATGTCGTGGGCGCCGTTCTACCATCCTTCCGGCAAATACATCATCTTTGCCACTAATTTGCACGGCCACCGCAATTTTGAGCTATACATCGTCGACGTCGACGGTCAGAAAGAGCCAGTGCGCGTAACCGACAAGGACGGCTTCGACGGCTTACCGGTCTTCACGCCGGACGGCAATTACATCACCTGGACCAGCGACCGCACGCCGGGTAAGAAAGGGTTGTTATTCCACGGCAAATGGAATCATCAGAAGGCGCTGGAGAGTCTTTCACTGAAGTGACCGGCTTGCTAGCCTAGAAAAAAGCGCTGGGGGCAACGTCAGCGCTTTTCATTTGTCCGAATACCCTGTATCCGAAAAAAACTTTTCCTTGCGTTTCTGTTCGTCGAAGTAGAGCGATTCATCCGGTTCGAGTTGATTGCCTAATTTCTGGATTTGCTGCCAGATGTCGGGAAATTCTCCGAGTCGTTTGAAGCGGCGGGCATTTTTCTTGAAATCTCTTTTGTTGTTTCCTTTGTACAACAATTCGAATAACAGGAGCCAGCCGGGGATGTCCTGCTGGTTCTGAGCCAAGTGCTTCTGTAGCAGTTGAATAGCAGCTTCCGGGTTTTTCTGTTCGATCAGTGCGCGCGCTTCGGAAACAACCTGACCGGATGGTTGTTCGGGCAGGTTTTCCGCCGGTTCGGTTTTCTGCTCAGTGCGATGCAGCAATAGCGCTTCGTATTCATGCCGTTCGGCTGCATCGGGTAGCAGTGATGCGTCGCGGGATTGCGCAAGCCTTTCCTTGATTTTGCGATAGCTGCGCACGATCACTATGGCGATCAAAAATATCAGCAGAACGCCAAGAAGTAACGCGTTATCCGGAAATAAGGCGGACTCAACCGGAGCGGCACCGGTTTCAACCGGTGGAGCCGGATTGGCCGGTTGCGGTGGATTGGATTGCAGCGGCGTTATTGCATGCCCGGTAGGCGATGGTGTTGTATTTTGCGGTTGCTGCGTGTTTTCTGCTGGTTGAGCACTGTGTGTGATTCCGGCGAGAGATTTGTTTGCCGCTGCGGCGCTTGCCGAGAGCAAAGATTGCATCGCGGCGATTTGTTTCTCGATGGATTCGATGCGATTGAGCAGCTTGTTGAGCTCGCTGGTCTCTTCCTCGGCAATTTTTTCTAATTGCGCAATAAGCTGCCATACCGGGTGATCGTGACTAAAACCGGATTCCGCGCTAGCTTGAGCTGGTGCTTGCGGTGGATGCTTGCGCGCGCCTTGGGTTGCATTGGTTGTGTGTTTCCGGGTTAGCGGTTTTGCATGAGCGCCGATTGTTCTCAAATCGGGGATGTAAACTGTAGTTCCCGCCGGGACCGGTTGATAAATGCCGCCGGGAAAGAGTTGCGGATTTTTGCGGACGATTGCTCGTATAAAAGCATCGCGCATACGCGCATCGTCTGGGAACATCAGCTGGGCGATTTGCGGAATATTTTCATTAGGCAGGATTTGCCAGTGTGTCCCCGGTCTCGTTGCTCTATCCGCGGGAGAGGTTGTTTCCGCTAGCGCGATATGATCTTGTCCGGAATATGAAACAGGTACCTCAGCCGAAACCGGAGTACCTGCCAAAAAGAGAAAAAGGATGATCGATAATTTGCTGCGGGATAGCGTCATCTCATTCAAAAACGCATATTTATTTACAGTAAGCCGCAATGGCTTTATTGGCATCGGCAATTTTTCTTTGGCGTAGATCGTCATCTGCATACATTGTGCCGCCAGCACCATCGGGAACGGTCAAGCGCGGCGAGTCGGTGAATATTTTAAGCTGAGTTTGCGCGTCTAAACATTTTTTTTTGTTTTCTTCCGACTTGGCTTGCTGCTTGGCATCTTCTTCTCGTTGCTGTTGCCGCCGCTTGTCGAATTCCTCTCGCTCTTCAGAGAGGCTTCTGGATTTATCTTGGCTGCCTGCAGCCGGTCCGGATTTGATATTTAATCTTTTTTCCTCCTTGGCGGCATCGGGTGGGGGCGGTTGATCGGTGTATTGTGTTTTACCGTTTTTATCGACCCATTTGTAAATCTGCGCGTAAGTGCTGGTGCTGAGCAGCAAAACGATCACGGTGACTGCAAAAATTCTCATAGCGGTTCCAAAAATAAATCATCCGAAATACATCGGTTTCGTGTTTGCGCAACTTAAAGATTTTTCGCATTAAATCATATCCGCTGGAAATATGTTGTATTCTCAGTCTATTTGGCACAAAATTTGCCGCCGAATTTGGCTATAATATCGCTTTGCCAAGGATTGTTATCATGCAATTGATTCAAAAAGCGCTGACCTTTGATGATGTTCTGTTGATTCCAGCCCACTCGACGGTTTTGCCGCGTGATGTCAGTTTGGCAACGCAATTGACGCGTACCATCACACTCAATCTTCCCGTATTGTCTGCAGCCATGGATACGGTGACCGAAGCGCCGCTGGCGATTGCTTTGGCGCAAGAAGGCGGCATCGGCATTATCCATAAAAATATGTCAATCGAGGCGCAAGCCGCGCATGTCGCGCAAGTCAAACGCTTTGAAAGCGGCGTGGTTAAAGATCCCGTAACCATCCATCAGAATATGACCGTGCGCGAAGTGCTGGAACTGATCCGCCAGCATAAGATCTCGGGATTGCCAGTGGTGAACGGCAAGAAAGTCGTCGGTATCGTGACCAACCGGGATTTGCGTTTTGAGGCCAATCTCGATCAGATCGTCAAACACATCATGACACCGAAAAGCCGTCTAGTGACGGTCAAGGAAGATACGCCGCGCGCGGAAGTGCTGGCGTTGCTGCATAAACACCGGCTCGAACGTGTACTGGTGGTCAATGACCGATTTGAATTGTGCGGCTTGATCACCGTGAAGGACATTATCAAAACATCGGAATATCCGCTGGCCTGCAAGGATGAGCAGGAACAGCTGCGGGTCGGGGCGGCGATCGGCGTCGGGGAAGGTAGCGAAGAGCGCGCGATCGCACTGGCTGAAGCCGGTGCCGATGTGATCGTGGTCGACACCGCGCACGGTCATTCGCAAAGCGTGCTGGACCGGGTCGCGTGGGTTAAAAAGAATCTGCCGTCGGTGCAAGTGATCGGCGGAAACGTCGCGACGGCAGCAGCAGCCCGGGCGTTGGTCGATCATGGCGCGGATGCGGTAAAAGTGGGTATCGGCCCCGGCTCCATTTGCACCACGCGTATCGTTGCGGGCGTCGGCATTCCGCAAATCACCGCCATTCATAATGTCTCCGAAGCGCTCAAAGGCTGCGGCGTGCCGATGATTGCCGACGGCGGCATCCGCTATTCCGGCGATATCGCCAAGGCATTAGCGGCTGGTGCGAACACCGTGATGCTCGGCGGGTTGTTTGCCGGCACGACGGAAGCGCCGGGTGAAATCGAATTGTTCCAGGGGCGTTCGTACAAAAGCTACCGCGGCATGGGTTCGCTATCGGCGATGCAGCAGGGATCCAGCGACCGCTATTTCCAAGACAAAGAACAAAAGAACAACGACAAACTTGTGCCCGAAGGTGTGGAAGGGCGCGTACCGTTCAAGGGCAGCCTTTCCGCGGTGATCCATCAATTGATGGGCGGCGTGCGTTCGAGTATGGGTTACCTGGGCTGCGAATCGATCGCGGCGATGCACCAACGGGCGGAATTTGTCGAGATCACCTCGGCCGGTATCCGTGAATCGCACGTGCACGATGTGCAGATCACCAAAGAAGCGCCCAACTATCACGTCAAATAATTTTTCTTTTCCATGCATCAAAAAATTCTGATTCTGGACTTCGGTTCACAATACACGCAGTTGATTGCGCGGCGCGTGCGCGAAACCAATGTGTATTGCGAATTGCATCCGTACGATACCGATCCCGAATTGATCAAAGCCTTCGCACCGAAGGGCATTATCCTGTCCGGTGGCCCCGCTTCGGTTACCGAGGACGAGACGCCGCGCGCGCCACAAATTGTTTTTGAGCTCGGTGTCCCGGTGCTGGGCATCTGTTACGGTATGCAGACAATGGCGGCGCAATTAGGCGGTACGGTTGAGAATGCGGCTGTACGCGAATTCGGTTATGCTGAATTGCAAACAACGCCGCACGGTGCATTGTTCCGCGATATCCAAGACCGCACGAGCAAGGAGGGCGGCAATCTGTTAGAAGTCTGGATGAGTCATGGCGACGCCGTGGTTTCGCTGCCGGATGGCTTTGCCGTGATGGCGTGCAACGCTGCCACGCCGATTGCCGCGATGGCTGACGATAGCCGCCGCTTTTACGGCATCCAGTTTCATCCCGAAGTCACGCATACGCTGCAAGGCAAGGCGATCATCGACCGTTTTGTGCACGATATTTGCGGCATCGGGCGTGATTGGAATATGCCGGATTACGTCGAAGAGGTGATCGGTAAAATCCGTGCGGCGGTCGGTAGCGACCGTGTGATTCTGGGACTATCCGGCGGTGTGGATTCCTCGGTAGCGGCGGCGCTGATCCATCGCGCGATTGGAGATCAATTGACTTGCGTGTTTGTCGACAACGGTTTGCTGCGTGCCAACGAAGCCCGGCAAGTGATGGAAACGTTTGCGAAGAACCTATCGGTTAAGGTGATTCATGTTGACGCCAGCCGCGATTTCTATCGCAACCTTAAGGGTGTCACCGATCCGGAAATGAAGCGAAAAATCATTGGCCGGGAATTTGTTGAAGTATTTCAGCGCGAATCGGCCAACGTCAGCGACGCCAAGTGGCTGGCGCAGGGCACGATTTATCCCGATGTGATCGAATCCGCGGGCGGTAAAACCAAGAAAGCCCACACCATCAAATCGCATCATAATGTCGGCGGCTTGCCGGAAACGTTACACCTGAAACTGCTCGAACCGTTGCGCGAATTGTTCAAGGACGAAGTGCGTGAATTAGGCCTGGTGCTAGGGCTGCCGCGCGATATGGTTTTCCGTCATCCGTTCCCTGGTCCAGGTTTGGGCGTGCGTATCCTGGGTGAAGTGAAATACGAATATGCCGAGCTATTAAGACAGGCCGATCACATTTTTATCGAAGAATTGCAGCATTCCGGCTGGTACGAAAAAACCTCGCAAGCGTTCGCGGTGTTTTTGCCGGTCAAATCCGTCGGCGTCATGGGGGATGGACGCACCTACGAATATGTCATTGCCCTGCGTGCCGTGCAAACACAGGATTTCATGACCGCCAACTGGGCAGAATTGCCGTACTCACTATTAAGCAAGGTCTCCAATCGCATCATCAACGAAATTCGTGGCATCAACCGCGTCGTCTACGATATATCTGGAAAACCACCCGCCACCATCGAGTGGGAGTAGAAATTATCACGTAGGTTTTTGATTTATATAGTATTTTAACTTAAACAAAACTGGCGCGCGCCCAACTAAGTCGTTGATTTAGTTGGGCATTTGCATTAAAGCTACACAAAGCTGTAGCCGTTCAAAAACGTAGTCACTCTAAGCGCCATATGCCTCTCAAAAAACAGTCATACGCAGACAATGAAATTCCGATATACGACGAAGCTGTCGTGTATCAAAGGGGTGAGTATTGGCAGATGCGTATGTGGCTGACTAAGGAAAAGAAGTACGCACGTTTTAGCCTACGCACGAGAAATAGAGATACAGCTATCGACAAAGCCAAGAAGCACTATCACGAGCTTATGGCGCAACAGTTGGCTGGCAAAACGTATTTTTCGAAGACGGCAAAGCAAGGCGTCGAGGAATACTTAAAGCAGAGAGAGGAGGACGTAGAGGCGGAGCTAATAGTAAAAGGCTGGATACCGTAACATCAGCGCTACTCAAGCTTACATTGACGTCAATGACGCAATGAAACGCAAGGCAGTAGAGTTAGTTTAAGGCTTAGTCTTTTTAGCTGCCCAACGTGCTGCCAACTGTCGCCCTTTAGTCTGTAGCTGAGGTGTAGCTGTGACTAAGCCGAAGTGAAGTAGTAAAGCCAAGTCCAGCACACTGTGGAACTAAATACTTTCTAATAATAGATAATTCCTAATATATATTAGGAATTATCCTGCAAAACTTATTTTATTTTGCTCCGTAAATATTAGTTCCATTCCTACACATTGTTTGACTGGAAAAGAGATAAATCAATTTCATTATGAATTGACTAAATTAGTTAATCAGATTATCTAAAGCAAAGAAGAGAGAAATATTATGACGTTAGAGCAATCACCTGTTGCATCAAATGGAGTGACTGGATCGATAATGGATCATGGATTCAGCGAATTCCTAACTTTTCGATTGGGAAGGAGGAATATGGAATAGAAATCCTGAAAGTGCAAGAAATCCGCGGTTACGATGCCATCACGCAAATAGCGAATGCACCTGACTTTATCAAAGGGGTGGTTAATTTGCGCGGCATTATCGTACCGATCATCGACATGCGGATTAAATCTCTTCGGGTTATATTCCCCGCCGCTTGCGGCGTAGAATTTGTGGATGAGCGAATATATTCATAAGAGCCACAATGTTACGGTTTTGATATATCACTTAGTATTTCCGGCAAAATATAGGCGGATCATCTTTGATGAGCAGGTTGATGCTGTTCTCAAAGAGGTTTGCCTTGGGGTGGCAGAACGTTATCAAGTGAAGTTTTTAGAGATTGGTACGGCTAAGGATCATGTTCATTTCTTGGTGCAGTCAGTACCGACATATAGCGTGACCAAGCTTGTGAGGCTCATTAAGAGCATAACCGCACGAGAAATTTTCAGGCGATGCCCTCAAGTTAAGAAGAAGCTCTGGGGCGGAGAGTTTTGGACGGATGGTTATTTTGCAAGTACAGTTGGTAAGCATGGAGATGAGCAGATGATTGGCAAGTATGTACAAAATCAAGGTAAAACGTATCAGAAGCTACACTCGGATTATCAGCTTGCGTTGTTCTAAGCAAAAATACCCCGCTGCTTGCGGCGGGGTTCTTTATTTTCCGGTTAGGCAGCGCGACATATGACCAATTTACCGTCGTGATTATCCTCAATGTAGCCGGGCGTGTCATGGGGATCGTAGTCGATGGCGTATCGGATGTGATCAATTTACAAGCTGAGCAAATCCGGCCCGCGCCGGAATTAGGCTCTGTCATTGACACCGAATATATCACAGGGCTTGGAGCGGTGGACAAGCGCATGCTGATATTGATCGATATCGAGAATTTGATGAGCTGCAGCGATTTGGGTTTGATCGCACAAAGCGTTAATTAGTAGAAAATTTTATTGAGAAAGTGCTTAAAGGGAGGCAGTAATGTTTAAACTGATGAACAGCGAAACCAGAGAAGGCTTCCAAGAAGCATCGATAACTATGAACTACAGAAGAGAGATAGACGGACTTAGGGCGCTTGCTGTGCTGCCAGTCATACTGTTCCACGCTGGCTTTGAGCTGTTTGGAGGCGGTTTTTTAGGTGTGGATGTTTTCTTCGTAATCAGCGGTTATCTAATAACTTCAATCATCTACACCCAAATAAACGATGGAACTTTCTCTGTGGTCAGCTTTTATGATAAGCGCGCTAGAAGACTACTTCCTTCGCTTTTGATAACCGCTCTTTTAACCATTCTCATAAGCATCACTTTTTCGCCTGCAGATATTAAAAACGTAGGTCAAAGTTTGGTGGCCTCATTTGGGTTTTTGTCCAATTATTTCTTTTACTTGGAGACGGATTACTTTAATCCATTTAATCAATCAGCTCCTTTGTTGCACACTTGGAGTCTTGCGGTAGAGGAGCAATTTTATTTGATCTTCCCTTTAATTTTGTTTATTTCAGCTCGAATTTTAAACGCCAAATTTTTTGTACTTGGCGCGTTGTTTTTTGTGTCATTTTATTTTGCCATTAATGAGACACTCATTGATCCTAATTTGTCTTTTTACTCGTTTCACACGAGGGCTTGGGAGCTATTGGCTGGATCAATTTTGGCCCTCGTTTCGATTTCATCTTTCGCCCCAAGTCTCAATAAAACAATTTCCGATTTTTTTTCTTTGACCGGATTGTTACTTATTTTTTTAGCTTATTTATTGATTGATAAGACTGACAAGCATCCGTATTTTATAACCATAATGCCAATACTCGGATCTTGTTTGGTCATTTATTTTTCGCGTTTCTCAAGCATTTCGAAGAAAATCTTGGGAAGCAATTTACTTGTATGGGTCGGATTGATAAGTTATCCACTTTACTTATTTCACAATCCTGTTTTTTCTGCAATTGATTATCACGTCGTAGATGGGAGCGCGTTAATCATTAAAGTTATTAGCATACCCTTTATCGTTTTGGCCTCATTTTGGGCATACCGATTTGTTGAGAAGAATGTGAGGAATAAAGCAATTATTGGAGTAAAAGCCTTTTATTCTTTTGGCTTTTTGTTGGTGTTTTTGATCGTTGCGCTAGGATATAAAGCTCATACTACCAATGGCTTTCTTGAGTATTTCAGAAGCAGGTTGACTGAACGAGGCGGGGTGACTCTTGTGAATGTAGAAGAGGAGAAAAAGTTGATTGATGAGAAGAGACAATTGTTTTACCCTTCCAACAACAATTTTTCGTGCAGTTTGCCTGTATGTACTAAGATATTGATAATAGGTGACTCTTTTGCTGAGGATGCTTATTTGTCACTGCAGTCTCTATCTCGATCTGATATGTCCATAAGAAAAATAGAGCTTGATGATCCTTGTTTCAGTGATGTCTATGATTTAAAAAATAAAGTTTCTTGTAATGGCGCTAATATTGATTTAGGTTTGATTTTTGATTCCGATATCGTAATAATTTCTGCTAAATGGCAGGAATCTACTTATAAGGATGGCTATCTTTTTGCCAAATTTATAACTAGCCAAAGCAAGGCAAAAGTAGCTTTGATTGGTTCTGTTATGTTTGAAGATTTGTCTTCCTTTAGTTTCAAGACGGCCGGACTTAACGGAAATTATGATTTGATCGCCTCTTCGGTGTACAGAAATCAACGTTTTGATCGATTGAGAATATCAAATAAGTTACGCGATTTAGTTTCGAAAGATCCTAATCTTAAATGGATCGAGAAAGCTGAATTTTTTTGCACTCCATCAACTAATAAGTGTCATTTATTTGAGGGTGGGAAGCCCTTGATTTGGGATAATGCTCATCTCACCGTGCGCGCCTATGATTTATACGGAAAATTTTTGTATAAAAACATTGGGGATTTACATTAATTTTTAAAAATCGTAGTGATGATAGCGCAATTGCGGTGAAGATAGACTGACTTTTCTCTTCAGAAATGCATTACACTTTGTGCATCGATTTCCACGATATGCATTTATTAGAGAAGCTATTTACCTATTTTAATCTCTGTGGGTTCAATTCCCCGCCCCTTGGGGCGAAAGCTGGTTGAAAACCAGCAGATTGAGGAGCGTAGTTAATACCCCGCTGCTTGCGGCGGGGTGCTTTATTTATACACAAAAGTTACACACTTGATTTTAGGAGATGTAAGTGCTTGTCAATAAACAAAATTTCTTGCGTTGTTATTGGGTGGGAGTAGTGCGATCTCCGGCGTTGCCTTACGATCCTCGCCAAGATCCGCGATATATAAGCTTATCGTATCAATTTGCGCTCAAGTTTCATTGAAAGCCGAAAATCTTTAAGAACGTAATTAGAATCAGCACAACCGTCAAAATAAAAACAACCCGCGACATCAATTGATAGATTGCTCTTCTAGTTACTATTTCTTGATGGTATTGAGCATCGATTTCGTGCAGTTCATTTCTGAGTTTACGGAATGGCGGCCCCATAATATCGAGGCATCGAAGTAGTACCATAGCGACCACGGCATAAGCCACCATTTCAATTTTCAGCATATAAGCCAGGATACTGCCGCTTTCCTTGGGGCCGATCAACGTGAACAGCATGCCGATCACAACCGCCAACATGACGGATACATGCGTCAGTAACGCCGAGCTTTTGGTATCGATAATCACCATATCGTGCAGGATATGGTTGATGTGGTTGATGTCTTTTCTTACATCGGCAAATTTTCTTTCATCTTCCTCATTTAAAGACAAAAGCGTTTTAAAAACCTTATCAACCAGATCGTACATCATCGGACTGCCTCCGCTTTTTTTCGTATAACGTACTATATGACATCCGGCGTTATATAAACAGGGGCAGTGTATGGTTATTAACGATCTATTTATTCCGATACAACAAATAACTGCCTACGACATCAATTCGCGCAGCACATAAGGCAAAATGCCGCCGTGTTTGAAGTAATCCACCTCGATAGCGGTATCGATGCGGCATAGCAGTTGCACGGCCTGGTTACTGCCATCTTTTCTGCGAATATTTAACGTGACGTCTTGCTGCGGCTGAATGTTATCCAGTCCGATAATATCGAACTGTTCGTCACCTTTGATGCCGAGCGATTCGACGCTGTCATTACCTTTGAATTGCAGCGGCAGAACGCCCATGCCGATCAGGTTGCTGCGGTGGATGCGCTCGAAACTGGTGGCGATCACCGCTTTGACGCCGAGCAATTGGGTGCCCTTGGCGGCCCAGTCGCGGCTCGATCCGGTGCCGTATTCCTTGCCGCCGAAGACAACGGTCGGGATACCTTGTGCCTGATATTTCATCGCGGCATCGTAAATGCTCATCTGTTCCGGCTCGGCTCCAGCGGTTCCTTGGTATAGGGTGATACCGCCTTCGCTGCCGGGAATCATCAGATTCTTGATGCGCACGTTGGCGAAGGTGCCGCGCATCATCACTTCGTGGTGCCCACGGCGTGCGCCGTAGCTGTTGAAATCGGCTTTGGTGACATGATTGGCCAGTAGATATTTACCTGCAGGTGAAGTGTCCTTGATCGAGCCGGCCGGACTGATGTGGTCGGTGGTGACAGAGTCGCCGAATACGCCCAATGCATAAGCGTTTTTGATGTCGTTGCTACCGGTCGCCGCTGGTTGCAGGGAGAAATCTGCAAAGAAGGGTGGTTCGGCAATGTAAGTCGATGCCGGCCAGTTGTAGGTTTGCCCGGTAACCGAAGTAACGCTATTCCACAGCGCATGATCCTTGGTGAGATTGCCGTAGAGTTGCCGGAAAGTATCGGCGTTGGCGGCATATTTCAACAGGGCATGAATTTCGGCGCTAGTCGGCCAGATATCTTTCAGCCAGACCGCTTGATTGTTTTTACCGATACCCAGCGGTTCGGTTGTGAGGTCTTTTAGAACGTTACCTGCGATTGCATACGCTACCACCAGCGGTGGCGATGCTAAAAAGTTGGCGCGTATGTTGGAATGAATGCGCGCTTCAAAATTGCGGTTACCCGACAGCACCGCAGCACAAACCAGATCGTTTTTGACGACCGCTTCCTCAATCGGTTCGGATAACGGTCCGGCGTTGCCGATGCATGTGGTACAGCCGTAGCCGACTAGATCGAAGCCTAGTTGCTCAAGATAGGGCAGAAGTCCGGTGACGCTTAAATAATCGGTGACTACGCGTGAACCCGGCGCCAGCGATGTTTTGATATGATGCTTGACCGATAAGCCTTTCTCCACAGCCTTTTTAGCCAGCAACCCGGCGGCGAGCAGCACGCTGGGGTTGGATGTGTTGGTGCAAGAAGTGATGGCGGCGATCAATACGTCGCCGTGGCCGAGATCAATTGAAGAGTCGTTTAATTCAACGTGACATAAATCGGGTGAATTTGGAGCCGGACGATTGTTGGTCATTTCCGCAACATTGCGGGAAACCATGCGGCGTTCCGCGGGGGCGGCATTTACCGCTGTTTGTCCGCTGCTTTCGCCTGGTGCCGGTACGCGGCTGCTATTGGGTATGCCGGAGTCGATACATACTTCGGGTTCTTGCGTGTGAGCGCGTATGGCGTAACGCTGCAGGATGTCATCGCCTTGTTTGCCGTAACCGCTTTCCTTGACGGGTTTGTTGAAGAGTTCGATAAAGCGCGATTTGATTGCTGAAAGCTCAATGCGATCCTGCGGACGTTTGGGGCCTGCCAGCGAGGATGTGACCGAACCCAGATCCAGTGCGAGCTCGCTGCTATAGTCAATGTCTCCCTTTTTGGGAATGCCGTACATTTGCTGCGCTTGGAAATAACTTTGAAAAGCGGCGATTTCTTCCTCACTGCGCCCGGTGCCTTTGAAGTACTCGATGGTCGCATCGTCAACCGGAAAGAAACCCATCGTTGCGCCATATTCCGGCGCCATGTTGGCGATTGTGGCGCGGTCGGGTAGCGTCAATGAGGCAGTTCCTTCACCGAAGAATTCGACAAATTTGCCGACGACGTTCGCTTTGCGCAGCATTTCCGTGATCGTTAGCACCAGATCGGTTGCGGTCACCCCTTCGCGCAGATGGCCGGTTAAATTGACGCCAACAACATCGGGTGTCAGGAAATAAACCGGCTGGCCCAGCATACCGGCTTCCGCTTCGATACCGCCGACCCCCCAGCCGACAACGCCGATGCCATTGATCATTGTGGTATGCGAGTCGGTGCCAACCAGCGTGTCGGGGAAAACGAACCCACCTTTTTGGTGAACGCCGCGGGCGAGGTATTCGAGATTGACTTGGTGCACAATGCCGATGCCGGGAGGAATCACCTTGAACGTATCAAACGCCTGCATGCCCCATTTGATGAACTGATAACGTTCGTTATTGCGGAAAAATTCTATTTCCATATTGCGATTGATCGCGTCTTTCGTGCCGTAATGGTCGACCTGAATCGAATGATCGACGACCAGATCGACGGGAACCAGAGGTTCGATCAATTTGGGGTTTTTTCCCAGTTTTACCGCTGCGCTGCGCATGGCGGCAAGATCGACCAGCAGCGGTACACCAGTGAAGTCTTGCAGCACAATGCGTGAAACCACAAACGGTATTTCATCCACTCTGGCGGCATCGGGTGTCCAATTGGCCAGTTGGCGGATATGGGTTTCCGTGATTTTTTTATTGTCATAATTCCGCAATACCGATTCCAATATGATGCGAATCGATACTGGCAAGCGGGAAATTTTTCCAATGCCGTTTTTTTCCAGTGCCGGGAGTGAATAGTATTTCGCAGTGTTTCCGGGGGCTAGGGATAGTTCATGCAGGCTATCGAATAAATTGTGGCTCATCGGTACGGTTCCTAAGAATAATGCGGGTTTGCGGTAAATAAAGCATTCTGCCGCTAATATATATTTTCAGGCGGACAAAGTCACGTTTCCATTAGGCGAAGGGGAATTTAAGCGTTGAAATTGAACGGCAGAGGTAAACGGTGCTTGGGGTGGCTGATGGGACTCGAACCCACGACAACCGGAATCACAATCCGGGACTCTACCAACTGAGCTACAGCCACCATAGTAAGAAAAGCGGTGCAGTTTGTTTAGGATACAAACTGAGTTGAGCAATTCAGTCCATCATCAGGAAATATTTGTGGCGTGCCCGACAGGAATCGAACCTGTAACCCCCAGCTTAGAAGGCTGGTGCTCTATCCGATTGAGCTACGGGCACCAAGTCGGGCATGCTCTAAATATTAAAGCTGAAATTGGTCGGGGTGGAGAGATTTGAACTCCCGACATCCTGGTCCCAAACCAGGCGCGCTACCAGGCTACGCTACACCCCGGAAAAGGCGACACTATACCTTCTTAGTTTTGATACGTCAATTTCTTCGTGCGCAGAGTAGCTAGTATTTTTTTGTACTATCTATGAGAAGAAGATACTTGCAGATGAGTAATGTTGTAATGTTACAGATTGGGTTTGAATTTTCTGCTATTTTAAAATGTGATTCGATAATAAGTAGGGAAAAAGTCATAAATGACTTGTTATCTAATACATTTTCTGATAATACTATGCGATTTTTGTACGCTATAGGAATTGAAGAGGAGCCTTAAAGATGCCAAATGAGCTGCAAAGTAAACAAGTGACTCCCTATGAACCAAAAGCAGGCGAAGAATACATGAGTCCTGGTCAACTGGTGCATTTTCGTAAGATATTGGAAGATATGAAGGTTGAACTGGGGCAGGATATTGATCGTGCTGTTCATACTATGCAGGATGAAGCGACGGTTTTTGCTGATCCTAATGATCGTGCTAGTCAGGAATCTGATATGACGCTCGAACTGCGTAATCGTGACCGGGAGCGTAAACTGATCAAGAAAATTGATGAGATTATTGGCAAGATTGATTCGGGGGACTATGGTTATTGTGAAAGCTGCGGTATTGAAATTGGGTTGAAGCGCCTAGAAGCCCGGCCTACAGCGACACTTTGTATTGATTGTAAAACATTGGATGAAATGCGTGAGAAGCAGATAGCGAAATAAGTGTAAATGGCTATCAGGTTGGTTATGATTAGAAAAACAAAAGCCCTACCTTAAAGGTAGGGCTTTTGTTTTTCTAAAATCAGAATGTAGCGATGATTTAATTCTCTTCTGTAGTAGCAGAATCTGCGCTACCTTCATCGGCTGCTGCAGCTTTCATGCTTAAGCGCAGTCGTCCTTTGTCATCGGCTTCGAGCACTTTAACGCGAACTTGCTGACCTTCATTCAGATGATCGGAAACGTTGCTTACACGCTCATTCGCAATTTGTGAAATATGTAACAAACCGTCTTTCCCTGGCAGTACGCTGACAATGGCGCCAAAATCAAGCAATTTTAATACCACACCATCATAAATTTTTCCAACTTCCACTTCAGCGGTAATATCTTCAATACGTTTTTTGGCTAGCTCACCGCCTTCTGCATTAACGCACGCAATCGTCACTTGACCATCATCGGTGATGTCGATTGTAGTACCAGTCTCTTCAGTTAAGGTTCTTATGACTGCGCCGCCTTTGCCGATCACATCGCGGATTTTTTCCGGATTGATTTTTAATTTTATGATGCGCGGTGCATGAACTGAGATGTCTTCCCGGATTGACGGTAAGGCTTGCTTCATAATTTGCAGGATGTGCATCCGCCCTTCATGCGCTTGTATCAAAGCTGCGTGCATGATTTCTTTGGTAATGCCTTGGATTTTTATATCCATTTGAAGTGCGGTAATACCTTTCTCGGTGCCTGCCACTTTAAAATCCATGTCGCCAAGATGGTCTTCGTCGCCCAAAATATCGGTCAGTACAGCAAAACGGTTGCCATCTTTAATCAAGCCCATGGCGATGCCGGCGACATGCGCTTTGAGTGGTACGCCGGCGTCCATCAGCGCGAGACAACCGCCGCAAACCGATGCCATGGAACTGGAGCCGTTGGATTCGGTAATTTCCGATACAACACGCAATGAATAACCGAATTCTTCGGGTGTAGGCAACACAGCAGCCAAGGCGCGCTTGGCAAGCCGGCCGTGGCCG
Source organism: Pseudomonadota bacterium (assembly GCA_018240285.1). GTDB lineage: Bacteria > Pseudomonadota > Gammaproteobacteria > Burkholderiales > Nitrosomonadaceae > Nitrosomonas. The sequence goes on along the minus strand of JAFEGA010000002.1, from coordinate 53,583 downwards.
ATTTCACGGCGTTTGGGTGTGCCGACGCGACCGATTTCTCCCGTTGCGTAAGGCGGCATGTTGTAGTGCAGCATGAATCGGTCATTATAATCGCCCTGCAGCGAATCGATTTTTTGTTCATCGCGTGCAGTACCTAATGTTGCAACCGCTAATGCTTGCGTTTCACCACGCGTAAACAATGCGGAACCGTGCGTGCGTGGCAGTATGCCGTTACGGATGGTAATGGGGCGGACAGTGCGTGTGCCGCGACCATCAATTCGAGGTTCTCCATCCAGAATCTGATTGCGCACGATTTTTGATTCCAGCGCGAAAAAAGCTTCCTTGAATGATTGAAGATCGGGACCACCTTCCGTATCGACACCCAATTCTGTGGAGATACGTTGACTGATTGCTTCAATCGCCTCAGTTCGTGCCTGTTTTTGTTTAATTTTGTACGCTTGCCGCAAATCGGTTTCCGCCAGAGCGGTAATTTTTTCCTCAAATGCAACATCTTTTTCCGGCGGTATCCAATCCCAAGCCGTAACACCGGCTTCATCGGCAAATTCATTTATCGCGTTGATAACCACTTGCATTTGCTCGTGACCGAACGTTACTGCACCGAGCATGATTTCTTCCGAAAGCTCCATGGCATCCGATTCAACCATCAGAACAGCTTGTTGTGTGCCTGCCACAACCAGATTCAATTGTGTGTCTTTTAATTCCGAAGTGGTTGGATTGAGAACGTATTCATTATTGATATAGCCGACTCGCGCTGCGCCGAGCGGACCATCGAACGGAATGCCGGAAAGAATCAATGCGGCGGAGGTGCCAATGATGGAAGGAATATCGGGATCGATCTCGTTGTCGGCCGACATTACAGTGGCCACTATTTGCACTTCATTGTAGAAGCCTTCGGGAAAGAGTGGGCGGATCGGGCGGTCGATCAGCCGGGAGGTCAACGTTTCCTTCTCGGAAGGGCGGCCTTCCCGTTTAAAGAAGCTGCCAGGTATTCTACCTGCAGCATAAGATCTTTCTTGATAATCAACGGTGAGCGGGAAAAAATCTTGTCCGGGTTTTATATTTTTTGCGCCGACTACGGTAACAAGCACTACGGTATCGTCCATTGTGACCATTATGGCGCCATGCGATTGTCGTGCTATTTCACCGGTTTCCAGTGTGAGTTGGTGGCGCCCATAGGTAATGCTCTTCTTAATAGGTTTCAATTAACAATCCTTTTTTCCTATTTAATGAATCTTTCCGAATTTTGATTTTACTTGCAGACAGGGAGATCGATCCCATGGCAATTGGGATGAACAATGATCCATGTGATCAATACGAGCTAGTATTGAAAAGAACATTTATTTGCGCAAACCGAGACGTTCAATCAGTGTCTGATAAGAATCAGCGTTACGGTTCTTGAGATAGTCAAGCAGCTTGCGGCGGCGGCCTACCATACGTAGCAGACCTCGGCGGGAATGGTGATCCTTGACATGCGTCTTGAAGTGCCCAATCAAGTCGTTGATTCTGGTTGTTAAAAGTGCAATCTGTACTTCTGGAGAGCCAGTATCCCCTTCGGCTCTTTGATAGTCACGCACTATCTGTGCTTTTTGGTCGATTGTAACTGACATAAGTTGATTCTCCGGTGATTAAATTACTGCCATTATTAAAGAGCGGGAATTTTACTCTTTAATCTTGTTCTTGTCCAAATCAGATCAAGATATAACGTTCAGTGTGAATTAGAGGGAGCGGATAAGCGAGAAATAAGCGAATGATGATATGCATGCGCAACGCCTTGCTGGCGCGGGAGATAGCAAAAAGGAATTAATAAGTTTGGTCGAGCTTTTTTATTAGGAAATAAAGGCAAGTTTAAACGTAACAATTTAAGGATCTTATGATAGAGATTATCACGACACTGATTAAAACGAAATTCGGTTTCTTTCAGGTGCAAGTAGAAGATATGATCGGGCACGCCGTTGAATTTTTTCCCTTTGCAAAACTCCAGAAAGACTCGATACCGTCAATATGCCGCTCACTCGTGGCAAACTCATTGTCACCATGGTGAACCCTGAAGTGCTTATCGAAGCCAATATCGACCGACCCATCATAACCACGCCATCCATCGTAATGGATTATTGCATCAGGCACAGTATGAACATGGATAATGGCTTGCAGTGTAGCTTTAGAGCAATCTGGAACAACCTCTGTATGCACTTTACCGTGGCATTTCAGGACACCGGAAATGATGGTTTTGCCGTAAGCGCCCCCGGCCTCTTTTTTCTCTGATTCGCTGGGCACCAAAGTAAGCATTGATCTCTATAGAACCTTGCAGAGGCGATTCAAGCTCGCAGCACTGGGCGATGCGTTGGCGCACTTTAAGGTAAATACCGTTAACGGATCGAAGCGAAATGCGGGTCAATTTTGCTATGCTGGTAGCGGTGAAGTTCAGAGAGAAATAACGAATGAACTGCCTGAATTTTGCTTCTCTGATTCGAGAACGAAAATAGTATCTGTTTTTAACATTCATCTCAGGAAGTTAAAACACTCTTGCAAGTGCTTAACTTTCTGAGATTCTTTATTAGTTTAATTTGTTATTCCAGGTGCAATAACGGTGTATTTTGATGTTTACGCGAGAATGAAGATACTCACAATCAGCAAATAATGATGATTCTATATCACTCAGGATCTCAAACTTGTGAGTTCTCGCCTCCATTTCCCGACGGATTCGTGAACTGATCGTTCAATGCTTGAATATAGTCGTTGGCTTCGTTGATGATTTCATCGATTGTTTGTTGCGCAACGTCATTCCAGCCAGCGGGGCCGCTCAGGAACATCGGGCGGTACGCGGCGGTGCTTTTGTTAAATGCCTGCATATATTGCTTGTAGGTTTCATGATCATTGCCGATTTCATTCGCCAGATTCTTCAATAGTTTATTGGCAACTGCGCGACGGATGGAGAAATGGATAAAAATAATACTGATCAGCAGAAAAGCGGCTATGGCGATTGCCGAGGTTTCACCTCGCATGAGTTCTTCCTGGAATGTTTTCAAAAGACCCCAGGATTCATTCATGGTGAGAGCGATTCCCGTTAGAACCGCCAGTGTGCCAAAAGCCAGGCCGTCAAATAAAACCACCTTGCTTTTCCATTTTTTCAACATGTCGGAAAGCTTGTTGACGATCTGATTCTTAATGCCTTTGGCGGTTTGTTCCAATTTTCCGACAATGCGGTAAGAGCGTTCGACTTCGATCTGATGCATCCTTGCATTGATGTCGGCCATATCTTCTTCGCGTTTTTTCTCGAAGCGTTCCTTGATGTGCGGATTGGCGATCGGTACGGCAGCAGCTGGATTGTAGATCCGGTAGAAGCGCCCCGTGACTAAGCCGACTTCCGCGAGTGATCGTTGCCACGCCGAAACAACTTCCTCCGGATTGTCTTCCTGCGCGGTGACATCGATCTGATTCAGAATGTACAGAAATTTATTCGCATCGGCGCGGTTGACGCTGGCCGACACCAAATAAGCCAGCGTATCCTGCATGGCTTTCGGTTCGGGATGGCGCGCATCAAAAAATACCAGTACCAGATCGGATAAATTGATGATGTGCTGTGTTAAGCGCAGCGTCGATGCACGCTGATTATCGGCATCAAAGCCAGGAGAATCGATCAGGATTTTTCCGCGGATGTTTTCGGATGGACAGGTTTTTAACTGCAGGTAAGCGTCGATGCGTTCTTGCCCGGCTTCGGAGATTTCTTCAATGCTGCGGCTGATCTGGAAAAATGGAAAACGGGGATCGGCGTCAAGCGCAATGCCGGGTAGTGTCTTTGCTTCATTATGGCGACTATAGCAAATAACTGTAAATTTATCGTCGACGGCTTGATTGCCCGTGCGCTGCAGCTTCATGTCCAGATAAGAATTGATGTAGGTCGATTTTCCGGCAGAAAAAGTACCTAATACGGCAATCATGGGCCACCAAGTAACACAGGTTGCGTAAGATTCATCTTTATTGAGTAGACCCATGCTATGACCCACATAGTCCATTTTTCTGAAACTTTTGACTGCGTTGGCGAGTGTCGGGTTATCCGGATGCTCATCAGCTAAGTGTTTCTGTAAACTCTTAAGATACTTATTAATTTGTGTTGAGCTTTGTGACATAACGATCCCTTTTCAATCTTATCTTATAAAGTAACTCTGAATGGTATCAGGGTGATTTTTAGTTTATCGATTCATTTTTTCTGCATGAGATGATGCTGTTTTTAGCAGGTGGTTTTGGTTTTTACGGGGTGTACATTGACCAAAATTTTGCTGCAGCCAATGAAAACAGTTTTACGGATAGCGCATGTTCAATGCCAGTCAATCTATGTCAGAAATTATTGCAGCAAGCCCGGCGATTCTACCAAGAACACCGCTGCTGTGCCAGTATATGATATTTCTAATATTTGTACCGGTTTCGCGCAAAAAAATATTATCATAACCCATCTTATGCGCTACTGCTTGGAGGGTATTGCGTAGGTGAGTGGCGCTTCTTGACTGGAAGAAAATAAAGAATCGATTATATAAATCTCGCTGGAGAAAAATTAAAACATGTCAACCGAGAGTAATGAGCAACATGCTCCGCGTTCCGCTCACCTGGGGCGCTATATATTGATAGGCTTTCTTACAGTAGCGCCGTTGTGGGTAACGTGGCTGGTGTTTGATTTTTTGTTGAATTTATTGGCGCAGATCGGTGATCCCCTACTCAAAGGAATGGCGCGGGCTGTCCGGCCATTCTCGGATACCACGGCCAGTTGGTTGCTCGACTCTCATTTTCAGCAAGCAGTGGCTGCATTGCTAACGATCATGAGTCTTTATGGAATCGGGTTGCTGGCATCTTTTGTCATTGGTAAGAAAGTCATCGGCATCTATGAAAATATTCTGGCGAGATTGCCTTTGGTGCAAACGATTTATGGTGCTACCAAGCGCTTCCTGCATACCATCAGCCAACCGCCTGTTACTGGGCAACGTGTTGTGCTGATTAGTTTTCCATCGTCGGAAATGAAAGCGGTTGGATTTATCACAAAAGTCATGACGGATAAAATTAGCGGGAAAAAGCTTGCTGCTGTTTATGTGCCGACTGCACCCAATCCGACATCCGGCTATATTGAAATATTACCGATGGAAAGTGTGATATTGACGGATTGGACGACGGAAGAAGCGATGACGTTTGTCGTAACGGGTGGCACCAATGCGCCGGAGAACTTGAATTTCTCCCAGGACAAGCAGCCTGCGCCGGAAGATCAGAAGCAATAAGAACGAATTCTAATAGAACTCATCAGCCGGCCGTTGCTATTGAGTCCGGCAACGGGTAGGGCAGGGATTTAATCTCTAACGCTGGCCCCTGGAGAGATTGCCAATGAATCCGGCAGGTTTCAACGCTGCTTTGCTGGATCACGGCCAGAACGTCAAAACCGCCATGCGGCGATAACGCGGCATTGACGATATTACCGCTGGATTGATCCTCCATATCATTGCTATAGAGCGCATCGCCTGCTGTGATTGTCTGCGATGTGTCGATATGCGCCAGAAACATGCGCCGCTTGAGTTTGCCGAGATACTGCGTGCGCGCCACAATTTCCTGTCCCGGATAGCAGCCCTTTTTGAAGCTGACGCCGCCGATTGCATCCAGATTGATCATCTGCGGCAGGAACATTTCCTGGGTTTCAGGCAAAATAACCGGGATTCCGGATGCGATTGTTAACCAATCCCAGCAACCGGCGCCGGCAGTTTTTGCGTGTTGACTCAGGCGATTCCAAAGTTCGGGAGCATTTTCAAGCGTTGTGATCAATTCGATGCGTTGCTGAGAAAGATAAAGAAAACTGATTTCTTTATCATGCGTGACTTGTAAGGATTGAATTGAGCTGCTTGGAGAGCCTGTAATATTGGCAATCAGCGCAAAAGCATCCGGGCTGGCAATGCCGATACGAATCAAATCATCGCTTGCGTCAGTTATTTTTACTTTGGCACGCAGCACATACATTGCTAAACGCTTTTGAATGGCAGCGGCTAAACTGGCAGGCAATTGCATCAAAAAATCTTCACCTTGCTGCCAGAGTAGAAAGGTTGCCAGAATCCGGCCCTTGGGTGTGCAGTAGCTGCCATATTGCGCCTTGTGCGGATTGATTTCTTGGATATCGCAAGTGAGTTGGCTTTGTAAAAAAGTTTTCGCATCTTCTCCGGAAAAACGAATGAGACTGTGGTGCGAAAGGTCGGTCATCACAGTAGCTGATGGCGTATCTTGAAGTTCCGCTGCACTATCGCCAAAATGAATTACGTGATAATTTTCAATAACGGCGCGATGATTGCATAAAAAAGTTTGCCAAGCTGAGTTCATACAAAAACGACGGATGAATTAACGGGCGATGATTATACGATACTAACCTGCGCGAGCGCAGTGCTAGGAACTGTACTGCCGGGTGAAATTTTGTTTGCTGCAATCATGAGAAGTAGATTGGTAATTTAAATATGTCCGATTTGCTTGTTCGCCTTCAGCCTTCCTATTATCTTGCGGTGCTGCTTGGTTTGGCTCATGCCGCTGCTGGCCTCGTATTATGGCCGCTGGCGTTGCCGTTGGGTGTGAAAGTGGTGATCGTTATTTTGCTGATCGTCAGCCTGATTTATTATGTGCGTAAAGATGCATTGCTTACGGCACAAGATGCCATCGTGGCTTTGACGCTGACAGATGAGATGTCATGCACTTTAACAACGAATTCCGGCCAATCGATTGCCTGCAGTCTATCGGATAGTACCTTTGCCGCTCCCTATCTTACTGTAATCAACTTGCAGCCGGTTGACAGGTTTTTTATGCGCAGTGTAGTGATATTGCCGGATAGCATGGATGCGGAGGAATTCAGGTGGCTACGGATTTGGTTGCGGTGGAAATGGAGGAATGACCGGAAGAAGCACTAAATCTTCAAGGTGAACGGTCACGGATAGAATTTATTAGGAAGTATTTTCTGATACTGATGGTAAAAACAATCCTCACTCGGTAGAAAATTTTTCTGCTATTCTAACAATGCAATAAGGGGGATTTATTTATAAACTTAAAAGGAGAGGAGATATGCTTAAAAAAACTGTTAATGCATTGATATTGGTTTTGGTGATGGTGTTTGCTACTAGTCATGCTTTTGCTGCATGTAGCCTGGATACTGAAAAAGACGGAAAATCCGCATGTGGTGCGAACCAAGTCTGCTATTTGGTTGATGGAACCTGTATTGATAAAAAGAGTCTTCCGGCTGGGAAATCATGTAAAAAATCAGGTGTTTGCCAGAATTCTTGTGTGAAAGATGATGGTACGGAAACCAAGAGTGATGGTTCTGAAACAGGAAAATGCAGTTAGTTTTTTAAAATAATACTATCTTGTTTTGGCCTGAGCCGGTTTAACCGGCTTAGGTGTAATCAGAATTCGTAGTTAAATATCCCTCTTCAGTATCGTATTGTGAGCTACTGGCAATGTGTCCGGATAATCCTTGCTATAGTGCAATCCACGGCTTTCGTGGCGCAGCATGGCCGACCTCACGATGAGATCGGCGCTATCGACTAGATTACGCAACTCTAACAAATCACTACTGACGCGGAAATTTGTATAGTATTCGTTGATTTCTTCATGTAATAGCGCAATGCGGTGCTGCGCGCGTTGTAACCGTTTGGTGGTACGCACAATACCGACGTAATTCCACATAAAACGGCGCAATTCATCCCAGTTGTGCGCAATGACTATTTCTTCATCCGCATCCGTAACCCGGCTTTCATCCCAATCGGGAAGTTGAGGCAATCCATTCGCCGGTTGATTGACAATATCATTTCCGGCTGCTTGCGCTAGTACCAGGCATTCAAGCAAAGAATTACTGGCTAAGCGGTTAGCGCCATGCAATCCGGTATGCGCGGTTTCTCCGATGGCGTACAGATTGGCGAGATTTGTTTTGCCTTGCTTGTCAGTAACCACTCCGCCGCAGGTATAGTGCGCTGCCGGAACGACTGGGATCGGTTCTTGCGTAATGTCGATTCCCAATTCCAGACAACGAGAATGAATCGTTGGGAAATGCTCTTTTAAGAAACCAGCCGGTTTATGGGATATATCCAAATAGACGCAATCCAGTCCTCTTTTTTTCATTTCAAAGTCGATAGCGCGAGCGACAATATCGCGTGGTGCCAGTTCGGCGCGCGGATCATGGTGCGGCATGAAACGCTCGCCATTGGGCAATTTCAACAAACCACCTTCGCCGCGTACGGCTTCGCTGATTAAGAACGATTTTGCGTGGGGATGATAAAGACATGTCGGATGAAACTGGATGAATTCCATATTGGCAATCTGGCAACCTGCACGCCATCCCATGGCAATACCGTCACCTGTGGCTGTATCCGGATTGGTGGTATATAGATAAACTTTGCTGGCTCCCCCAGTTGCTAACACGGTATTTTGCGCGGTGAATGTCAGGACTTTATCTTTTTTCTTATCCAAGATATAAGCGCCAAAACATCGTTTTTGCTTTAGATCTGTGTAGCCCGATAATTTGTCGCTGGTAATCAAATCAATGGCGATATGATGTTCCAATACCGCTATGTTCGGATGATTCCGTATTTTCTGGATGAGAGCTTGCTGAACAGCTTTTCCTGTGGCATCACCGCTATGAATGATGCGCCTCATGCTGTGACCGCCTTCTTTTGTTAGGTGATATCCCGTTTCACTGGTTCGGTCGCTGGTGAAAATAACACCTTGGTTTATCAACCAATAGATTGCATTTGCCGCATTCTCGGCTACATATCGAGTGACTTCCTCATCGCATAAACCGGCCCCGGCGACTAGCGTATCGTGCACATGTTTTGCTGGAGAATCATTGGTTGATAATGCCGCTGCAATTCCGCCTTGCGCCCAAGAGCTGGCGCCTGAATCAGCGGTTTGTTTGGTGACTATGCAAACCTTTTTATAGGGCGCCAAATGCAGTGCGAGTGTAAATCCAGCCAGTCCGCTGCCAATAATTAAGGTATCGAAATCGTTATTAGACATTAAGTAGGGTTTATGTTCTTGTAATTAATGGGTTAAAAAACAGCGAGTGTGAAATTACGTATTGTTTTATTTTTTGAAGACAAAAACTGGATTGTGAACTAATTGATAAGATTAATTGTCTTTGGAACGATTGCGATGCCATTACTGGTTTCCGAGATTCATTTGGATATGTATACTTATTCTGTTGCTCCATTATGCAACATTTAATAACAGAACAAGAGTAAATTTAAATTTATTCAAAATGCTCAGGGGCCAAGTTGTATGGGGGATCGGGAAATCGATCAACAGTTAGTAGAACGAGTTCAAGGCGGAGATAAGCATGCATTTGATCTACTAGTCATTAAGTATCAACGGAAGCTGGCGCGCTTACTATCGCAATTTATACGCGACGCGGCCGAAGTTGAGGATGTAACACAAGAAGCCTTTATTAAGGCATATAGAGCTTTGCCTTCATTTCGTGGAGATAGTGCTTTTTATACATGGCTGTATCGCATTGGTATTAATACAGCGAAGAATTTTCTAGTGTCCCAAGGGCGCAAGCTTCCGACATTGCAAGGATTCGACAATGAGGATGCTGAAGATTTTGAAGATAGCGGTTTGCTGAAGGAAATGAATACGCCTGAAAGTGAACTGATGAGTCAAGAAATTGCTCAAACAGTTAATCAGACATTGGATTCATTGCCTGAAGAATTGCGAACAGCGATTGTGTTGAGGGAAATTGATGGATTAAGTTATGAAGAAATTGCCAATATTATGAGTTGTCCCATAGGGACCGTACGTTCACGTATATTTCGTGCACGAGAAGCGATATCCGAACAGTTGCGTCCTTTGCTAGGGACAAGTAAAGACAAGAGGTGGTAATGTGAAAAGTAAAGTATCTGCATTAATGGATGGTGAACTTGATCAACAAGATGTTTCAAATATTATCGAAGCAATAAAAAAGGATAATGATTTGCGTGATGAGTGGAAAACGTATCATTTGATCGGTGATGCGTTACGGCAATCTTCACGATTATCAATGAATATTTCTTCCAGTGTTAGTCACAAGTTAAAAGCTGAGCCGACTGTCCTCTCTCCCAATACCTCTCGCATTACAGAAAAAAAACAAACGCATAAAGTCCTGGCGTTTTCGATGGCGGCTTCGATCATCGCGATGATCTCAGGATGGGTAATTATGCATAATTTATATAAACCGCAACAGATAATTGTGGCGGAGCAATCCAAACGTGAAAATACGCTAACCGCTTCCCCCGTTGTAGTTTCTTCCCCTTCCTTGATTCACAATTATTCTCATCCTCCCGTTGAAATGAATGACTACCTGTTTGTGCACCGTGAGTTTTCTCCAGGGATCGCAATGAATGGGCAAGTTACCAACGTCAATAATGTGACTGAATACCACGAAAGATATGGGAGATGATGAGCCGCAGAATATTCGCGCCGTTTTCGCTGTTTTTATTGTTAGCAGTCGGTTTTCAAACAGTATTTGCACAAGAATCATCTCGTTCAACCGAAAACGCGCTTGATTGGTTAAAAAAAATGGCGGAGGCACCGCGCCGGCATAATTATTCAGGAACGTTTGTATATTATGCCAATGGACACGTGGAAACATCGCGCATTGTGCACAAGACTGATCAAGCCGGTGAACGTGAGAGAATTGAAGTTTTAGATGGATCGCCGCGCATTGTTTTTCGTGACAACGATGAAATGCAGTGCTATCTGCCGGAAAGCAAAAAAATATATACTGAGAAACGTTGGTTTCGTAAATTCTTTCCCGATATTCTCCCCTTTCCGCTTGACGATGTTGACAGAAATTACTACGTCAAGGAAACCGGGCGCGAACGGATTTCAGACTATGAATGTCAAGTTCTGTCTCTAATGCCGCGAGATCCCTTCCGTTATGGATATCAATTTTGGATTGACGCTAAAACAGGCGTGCCTGTTAAAGCGGCTGTCGTCAACGGCAATCAAATCATTGAACAATTCGCTTTCGCGCAACTGGAAATCGATAAGGAAATTGATCCCAGTCAATTAAAACCCAACCAAGTACTGGTTGCGGATGACTGGCAGACGACAAACCTGTTGACTTCCATTTTAAAAGAAGGTGACTTACAGTGGCAGATCAAGAATCTGCCGGCTGGTTTCAGGAAATTGGTTGAGATGAAACGCAACTTGACAGAGAAAACCGCGCTGGTCGATCATATTGCGGTATCCGACGGACTTGCCACAGTTTCCGTTTTTATCGAACCGATTAGCAAGGATGCGCCGTCACCGGTTCCTGGTTTTTTTACCAGCCGAGGTGCCATTAATATTTATGTTCGTACGCTCGATGATCATAAAATAACGGCGGTCGGTGAGGTTCCGTTGGAAACAATTAAACTGATAGGCGATTCTGTTGTTAAAAAAAATTAATTTCCGCAGGTCAAAGCATACTAAACTTGCAAAATTCCCCGGCTTTCCAAATATATTCACCCGCTAGAATAGAAAATATCCCCGACTCGGGGATATAAGAGTTATGCATCCACTGCGGATTGCTGCACAACGTAAAGTAAGGACAAAAATCATGCTTCGATTGATCGTAATTTTGTTGTTTCTGTACACCTCATCGGCACTCGCGCAAACCAGCCAGCTGCCTGATTTCACTGGACTTGTTGAGAAACATGGTGCCGCGGTAGTGAATATTAGCGCTGTACAGAATGCAAATGCGGTGAGCAGCCAAATGTTGCCTGAACTGCCGGGCATTCCCGAAAATTCGCCGTTTTATGATTTTTTCAAACGGCATATGCAACCTTTCCCGGCGCCGAGGAAATCTGAACCTAAATCGCTGGGTTCCGGTTTTATCATCAGTTCGGATGGCTATATTCTGACCAATGCGCACGTTGTCGAAACGGCGGATGAGATTACGGTAAAGTTGAATGACAAGCGTGAGTTTGCCGCCGAGATCGTCGGCGCCGACCGGAAAACCGATATTGCCTTAATTAAAATCAATGCCACCGGCTTGCCCAAAGTGACGCAGGGAAATCCGGAAAATCTCAAAGTCGGTGAATGGGTAGTGGCGATCGGTTCGCCGTTCGGTTTCGAGCATAGCGTGACGGCCGGTATCGTGAGTGCAAAAGGCCGTTCCTTGGCGCAGGAAAATTATGTTCCGTTTATCCAAACCGATGTGGCGATCAATCCGGGAAACTCCGGCGGCCCGTTGTTTAATATGCGCGGCGAAGTGGTCGGAATTAATTCCCAGATTTACAGCCGCACAGGCGGGTTTATGGGATTGTCGTTTGCCATACCGATCAATGTTGCGACTGAAATTGCGGATCAACTGAAGGCTAATGGCAAAGTAAGCCGTGGAAGAATCGGTGTCATGATTCAGGAAGTGACCAAAGAACTCGCGGAATCTTTCGGTTTATCTGATAGTAACGGTGCGCTGGTCGTGTCAGTGGAGAAAGGCGGTCCTGCCGATCAAGCAGGAATCAAGGCGCGCGATATTATTCTGAAGTTTGATGAAAAAGAAGTTGCCACTTCTTCAGATTTGCCGCGCATAGTCGGTAATACCAAACCAAAATCCAAAGTATCGATTGAAGTTTGGCGAGACGGTGCTTTGAAAACCGTTAAAGTCGAGGTTGGAGAAACACCTTCCGACGATGCAGCGGAAAATCGCAAGCACAAGCCCAGTAAAAAACAGAGTGCGTCGAATCGCCTGGGGGTGGTGTTGAGTGAAATCACCGAAGAGCAGCAGAAACAGCTGGAGATTACCAGCGGCTTATTGGTCGAAGACATGCAACCGGGTATTGCCAGCCGTTCCGGAATCCGCATCGGCGATATCATTCTGGGTTTAAACAGCAAAGATGTGAAAACGGTTGAGCAATTTAATGAATTGCTGAGTCAGGCCAAAAGCGGGAAAAATATCGCCCTGCTTGTGAAAAGAGGGGATCTTACGACTTTCATCACCATGAAGCTGAGCGACGATGACAAGAAAGAGTGATGCTGTTTCATCAGATGCGGATCAAGCGAGAAAATTGATCGTATACGGCCGGGAAGAGTGTCATCTTTGCCAGGATATGATACTTGCGCTGCGAAATTTGCAAGCGCAAGTATCGTTTGATTTTCAGGTCATTGATATCGATTCCGATCCGGAACTGGTAGCGCGTTACGGTGATAAGATTCCTGTCCTGCTATCCCCGTTTACCCACCAAGAGATTTGTCACTATTTTCTCGATTTGGCGGCTTTAGATGATTATCTTGCCAAATTTCGTTAGAATGCTGCCTCTTTTAACTGCTAATACAATATTTTAATTTTCAGTCTGATGATGCTCGTTTTGGTGTGACTGAAAATATATTTATATACTTCATATTCTGATGCAGCATATCCGCAATTTTTCCATTATTGCCCATATCGATCACGGTAAGTCGACACTGGCGGACCGTATTATCCATTTATGCGGCGGCCTGTCCGATCGCGAAATGGAAGAGCAAGTGCTTGACTCGATGGATTTGGAACGTGAAAGAGGCATTACCATCAAGGCTCAGACTGCGGCATTACGTTATAAAGCCAGAAACGGTGAAACTTACTTGCTGAATTTGATCGATACTCCCGGGCATGTAGATTTTTCCTACGAGGTTTCGCGCTCATTAGCCGCCTGTGAAGGTGCGCTCCTGGTGGTTGATGCATCGCAAGGGGTGGAAGCGCAAACGGTCGCTAATTGCTATACCGCGATTGAACAAGGTGTCGAAGTTATTCCGGTGTTGAACAAAATCGATTTACCGGCGGCCGATCCTGAACGTGTCATCCAGAATATCGAAGATGTCATCGGAATCGATGCGCACGATGCCGTCAGAATCAGCGCGAAAACCGGTCAAGGCATCGAGGATGTTTTGGAAACCTTGATCGCCAAAATTCCGGGACCGAAAGGTGATCCCCGTGCGCCACTGAAGGCATTGATCATCGATTCCTGGTTCGATAATTACGTCGGTGTCGTGATATTGGTCAGGGTGATGGATGGCACGCTAAAGCCCGGCGATAAAATTTTGTTGATGGCGAGTAATGCGGTGCAGCTCTGTGAGCAGGTTGGGGTGTTTATGCCGAAATCGGTCAATCGCGACTCTCTTAGCGCGGGAGAAGTGGGGTTTATCATCTCCGGCATTAAAGAACTTGATACGGCAAAAGTGGGAGATACGGTGACTTCCGCCACCAATCCGGCCGACAAGCCGTTGCAAGGTTTTAAAGAAATCAAACCGCAAGTGTTCGCAGGGCTATATCCGGTGGAATCCAATCAATACGACGCCTTACGTTCCGCGTTGGAAAAATTGAAGTTGAACGATTCATCGCTGCACTTCGAGCCGGAAGTGTCGCAAGCATTGGGTTTCGGTTTTCGTTGCGGTTTTCTCGGTTTGCTGCACATGGATATCGTGCAGGAGCGTCTGGAAAGAGAATACGACATGGACTTGATCACGACCGCGCCGACCGTGGTTTATCAAGTGCTGATGCGCGATGGCAGTGTGATCGAAATTGAAAATCCGTCAAAAATCCCCGATCTCTCCAAAATTGAAGAGATACGCGAACCGATTATCACATCAACGATCATCGTGCCGGAAGAATATGTGGGTGCGGTGATTACTTTGTGCGTCAGCAAGCGCGGCAATCAGACGAATATGCAATATATGGGCAAGCAAGTGATGCTGACGTATGAAATGCCGTTGAACGAAGTCGTCATGGATTTCTTTGACCGGTTGAAATCGACCAGCCGCGGCTATGCTTCGCTCGATTATGAATTCAAGGAATTCCGCGCTTCCGATTTGGTCAAGCTGGATGTATTGATTAATGGTGACAAGGTCGATGCGTTATCGCTGATTATCCACCGCAGTAACAGTCAATACCGTGGACGGGAATTGGTGCAGAAAATGCGTGAGCTGATTCCGCGCCAGATGTTTGATATTGCGGTGCAGGCTGCGATCGGCGCGCATATTATCGCGCGCGAAACGGTTAAGGCATTGCGTAAGAATGTACTGGCGAAATGTTACGGCGGCGATATAACCCGTAAACGGAAGTTGCTGGAGAAACAAAAAGCAGGTAAAAAGAGAATGAAGCGGGTGGGTAATGTGGAAATTCCGCAAGAAGCATTTCTGGCAATTTTGCAGGTTGATAATAAATAATGAATCTTAAAAATACAGTTGCATTGTCTGATTTTAAATTATGGCCGGATTGCGTGAATACACTGTGTAATATTTTATCGAAGGAATCTAAATGAATTTTCCTTTGATTTTATTCGTATTGCTGGTGATCACCGGCTGTATTTATCTATTGGATTTTCTATTTTGGAAAAATAAACGTGCTGAGGGAGAAAGCGAACCGTGGTGGATCGAATATCCCAAGAGTTTTTTTCCGATCATTCTGATCGTTTTCAGTTTGCGTTCCTTTGTAATTGAGCCATTCAAGATTCCGTCGGGATCGATGATTCCGACGTTGCTGGTCGGCGACTTCATTCTGGTCAACAAATACACCTACGGAATCAGATTGCCGGTGATCAACAAGAAAATTATCGATATGAACGAACCGAAGCGCGGCGATGTACTGGTATTCCGTTATCCGGAGGATCCCTCGATTGATTACATCAAGCGCGTCATCGGAGTACCCGGCGATGTAATTACCTATCATAATAAACAGCTGATTATTAATGGTGAAGTGGTCAAGATGGAATACGATGGCGATTACAAGTACGTGGAATCAGGTCTCGGTTATATCTATTCCGATCGTTATTCCGAGTATTTGAATAAGGAAGAAAGCCACTCGATTCTGATCAATCAGGATGTTAAAGGGTTGCAGTATTCGAATGTCAGGGATTTTCCGTTTCGCGATAATTGCAAGTACCACCGCACGGGGTTTACCTGTGAAGTACCACCGGGAAATTATTTCGCGCTTGGCGACAATCGCGACAGCAGCAGCGACAGCCGTTATTGGGGGTTTGTGCCGGAAGAAAATATTGTCGGCAAGGCCTTCATGATTTGGTGGCATTTTGGAAATTTTGAACGTATCGGCTTATCCATTAAATAATTGGCAAGTTTTTCTTAAACGCGGAAAAAAAGCATGCAATATCACACGATGCGGCAGAAACAAAAGGGTATCAGTCTATCCGGTTTGCTCGTTTGGGCTGTGATTTTAATTCTGGTTGTGATTTCCGGTTTGAAGATTGCGCCTGCCTATATTGAATTTGCATCGATCCAAAAAAATCTATCTGCCATTGTTAAAGATATAAACGCGCAGAGTGCAGACTTGAATCAAGTCAGAATGTTGTTCAGCAAGCGTGCCCAGATCGATAATATTAAATCCATTAATGTGCAAGACATTAAGATTAATAAGGAAAGTGGCCGTATCTTTTTAAGTGCAAGCTATACGGTACGGATACCGCTGGTTTCCAACCTATCCTTGACGATAGATTTTGATGCAGTCAGCGAGTGATGGTTAAACATCATGCCAAGCGGAGCGCTATTAGGTATTAATCAATCGTTACTCGATCAATTTAATCAACGTCTCGGGTATTCGTTTAAGCAGCCCAAGCTATTATTGGAAGCGCTGACACATCGAAGTCATAGCGCGGCGCACAATGAACGCCTTGAATTTCTCGGAGATGCAGTACTGAATTGCGCAATTGCCGGATTGATTTATAAATGTTTCCCTGATCTTCCAGAGGGGGATTTATCGCGGCTGCGCGCCCATTTTGTCAACCAGAAAGCATTATCCGGTATGGCGCTTAATCTGCAGATGGATCAACTGATAAGACTGGGGGAGGGGGAATTAAAAAGCGGCGGCTGTCACCGTCCGTCTATACTGGCCGATGCCTTTGAGGCCGTGTTGGGGGCCATTTATGTCGATGAGAGTTATGCACGAGCTGAAGATGTGGTTGGTAAACTTTTTTTACCGTTGATGCAAAATATCGACCTTAAGACACACGGCAAAGACCCCAAAACATTATTGCAGGAGTTTTTGCAAAGCCAGAAACTGGCGTTGCCGGAGTATGTTGTCGTGACCACCAGCGGGAAGGCGCATAAACAGAAGTTCAAGGTCGATTGTGTGGTATCGGCATTGAATGTGCGTACCTCTGGGGAAGGCACAAGCCGCCGCATCGCCGAGCAAGCCGCCGCAGAATTGGCCTATGAAGAAATCAAGCTTACGCCATGAGCACCGCACGTATGAAAAATATCTTAAAGATCGTTCGGGATGACTGCTGACGCCGATTTTCGTACCGGATACATCGCTATTATCGGCCGTCCCAATGTGGGTAAGTCGACTTTACTCAATAAGCTGCTGCAACAAAAAATCAGCATCACATCGAGAAAAGCCCAGACCACCCGTTTCCGGATCAACGGTATTCTGACGGATCAGCAAACGCAGTTTGTCTTTGTCGATACGCCCGGCTTTCAGACGCAATATACCAACCGCTTGAATGCGTCAATGAACCGGGTGGTGACACAAAGCATGCAAGATGTGAACGTTATTCTGTTCGTCATCGAAGCGATGCGTTTCGATGAGCGGGATATGGCCGCGCTGAAAATCCTGCCGGAAAATGTTCCGGTTATTTTGGTCGTCAATAAAATCGATAAGCTAGCTGACAAAAAACAGCTGCTACCGTTTTTGAAAGAAGTGGCGAAAGCGTTTACGTTTGCTGACATCATACCGGTGAGCGCCATGCATAAGGTTCAGTTGCCGGATCTGCTTAATGTGATCCGAGGTTATTTGCCGGTGAGTCCGCCTATGTTCGGTCAAGACGAGGTGACGGATCGCAGCGAGCGATTCATCGCTGGGGAATTTATCCGGGAGAAATTATTTCGCCTGGTTGGTGATGAGATTCCCTACTCGACCAGTGTTGTGGTCGATCAATTTAAACAGGAAGGTGAGTTGCATAAAATTTATGCCACGATTCTGGTTGAGAAACCGAATCAGAAAGCGATTATCATTGGCAGGAAAGGTGAAAAGCTGAAACAAATCGCCACTCAGGCGCGTCAGGATATGGAATTGTTGTTGGGCGGAAAAGTTTACCTGGAAGTCTGGGTGAAAGTGAAAAGCGGCTGGGCCGATAGTGAAAGTGTGCTGAGGAATCTTGGTTATGAATAATCCGCTGGAAATTTTTTTTGGCGGTATCCTGGGAAATTGCAATGATGATTGAATTAGGCGTGAATATAGATCATGTGGCGACGTTACGGCAGGCTCGCGGCACGACTTATCCGGATCCGGTCGAGGCGGCGCTGATTGCCGAATCCGCCGGGGCGGATGCGATAACGTTGCATTTGCGCGAAGACCGCCGCCATATTCAGGATCGCGATGTCGAGATTTTGCGCGACCGGCTGACTACCCGGATGAATCTGGAAAGTGCGGTGACCGATGAAATGATCGGCATAGCGCTACGCATAAAACCGCACGATATTTGCTTGGTGCCGGAAAGGCGCGAAGAATTGACGACCGAAGGCGGGCTCGATGTCGTGAAGCATTTTGATCAGGTTCAGCATGTATGCCGGAAACTGGCGCAAGCGGGGATACGGGTTTCGTTGTTCATCAATGCCGATCCGCTGCAAATCGATGCCGCCGCGCGCGCGGGTGCGCCGGTGATCGAAATCCATACCGGCGGTTATGCCGATGCGCATACATCGCAAGCGCAAGCGGAGCAATTTGCCGACATTCAAAAAGCAGTTGATCTGGGTATCGGTCTTGGCCTGAAAGTCAACGCTGGTCACGGCTTGCATTATGGCAATGTGCAGGCGATTGCCGCCATTCCCGGTATTTCCGAGTTGAATATCGGTCACGCGATTGTCGCGCGGGCGATTTTTACCGGCTTCAAGCAGGCTGTGCAGGAAATGAAACAGTTGATGCTTACAGCGCGCGCATGATCTACGGCATCGGCACCGATATCGTCGAATCGGCGCGTATCGCTCAATCGCTGGATCGCTATGGCGAGCGCTTTGCGCGGCGCATTTTAACCGACAGCGAATGGCAGGAATATCATTCCAGCAGCAAACCGGTTTTGTATCTGGCCGGCCGCTTTGCCGCCAAGGAAGCATTGTCCAAGGCGATGGGCACGGGATTGCGCCATCCGGTGAATTTCACGCATATCACGATCACGCACGATGATCTGGGCAAGCCGTTTTTTCAATTCCATCCCGAACTCGACCAACTCATCAACGAACGAGGTATTACGCAGCACCATCTTTCCATCAGCGATGAGATCACGATGGTCTGCGCCTTTGTCGTGCTGGAAAAATAACCATGGCGCTCGGACCCGTGATGCTCGATATCACCGGTACGGAGTTGACCGGCGACGATAAGCGCAGGCTGCTGCATCCGCTCACCGGCGGAGTGATTCTTTTTACCCGCAATTATACCGATCAACGCCAGTTGATCGAATTGACGCAGCAGATTCATGCGTTGCGCAATCCGCATTTGCTGATCGCTGTCGATCATGAAGGCGGCCGCGTGCAGCGTTTCCGCGAGGGCTTTACGCGTCTGCCCGCGATGCGCGAACTGGGAAAAATCTGGGATAAACAACCTGCGCGTGCACATCATCTTGCGCTGCAAGTTGGTTACGTGCTGGCGGCGGAGTTAAATGCCTGCGGCGTCGACTTCAGTTTCACGCCGGTGCTGGATATCGATCATGGGCAAAGCGGTGTGATCGGTGATCGTGCCTTTCATTCCGATCCGCAAGCGGTTTCCGATCTGGCGCACCAATTGATGCTCGGACTGAAAAAAGGCGGCATGCCGGCAATCGGTAAGCATTTCCCCGGGCACGGCTATATCCACGCCGATTCTCATGTGCAGAAATCCATCGATCCGCGCCGCTACGCCGATATTGAAATGTGCGACCTGATTCCTTTCCAGCAAATGATCGATTGCGGATTGACCGGCATCATGCCGGCGCATGTGATTTACCCCGAGGCGGACGCGAAACCGGCGGGCTTTTCAACCTTTTGGTTACAGAAAATTTTACGCACCGAATTGCAATTCGAAGGATGCATTTTTAGTGATGATTTGAGTATGCGCGGTGCTGGAGAATTTCTGGAATCGATGCTGGCGCGCGCGCAAGCGGCGCTGACAGCGGGTTGCGACATGATCTTGGTGTGCAATAATGCCGCCGGTGCCGATGAAATCTTAAACGGTTTGCAGTGGGAAATGTCCGCCACTAGCCTTTCCCGGCTGGCGCGCATGCACGCCCGCAATCACTCGGGCTCATGGATAAAATTGCGCGAAAACGGCGATTATGTTCAAGCCGTGCGTGAAATCAGCGGAATCGGTTGCGCCAGCGGCGAATTGCCGTTGCAGTAGATTCAGCTCGCCAAGCAAAACAAATCATCAACAGCAGTTTTTACTTTAAAATTACGCCTTATTTAGGTCTATTGATAAGGTTGAATCATGTCAGAAATATTTGATGTCGCAGTTATCGGTGCCGGTCCAGGCGGTTATGTTGCGGCGATCCGTTGCGCGCAACTGGGTTTGAATACCGTGTGTATCGATGAATGGAAAAATCCAAAAGGCAAAGCAAGTCTCGGCGGCACCTGCCTGAACGTCGGTTGCATTCCGTCCAAGGCATTATTGGAATCCTCGGAAAATTATTTCCAGATTCAGCACAAGGTGTCCGCGCACGGCATCGCAGTGGAGAATGTCACCGTCGATGTTCCCGTCATGATTGCACGCAAAGACAAAATTGTGACGATGTTCACCGCCGGTATCGCTTCATTGTTCAAGAAGAATAAAGTGAAATCGATGCATGGCCGCGGAACGCTGCTGCAACGCGATGCATCCGCCAATACATGGCAAATAAAAGTGGACGATAGCGGTAACGCTGAAACGATTCAGGCCAAGCATGTCATCGTGGCAACCGGCTCGGTGCCGCGGCCATTACCGTTTGCGCCGGTCGATAATGTCATGATTCTGGATAATGCCGGTGCTTTGGCATTGACGGAAGTGCCCAAGCGGCTGGGGGTGATCGGCGCGGGGGTGATCGGGTTGGAAATGGGCAGCGTGTGGCGCAGGCTGGGTGCGGAAGTGACGATTCTCGAAGCCATGCCGGGTTTTCTGATGGCGGCGGATGAGCAAGTTGCTAAGGAAGCTAAAAGCGTATTTGCCAAAGAGCCGGGGCTGCAAATCAATACCGGTGTCAATATCAAATCGGTCAAAGTTGACGGTGATACGGTCAGCGTCAGTTATAGCGACTCGGATAACCAGGAACAGATTCTGGAAGTCGATAAACTGATTGTTGCGATCGGCCGCATTCCGAATACAGCGGGATTGGGCGTCCAGGAAAACGGTCTGCAGGTCGATGAACGCGGATTCATCGTGGTTGATCAGTATTGTCGCACTAATCTGACGAATGTTTATGCCGTGGGCGACGTGGTGCGCGGTCCCATGCTCGCGCATAAGGCTTCCGAAGAAGGCGTGGCGGTTGCGGAAACGATCCTGCATGTGGAAAAAGGCCAGGCCGGCGAGCTTGAAGCCGTCGATTTCAATACCGTGCCGTGGGTGATTTATACCGCGCCGGAAATTGCCTGGGTGGGAAAGAATGAGCAGGAGTTAAGAGCAGCCGGTATTGCCTATAAAGCCGGTCAATTCCCGTTTATTGCCAACGGCCGGGCGCGTGCCATGGGCGAAACGAGCGGATTCATCAAAGTATTGGCGGACGAGAAAACCGATCGTGTATTGGGTGTTCACATGATCGGCCCGCATGTGTCGGAATTGATTTCAGAAGCTGTAATGGCGATGAAATTTTCCGCCAGCAGCCAGGACATCGCCTGCATTGTGCATGCGCATCCGTCGTTATCGGAAGTATTCCATGAGGCTGCACTTGGCGTGGATAAGCGTGCTTTGCATATTTGAAATTACGGTGTGTAATCTTGTATTGCAGCACTCTCATCCAGGATTGTTGCAGTGCTTGTGAAAGCAAATTTTAGGGAAATGCTGAATAATTTGTTCAGTGTTTCCTTAGAGCAGTTCTGAAAAGGTGGCGAGCGACGGTCAGGCAAGACAGAATCAGGTGAGAAAGCGGAGTTTACGATGAGTAAATGAGCTTTTAAGCCTGATTTCAACGAGTATGACCGAGCGCTGCAGTTTTCAGAGCTTTCTTAGAAGCAATGTGTCCTGTCCGGATCCACAGTGCAAGACCAACGTAAATGATGCATACCGGCTGTTTTGTTTACCAGATAATCGGCTCTGAGCTGCTTGTTTTGTTCTACGGTTAAAGCCGCGGTTTCAGGAACAAAGCGCTCTTCGCTCCAGAACCGGATTCTGCAAAACTGATCGGATGGGCTGCACAGCCGGTTGATGGCGGCGCTATAGACTGTTTTGTCGGTGTAAACGGCGTGGTCGACCAGTACTAAATTAACAAATTTCCCTGAAGTACCCATTTCCACTTTTCTGACCAGACGCCAGCCGTTTCCGCTATCCAATTGAGATTCCGCTGCGGATTCATCGTGGCTATGATCCTCACCTTCATGAGCAAAACTGCTGAAAGGTAAAGAAAGTATTAAAAACAACAAAGCGGTTGGTAATAATTTATGCATAAATTCTCCCTGGCAAATGCCAATTCATTTATTAAAATGGAATTTTATTTCGTGTTAACGCATTGCTTCCAGATCAGTTTTTCTTTTCCGGATAATTCTTGCAGCGGGGCAGTATACTTGAAAATTAAGTTTTGAACATTATCGATATTGGGTTTTGTGAGTACTGAGGGCGTAGAATCGGCGCTTTGATTAATTCTGCAGGGATAGGATTTTCAGCATGTGTTATCGATGTGAGTAGCCCGATGAACTCAATCAAGATTTCGGTATATGTAGCAGCAGGCGGTCGTTCATCAAATTATCAGCGGCATCTGCGCTGAGTTTGGGGATGGCGTATGCCGGGGCACCGATGGGGAACAGTATTGCCGCCGAGCCGTCCCGGGCTGTAATTTCCCCCAAGCCGGAAATGTGCTGACAACGGATCAAGCATTGGAAAGACTGATGCAAGGTAATGAACGCTATGTTTCCGGTAAATCCAAGCCACTTGATTTTCATGACATTCAATCTGCTTTGGTGAGCGGGTAAAATCCTTATGCCATCATACTGGGTTGTTCAGATTCCAGAGTCAGTCCCGAGCATTGTTTTGACGAAGCGCTGGGTGATTTGTTCGTGGCGCGCGGCGCCGGAAATTATGTGACCAACGATAACGTCGCCACCATTGAGTACTCTGTCGCCATACTGAATACACCTTTGATCATGGTTTTGGGTCATGAGAGTTGCGGGGTGGTCAAGGCGGCTGTGGAAGCGATCGATCATCACAAAGACTTTCCCGGCTTATCCAGTTGCTGACCAGTGCGATTGCGCCAGCTGTCAGGGCCGTCAATGACACCTCCAGCAGCCGGTTGATTAATGTAACCAAAATGAACATCATCATGACGGTTGAAAGATTGAGAACCAAAATACCAGTTCTGGATTACTATCACGATCAGAAAAAATTCGGGTCGTGGGCGGGATATATCATTTGGAAACCGGTAAAGTTGAACTGATCGCTTAAAATTGTTTGCGCGCCGCAGGTGTATTGTCAGGCAGGGTTAGCGCAATTACATTTGTGGCGTTTGACGGTTTCGGTTAGAATCCGCTTTTCCCAGGCGCGTAGCTCAGTTGGTTAGAGCACCACCTTGACATGGTGGGGGTCGTTGGTTCGAGTCCAATCGCGCCTACCAATCGAATCCATCCGGCATTTTTCCTGTGTTATATTCGCTTGCGTTTGAATGATGCTGTCCCGGTAGTTGCAAAAAACCTTTAGTGTCAATGAAACTAACTTGTATCCTGATACTCAATGGCTATAATTTCTTGAAGTTGTGCTGAGTAAAAGGATATAGCGCACAAATTAGAAGCGGGTAATACCAAAGTTGGGAGAAAACATGATGCGGTTTCAAAATAAAAAAAGAATGACTGGGTATTTCGTATTGACGATGGTTTTGTTGTTGTCTATTGCCGGTAGTGCCGTAGCGGAGCAAATCGGTAGTGTTTCGACTAAATTCAAATTGTTGGGTGCTAATGACAAGATTGTGATCGAAGCATTTGACGATCCGGAAATTCCTGGTGCTACCTGCTATTTAAGCCGGGCAAAAACCGGCGGGGTCAGCGGCGTGGTCGGTGTCGCCGAAGATACTTCGGATGCTTCGATAGCCTGCCGCCAGATCGGGCCGATTACGTTGCCTGAGAAAGTGAAGAATGGTCATGAAGACGGCAAGGAAGTTTTCAAAAAGAGCACATCGCTTTTATTCAAAACGCTGCAAGTAGTCCGATTTTATGATGCAAAGCGCAATGTGCTGGTGTATCTGACGTATAGCGACCGCATCATTGAAGGGTCGCCGAAGAATAGTATTTCGATCATTCCGATTACGCCGTGGCACTGAAGAAATGGCTAAAAAAGCGATAAAGAATTGCAAAATTAATTATCTTCATTGATGGTAATTAAGGGCGCCTAATATTATAATCGCGAGTTATTTCTTACCTGTTGCTTTCATTGGCTGACATTATTTTTCATGCAGTTATTCGCTTTCGGTATCAATCATAATACTGCGCCGCTGGATGTGCGCGAGCAAGTGACTTTTCCCGAAAATACCATGGAATTGGCTTTGCGGGATCTGGTCGGGCGCAACCCGATTAAAGAGGCTGCGATTGTATCCACGTGCAATCGCACCGAAGTGTATTGCTGCACCGACAGACCGGAAGACGCCATGGCGTGGCTGGCGGATTTTCATCACTTGCCGACGCGCGAACTGGATCCCTATCTGTACAAATTTCCGCGTGAACATGCAGTGAAACACGCTTTTCGCGTTGCCAGCGGATTGGATTCCATGGTGTTGGGTGAACCGCAAATACTCGGACAACTGAAAAATGCGGTGAAATCGGCGGAACACGCTGGGACACTCGGTTTGTTGCTGCATAAACTTTTTCAGCGCACGTTCTATGTCGCCAAGGAAGTGCGCACGTCGACCGAGATCGGTACCAGCTCGGTATCCATGGCCGCTGCCGCAGCGCGTCTGGCGGAACGGATTTTCGGCGATATTGGTGAACAACGTGTTTTGTTTATCGGTGCCGGAGAAATGATCGAATTGTGCGCTAATCATTTTGCTGCGCGCAATCCAAAGAAAATTACCGTGGCAAACCGTACCACGGAGCGTGCCGAAGCGCTAGCGGACCGTTTCAATGCACAAGCAATTACGCTCAGTGACCTGCCAGAACAGTTGGCGTTGCACGACATCGTAGTGACTTGTACCGCGAGTCCGTTGCCGATTCTCGGCAAGGGCATGGTCGAACGTGCGATCAAGATCCGTAAACATCGTCCTATCTTCATCGTCGATTTGGCCGTGCCGCGTGACGTGGAATCCGAAGTAGCCGAATTGGATGACGTGTTTCTCTACTATGTCGACGATTTGGCGGAGATTGTCAAAGAGGGGCTGGATTCGCGTCAGAATGCGGTGGCGCAGGCCGAAACCATCATCGATTCCAATGTCGTCGACTTCATGCGCTGGCTGGCAACCCGGGAAATGGTGCCGACTATCCGTGCATTGCGTGATCAGGGGGAGCGTTACCGCCGTCATGAATTGGAGCGGGCGCATAAACTGCTGGAGAAAGGCGAAGATCCGAAAAAAGTCTTGGAAGCGCTCAGTAACGGCTTAACCAACAAATTTCTGCATGTACCGTCCAGCGCCTTGAACCATGCGGCGGCTGACGAACGCGAAGAATTAGTCGATCTGATCAACCGGCTATACCAACTGCATCGCCCGCAATGAACAAAAATATCACGGACAGGCTCACTCGTCTGAGTGTGCGGCTGGAAGAATTAAACCATTTGCTGAGCAGCGAATCCGCCACGGCCGATCTGGATAATTACCGCAAATTGACGCGCGAACACGCGGAAATCGTGCCCATCGTGGAGCTCTACCGCGCTTACCAGCAAAGTGAGCGCGACATTCAAACCGCACGGGAAATGCACGCCGATCTGGATATGCGCGCGTTTGCCGAAGCCGAAATACAAGCGGGCAAAGAACAGCTGGTGAAGCTGGAATCGGAAATACAAAAACAACTGCTGCCGAAAGATCCCAACGACGAACGCAATATTTTCCTGGAAATCCGTGCAGGTACCGGCGGCGACGAATCCGCTCTGTTCGCCGGTAATTTGTTCCGCATGTATTCGCGTTACGCGGAGCGGCGTGGCTGGCAAGTCGAAATCATTTCGCAAAGCGTGTCGGACATCGGCGGTTATAAGGAAATCATCGCTAAAATCATCGGCTATGGCGCGTATTCTCGCCTCAAGTTTGAATCCGGCGGGCATCGCGTGCAGCGGGTGCCGGTCACGGAAACGCAAGGGCGCGTGCATACCTCAACCTGTACGGTTGCCGTCATGCCCGAAGCCGACGAAGTCAGCGAGGTGGTGTTGAATCCCGCCGAATTACGCATCGATACTTTCCGTGCTTCCGGTGCGGGCGGTCAGCATATCAATAAAACCGATTCCGCCGTGCGCGTGACCCATTTACCGACCGGTATCGTGGTGGAGTGCCAGGACGGACGCTCGCAGCATAAGAACAAAGCACAAGCGTTGAGCGTGCTGGCGGCACGTATTCATGACAAACAAATGCGTGCGCACCATGCAGAGCAAGCCGCAACGCGGAAATCTCTGGTCGGTACCGGCGAGCGTTCGGAACGGATTCGCACGTACAACTTTCCGCAAGGACGGGTAACTGACCATCGCATTAATCTGACGCTGTATAAAATGGATCAGATCATGGATGGTGATATCGATGAATTGTGCTCGGCGTTGATGGCCGAGCATCAAGCGGAACTGTTGGCCGCTTCGGTACAAGAATAATCAGCTTCCGGCTGATTATTTTTCAATGCAGTGAAATGCAGCACGCGACCATTTCCCAAACTTTGACAACTGCCTGCCGGGATATCGACCGGGTCGACGCTTATATGTTGCTGCAATACGTGCTCGATGCCACTCAGGCGCACTTGCTGACCCATCCCGATCAGATGCTGACCTCGCAGCAATTGGAAGAATTCCGGCATTTGGTCAAACGGCGGATTGACGGTGCGCCAATTGCTTATTTGACCGGAGAACGGGATTTTTACGATCTGACTTTCAAGGTCAACGAAGCGGTTTTGATTCCACGCCCCGAGACAGAATTACTGGTCGATCTGGCGTTGCAATTGATCACGCTCGGCCGATCTTGCCGGGTACTTGATCTAGGTACCGGCAGCGGCGCGATTGCGATTACCATCGCCAAGCACCGGCCGCAATCTCAAATTGTTGCGGTTGATTTGTCACCGGCTGCGATTGCGGTTGCGCAATGGAACGCCCAGAACCTGCAAATCCATAATCTGCGTTTCGTTACGGGCAGCTGGTTCGATGAACTTTCCGAAGAAAGATTTGATCTGATCGTATCCAATCCGCCGTATGTGGCGCACGGTGATCCGCATCTGCAGCAAGGGGATCTGCGCTTTGAACCGCAACTGGCTTTATCCGCAGGGGACGACGGTTTGTCGTGTATCAACCATATTATCCATAAAGCGCCGGATCACCTGGCCGAGAATGGCTGGTTGCTGCTGGAACATGGCTATGATCAAGCTTCTGTGTGCCGGCAATTGTTACAGAATAAGGATTTTAGTAATATTTGTTCCCGCCCGGACTTGGCTGGCATAATGCGCGTGAGCGGCGGTCAGTTGAATTTTGTGAAGTGAGCTATACGTTGTAATCCAGCGCAGCAATTGGTATAACGCTTTTTTTGTTTCTGTATAAAACTTTTGGAATGATTTTTTGGAGAAATTAACACTATGAATGTTGAAGATTTAATTGAACAACAAATTACCACGCATCCCGTCGTACTCTACATGAAAGGCACACCAGACCAGCCGCAATGTGGGTTCTCGGCGAATGCCGTGAATATTCTGAAGGCTTGTGGTGTTGATAATATTTACGCTGTGGATGTGCTGGCAGATCCGGAAATCAGGCAGGGTATCAAGGATTATTCAAACTGGCCTACCATTCCTCAGTTATACGTCAATGGTGAGTTTATTGGCGGTTCGGACATCGTGACCGAAATGTATCAAAACGGTGAGCTACAGAAACTGTTTGAAAACTGAGCATGATTTAACCGGTTAATAGCGATCCGGTTTATCCATCCTAGCGGATAAACTGGATCGTGTGCCACAATCAATTAACCGCAGCAGCAATCGCCCAATACCGGGCAAACTTCCCCACAGCAATAAAGAGCAACGCCCACAACCAATTGGTGCGCAACCACCCCGCCGCCACACACAACAAATCACCAATCAACGGTGCCCACGATAACAGCAGAATCGGCGCACCATGCCGCCGCACCCACTCCAGCCCGCGCGCATTTCCCCCGGCTTTTTTCAGCACGGTCTTTTCGTCCGGCAGCAACCGGCCGATCAGATACGAACTCATTCCGCCCAGCGTATTGCCAATCGTTGCCAAAACCAACGCTTGCCAATGCAGATCGGGATAAGCCAGCAACACCCCCACGAGTACTGCTTCCGATCCACCGGGAAGTAACGTCGCGGCTAGGAAACTGCTGGTGAATAACGCCAGCAGGCTTGATTGTTCGTCCATGAGAGATGATTTGATTGGAGAATAGATAAGCTTTGTTGAATAGTAAAAAGTAAATCTTGCAGGCGGAAGCTGAACTTCGTTTAATCCGGAGAAATGGATTTTGGTTTATTTTCTTAAATCAGTCAAAGCAATAACGAAATCATCACCATGAAACAGCGGTTTGCTAAAAGGTGAACCGGCTGCCTTGCTGATGACTGTTAAGAATCCCGCTGTCGTGCGTGATTTTATCCCAGCTTCTTAGTTAAAAGGCATTACCCAAATTCCGGTTGCGGTAGACAATCCGGTATATTCCGGTCAATATTCCGGTATTATGAAGACGGATAGGATTCAGATTACACCGGATCTCCTTGCGCTGGTTGCCGAGATTGATGAATTCAAAGGCGCTTGGCGCGCACTTGGTTCTCTTGCGCCTGAGCGCCTGAGAGCGCTGCGTCACATTGCCACTATCGAAAGTATCGGCTCTTCCACTCGTATCGAAGGCAGCAAGCTGGCCGACCGCGAGGTGGAGCGCCTGCTGGCCAACCTTGAAATCAAACGCTTCACTAGCCGTGACGAGCAGGAAATTGCAGGCTATGCCGAGGTGATGGAAACCATTTTCCAATCTTGGGCCGACATTCCCGTCACGGAAAATCACATCAAGCAGCTTCATCGCGACCTGTTACGCTACAGCGACAAGGACGAGCGGCATCGTGGCGAATACAAAACCCTGCGCAATGACGTGGGAGCCTTTGATGCGGACGGGAAGATGATCGGCATCGTGTTCGAGACGGCTTCACCGTTCGATACACCGCGCCGGATGCAGGAGCTTGTCAGCTGGCTGAAGGATGCCCGCGAGCTGGCGCGTCTTCATCCGCTACTGATAACCGGTATCTTCATCGTCACCTTCCTCGAAATTCATCCCTTCCAGGACGGCAACGGCCGCCTGAGCCGTATCCTGACCACCTTGCTGTTGTTGCAGACAGGCTATGCTTATGTACCGTATTCGTCACTGGAAAGTGTGATCGAGAACAGCAAAGAAAGCTACTACCTGGCTTTACGCCAGACTCAAAGCACTATCCGCACCGAAGCTCCAGACTGGCAGCCCTGGCTGCTGTTTTTCCTGCGCGCCTTGCAGCAGCAAAAGCGCCGCCTGGCCGTGAAAGTCGAGCGCGAGAAGAACGCGCTCGCTACTCTGCCAGAGCTGGCCGTCAAAATTATGGATTATGTGCGCGACCATGGCCGCGTCACCACCCGCGACATGGTGCGCGAAACCAGCGCAAGCCCGAATACACTTAAAGCAACTTTCACGTCACTGGTTGAAAAGGGCTTTCTGACACGCCATGGCGGCGGTCGGTCGACCTGGTATAGCTTGCCTTAAGAAAAAACATAATCAATTTGTTAGAGCAATTGCTGCAAATGGCAAATGGCAAATGGCAAATGGCAAATGGCAAATGCAAAGAAGAAGGTATCATGGTGTGTCTGAATGGCAATTAGCGTGACGGATTACAGATTTTTGGGTTGGTTCGAGCAGCCAGAAAACTACTAATGAAAAAGGCTAGCAGGCTTGATTGTTAATTCAAAATTTTCGCTCCTAGTGAGGAGAGTTCTTCAGCTGCATATTGCAGAGTGTGAGGAATATGAATTGTTATAATTTAAATCCAGGCAATAGAATATACTTGTTGAAACTAATCAACAGAATCTGAATATGCTCTATCTATTTGTTTATTTGAAAATAGCAAGAAGATGTGAAAGTGTAGCGATATGAACAACCGTAGTATCCCAATTTTCCATTTGAAATTCGAAGACATTCCCGAAGAAATCTCGAGACCTGCATTCGAACTTCATCACCGACACACTGATTGCTTACAGCTTAGTGATTGAAGTCGTAAACCCAGAGACGACTACATAATTTATAAGGGATTTTAATCATGCCAAAGATGTTGTTCAATGATGCACTGCAACATGCTATTCAGGGTAATGCTATTCTTTTTCTTGGAGCAGGCTTCTCCACTCTTTTTAAAGACATTAAATCTCGACCTTTACCTACTGGTAACAATCTCGCTGACGAAATGGTGAGCGAATGTAATGGCAAATCAACAAAAGATTTAAGAGTTGCCGCCACTCAACTACTAAAGAAGATTGGCAATGAAAATTACATCAATTTTCTTCGAGAAAGATTTACTGTTCGTATTGAAACTGAATCTATGGAGTCGGCTATAAAGATAGCTAGTGAAAACTGGGCTCGAATTTACACTACAAACTTTGATGATGGTTATGAAAAAGCAGCTGCTCAAGCTGGAAGAAAAGTGCTTTCTGCAACAGTAGCATCTAAAGTGGAGGAATTCTCACATAATCCTCGTACATGTATTCATATTCACGGTTTTATTGACAAGATTTCATCAGACAATATTGAAACCAATTTGGTTATAACATTGCCTGGTTATGCTGCTGGGGAGTTCTTTGGTTCAGGCTGGCATAACCAATTGAAACATGATCTTAGGGCTGCAAAAGCTATATTTTTTATTGGATATTCATTAAACGATTTGGATATTGCAAAAACTCTATATCAGTGTGGATTGGATATTGCAGACAAGACTTTTTTCATCATTAAAGAAGATGGTGATAGTGATCTAGAAATTATGCTTGATGACTTTGGTACATTTTGTCCAATCGGTGTAGTCGGCTTTGCAGAATCTTTATCAAAAATAGATCGTTTAGCTTTGCGAAAATTACCAGAGAGTTTCGAGGCGTTTAATGAACTTAAAATTCCAAGAAATCCATTACGCCCGTCAAATCCTGATGTGTTCAAACTATTATCTTCTGGGTTTTCCAATGAAGATTTGTTACTAATGCCTGAAGTGGAAAATCATGGCAAGTACACCGTCCAAAGACAAGTTGTTAGTGACATTATTAATAATCTTACGAAAGAACATTCTAATTTTTTTTCTATTATTAGCGAAATATCAAATGGAAAAAGCATTGCTCTTTATCAGCTTTCCCGTGCATTAATTGAAAAGGGTTACTGTGTTCTTATGCTTGTAGATACCAGCAGAAATTGGTCAAAAGATATTCAAACAATTTTTAATGTTGAACAAAGAAATGTTGCATTCTTAGTTGATGATTGTGGCAATGGGGAACGACTGAATTGTATTAAGGATATTCAAAGATTAATTAGAAAAGGCGATGTGCTTGTCATTGCCGATAGAACAATCCGTTATGATTCAATAGAAAGTAAACTCATACAGAATTCAGCAGATAGCCGCCCTATCGAATTTGAAATTGATGAGTTAAGTGATAAAGAACGTTCTGATTTTGTCAATTTATTACAGGTTCACGGATTGTGGGAGGAACTTCAAGGAGCTCCAGACTATTATAAAAACAAAGTAATTAGAAGTGAGGTTTCAAATCAAATTAGGGGTATTTTACTTGGTGTAATAAAGTCACCAAGTGCGATTGATAATCTAAAGAAATCTTTTGGAGATATTGATTTTAGAAATAAAGACTTTGATGGTCTGTTGATGTGTCTAATTTTAACTGTTACTCAAGCTGTAGAGCTTCGTCAAGATGTAGTTGATGATCTTGTGAACACAATGCCATTACGGCAACTTCTGGCGAATTCAAGTGGTGTTAAATCGTTAATACAGTTGAAATCACCAAATATAGTAAGAACAGTTTCTGCAATTGTTGCAGAGACTATCATTCGTAAATTCGTACCACTTGATGTGCTTATCCGGTGCTTAGTTAATGCAATAAAAAATGCTAAGAATTATGGGGTTTCGAGTGTTCATCGTAAATTCCCTACAAGAATTATTCAGTTTCGTTTGATCCAACAACTACTTCCCAATACTCAAACAAAATCGTTAGAGGCAATTGAAGAAATCTATGATTTAATTAAACAAGAGTATGGTTATGAAAATGATCCTCAGTTTTGGTTGCAATACGCTATATGCCAATTATTTTTAGGCAATTTTCCACAAGCTGAGAAATATTTTAACGCCGCATATGGTGTAAGCCGATCTGGATATGACACTAAATATATAGATAATCATTATGCAAGATATATTTTGGAAAATGCAGTCACTGGTAACAGTGTGCCTTTGCCAATTGCTGATGCAGAAAATCAACTGAATAAAGCAAAATCATTATTGCTTCCTCAGTTTAATGATGGCGACCACTATCCATATAAAGTAGCAACAAATTTGTTACCATTCGTAAAAATGTATGTGGAGCATATGAGTATTGAGGCCAAAGAAGGAGTCATGCGATTTATTGAAACTGTTTTAACCAAAGCAGAGCATGCTAAACATCATCGATATATCTATCAATGTAAGATTGCACTTAAAGAGGCGCGAGAGATAATTGAGCAAAAAATTCATTAAGCTGCTTTGCCTAATGTTGTGTTAGTCAGAGTTCATAAGGTGGTTGATGTCGTCGAATATCGATGCGATTGTGTCACATTTTGTTTGTGCGATGAAAGTTTGGTTCGAGGAGGTTCGATATTTTATATCACTGAATTTCTGACTGTATTCAGCTTCGACTCAATAAACTTTTGAATGTAAGTCACTTCTTTATCCGCTTCCCGCATCGCCAGATACAGTTTCTGAAAAAGCCCTTGATCGCCAATTTGGATTTTTTTGAGGTTCAAATCCTTGTTCTTGATGTCGGCGAGCCATTCCGGCAGGACGCACACGCCGCGGTTGAGGGCGGTCATTTGCAGCATGATTTCCAGGGATTCGATGGATTTCAGTTTTGCCGGTTCGAGGTGTGCGGGGGTGAGGAAATGCGTGAGGATGTCGAGCCGTTCCAGCGGCACCGGGAAAGTCAGCAGTGTTTCCTTGCTCAAAAGCTCCGGTGTGATTAGCGGCAAATCCGCCAGCGGGTGATCGGGCGCTGCCAGCAGCACCAATTGATATTCCGCGAGCACTTCATATTCGATGCCGTCTTTCCGCACCAAGTCGGGGGTGATCAATACGTCGATGTGGTGATTCAACAAGCCTTCCAAGCCGGAGAATTGAAATTTCTGCACGATGTCGACGTCGATGCCGGGCATTTGCCGCATGTACTGGCCGATCATGCCAGTGAGCCATTCAAAGCACGGGTAACATTCCACGCCGATGCGCAAAATGCCTTGCCGGCCTTCGCCGTAGGCTGCCAGCGTTTTTTCCGCTTGTGTGAGCACCGGCAGCACTTGCTGGGCGGTTTCCAATAACAGCAGGCCGGCCTGCGTCAGTCGCAGGCTGCGGCCTTCGCGCTCCCATAGCGCGACGCCGAGTTTCTTTTCCAGATAACCGATTTGATGCGATAGCGCGGGTTGACTGAGGCAGAGCGCGTTGGCGGCTTCGGTCAGGGTGCCGTTGGCGTGTAGCGCCTGGATGATTTTCAGGTGGCTGTGCTCGATCATTTATTAGGAAACCTTATTGGAATGTGAAAATTGATCATTATTATTCATTACTCAATCTTCATACAATAGCGCCACTTTGATTATTCTTGGAGTGGTGATTTATGGTAACGACACACAATCTTGGATTTCCGCGCATCGGCAAAAACCGGGAATTGAAATTTGCTTTGGAAAAATACTGGAAAAGGGAGATCCCTGAACAGGCTTTACAGGATGCGGCTGATTCGCTGCGCTTGCAGCATTGGCAGGATCAGGCGCAACTGGATTGGATTCCGGCGGGCGATTTTTCGTTGTACGACCATGTGCTCGATACCAGCTTCATGTTGGGAAACATTCCGACGCGCGTCAGCGCATTGGAAGGCAGCGAAATCGACAGCTACTTCCGTGTCGCCCGGGGGCGATCGGCTGTCGATAAGTCCGCATGCAGTTGCGTGCATGCCGGTGAAATGACGAAATGGTTTGATACCAACTACCATTACATCGTGCCGGAGTTTGATAAGGACACAAGTTTTTCTTTAAATGCCAGCCACTTGCTCGAGCAGATCGATCAAGCGTGGAAAACACATTCGCGCGTCAAACCGGTCATTCTGGGGCCGGTCACGTATTTGTGGCTGGGAAAATCCAAGGACGGCAGTGAGAAACTGGATTTGCTCGACGATCTGCTGGCGGTTTATGCGCAATTGTTGAGCGCACTTAAAAATGCCGGTGCCGAGTGGGTGCAAATCGACGAACCGGTGCTGGTCATGGAGCTGTCGCAACCGTGGCAGCATGCGTTGCGCACGGCGTATTATCAATTGCAAGCAGCGCCGGTTAAGTTACTGTTGGCGACCTATTTCGGCCAACTGCAAGACAATCTGCAATTGGCGTGCGAACTGCCGGTGGCCGGGCTGCATCTGGACGCCGTCAGCGCGCCGGATGAAGTTGCCAAGGTGGCCGACTGGCTGCCGACGCATAAAATCCTCTCGCTCGGTGTCGTGAATGGCCGCAATATTTGGAAAACCGATTTGACTGCGGCGCTGGATTGGCTGGAATCGGTGCATGCGCGCTTGCAAGACCGGTTGTGGCTGGCGCCGTCTTGCTCGTTGCTGCACGTGCCGGTTGATCTGGGCAATGAACAAAAACTTGATCAGGAGATCCGTTCATGGCTGGCATTTGCAGTGCAGAAACTCGATGAAATTGCCATCCTCGCGAAAGCCTTGAATCATGGCCGGGCCAGCGTTGCCGCATCGCTCCAGGAAAATCAGGCGGCGATCACTAGCCGCAAACAATCGCAGCGGGTACATCGGGCGGATGTCAAAGCGCGCGTGCTGTCTATCACCTATGCGATGGGTAACCGCCGTTCGCCTTATCATCAGCGCGCGATCGTGCAACGGGACCGATTCCGGCTGCCACTGTTTCCGACCACGACGATCGGTTCGTTTCCGCAAACGCAACAGATCCGGCAAACGCGCCGCGATTTTCGCGCCGGGCTATTGTCTGAGACCGATTACCGCCAGGCGATGCAACAGGAAATCGAACTTTGCGTGCGCGAGCAGGAGGCACTGGGATTGGACGTGCTGGTGCACGGTGAGCCGGAGCGCAACGATATGGTGGAATATTTCGGCGAGCATCTGGATGGCTTCGCGTTTACCGAATTTGGCTGGGTGCAGTCGTACGGTTCACGTTGCGTCAAACCGCCGCTGATTTATGGTGATGTGGCACATGCGCAGCCGATCACCACCGAATGGATCCGGTACGCGCAATCACTCACCAGCAAACCAATGAAAGGCATGTTGACGGGGCCGGTGACGATGCTGAACTGGTCGTTTGTGCGCGACGACCAACCGCGTGCGGAAACCTGCTTGCAATTGGCACTGGCGATTCGCGATGAAGTATTGGCGCTGGAGCAAGCAGGCATCCGCATGATACAGATCGACGAAGCGGCATTGCGCGAAGGGCTGCCGCTGAGAAAATCTCAGTGGCGGAGTTACCTGGATTGGGCTACCCGCGCCTTTCGCATTACCGCAAACGGTGTCAGAGACGAAACGCAAATTCATACGCATATGTGCTATTCGGAGTTCAACGACATTATGGAGGCGATCGCGAGCATGGATGCCGACGTAATCACGATCGAGACATCGCGCTCAGATATGGAGTTGCTCAATGCCTTCGATCAGTTTCAGTATCCGAACGAAATCGGACCGGGTGTGTATGATATTCACTCGCCCAATATTCCGTCGGTCGACTCGATCATGCAGTTGATGAAAAAAGCCGCGCAGCGCATACCGCCTGAGCGCTTGTGGGTGAATCCGGATTGCGGACTGAAAACACGCAACTGGGACGAAGTAAAACCGGCGCTCAGCAACATGATCGCCGCCAGCCGGCAGTTGGCTGGCTGCTTGGACGCCGCGCGAGCCGGTTAAATTTGACTTGCCGGTGTTATTTAGCGATCATATGCAGCACTTTATCCATCACGGTTTAAAAGGAGTAATCATGACAACCAATACCCTGCTCAAACAAAAAATCAGCGCCATCATCAGCGAAAAACATTTGCTCAAACATCCGTTTTATATCGCTTGGACCGAAGGCAAATTGACCAAGGAACAACTGCGTCATTATGCCGAACAATATTTTTACAATGTGCTGGCGGAACCGACCTATTTAAGCGCGGTGCACTTCAACACCCCGCACATCCATTCCGAAACTAACAGCGGCGACATCAGCGTGCGCCAGGAAGTACTGCGCAATCTGATCGATGAAGAGCACGGCGAGAAAAACCACCCGGCGTTATGGAAAAACTTTGCCTTCGCACTGGGCGCGAACGATAAAATCTTGGCCAATACAGCGGCATTGCCGACTACCGAAAACTTGGTCAACACGTTCCGCGATATTTGCTTGAATCGCCCGTTCTACGCCGGATTGGCGGCACTGCACGCGTTTGAATCGCAAGTGCCCGACATTGCAGCAGTAAAAATCGACGGCCTGGCTAAATTCTATGGCATGAGCAATCCTGAAGATTACGAATTCTTCTCGGTTCACCAAAAAGCCGATATTTACCATTCACAAGCCGAATGGAGCATCATCGAACGCTTCGCCGATACCCCGGAAAAACAAGCGGAAGTACTGGCTGCAACCAAGGAAGCTTGCGATGCGCTGTGGGGCTTCCTGGACGGTATTCACGAAACCTATTGCAGCAATTTGATTTGCGAAGAAAAACAGGCTGCGACGGTGCATTAAGCGTTTGTAACAGCACGCTGTCAGTTTTACGATCAGCCCGGAACGGATACCCTATAAATTGTGTTCGTTCCGGGCTTGTTAATGATAAATCCGGTTTTTTCATGATCTCATCGTGACAAAACTCCCTCCCATTAAGATCGCTAAAATCCATGTCCACCTACGATCGATGCTGTTCGATTGCGCCGTATTTCAAGATCGCTGAGGGTCAAGTTGATCGCTTCAAACAACTGTGCGAGCAATTTGTTGCCAGATCCAGTGTTGAACCGAAATGCCTTTATTACGGTTTCAGTCTGAATGGTAGCGAAGCGTATTGCCGCGAAGGCTATGAAGATGCCGATGGGCTGCTGGCGCATTTGGAAAATGTGAACGATCTTCTGCAGCAAGCGCTCGAAATGGCTGAAATCGTGCGTCTGGAAATACACGGACCGGAAGAAGAATTGCAGAAGCTGTATCAACCGTTGGCCCAATACAATCCGCGGTATTTTGTGTTGCAGTGCGGTTTCCGCCGGTAATTTTTAAAATGGAAGTGGGTTTTGTCTTGTTAGTCGAGCGTTCTTTTTTTGATCGAGAGTGTTAGATCTGCCATGAGTTCTTGTGCATGTGGCCAATGCTTAATAAAACCCTGTAATCTCTCCAAATCAGTTCGTTTCGCTGATTCCTGGAAGATTCCAGCGATAATCTCAAAAGCTTTCTGAGTTTGATGCTTATTTAACCAATCAAACAAGCTATCTATCAATTCCGGCAGCGTTTTACCTGAATGTCGCGTTTGATCTTCAATCCAAAATCGAGTTGAAATAATTGTATTTTCTTCAATCGCCTTGTTGAGAATCGAGAAATCAATTGTTGTATACATTTGTTTTCAAAAATGTTCTGTTTGTGCGAGCCTCTCGTCAAGATACATTTTCCTGAAATCAATCCAATTGCGTTCGTTACATAACTCCCAAAGCGCATAGATGTCGTGTTCTGACAAAAGCTCTATGTAATCACAGAGCAGTTTTACTTGCTCAAAGCGAGTAATCCCGGTACGTCCTTGAGTTTTCCAACCAAAATGCATCGTTACGTGCTTCAGGAATTTGGCTGGCTCAGCTGCTTGTGCGATTGCTTCTTTCGCTAATTGTGCCAGTTGAGGGGTTGCAAGATACAAAGCAACTTGAACGAATCGGGGTGAATACTTCAAATTTTCCCATTCTTGAAGAACAATGTGCTCGGCCGATCGCTGATCAATTTCCATGATTCTTTCTGAAAGAATCCATTCAGTATCAGTTTCATTGTTACGATAAGTTTTTATGTTATTCGACATAATTTTAATACTTTGGTGAAGTGCTTCGGTCATTTCGTTTGACCATAAATAACGTCCTGCTTGCCACCAGTAGCTCGGGTTTGTTTGAATTAATTCGATTAGCTGTGGTATGACAGTTTTGTCACCTCTTCGAGCTCTAGCCCATATGGCTTTTTCGTGCAGATCACTTGTTTTATCAATTTGCTTAATATGATTTATATCTCCAGGCGACTGAGACACTTCCCATACTCGGAATGCCGATTTTCTCAGTGGTAAGTCATTTGTGGGATCGAATGCAAGTTCTAGTAATCTGTTTTTGGAAGCTGATGACATTCGGATTCCATCTTCGCGTTGCTGACGCTCCCACTCATTTAATAAAAAGTTGGGACTGGGATCGAACATACCTGGTTGCAGATTTCGATTACGATTGGCTATGAATCTAGCAATATGCTCAACAGCAACTGGATGATCGATGTTGCGCAGCATGTATGTAATTGGCCATTCCAATCGATTATCGGTGCATGCTCTTCCAACAAAATATGGAATCGCAGCGGAAGGCAAGTAGCGACGGAACTCCCAAGAAATTCGGTATGCTGCCAAGCTATATATTGTTAAACTGAAATCCTGATCCTCTTTACTCTCAGGCAGTTCTGCCCATACATCACATACGGACTCTAAAACATTATCTGTTTCGGCGTTATAACATCTGGCGGAAGCCCAAAGATAAGCTTTGAGTTCTCGATTTTCAGGCTTGTCGAAGTTCCAGGAAGTAAGTATCGCTGGTGCAAGTAATGGACTGCCAAGGTAGCCAGCAAGGTAGAGACATCCCGTCTTAATTCGTTTATTTAAGTTTGGAATGTTTAATAATTTTATCAACTCTTGTGTAATCTGAGAGCCGGAGCGCGCAAGGACATGTTTTAATAGTTCATCTTGGCCTGATATTCTGGTTCCAAATTCAAATAATGTCAGCAAATTTAAACCTGCGCCAAGATCACCATTCCTGAACCGGGCTTTGTACCAATGGTAATTTTGATTTTCCTTTGAAAATAGGCTTGTTATTGCCAGTACATCGACAGAATCGGTCTCCGCCAGAATCTGTAGAACAATAAAACGAACGGTTCGAAACTTTACACGGTGCGAATCCTTGCCTGAAAGCCAATTTTTTATTAGATGAATTATTGCTGACAGGTTTGATGAGCTTGATTTTCCCGAGAGATGAAATGCATAAAACAGAGAAAGTGGATTTGTCTGTATTAACCAATTCAATTGATCAAGTTCGGATTGTGAGTGCAGGATTGCCAATCCCATTGCTTCTGCAAAAAAAGGATCGGTTAAATATTCTTCATTTATCCTATTGTTTCGCAGATCTTCACTCATAATATGACTAAAAAGCGATAGTAATACTCGATCATGCCGAGGTATTAAAACATCCGCACTGCCTCGATGAACAAGCCGGAATACACTACTTGCCTTAAAGACATGGCCCAATATTTCACGTTCCCTCGGCCCTTGCCGAAACCAATCATTGATTTCTCTCAAGGTTGGGTTCAGTTTTCTTTTAATGAGCATCTGCCGCACAAGATTGTCAATGGCATCACTGACATCGGATCGGTGGAAGCTGGATGAGTTGGATGCTACTAGAGCTAATTCTCTTTCTATGTATAGATCAACCACTTTTATTGCATCGGGTAAATTTGTAAAGTCGTATAAAGCGATTAGAAGAGGATCATTACCGAGTGCTTTTGCAATTGATAAGATTGTAGCTGGCAATAATGTGCTTCCGGCCATTTGACTCTTTTTTTGTATGGCTTCTTCAGCTTGCCCATCGGTGTAAACATCCACAGCTTGCAACATAGAAATATGTGAATTTTTTAATTTTTGATTGAGAGAATCAATGTATCGAGGCCAGACTGGACATATAAGCCGCCATTGGATAATTGAATCAGTGTTGCTTGATAACACCCAATTCACCACTTTGTTGAGAACCATTGGTGGATCGCTTGCAGCATTAATATCTTCAATGACAACAATGAACGGAAGATTTTCAGAGGCTAGAGACAATGCCTGGTGACCCGAGCCAGCCTGTAAATCGGGCTCCAGCTTGCGTAATTCAATATCAATAGCTTCCGTCAAACTTGTAGCCAAGACTACGGTTTCATGTGGAATTACAAGCCCAAACCCACCTGCTTCAGCATGGCGGTTCAGAATTTGAAGTGCTATTGTTGTTTTGCCAACGCCCGAAGGGCCAACTAGTAGCGTATGACCTGAAGAACGCTGTATTGAAGTTTCTCGATCCACAAGCTCCGCGGAGCTCATCAAATGAATGTATCCAAGCAGATTTCTCTGGGTACATGATTGCAACAACTCAGCAGATACAAACTCTACAGAATCACCAAAGTATACTTTTCGCAGCCATTGTCCGTGAGCTGAATCCAAGTATTGAGCGATTCTGGAAGCAGACCAAATGTCAAGATCAATGCCTGCTTTCGAAGCTAATTGCTGTGCGGTTACGATGCTTGTTTGGCTTGGTTCGCGATTACTGGTTAGTGCAAGAGTTGCTTGAAGATTAGTTTGATCTTGGCGGAAAGCGTTTATTTCCCGGATCGCTTTGCGCAAATCGCCTTCTGGAGTTGATGGTTTACTGCCGGTCTTTCGTGTTTTAGCAGTAGTAGGATCATGGAGCCATTTTTTCTCAATATCATCTTGCTTACATGTCGAGTGTGCTGCCGCAATGACTCTATCGCCGCCGATATCGCGTATCCATCCAATGCCATCAAGTGGTGCTTTGACGGTTTTACCATCTGAGTTTACGCCAGGGTGACTTAGGTTTTCATAAAGAGACGGCTTGTAGGACCTCAAAACAGCAGTTGCAAGTCTTTCAAACAATGCCGCATCGGTGATTTCTGCTAGTTTTCTAATGGTACGATTGGGGTCAGTCATAGTTATCAAATATGGCAGACTGTTGATGCATTAGTGATACTTAATATTTTAACTCCTGCTTTAATTATACTTTTGTAGATAGTTATTTTATTTTGCTTGACTGGGTACTCGCTTCAACCGCATCGAGCATCATACCCGCGACGTTAAATCCTGTTTGCTGGGTAATTTCCTGCATGCCGGTCGGACTGGTGACGTTGACTTCGGTTAGGTAGTCGCCAATTACATCCAATCCTACCAGCATCAAACCGCGCTTGGCCAATTCGGGTCCGAGCGATTCCGCAATGGTTTGGTCGCGTGCGGATAACGGTTGCGCTCTTCCGGTGCCGCCGGCAGCAAGATTGCCGCGCGATTCTCCCGGTTTGGGAATCCGCGCCAGTGCATAGGGTGCGGGTTTGCCGCCGATGAGCAGAATGCGTTTGTCTCCTTGCGCGATCTCAGGGATAAACCGTTGTGCCATGATGGTTCGCGTGCCGTAATGCGTTAGTGTCTCAAGAATCACGCTGAGATTGTGATCGGCGCTGTGCACGCGGAACACGCTGGCACCGCCCATGCCGTCGAGCGGTTTCAGAATGATATCCTGATGCTGCGCGAGAAATTCCCGGATCAAATGCGCCTGGCTGGTCACCAGGGTGGGAGCGATCCACTGCGGGAATTGTGCAATCGCGAGCTTTTCATTGTGATCGCGGATAGCGCGCGGATTGTTGATAACGAACGCACCTTGCGTTTGTGCTAATTCCAGCAGATACGTGCTGTAAACATATTCCAGATCGAAAGGCGGATCCTTGCGCATCAGCACGGCGTCGAATTGATTGAGCGGCACAGGCAAGCTGTCGCCGGTGTGATACCAATGACCGGCTTGATCGGGAGTGTCGGTTAAGGTTAGGGAGCGGCAAGAACCTATGACAGCATTATCGATCAATGCGATATCGTGTTGGTAGAGCACGTAAATCTGATGATTCCGGGCGATTGCCTCGCGCATCATCGCAAAACTGGAATCTTTTGCGGTTTTGATCGAATCCAACTGGTCGATGATAAAGGCGAGCTTCATGGCGGCATTCAGGCAGGTAGCGGTGCTTGCGCATGCGGATCGGTTTGTTCCAATTCCAATGCGGCGGCTAACAGTGCCAGGCGAGCCACGACGCCATAAGCATAAAATCGGTTCGGAATGATGTTCGGTTGCTTGGCGTTGGCTTCCAAACAGGTGGTTTCGAACGCCAGCGGCACGAAATGCATGCCCGGGGCGTTGAGGTTTTCGTCGATGCCGCGCCCGGTATGCACGCGGTAAAAACCGCCGACGACGTAACGGTCGATCATGTACACCACCGGCTCGGCCACCGCCTGATTGATCGTTTCAAAAGTGTAGACACCTTCCTGCACCAGCACGTGCGATACTTGCAGCCCTTCTTTTACCACCGCCATTTTGTTACGCTGCTTGCGGTTGAGATTGTAGATATCCTCGCCGCTCTTGACCGTCATGATGCCCATGCCGTAGGTGCCGGAATCGGCCTTGACGATGACAAAGGGATCTTCTTTTACTTCGTACTGCTGATATTTTTTCTTGATCACCGAGAGAATCCGGTCGATCGCCGCCGCAACGCATTCCACACCTTGTTTTTCCAGGAAATTGATTTCCCCGCACGAAGTGAAGCGCGGATTGATCAACCACGGATCGATGCCGATCAGATCGGCGAATTCCTGTGCCACGCGATCGTACGCGGCAAAGTGCTCCGACTTGCGCCGTGTCGCCCAGCCGGCGTGCAAAGGTGGAATAACCGTTTGCTGCAAGCCCTGTAGAATCTCCGGCGCACCGTTGGATAAATCATTATTCAGCAGCACTGCACAGGGATCGAAGCCGCTGACACCGAGTTTGTTGTTTTTGCGGATGATAGGTTCGAGCGTGATGGATTGTCCATCCGGCAGATCAATCCGGGTGGCTTCAGTCACTTCGGGCAGCAACGTGCCCAGGCGTACATTCAATCCGGCGCGCTGGATGATGTTTTGCAGCGTGGCGATATTCTGCAAGTAGAAGGTGTTGCGCGTGTGGTTTTCCGGGATCAACAGGATGCTGTGTGTGTCCGGGCAAATTTTTTCAATCGCGCTCATCATCGCCTGAACGCAGAGCGGGATGAATTCCGGATTTAGGTTATTGAAACCGCCGGGAAACAAATTGGTATCCACGGGCGCCAATTTGAAGCCGCTGTTGCGTAGATCGACTGAGCAATAAAAAGGAACGGAATGCTCGCGCCATTTGTTTCTCAACCAATGCTCAATGGTCGGCATGGCGTTGATGATACGGCTTTCAAGATCGAGGATGGGGCCACGCAGGGCGGTTGAAAGATGAGGTACTGGCATTTCCGTATGAAGTGTTAAATCGCCACGATTATAGCATTATGTCTTGCGCAGATTGTGAAGCGCGCTATCCTGAAGTATCTTATCGCTTTTTGTTCAAAATAGATTTTCGCCGCTATGTTTAATCCGTTGCAGCCTGTGCTTATTTTGTTAACTGTTTCAGTATTGGCTGTGGTGGTATTCCGCTCATTGCGCCTGCCGCCGATGCTGGGTTATTTGCTGGCGGGGGTGTGTATCGGACCACATGCTTTGGGTTGGATTGCAGATAGTGACGAGACTCGTCATCTGGCCGAGTTTGGTGTGGTATTTTTGATGTTCAGCGTGGGTTTGGAATTCAGTTTGCCGAAATTGATCACGATGAAACGCATTGTTTTGGGTTTTGGTACGGCACAGGTGGTTGTCAGTATTGCCGTGGTGATGGCGATTGCCTGGATGCTGGCGCTGGATTGGCACGCCGGATTGGTGCTGGGCGGCGCCCTGGCCATGTCCTCGACGGCGATTGTGAGCAAAATCCTGACGGAGCGGGCGGAACTGAATTCCACGCATGGCCGGCAAGTGATCGGCGTGTTGCTTTTTCAGGATTTGGCGGTGATTCCGCTATTGATCATCATCCCGGCTTTGGCGATCGAGATCGATAGCGATACCAGCGATTTTAGCTGGATGCTTTCGGTTGCTTTGTTGAAGGTGGTGGCGGTGCTGACTTTTTTGCTGTTTTTCGGGCAGAAATTGATGCGCCCTTGGTTTCATTTGGTGG
Organism: Pseudomonadota bacterium; assembly: GCA_018240285.1. Lineage (GTDB taxonomy): Bacteria > Pseudomonadota > Gammaproteobacteria > Burkholderiales > Nitrosomonadaceae > Nitrosomonas. The sequence continues at coordinate 9,041 of JAFEGA010000002.1, read as the reverse complement.
CACGGCAGAAATCATCGGAATTGTTCGTGCTCAACGTGCTGCTGGTTACGCTCGGGACCGCATGGCTGACCGAATTAGCCGGCCTGTCGCTGGCGCTGGGCGCGTTTCTGGCGGGCATGCTGATTTCCGAGACGGAGTATCGCTACCAGGTGGAAGATGATATCAAACCTTTCCGCGATATTTTGCTCGGACTGTTTTTTGTCACGATCGGCATGTTGCTGGATATGCAAGTCGTCATTGAGAGCTTCGTCTGGGTATTTGTGATCCTGGCGGGACTCACGGTATTGAAAATAGTGATCGTTGCCGGTTTGTCGCGCTTGTTTGGCGCGGATTCTAATGTCGCAGTCAGGACGGGACTGAGTCTGGCGCAAGCCGGGGAATTCGGATTTGTATTACTAGCACAAGCCGGTGAGTTCCGTTTGATCGAAAATTCTGTTCTTCAGCCGGTGCTTGCGGCGATGGTGTTGTCGATGTTCATTGCCCCATTTCTGATTGAATACAGTGAGTCGGTGATTCACCGTTTTTACGGTTCGGATTGGATGTATCGTGCCATGCAAATCACATCGATTGCCGCCCAGACGATGGTGGCACAGAACCATGTGATCATCTGCGGTTATGGACGCAGTGGACAGAGCATTGCGCGCATATTCGAGCAGGAATCGATACCGTTTATTGCCTTGGATCTTGACCCACAACGCATCCGGGAAGCGACCAGTGCAGGGGAGGCGGTGGTGTACGGCGATGCGGCCCGGCGCGAAGTATTGATTGCAGCCGGTCTGATGCGCGCAAAAGTTTTGGTGGTCAGTTATGCCGATACGGTTTCCACGTTAAAAATTCTCAAACATGTCCAGGAATTACGTCCAGATCTCTCCGTTGTCGTCCGGGCGCGCGATGATTCTGACATTGATTTATTGAAAGAAGCTGGTGCTACCGAAGTGGTCGCGGAAATTATGGAAGGCAGCTTAATGCTGGCGTCGCACGCGATGATGTTTGTCGACATATCGACCGGGCGGATTTTGCGCCGCATCAGGCAAATCCGCGAGCAGCGCTACAGCTTGTTGCGCGGCTTCTATCATGGTGTGACGGATGAGGCGGAAGATGGCAGTGACAAACTGTTGCCGCGTTTGTTGACGATTACTATTACTCAGGATGCGGCTGCGATTGATAAAACGCTGGGTGAGCTTGATTTGGCAAGCCTTGATGTCGAAGTTACCGCAGTCAGAAGGCGCAATATTCGCGGATTGCTGCCAACTGAAGAAACACGTTTGGAACTTGGCGATGTGATTGTTCTCCGCGGTACACAAGAAAATCTCGCAGCAGCAGAAATTAAGTTGATACAAGGTTGAAAATTCAAGCGGATAAGACGATAAGTATCAAGGATCGCTACCGGTGAGTCGCAATTCCATTCATTCAGTAAGGCTTTAATCGCTACAAGCCACTAAGAATAGACAGTTTTCTATAGAAAGTGTATATTCTCCGTTCCGTCTTTTTTGCTCAAATTTATAGTAAAAGGCAGATGTCGGTAATCGTGATGATTACATGATAAGTAGTAATTAGATGGCGCATAAAGAAGCATAAAATTCATCATTTATGGAGGGAGATATGATTAAAGCTGTTCAAGCAATGGTTGGTTTAGGATTGCTCTGTTTAGGCGCAACACAAGCGGTTGCTGCTGCACCAGACATTTCTAAACTGCCACGTGTAAAACAAACATTGGTGGCTCCACCAAATGTACCTGCACATGAGCAAACTTCAAAAGGACCAAAAGTCGTTGAAGTTACCATGGAAACCGTGGAGAAACTGATCGAAGTTGCTCCAGGCGCAAAAGTTTGGGCGCTGACTTTCAATGGCAGCGTTCCTGGTCCGCTCATCGTCGTTCATGAAGGCGATTATGTTGAATTAACATTAAAAAACCCAAAAACAAGCACATTGGCGCATAACGTAGACTTTCACGCTGCAACCGGCGCACTCGGTGGTGCTGGTTTGACTCTGGTTCAACCAGGTGAAGAAGTTGTACTGCGTTGGAAAGCAATTAAATCTGGTGTGTTCGTTTATCACTGCGCACCTGGCGGAACCATGATTCCGTTCCACGTTATTTCTGGTATGAGCGGCGCCATTATGGTATTGCCTAAAGACGGCCTGAAAGACAACAAAGGCAAACCATACAAGTATGATCGCGCTTACTACATCGGTGAGCAAGATTTCTATCTGCCGAAAGATGCTAGCGGAAAATTCAAATCCTACGCTTCGCCAGCTGAAGGCATGGCCGACATGCTGGAAGTTGCTAAAGGACTCATCCCAACACACGTAGTATTTAACGGCGCAGTTGGCGCGCTGACCGGCGACAACGCACTGAAAGCTAAAGTGGGCGAGAAAGTTCTGTTCATTCACTCGCAAGCTAACCGTCCTTCCTATCCACACTTGATCGGTGGACACGGTGACCTGTACTGGGTTGGCGGTTCATTTGGCGATGCGCCTCTGACCAACCAAGAAACCTGGTTTGTTCCAGCAGGTGCCGCAGTTGCTGCAGCGTATGAATTCCATCAACCTGGTTTACATGTATACCTCAGTCATAACCTGATTGAAGCTGTATTGCTGGGTGCTGCTGCTCACATGAATGTTGAAGGCGCTTGGAATGATGACATCATGACCCAACTGAAAAAACCAGCCAGCTTTGATGCAAAAGCTGGAATGGATCACTAAGAATAGACTTAGTGTAACGAGGTAGTGATAAAAAGGCCTCAACCTGTTCCAGGTTGGGGCCTTTGACATTTCTGCTGCCTATTTTGACTCCAATCTTTTTTACTGTTTGATTATCGTTTCATCATGTCCATTAAGTCCCATATTCGCACTGTTCCGCATTACCCGCATCATGGCATTATGTTTCGTGATATCACGACACTGTTAAAGGATCCTATCGGGTTACGAACGACCATACAGGAAATTTCAAGCCGCTACAGCAACGTCAAAATTGATAAAGTAGCTGGAATCGAATCGCGCGGCTTCATTATTGGTGCTCCCGTCGCTTATCAGTTGGGTAAAGGTTTCGTGCCGATTCGCAAGCAAAACAAATTGCCAGCCGAAACAATAGGAAGGGATTATCAATTGGAATATGGTAGCGACCGGATTGAAATTCATGTGGATGCGATTCAACCGGGGGAGCGAGTGCTTTTGATCGATGACTTGATTGCAACCGGCGGAACTGCGGAAGCGGCCGTCGGCCTGATCCGGGATATGGGTGGGGAGGTTGTGGAATGCTGTTTTGTGATTGATCTGCCGGATGTCGGCGGCAAGGTGCGATTGGAGAAACTGGGTTGTAAGGTATTTGCGCTGTGCGAATTTGAAGGTGATTAGGACGGTATCGGCTATCAATTTCCTCGAATAGAATTAACTCTCGGTTAAACTACTTTTTTAGAACCGATAAAATTTTTTCATGAATACCACCGAATCCGCCATTGCTCATAATCAGGATGTGATCACCGGATTTTGCGATGCCGCAGATAGCCTGCACCAGTTGGTTCATATCGTTGAAACAATCCGCTTTTTCAGCTAATGGCGTCAGCGCGGTTTTTGCCCATTGCGCATCGCGGGTAAAGCAGAAAACCTGATCGGCTTCTCGCAGACTATCTGCCAGAAAATCTTTCCACACCCCCATTTTCATCGTGTTCGAACGTGGTTCCAGAACCGCAATAATTTTTTCCGTACCAACATGTGTTCGCAGACCGTTGATTGTGGTTTGAATGGCGGTCGGATGATGAGCAAAGTCGTCGTAGACGGTAATGCCGTTAACCGTTCCCCGTTTTTCCATGCGCCGTTTGACATTCTTGAATTTCGCTAAGGCTTCGATTGCGATCGTGACCGGTACTCCGGCATGCCGTGCTGCGATGAGCGCTGCCAGCGCGTTCATACGGTTATGCTCGCCCAATAAATCCCATCGCAACCGTCCTTGAAGCGCTTCGTGACAATAAATATCAATTGCGTTGTTATCCTGCGACTTCGCATGCCAGCCGTTTTCTGTGCCGAATGTTTCGACGGGCGTCCAGCAGCCTTGCTGCAGAACCCGGGTTAAATTTTGATCTCTGCCGTTTGCCACGATCAAGCCGTTATTAGGGATAATCCGCACGAAATGGTGGAATTGCCGTTCGATAGCTGGAAGATCGGCAAAGATGTCGGCGTGATCGAATTCGAGATTGTTCAGTATGGCCGTTCTGGGGTGGTAATGAACGAATTTGGAGCGTTTATCAAAAAAAGCCGTGTCGTATTCATCCGCTTCAATGATAAAGAAAGGTGAAGTGTTGCCGATGCGCGCTGAAATGCCGAAGTTCTCGGGGATTCCACCAATCAGAAACCCTGGGTTCAATCCGGCATATTCCAGTATCCAAGCCAGCATCGAGCTGGTTGTCGTTTTGCCGTGCGTACCGGCGACGGCAAGCACCCAGCGGTTTCGCAGAATGTTGTCCGATAACCACTGCGGGCCGGAAATATAAGGTAAATTGCGGTTGAGAATTTCCTCCATCAGCGGATTGCCGCGCGTCACGACATTGCCGATGACGAATATATCCGGCTGCAAGCGAATTTGTTCCGGCGAATAACCGGGTATTAATTGAATGCCTTGCGATTCAAGTTGCGTGCTCATGGGCGGGTAAACATCTTGATCGCAACCGGTCACCGTATGTCCGGACTCACGTGCAATTGCAGCAATTCCTCCCATGAAGGTGCCGCAAATTCCCAATATATGAATATGCATGTCTGATCTAAAATTCGTGATTTAATGCAGCAGGAAAACGATTATGATTGAAGGATGGCGGGCATTATAAAGGATAAGGCCGGCCCATACCGGAGCTTGTTTGTAGTTTGTTCGTTATTTTCTTTCAATCAATTGGCTAATTTTCCAGTGGAGAACGATCCATTCGCAGTTTCAGATTATCGCGGGCGGTTTGCGCCATCACCCACTGGGCCGCTACATTTCGGCTCACTGGTTGCGGCGGTAGGCAGTTATGCCGATGCGAAATTTCATCACGGTAAATGGCTGGTGAGAATTGAGGATGTTGATTTACCACGCACCGTACCAGGTGCGGCACATCATATTCTCGATACGCTCGAGAAATTGGGAATGGAATGGGACGAGGAGGTCATTTATCAGAGCCAGCGCTCCAAAGTCTATCAAGAAGCTTTGGAGGTTTTGAATCAACAGGGCTTGCTTTATCCCTGCACCTGTTCACGAAAAGAAATTGCGGATTCCAGCATAACCGGTTTATACGGTTTTATTTATCCGGGAACCTGTCTGAACAAGCCCGCTTCGATCAAAAATGCACATGCGCTCCGCATTCGAACTTTCGATGAGGTGATCCAGTTCCAGGATATTCTGAAAGGACTATATGCGCAAAGACTGCGCCGTGATGTCGGCGATTTTGTGTTGCGCCGCGCCGATGGGATTTATGCGTATCAACTAGCGGTTGTGGTGGACGACGCGGCGCAAAATATCACGCATGTCGTGCGCGGCGCCGATTTGCTCGATTCCACACCGCGGCAAATATTTCTGCAGCAGCTACTGGGTTACAAGACACCGCATTACCTGCATTTGCCTGTGGTAACCAACGCAGCCGGTGAGAAATTCAGTAAGCAAACTAACGCCGCTCCAATCGATACGGTTAATGCTTTGCGTGAACTGGTTGCGGCATTGCGCTTTCTTGGACAGAACCCGCCTGCAGAAATTTTGGACGGCGATATTTCTTCATTCTGGCAATGGGCAATACCTAATTGGCGTGTGGATCGGATTCCTGATGGGTGTGATAAAAAACCATGAAAGCGGTAATTATGCTAGTCTGTCATATAGATGAACTGGCTGGCAGTGGCGGAATATTGTTGTAAATTTGCCAGTGTGAATAATTTAAGTTACTTATAGATATCAGGTAAGAGGTTAGCGTGGCTTTTTTGCCATTTAATATTACAAGACAAAAAAGACTGAAAGTGGTCATCGCTGGTGGCGGATACGCCGGTCTTGCTGCATTGACCAATCTGCTGCAATTTGCTCCGGATACAGAAATTATCTTGGTTGATCCAAAGACGCAGCATTTGAAAATCACACACTTGCACGAAACATTCCGCTATCCCTTAACCGATTTGCTGGTTCCTTTTATCGATATCGAAAGCCGTTACGGGTGCCGCCACATAGCGGCATCGCTAAGCTTCGATGCGGATGCGCTACAAACTTATCAAACTAAGCGGCAATTGGTTTTAAACGGTGAAGCCGTCGATTTTGATTATCTGATCATCGCAACCGGTTGTCAGAATCAGGAAAGTAGTCATAACGACAGGGAAAATCTGCTCAATCTGCATGACTTTATGGTGACTGGCGGCGCGGAGTTGTTAACCGCATTTCTTAATCGGAGTGAGGCACCGCGACCGGTGATTTCCGTCGTTGGCGGGGGCGCAACGGGTATTCAGTTTTTGTTTGAGATTAAGCAGTTTCTCGATCGCATTAGAAGTAAAGCAGATTTGCGTTTGATTCATTCGGGTGAACATGTGCTTGAACAATTTCCAGCCGGTTTTGCTAAGTATGTGGAATCCCGCATGCGCGATTTGAATATTGCGTTTTACCCGGAAACTTATTACTGTGAGCAACAGGTTGGTAAGATTGTGCTGAAGGAGAAAGTTACCGGAAAGCAGTTCGATTTGCCTTCGGATTTATCACTGTTGTTTTTAGGTAAGAAACAGCAAAATACGTTTACCGCGAATGCGTTCGGGCAAGTGCTGGCTGATCAAAAACCATTGCCCAATATTTTTGTGGCCGGCGATTGCTCGTATTATCAATCGTTGGGTTCCAATACATTGACTGCACAATCCGCCGTGCGTAAAGGCAAACTGGTGGCGCGCAACGTACTGCGGCACGCAGGATTTCCCGGCTTGCTTGAACCCTATCTGCATCACGAACTAGGCTATGTAGTCAGTCTCGGCGCGTCGGATGCGGTAGGCTGGCTGGTGGCGGAGGGCAATTTGATTACCGGCATGCCGGCTTTGGCAATTAAAGAAATCGTTGAAGCGCAATATGACTTATTATTGGCAGGTATCGATACTTATTTGGTTTAGCAAACACTGTGCAGGAGGCGTTAAATGCTTGGTTTGTTCAAAGATAGCCCGGTAATCGGCAAGGCCAGTGCAATCATTCAAAGCCCCAGTGACAAGATTTTTGATTTTATCGGCCATAATCTGTTGATCAATTACCCGCGCTGGTCGCCCGAAGTTAAAGAACTGGAAAAAATCACCGATGGTCCGATAAAACTTGGAACGGTTTGCCGTCAGGTTCGTATCGATCAGGGAAATCGTTCGGAATCGACGTTCAAGGTAAAAATTTTTGAGGAAGGATCGCGCATTTGCTTTGAAGGTGTTTCCAATCCGTACCGTTGTGATTATGTGATTGAAGCCATCAATGTTGCGGATAGCCGGGTGACGTTTGTTTTTGAGCTGTTGAGCCTGGATTTGCACGTGCGGCCATTCGAAAAGCTCGTGCGCATCGCGGTTCAAGACGGCACCGAGAGAACAGTGAGAAATATCAAGAAATTGATTGAAGCGGATCGGGTTGATTCCAAATAACCGGTCATTTTAAGCATCAACCAATCGTTGATTAACCTGGAGAGAAGATCATGGATTTTATCGTTGAAAAAGACCCCGGATTAATTCCACAAGTATTATCCAAGATTCTTGATTCGTGCGTAAATGGGGTAACACTGGCTGATCCCGATCAAGAGGACATGCCGTTGGTTTATGTTAACAAAGCATTTGAGGAAATAACCGGGTATACCTTGGCGGAAACGGTGGGCAAGAATTGCCGTTTTTTGCAAGGAAATGAGCACGATCAAGCCGGTGTCAAGCAGTTACAAGATGCGATCAAGAACAAGAAACCCGTTGAGGTGGTTTTGAGAAACTTTCGTAAAAACGGTGAATTGTTTTATAACCATTTACTTGTTTCGCCGCTCTTTGATTCGCATGGAAATGTGCTTTATTTCCTGGGTGTGCAATTTGATATCACGCCGCAAATCCGAGCGGAAGAAGAAATTAAATCATTGAAGGAGCAACTGGCTGCACTTAAAAAGTGAGGATTGTCGGATATGGTGCTGACCGCAGGCCGATTGCCTGGTGCAACGCATTGATAATCCAAGGCGGTATCGGTTCGATTGATATTACGCTGGTGTCTGATTTTGGTGGCGAAGTGATGAACGCTTACGGAGTTAATCATCCGAGTCATGTGGCGCTACGCGATCCATTCTTGATCGGCAGAAAAGGAATTGTACGCCATCATGTAGTTAACGACTTGCCGCTCGGCCGGAAAAGTGGAGAGCTTGGTATGAAAGCAAGTCTAGAAGGAGTGGTGGAATATCTCAGTCATCACGTGGAGAAATTGTAGAATCAGTTCGCGAGCTGCCTCCGCGTGTAATGCTAAAAAGAGTGATGTGTTTTTATCAATGAAAAGCGAGGTATCGATATCATGAGAAATATACCATTCATATTGATTGCTGCCATGCTGGCGCTATTCCTGATTGGTGAGATTAGTGCATCAGGGATTCCAGGAAATACTGAATCGGGAAAGGCAGCTGCCTTCATGGCAGAAGCAATAAAACACGCCGAAATGGCCAAGACCCATAAAGCACACGCGGAGCATATTCATAAGCATGCCGAGGCAAGCCTGGAGTATGTTAAAAAGGCAGAAGCGGAAGTGATTGAAAATGAAAATGGCGGGGGAAGGGAGCATATTACGGAATCAATCCGGCACTTAGTGCAAGCCATTAATCACGCAAAAGTAGGACATGCTGATATTGCCAGTGAACATGTCACCGATGCATTGGAAGAAATGCGTCAGTTTACTATCCAATAAATTTAATTTCCGATAACTGGGAATTCTGAAAAAAGCAGTGAACGACGGCTAGGGAAAACAGTATCAGGTGAGAATATGCGGTTTACGATTGGCCTGAGTATTCTGAATTTGATCTCAACTCCTTATGATCGGGTGTGGTAGTTTTTGACCTTGCCCCGATAATTCGTAC
>JAFEGA010000029.1 GCA_018240285.1 Pseudomonadota bacterium | reverse complement strand
ACTTTTAACCGGACACTACTGATCCACTTCATCTCTGAAGCGTTGCAGGCGGTCGTTTGAGGCCAGTGATAAGCGGAATTTCTCAAACTGCCCATTGGCCAGCAACGGTAGAACAAAAACGACATCTTTCAGTTTTGCAAGCAATCGGGTAAAAATCAAAAACAATAATATTTCCGAGAAAATCAACCCGAGTAAACCGATCAATGCAATTTTCCAAATGGAATCATAAATGTTATTGACCGCAGCAGTGACATCGGTAATCACGATCAGGTGCGCTTTATCAGGTTCATACGAATCGAGCGGGAATAGCTTTATTTGCAGATACTGATCGTTCCAGCGGATTTGAGTGCCATTGTTCAATACACTCAGATCCGGGTGCAAATACGAGGTTTTTTTCAGAATTTCAAGATTTTTTTCCTTATTAGTCAACGCTGAAACATGAATATTCCAACGCAAATAATCGGCGTCGTTCGGCAGTAGCAGATTATTTTGTCCCTTGATCAGCAAGCCGATGTCGGAACCCGCAATCCGTTTAAACGCCAGAAACATATCCGCCAGCGATATTCCCATCACCACGACACCGGCTTTTTTTCCTTCCACCAACAAGGGCGCAATGATGTATTGAATGCAGTTTTCCCGGCAAAGCAAAGGATTAATCGGTTTTTCCGATTGATTGACATGGCTCACCCAAGCCGACAATAACATATTGCCGCCGATTTGAGCTTCCAGACTATCCCAGCTGGCATTTAATTGATTCCGCGGATTATAAAATTGAACGAACTCAACACCGTTGTGAAATTGCAGCAATGCCCAATGGGGATCGAATACTTTACTGATGCTCTCGCCATCATTGATCAGCAAGGCATTTTTCATTCCATCTAGAAATGGGATCATTTCAGCCAGCTGATATAAATTTTGTGAAGTGTTTTTGATCAGACTCGCGACTTCTCTGGAATAACGCCGGTATTCGACTTCCCGTTGATTATCGAAATTGGCCATTAACCCCAGGTAGCTGATGAAACAAAAAAGCATCACCACTGCCAGCAGAATCATGCTACTGCTTAGCGAAATTTTCCATCGCAGACTCCGGAATCGGCGCCCCTTGGAATTTGAAATAATAGGCACTTTTTCCAATTTAATTCCGGAATTATTCTCCATCAGAATTTCTACTTAGAAGCGATAAGAAGCCAGGATCGAATAAAGATCCCAGTGTTGCACAGTATCTGTCGGAGTAGGATTATCTAACCTTGATAACCACCCGGTTCCATTTACATGATGATATTCAGCACGCAGCATAAATTCTGGTGTTACATTCCAGCGTAATCCCACGGTGATATCCTTGGCAAAACGAGTATGTTCTAAACCTTGGCGCGCAGAACTTTGCGCAGCCCAATGACTTCCATCACGATCCGATCTATCGGTATAGAGAACATCGTACCGCACAATACCTTCCAATCTCGGGGTAAATCGATATTCTCCTTGAAAATAATAGCTCTCACCATATAAATTCAGACCATTTAGTGCTTTAGAGTTGAAATTATCATCATATTTGAGATGGCGTATCGCATATTCAGAGGTCAACGTCCAGCGCTCCGTATTGTATTGTGCAGAAAAATAAATAGGGGTAAATTGAAATGTCCCTGGTCCTACTGGATCATGGGATTTACTTGAAGGGTCATACGATGTATTTAACCATATTCCACTAATACCCAAACGCAGACTTTTATCATTCGTTTCAAAAATTCCTCGGCCAATATATGATACTTCCCGATTTAACTGTCCTATTGGTATAGCTCCAAGAATCGAAAGTTGCGTATCTTTATCACTCACGATTGGTAACCATACGCCAAATTGGGTAGAAATTGTGCCAAGTCTGGCAACAGCAGTTTCGCCATATAATTGTACAGAATCTCCTGAAAGACCCAGATTACGTGTACGATCAAAATAAATTGATTGCGGCAACAAAATACCGGGGCGAGTAAACGCTACATCTCGCGTATCATTATAAAAACCAAATGGATTTTTTAATCTACCAACGCGAACCCCAAATTGATTCGTTTCATGAGAATACAGGCGATAATCCAGGAAAGCAAAATCCAATCGCGGCATGCCCGTGTTCCCTTCACCCGCACGGCGCGACAATACTTGCGCCGATAATTGCAGCTTCGGCAATGGCCGTACCGAAGCATTGAGTCCGGCTTCAGTAAGGCCAAAACTACCCCTCTTGTCGCTATTTCCAAAAACATCGTTATCGGAAGTCAGGGTATAAGCTTGTGTAACAAAACCATGAATCTGCAAATCCCCGGGACGATCGGTTGAACGCCACCACTTGAGCGCAGTACTTACCACACTGGGTTTTTCTTTGGTGTTGCCCGTTTCTGTAGCTTTGAGGGGTAAATCTTTCGCTTGCACCCATTTAACAGGCGCTTTAGCCGATTCAGATTGGCTCTGTGTTTGATCAAGCTGCTGTGCTTGAACAGAAATATCACCGGCAACCCATAGCATGGCAATACCTTTGGTCAACCACCAGACAGAGTTGATGAAATAGCTACTTAATTTCGAGCACGTTAACATTTTCATTAATATTGGCTCTCCATAAATAACCTATTGCACCAGGTGTGCTGGCAACCTTATCAAGCATTTCTTCACTTGAATTGACTTTAATCGGCGCCTGGCCTGTGCCTGAGAATACTAATCGATCCCAGGTGGATCTTAATTGATAAGGAAATACGTTTAGCTTCTCCTTGGAAACGATTTGATGCAATTGGTCATCATCAGATAACACAAAAACTCTGATCTTGGTTCCGTTTGACCAAGTTTTCAAATGCATGCTAAAGATAGAACGTAGCGTATTGGAAGAAAGTATTCTTTCTTTCACGCTCGGATTAATAACAATCTCATAATGGCTGTCCGCTCTGACTTCAGTTCCAATAGCCAGAAGACATATAGATAGAGCAAGATATAAATAAGCTCTGATCTTTAACAAACAATATTTTGATAATTGGATTCGTATAGAGAAATGAAATGAACTCAAGAAACAATTTCCAGATTCAATACTTTTTCTCGTTAACAGATAGAAATGGATTATATTTACCACAATCTGTTACCACTTCCCATGCGTCGCGATGTTCTTCGTACATCCGTTTTAATACATCTTCTACTCTCACATAATAAGCTTGGCGAATACCATGATAATTAACAGGCGGGCCGGCTGGATTAAAGTTTAAACCATAAAAACTTAACAATCTGTTCAAGGCAGGCTCCATGCTTGATATCCAGTCTCTAATATTATATTTAGCAGAAACACGCATAACACCCGCCATCAGTATCAATGCAATAGGAGGTGTAGCACGACGATCGCCGGAGCGGCGCTCTTGGGTATTTCTCTTATCACTATCAGTCTCTACTGCTTGCTTACGGCGATCCTCTCCACGGCGATCTACTTTACGCCGATCAAACTGACTTATGACAACAAATCGGGAAATCTCAGCGGCTTGCTGACGTGGTAGTTTTTTTATATCAAAGAGTGCCGGATCCAATGGCGCATACGATTCGACTGGAAACAATTTCTCGGGATGCAACAGATCACATAAAACCAATCGTACCGTACCGATGAAGCCCCCAGACGGACGGAATCGTAAAAGAACATGAGAAGATCGGCTATCATAACTGTCTTTTTCCAACTGATCTGGATAAAGTGAAGGATCGAATCCAGGAATACGTTTCTCTACGCATAACACTTGATAACGGATTCTATAAACACACTCAAGCAGTTCAGCTGTATCTGCCACTACAATCTCAAAATATTTCTGAAAGTTTTGATAAAGCTCACTCATAGAATCATCCAATTCAGTTTTATCAATCATTTCCAAAAATAGCGATCAATCTATCAATCCTGTGCATAGCAATATAATAAACAGCTTTCGTGCCATATCATCATTGAAAAAGCGCAGAATCTACAGCGCATTTCTTATTCCCAGTGTCACAAAACAAAGCTTCTTCATTCAATAAGTAATATAAATGAACTACAGCAGTCATTTAAGTATATTTAAAGCGAATATTCAACTGATCTTTATCATTTAATAGCAGAATTGCAACAAAGATAAACGCTTGTGCACAATAAACAACAACTGCAGAATACTGAAATTTATGGATTAAACAAATACTTCGACGGGTAGCGGATGACTTAGGAATGCAGTCGGACTGGCGGTCAAACCGTAAGCGCCCGACTGCAACACGACAACCAGATCACCCGCAGCCGCTTTGGCCATCGGCAGCTGATCGGCCAACACGTCCAGCGGTGTACACAAAGGCCCCACGACGGAAACTACTTCCCTTTCTGTGCCTCGAACTTTGTTGCCGATAACAACCGGATAATTTTTTCGGATAACCTGGCCGAAATTACCCGAAGCCGCCAGGTGATGATGCAACCCACCGTCTGTGATGAGGAAGACTTGCCCGCGCGAGATTTTACGTTCCAGCACACGGCACACGTAAATGCCCGCTTCTGCAACAATATAGCGGCCTAATTCAAGCGCGATCCGGACACCCGGCAACTGCCGTTCAGCTTCCACTATCAAGCGCTGCAAGTTCTCACCGATGGCGGCAAGATTCAACGCCCGCTCACCAGGAAAATACGGCACACCGAAACCGCCGCCGATATTCAACAGCCGTACCGGCGCTGGCGCATATCCGGCTAGCTGGATAGCAAGCTGCACGGTTTTTTGGTGCGCTTCCTGTAACGCAGCCGCATTTAGATTCTGCGAGCCGCTGAAAATGTGAAAACCGGCAAAATCTAAATCAAGCGCAGCCAGCCGTTTCAACACATCCGGTACGTATTCGGCGTCGATGCCGAACGGTTTCGGTCCACCGCCCATTTTCATTCCGGAAGACTTGAGTTCAAAATCCGGGTTAACGCGGATGGCTACTTTAGGTGTAATCCCCAAACTCACTCCCAATTGCGCAACCGATTCCAATTCCTGTACGGATTCGATATTCAGCATCACACCCGCCGCAATCGCGCTGCGCAACTCATAATCCCTTTTCCCCGGTCCGGCGAAACTGATCTTGTCTGGTGGCAAACCGGTATCCAACGCCACACGCATCTCGCCGCTTGAAGCGACATCCAAACCATCGACCAAGCCCGCCACATGTTGCACTACAGCCGGCATCGGATTGGCTTTCATGGCGTAATGCAGCAGAATTTCTTGCGGCAGATGCCGCCGCAACAACGCGATCCGTTCGCTGATTTTTTGCCGGTCGTAGGCATAAAACGGTGTGCTGCCGACCCGTTGCGCCAGCCGGATCAAGGCCATGCCGCCGATTTGCAGACAATCGTCCTGCACGTCAAACTGCACCAGCGGAGCATGTTCCGGAGGCGTGTTACTCACGGGTTAGCTTCCATAAACAAATGCTGCATTTGCTGCGCGAGTAATTTGCGGTCTATTTTGCCATTCGGATTGCGCGGCAGATTACCCTCACGCAATTCAATGTGACTGGGCAGCATATACGCGGGCAAGCGCTGCCTGCACGCTTGCAGCAGAATATCCCTATCCGGTTTCACACCGTTACGCATCGCCGCGATCAGCACGATCGTTTGGCCCAACACGGGATGCGGCACACCGACGGCGACAGCTTCCGCAACGCATTCCGATGCGTAAACTACCTCTTCCACCTCGGTGGGACTGACCCGGTAGCCCGAAGTTTTGATCATTTCATCGCGACGTTCAATGAAATACAAAAAGCCTTCCTCATCCACGCGCACGGTATCGCCGGACCATGCCGCAATCTCCGCCAGCGGCAATCCGGCCTGGCGCGCTTTCACCGGCTTGAAACACTGCGCAGTTCTTTCCGCATCGTTCCAATACCCCATCGCCACTAAAGATCCGCGGTGCACCAGCTCGCCTGGTTCACCTGGTGCACACGGCGAACCGTCTTCGCGTAGCACTAATACTTCGGCATTCGGCACTGCTTTGCCGATGGAATCCGGGCGCTGGTCCAATTCTTCCGGCGCCAAATAAGTCGAACGAAACGCTTCGGTAAAACCGTACATTAAGAAAATTTGTGTCTGCGGCAAAGCGCTACGTAGTTGGTTCAATGTGGCACGCGGCATGGCACCGCCGGAATTGGTGATGTAGCGTAGCGATGAAGCCTTTCCCCAATCCAATTGCGCCAATTGAATCCACAGCGGCGGCACGGCTGCAAGGCCGGTGATTCGCTGCTCGTTGACGATACGGATGATGTCACGCGGCAGCAGATAATTCATCAGCACATTGGTTGCACCAGCATAAAAAGCGGTCGTCAACTGATTCAAGCCATAGTCGAAGCTGAGCGGCAGCACCGTCAAAATCCGGTCGCTACTGCGATTCTGCAAATACTGCGTCACACTTTTCGCACCGGCCAGCAGATTGCGATGCGACAGCACTACCCCTTTCGGTTTGCCGGTGCTACCCGAAGTATAGATGATCGCCGCCATGTCGCTGTCGATCACCCGGCATGCCGGATGTGTACTGCCGGCTGATGCCATCGTTTCCCAACTGACAACCGTAAGGCCAGCTATTGAAGGCAAATGATCGCCGGCATCGGTCACGATCACAGTATGCAAATCGTGACAAAGCGGCAATACCGTTTGCAGCAGCTTCAACCGTTCCAGCGAAGTGACCAATATCCTGACATTGCAGTCGATCAGAATATACGCCACCTGCTCCGCCTTCAGAACCGGATTTACCGGCACCAGAACACCACCCGCCGCCGCTGCGGCAAATAGTGCAGTCACGGTTTCGAAACGTTTCTCAAGATAAACCGCCATACGCTCGCCGCGGCTTAAGTCTTGTTTATGCAAACCATTGGCCGTTGCCGCAACTGCTTCCGCCAGCATGGCGTAGTTCATGCGCTGATCCTGATAGCACAACGCCTCGGCATGCGGCGTCCGTCCGGCAGCGGCAAAAATCAGGTCGTGAATCAAATCAGTCATGAGGCAAACACATTGTCTTCGTGTACGCAACAAAGCTGCGAAATTGAAAATTGCGCACATTATAATCGGCTTTGGCTTGCATACGGCTATCAACATGCGCAGTGGAATCGCGTAAACTATCGGTTTTCCGATCATTGACACAACAAAAAACCCGACAATCATCATGGTACGCACACGATTCGCACCCAGCCCGACCGGTTATCTTCACATTGGCGGCGCACGCACTGCGCTATTTTCTTGGGCTTATGCCCGCAAGCACGGTGGAAAATTTATCCTACGCATTGAAGATACCGATCTGGAGCGTTCCACGCAGCAATCGATTCAAGCAATTCTGGACGGTATGGAATGGCTGGGACTGGATTACGACGAAGGGCCGTTTTATCAAATGCAACGGCTGGCGCGTTACCATGAAGCCGCCGAGCAATTATTGCGCAACAACCAAGCCTATTATTGCTACGCCAGCAAGGAAGAACTGGAGGAAATGCGCGAGCAACAATTGGCGGCCGGATTGAAACCGCGCTACGACGGCCGCTGGCGCGATAGCAAACAAACACCGCCTGCCGGTGTAAAACCAGTGCTGCGTTTCAAAAACCCCTTGGATGGTTACGTGACGTTCAATGATCAAATCAAGGGAAAGATCACCGTCGCCAACAACGAACTCGACGATCTGGTATTGCTGCGCGGCGATGGCGTGCCAACGTACAATTTCAGCGTCGTCATTGACGATCTGGATATGAATATCACGCACGTCATCCGCGGCGACGATCACGTCAACAATACACCGCGTCAGATCAATATCCTCAAAGCCTTGGGCGCACCTTTGCCGGAATACGCGCATGTGCCGATGATTCTGGGCGCCAACGGCGAGCGTTTGTCGAAACGGCACGGTGCGGTCTCAGTGATGCAATATCGCGACGACGGCTATTTGCCGGAAGCCTTATTGAATTACCTGGCAAGGTTAGGATGGTCGCACGGCGACGAAGAAATCTTCAGCCGCGAGCAATTGGTCGAATGGTTCGATTTATCCGCAATCAGCCGTTCTCCGGCTAAATTCAACCCGGAAAAACTGCACTGGATCAACCAGCAGTACCTCAAAACAACCGACAATACCCGTCTCGCTGAACTGGCCGCGCCTTTTCTGACGAATGACAACTGCCGATTGGATGGCGGCCCTGATCTGGCGCAAGTTGCCGGATTGCTCAAGGAACGCGTCAACACCATCGAAGAACTGGCTGATGCCGCCGTGTACTTTTACCGTCCGCTGGAACCTGTCGAAGAACTGAAAGCACAACATTTGACCGCGGATGCCAAGCCGATCATAACCGGGCTGATGGCATCATTTAACCGGATTGAATGGACGCGCGAAGCGATTCATCAGGAAATAAAAGCTGCCGCCAAAGAACACAATGTCAAGTTACCGGCAATTGCCATGCCGCTGCGGGTCATGGTAACCGGCGAAGTTCACACGCCTTCGATCGATGCCGTCTTGGCGCTGCTCGGACGCGAAGAAACGCTCAATCGCATGAACAACCATCTTGGCAATTTCCCGGGATGATCTTTGCTTTACAAGCCATCATGGCATCAGTATAATCCCCCTTCCTTTAATTAGGGGGTATAGCTCAGCTGGGAGAGCGCTTGCATGGCATGCAAGAGGTCAGCGGTTCGATCCCGCTTATCTCCACCAGTTTTTCTCGGATTAAGCGGTGCTATAAACGACACATCACTTTGTCCCCATCGTCTAGAGGCCTAGGACATCGCCCTTTCACGGCGGTAACAGGGGTTCGAATCCCCTTGGGGACGCCAATAGAAAAAATAGCTGATTCTTTTTACTATGTATATGTAGAGCATCAGTTATCCTTGTAAACCAAATACTTGAAATTTCCCATTGCCATGCGCTTCTTAAGCGCATCGGTGAATTGATTGCGATAATTCTCCTCGGCAAATGCGGAATGCAGAAAATCCTCGTCGCGCTGATTGATGTATTCCAGTACGCTGGTTAATCGTATCGATGACAATATCCAGAATCGCCCGGTGCAATAACTTCGCTCACTCGCTTTCCGATACCAGCATGTCCAAATTGAGAAACGCCCGGAAACCGAACACGCCAAGTGTAGTGGTTTTGGTAACGAAATCACTTTCGTGATCAGATTGGCCGCCGAGTGATAATTCAAGTTGTTTCAGTCTGTTACCGCGCAATACTTCATACCCGTTTTGACGCAATTCATCGCCGGATTTCTCGATGTAATTGTTAATCGTGCGCGTCGTTACTTCAAAAAACGTAGCAACTTGCTCCTTGAGCAGGACCGTCTTACCTTCGAACGGAATCCTCTGAATTCCGGCGGCCTTCTCGATTTCAGCCAATGCGTAAGGGTTATTGAGAATATTCTGCCGGTCGATGGAAGAGTTGGTCAGGTCTTTGCTCATGCAGTTTCTCCCCAGACACGATTAATGACGATACGTGCTTTGGCTTCTTTAGCGGCCATAAATTATTTTCAGCATGCAAATATTTTCTTTACGTAGCACTGCTTGCAAACGCCAATAAAAACTAAGCGCTGAGAAAAAATCCTTTTTCCTTCCCTCATGCATAAAAAGTAATCTTTCCCGTAAATTGGAATTTTTTTTCAAGCCGATAGCAAACTTCTAACCACCTACAGCCGATCCAGATTATCGCCCCAGCTCGTGATATCTTCGATCCAATAGTTATAGCGGCGCTCGCGATCTTTTGCATCGTCGCCGGACTTAGCTTCTGAAACGAGATCAAGGATAAATAAAGCCCGCCCGATACCGCGCCGGCGGTATTTTCCTTTTTTTGCGTTCACGATCTGATCGCGCCAGGCACCCAGGTTGATGTAGGTGTAACTTTTATGATTCAGGGAATGAGCCGGTTCCGGGAAATACAATTCTTCTTGCAAGGAAATGTGCGTATGGCCTTCGCTATGAATCCGGAAGCCGTAATTGCGATATTCCGGTAAAAAAGCCGGGAAACTCTTAATTTCCCTATAAGAAGGCGCATCGCTGAAGCTCACCAAGCCGATTTTTAGTTTAGACAGAGCGCGCATCATCAAATAGATTGCCCCCAACTCAAGCCGCACACTGAAGGGTTTTATCGCTGCTAGCAGGATCCTAGCGCTCATGATGGCAACTCTAAACAACGATCTGGCACTTTGCCGGGTGAAATCCCAGCTCAGCCATTGGTACATGGAGGAACGCAACTGCTTTTCTATGATTTCATTTGCTTGAATCAGGAGCCCTCCCTTTTTCCGTAACCGCCAGGTCTCCTCGATTATCCTTCCCACAGCCAAATAAGTCGGCCGGTATAGATCCAATTCATCCAGAATCCGCAGCAAGCGCTCAATTTCATCGTGCAAGCCCGGTTCATTCTTTATCAGGTCCTGCAATTGCGCCTTAGTATGGAATATGAATCCCGCCAATAATCCGGCAGCCACCGTATCGCCGAAACATGGCTCGGTGAATGGACTATAGCGGAGCTTTTGCCAAGCAGCCAAATCCCAGCCGTCACTCACTTTCCAGCCAGGCAATCCCGATTTGGCCTTGATAACGCGGCAATTATCCTCGTCTCTCCACTGCCCGTGAGTAACGAAAAGCCTGAAGCCCCGGTCTCCCCAATAAAACGGCAGCCAAGGCGCAGTATCCGGACTGTTGGTTAAATAATGATCCGGATTGCTGAAATACATTTGCCCGATCCATTGTTTGTAGTTCACTGACAATGCCGGCAAAGGCTGTCCTAAACATTCCTCATAAAACTTCTTTAACGTTGCGTTATCGGCCAGCATTTCCTTATCGTGGTTACCGAGCAGCACCAGTTTCTGAATTCTGACATTTTTCAGATCCTTTGAAAGCTGGTTGAGCCAATAGAAAAATCCGGGCTTGGTCGCCGTCTCGCTGTGATCGGCTACGAATAAACGCTTTAACCGGCGGAAGAATCTCGATCTAGTATCAGGCTTACTATGATTTTCAATAATTCCTTGGATAATTTCTTGCAGATTTTCTCTAAATTGCGGATTATCCCGCTCCCAAGGATAGACACCGGTTTTTGCCCACTGCGCGGTACGGATCATGTCGACGACATCGCCCGCCAATAGCAGATACAGTTCCCGTATGTCATGCTGGCGGCACAATTCCTTGATCCGGCCAAATACATTTTTCCAAACCACAGTCTCAGCGCTCTGATTCCCGACTGTGCCGTCGGTGAAATGCACGTCACTGAAGCAAACACATAGGCGGTTAGGCCGGTTTGGGTCATCCGGATCGGAAAATCCCGTCTCCTGAAATACCAGAAAATCTTTTGGGAAGTTTTTATCGGTTCGATACTCATTCATCGCAGTATGTCCTAAGTGTATGCCGCCAAAGCAATCCCGATTATCAGCCGCCGCGATTAGGAAAGGCTTTGGTTCGCGGATTTAAATTTTATAGCTGGCTATCGTAATACATCTGCCTCCTCGCCGCTAATGCGCGCTGATTTATTTTTCCGGTTCCGCAGCAAATACAGGTAGCAATAGCCAACCTCCCCTGCGCTTGTTGGCCGCCGTGAGACTAAGGAAATGCTGATTAATTCGGCGAACGAGATGAAACGATAGGCGCACGGAACGCAGCGACCGAGACATATCAATAGGATAGGCGAGGGAGTGAGTACCGCGCAACAAAGCGATTCACTCGTGCAGTCAATTAATCAGCGTTTCCCTAAGCAACCAACCGGCTATAAGCCCAGATCAATACCCCCACTCTTCATGCCTGACCGGCAACCGGTTCAATTCGTCCCGGTAAAAGCGCCATTTCGGCATGAATTGATCCATCAGTCCGACAAAGCGGCTGTTGTGCGTCGGTTCTAACAGGTGGGTCATTTCGTGCACAACAATATATTCCAGGCAAGCCAGCGGTTTCTTGGCCAATTCGGTGTTCAACCGGATATTGCCTGAATGGAAGCTGCAACTGCCCCACTTGGTTTTCATCCGTTGAACGTAAAATCGGTTAACGCGCACGCCCAGGCGTGGTTGCCACTTTTCAATCATTGCAGGGATGGCCTGTTTGAGATTCTCGCGATACCAGGCTTCCAGAAAATCCCGTTTTTTTTCTTGCGCTACGCCCGGCCGGATCGACAGCACCAGTTTGTTATGTTTGAGTTCGATCTTTGATGGTGCATCTGTTTCTTGTATTTTGAGCAAATAACGTTTGCCCCAGACATAATGGCTTTCCCGGTCAAGATATTCCCGTGGCGCCTCGCGTTCCTGCGCACGCAATTTGTTTTGCTGTTTCTTGATCCATCCTAACTTGGAAATCACAAACACGCGAATGGTGTCCTGCGACATGCTGGACGGTGCGGAGACTTTCACCCTGCCATCCGGCGGATAGACGCTCAAATGAACGTTCTTGATGTTTTTTTGAATGATTTCGACATCCAGTTCATTCAATTTCATCGTCAGAATTTCAGTAGTCACGTTGCTGTTTAACGATGGCGAAAATCCGTTCGACTTCATCGGCATCCCTCACGATGTCGAAAATGGCGCGTTTAATCTGGTTTTCTTTAGCCTGATTCCCCCGCCAGCTATCTTCCTTGCGATCCATCACTGCGTCATTGAGTTGCAGCGCCAGCGCCTCGTTTTCGCCTACATTGCTATACAGCACGCGCTTGGCTTGGGTATTCAGCGATTCCGGCAGGTCATCCGGTTGTTTCGTTGAAACCTGCCTGGCAAGATCGGCGATCTTTTGCAAATACTCCTTATATTTCTCTGCGTTTTCTTTCCTGAATTTAATGATTTCTTCCAATAACTTGGACATCTTTTCAAAATAAGCCGGATCGAGCAGATGGTTCTTGATGATGTGGCTGCGCACGTTGTTTTCGATGGTTTCGGCCACCGCTTCCTTGTTGGCTTTAATGCCAGCCGGTAACGCGCCGATGGCTTCGGCGATGCCGCTTTTCTCGATGATCTCCAGAATCGGCATATCGCCAAACGGAGAAATCACCACCGATTCTTCCGCCTGGATATAGCGGTCGATCAAATAACGCATGTCCGCTTCATACGCTTTCAGGTCGATTTTTTCACCGGCGGCATTTTTGATGATGTCGCGCAGTTTCAGGTAATGATCCACGCGGCGCTGGATATGTGCCACCGCGTCAACGCTGTAACCGGCGGCTTCCATATCGTCGCCGATGTTGGCATAAGCGCGGATCAGGTTGACGGTGGCTTTGTATAACGCCGTGCGCTGCACTTCGCGCGTTTTCAGATCGTCCGGAATTTCCGGGTTGCCGCAAAAGTAATGCATGTGTTGCAGATCGCCCTTGGGCGGTTCCACTTTTTCACACAGCAGTTCCAATTCTTCCAGCGCGTCATCCAGCCACTCGCGGCCTTTTTTCAGCCGGTCTTGCAGCAGGATGTCGCAATCCCTGGCTTCAAACTGATCGTAATCCAGTTCGCCGGTATACACCTGAATCGCGCCGGTGCCTTTGTCGTTCACCAATTTCTTGAACAAATCCTTGTAGTCGACGATAAAACCGAACTTCTTGTCGTCGCTGTCCAGCCGGTTGACGCGGCAGATCGCCTGGAACAAGCCGTGATCCTGCATCGATTTATCGATGTATAAATACGTGCAACTGGGCGCATCGAACCCGGTCAGCAACTTGTCGACCACGATCAACAGCTTCATAGCCGCCGGTTCTTCGATAAAACGCTTTTTCGCCCGATCCTCATAAGTTTCCGTGCGGGATTTGCCGGGATCGGCTTTGACATCCTTCAGCAAGGTTTCATAGGTGTGATAGATCACCTGCCTGTCGGTCTCGGTATTCGCGCCGGTTTCTTCGGTGCTGATGTCACGGGTTTGCGGGTTGTACGACGTCACCACCGCGCATTTTCCTTTCAATTCGGTGGCCTGGAACAGTTCGTAATACCGGCACGCTTCATAAATGCTCGATGCCACCAGAATGGCGTTCCCCATGTCACTGTCCAACCGCGGCTTGACGCTGAAATCCCCAGCGATATCGGTCACCACCTTATCCATGCGCGAGCGGGAGCTGAGCACGTTTTGCATCGTGCCCCATTTCTTTTTCAGCTCGGCTCGCTGGAAATCGTTCAATCCTTTGGTTTTGGCGGCAAACCACTCGTCGATTTTTTGCTGCGAACTCAAGCGCTGGTCGATGTCGCGCGCTTCGTACACCAGATCGAGCACCACGCCGTCCTGCACCGCTTCGTTGAATTTGTAGGTATGAATGTATTTGCCGAACACTTCCAGGCTGGTGGCTTTGTCTTTCTTCAGCAGCGGTGTGCCAGTAAAGCCGATGAACACCGCGCCGGGCAGCAACGCCTTCATCGTTTTGTGCAATTTGCCGCTTTGCGTGCGGTGGCACTCGTCGACGAAAATGAACAATTCGCCCACGGCATGGCAAGGCTGGCTTTGCAGTTGCTCGATGAAGGCGTCGAAATTATCGACGTTGCGCTTGCCGAACTTGTGCACCAATGAACACAGCAAGCGCGGCGTGGCTTGCCCCAATTGCGCCATCAAATCGCGCCCGCTGCCGGTGCGGTAAATCGCTTCTCCTGCGTCCTTGAATACGCGTTCGATCTGCTTGTCGAGTTCATCGCGGTCGGTGACGATGGCGATGCGCGCGTGCGGATTGTTTTCCAGTATCCACTTGGCCAACAGCACCATGACGATGCTTTTGCCGCTACCCTGGGTATGCCAGATAATGCCGCCTTCCTTGCGGCGCACATGCGCTTGCGCCGCCTTGATGCCGAAATATTGATGCACCCGTGGCAATTTCTTGTCACCGCCGTCGAACAACACAAAGTCGTGCATCAATTCGATCAGCCGTGAGGGCTGACACATTTTGGCGAGGTATTTGTCCAGCTTGTAGCCGCTGTTGTCCGCTTCGTCTTCCTTCCAGGTCAGGAAAAACTTCTCCGGCGTGCCGATCGTTCCATACTGCAAGCCTTCCGAATCGTTGCCAGCAAACACAAATTGGATGGTGCTGAAAAATTTCTCGATGAATTCTGGCTCCTGATTTGTCCGATTTTGACGAATGCCTTCGCTGATGGAAACACGACTGTTTTTCAGTTCCAGCACGCCGATGGCAATGCCGTTGACGTACAGCACGATGTCCGGGCGTTTTTCCTTTTCGCCAAACACGGTCACTTCCTCGGCGATATAAAAACGGTTCTGCCCGGGATGTTGCCAGTCGATCACCTGCACCGTGACCGTCGGCGCGCCCGCTTCCACCTTGACCGGCACACCGTAGCGCAGCAGTTGATAAACCGCCTTGTTGTTGTGGTACAAATCCTGGCCGTGACGATTGGCCGCACTCTGCAATTTATCCAGCGCCTTGTTGATTTGATCGTGGTCGTAACCTCGCACTGACAGGTATTGCGTCAACAGCGGCACTTCGATGTTGCTGTTGTCCGGCTTGTCTTCCAGATTGCCGAGATAGGTATACCTCAATTGCTCACAGAACAATTTCACCACGCGGTTTTGCGTGGCGCGTTCGGGTTTGGTGATAGCGCCGCTGCCGGACGGATCGGCGGTCACGCAGCCGCTCCGGTATTGCTGTCCGGCTGCACCAGCCGGATGCGGCCGGTCAGCAGGTTTTGCATCATGCCCTGCTTGATGTGCCGGTATTTGGCGAGCTTGGTTTCGAGCGCGGCGATTTCGGCGTCCATGCCGGAGAGGATGGTGGCGATGCGGGTTTGTTCATTATTATCTTCGGGGGTATAGAATTCAAAATTTATGAAATCCTTCTGATATAAATGACTTATTGTGGAACCAGCGCTAAGTTGTGACAGAAACCTATCAAAAATATCTGATAGTAAAACATAATAAAAAAACTCAGGGTAAAAGCTTCCATCAATCGGTCGAATAACAAAAACACCACTATTCAATGTTGCCGGTTTAGAAATTCGTTTGATAAAAGCTACTTTACCAATTGTTCCATCCTTAGTAACCAGCACATCGTTTTCTTTTATTTGAATGTTACGATCTTGCTTATAACGTGATAAATCAACATAGAAACAGCTTCCCCAATCAATATAACCATTTCTAAACTCAGTTCCTGTAATCAAAAAGTAATCGCCCGTTTTTCGATATTCCGCAGTGGTAAGCCCTTGCCAACCAATCCTTGCTTTTAGAATTGCAACATCTCCCAACTTCTTCACCACCCACCCCGCTTTCAATCGCCCATTTTCATAAGGATTGAGCAGGGTTTGCATGGCGCCTTGTTTGATCTGGCGTTTTTTGGCAATGAGAGAGGTGATGGATTGAATCAGGGCATCGGCATCGCCGAGGGCGTTGGCGATGGCGGTTTGTTCGACTTTACTTGGAGGAAGTGGAATTTTGAATTTGCGTATTCTTGTCAATGCTAGTTTTGGCTGTGCACCTAAAGTTCTTTCTGACTCAATAGTATTCTGAATTAATGGCGACATTAACAAATACATTAAATAGTCTCTGTCGCAACTGATATTAGTCAAGCGATCAGCATTCTCAGTTAGATTTGCTCCATTTAATTGAGGCGGTATCTTTCCAACAATACCAAGTGTTCCAGCAACCGATATAAAAATATCATCTAAAAAAATCCGGTAATTTTTTATTGAGGGATAAACCTGCTCTGGAACATATTTAATCTCATCAAGATTTACAGTTCCTGTCTCCATATCAGCAACACGTATATATGGATATGCCGTTACTTTGTCGGTTAAGGAATTTCCCAGTGGTAATCTTTTTCCACTTCTGACTTCAGCGATATCTTCAACAGACATTACTTCCCAATCCTCCGGAATCATCCCCACCTCTGTCTGCTGGTAACCCAGCTTCAGTGCCATGCAAACCCCATCTTTTCCAGGTGCGCCTTGACGGCCTGTTCCAGTTCCGCCACTTGCTGGTTTTGCTGCGGCAGCGGTGCTTCGTAGCGCTCGGCGAGTTCCTTGATGCGTTGCGCCAGACGCTGGCTGATGCGATCCATCTCGGTATGAATGTCCCGGCCGATGGCGGCGATCCATTTGTCGTCGACCACCAGTTGCTTGATCTGGTCTTGGGTTAACGTCGGATAAAAAGCCAGCAGCTCGGCATCCAGCGCGATTTCGGCGGCGCTGATGGTTTTTTTTGTTGCCGCTTCCTGTTCCAGCAGGTGCAGGTATTGCTTGAGAACGCTTTCTTCTTCTATCGAATCCGGGTCGTTTTTGATTTCCTTCAGCCGGGCGCTGATGCTGGCTTTGTTGATCTTGTCGAGAGCGGACAACGCGCCGCCTTCGTCCGCATTGCCGCCGTGTTCTTCTTCCATCTCGTTCAAACGGCTTTGCACGGTTTCCAGTTCGATATTGAGCTGATCGATCGCCTGTTGCTGCGCGGCAAAGTAGCGCTGAATAACGAGGGCTTTGGGAATCAGGTCGCACGCCCAGCCTTTGTCGACGGTTTTGCTGACTTGGCCGTCCTTGGTTTTCTTTTCTTCGACGATGCGGTAGGTAGCCGCCTGCCAGCCGCCGCCCGTTTCAACCGGGGCAGCGATCAGGTAGCAATCGTCTTGCATCACGTCGAACCAGTAATTCATCAGGTGCTGGTAGACGTCGTACCGGTCGATCAGCGCGCGGCCCTGGTAGGTGGCGAGCAACGCTTCGCTGATCGAATGGATGATTTCCTTCGGATGAAAGCCGGGTTGCAGCGCCTTCAAGAGGGCGGTGGTGGCGTTTTCCCACTGGCTGAACACGCGCTTCATATCGGCCATGTATCCGGCAAACTCGGGGTGCTGGAAAATGGTTGGCTTGATGGCGTCCTTGCTGACCTTCAAGCTCAGGTAATCCGGGCTGCGTTTCGCTGCCGTGAACAACGCCGCTTTGAGATTGGGGCACACGTCCCAGTATTCGTGCAATGCGTCGATGTCGGCTTTGGGGATATCGCCGAGCAGATGCGCTTCGATGTCTTGCAGGTCTTCCGATTCGGAACTGTCGATATAGCGCGGGATGTTGAGGTTGAATTCGTTTTTTTCGATCTCATTGAACGGTACGATGCGGCTGTAGCCTTCAATCTCGATCTGTTTGTTGAACACGTCGACAATCTTGTGAATGTCCATTTCGCGCAGGCGGTTCTTGTTGCCGTCTTTCATGAAGCCCTTGCCGGCGTCGATCATGAAAATGCCTTTACGGTTTGGTGAGTTTTCCTTGTCGATGACGATGATGCACGCCGGGATGCCGGTGCCGTAAAACAGGTTGGCGGGCAGGCCGATGATGCCCTTGATCAGCCCCTTGCGGACGATGGCTGCGCGGATGGCCGCTTCGACATTGCCGCGGAACAGCACGCCGTGCGGCAGAATGCACGCGCCTTTACCGTGGCTTTTGAGCGAGCGGATGATGTGCAGCAGATAGGCGTAATCGCCGTTTTTATCCGGCGGCACGCCGAAACCCTCGAAACGCCGGTACGGATCGTTGCCGGTATCGACGCCGTTGCCCCAGCGCTTGTCGCTGAACGGCGGATTGGCGACGACGTAATCGAAGGTTTTCAGGCTGCCTTGCTCATAGAGAAACAGCGGATTGGCCAGGGTATTGCCTTGCTTGATCTCCGCGCCGGGGTTGTCGTGCAGGATCATGTTCATGCGCGCTAAGCCGCTGGTGGCGGCGTCCTTTTCCTGACCGTACAGCGATACCTTGGTTTTGGCGGCATCGCCCACTTTCAGCAGCAGAGAACCGGAACCGCACGTCGGATCGTACACTGTGGTCGACGCGGTGGTGGCGGCCCGGTCGATGCCGATGATGCGTGCCATGATGCGGCTCACTTCCGCCGGGGTGTAGAACTGCCCCTTGCTTTTGCCGCTCTCGGTGGCGAAATGGCGCATCAGGTATTCGTAGGCATCGCCGAGGATGTCATCGCCTTCCGCGCGGTTCTTGCTGAAATCGAGCGCCTTGTTTTCAAAAATGGCGATCAGATTGGTGAGCCGGTCGACCATGTCCTTGCCGCTGCCGAGTTTTTCCGGATCGTTGAAGTCCGGCATGCTGGACAGCTTGTTGGCATTGGCCAGCGGCGCGATGATTTTCTTGTTGATGTCGTCGCCGATGGTGGGCTTGCCTTTCAGTGCCACCATGTCCTTAAAACTCGCGCCCGGCGGGATAGTGATCGGCGCGAACGGCTGGCCGGCGTATTTGTCGCTGACGTACTTGATGAACAGCATCACCAGCACATAGTCCTTGTACTGGCTGGCGTCCATACCGCCGCGCAATTCATCGCAGCTCGACCACAGGGAAGAATAGAGTTCGGATTTTTTGATGGCCATACGTTGTTGTTGTTCAAAAAACGATATTCATTCGACCCAAAAGCTAATTAGCCGAATGCGTGATATTCCGCTTCATCAAAAGTTCACACATCCTCTGAAATAATGCCAATGAAAGCGGCAAAATCACTACAATAAAATCTCTTTATCATCGCCTCATTTTAAAAAGAATCTTCCTACTTAAATATGTTTAAGAGTTATCCATCTGCGATGGTTCTTTTTATGATCATCTTTGTTTTTTTGATCATGAGCTGCGAAAAAGTCAAAGAAGCCGGTGAAAAAGCAAAGTCATCCGAACAGATAGCTGTTTCAATAAATCCAAACTTGATTGAAATATCGCACCCGGAGGATTTCCTTGTAGTTAAAGCCGATTCTCGCATGCTACCGGAAGAATTAACAGTGAATGGAGTGATTGCTCCGGATATAGGACGTACGGTAGCCATCAATGTATTGGGAGGAGGACGCGTTGCCGAGATTCATGCAAAACTCGGCGATAGCGTCAAAAAGAGTCAGTTATTATTGAAAATGCATAGCCCCGATCTGGCAAACGCGGTGGCGGCTCTGAAACAGGCTCGCGCGGATGAGCTGCTGGCTCGAAGGCAGTATGATCGCTACAAATTCTTGTACGAGAACGGCGAAATCGTAGCGCAAAAGGAATTGCATCTAGCGGAAAATGCCTTGATCGATGCCAAAGCCGATACAGAGAACGCCGTCACGCAGGTAAAGTTGCTCAATGGCAACCCGAAAAACCCATCCGCGTTTATCGAGCTTCGCGCTCCAATCGATGGCACAATCGTTGAGCAAAATGTTGCCTTGGGCGCCACTGTCAAATCTTTGGATACCACACCAAGCTTATTTACGATTGCCGATTTAAGCACAGTCTGGCTTCTTTGCGATGTATACGAGAACAATCTTGCGCAGATAGGATTAGGTTATCACGCCAAGATCCGTTTCAACGCCTACTCAGATCGAATTTTTCCCGGCAAAGTCAGCAACATTTCGAGCATACTGGATCCTCAAACCCGTAATGCCAAGGTAAGGATAGAACTGGACAATCCGGAAGGCATTCTACGGCCCGGCATGTTCGCCACGGCCACATTGGTTTCAGAAAGCAAAACCCCCAAAATAGTCATACCCTCATCGGCGCTTTTTCACATGCACGAAAAGTACTGGGTATTCTTCCCGCGAGGTGGAAATAAATTCCAGCGCGCCGAAGTGCAGGCAGGTGCAATGCAAAGCGATGGTTATCAGCAGATTAACGCCGGATTGCAAATCGGGGAAGAAATCGTTGCCAATCCCCTACTGCTTTTTGCCGAAGCCAAATCGGAAAATCCTTTCGCCTTTCAGGAGTTGAAGAAAAAGGATGCGCCATGATTCAGCGTATTGTTGATTTCTCGCTGAGGCAAAGAGCGCTCGTCGCCATCTTGGGCATTATCTTGATGCTATGGGGCAGCTATACTTTCCGTACTTTGCCCATCGAAGCCTATCCAGACGTCGCCAATAATTGGGTATTGGTGATTACGCAGTGGTCAGGCCATGCCGCTGAAGAAATCGAGCAGCAAGTCAGTATTCCCATCGAGACCGAGATGGGCGGCTTACCTCAGCTTGCCAATCTGCGATCGGTTTCGGTTTTCGGACTCTCTGTTGTCACGCTCATTTTTGACGATGCATCGGATAATTTCATGAACCGGCAACGGACGCTGGAAAGGCTCTCGCAAGTTAACCTCCCGCCCGGTTTGAATCCATCGCTAGGGCCGGATTACAGTCCGGTAGGCCAGATTTATTGGTATACCCTCACCAGCACCAATCCAGAATATGATTTGATGGAACTCAAAGCAATGCAGGATTGGGAGATTTCTAAGCGGCTGAGGTCTGTGCCCAATGTCGTGGATGTCACAAGTTTTGGCGGACTCACACGCGAATATCAAGTTCTCGTCGATCCGAATAAATTAATCAGTTATGGCATTAGTATCAACGAAATCAATACCGCATTGGCGGCAAACAACTTGAATGCCGGTGGCAGTTTTATCGAACGCGGCAATCAACAGATCAACATTCGAGCCATCGGCTTAATGACCAATGTCGATGATATTGGCGCTACAGTTATCAAGATTCACGGCACAACGCCAATCCGGGTACGCGATATCGGTGTTGTGACTCAAGGATCAAAAATCCGGCAAGGTAAAGTTGGTAAGGCAATTCACCGGGAGGATGGCCGGGTAATCGACAATGACGACGTGGTGGAAGGCATCGTTTTGCTCCGCAAAGGCGCTGAGTTCGATGCCACCATCAAGGCCGTCGAGAACAAGGTAAAAGAACTCAACGAACATTATTTGCCGCCCGGTGTAAAGATCGTTGGTCATCTTGACCGGCATGATTTGATCGAACACACAACCCATACTGTCATGCACAACCTGATTGAAGGCATGTTACTGGTTGTCGCTGTATTATTCTTGTTCCTGGGAAATATACGGAGCGCTTTGATTGTTGCACTGACGATTCCCTTTTCATTGCTATTTGCCTCGGTTTTTCTGGATCTCAGGCATATTCCTGCAAATTTGCTATCCCTGGGCGCCTTGGACTTCGGCATGGTGGTGGACGGCGCCGTGGTAATGGTGGAAAACATCTCGCGGCATATGCAAATGCGCAGCGAGCAAAAACAACCTATCAGCCAGATCATTTCGCATGCCGCTCACGAAGTGCAACGCCCGGTGTTTTATGCCATTGCCGTCATCATTACCGCTTATTTGCCCATCT
Organism: Pseudomonadota bacterium; assembly: GCA_018240285.1. Taxonomy (GTDB): domain Bacteria; phylum Pseudomonadota; class Gammaproteobacteria; order Burkholderiales; family Nitrosomonadaceae; genus Nitrosomonas. Next base: position 74,243 of record JAFEGA010000029.1, on the reverse strand, counting down.
TCACGCTACAACGGGTCGAGGGCAAGCTGTTCCAGCCGATGGCATGGACAGTCGGATTCGTATTACTGGGCGCACTGGTTTTTTCAATTGTCATGATCCCGATGATCGCCAGCTTCATCATGCACAAAGGAACCAAAGAGTGGCGCAATCCGGCCATCGAATGGCTTAAACGAAAATATCGCCAAGCGATCGTCGGTTGCATCAAATACCGCACCATTACAGTCGCGGCGGCTGCAGCTACTCTGTCAGGCTCTCTCCTTCTCGGTTTAAGTGGAGCCATCGGATCGGAATTTCTGCCCCATCTTGACGAAGGTGCAATCTGGGTGCGTGGCGCACTACCTGCGAGTGTGGGGCCTAGTGAAGCTAACCGCGTGGTGCAGATCGCACGGCAAAAGTTAGCCAGTTACCCTGAGGTTATACAAGTGGTTTCGCAAGTCGGGCGGCCGGATGACGGCACGGATGTTTCCGGTTTTTTTAATACCGAGTACTTTGTCGATTTAAAACTCAGGCAAGATTGGCGGCCGCAATTTAAAACCAAGGATCAATTGATCGAAGCCATGCACGCGGATCTGCAAAAAATACCGGGGGTGACTTGGAATTTTTCGCAACCTATCGAAGATAACATGGAAGAAGCGGTTAGCGGTGTCAAAGGTCAGCTTGCCATCAAATTGTACGGTGCCGACTTGAAACAATTGGAGCATACCGCCGACAATATCGCCGCCACCATGAGAAAAATCCAGGGGATCGCCGACTTGGGCATTTTCCGCATCGTCGGGCAGCCCAATATCAATATCAAAATCGACCGGGCAAAAATCGACCGCTTCGGATTGAATGTTTCGGATGTGCAAAATGCCGTGGAAACTGCTCTTGGCAGCCGCGTCGTCAGCCAGATTCTGCAAGGTGAACGGCGCTTCGATCTGGTCGTGCGTTATCAGCAGCAGTACCGCCAGACTCTGGCGGATGTGAGTAACATTCGTTTACTGGCCCCTAGCGGCGAGCATGTTTCCCTCAGCCAAATCGCTACCATTACCGAGAATGACGGCGCTTCAATGATTTACCGGGAAGATAATTCCCGTTACATCGCCATCAAGTATAGCGTCCGCGGGCGCGATCTCGGTTCTACCGTGGAGGAAGCGATGGAGCGAGTAAACCGGGAAGTGGAACTGCCAGACGGTTATAGCATTAAATGGGCCGGCGAATATGAAAGCCAGAAGCGCGCTCAGGCCAGATTGGCGATTATCGTTCCACTCACCGTCATGATGATTCTACTGATCCTTTTCTCTATGTTTTCGTCTATCAAATGGGCTTTGCTGATCATGACCAACGTGGTTCTTGCACCCATCGGCGGATTATTGGCGTTATATCTAACCGGTACATATTTCAGCGTTTCCTCGGGTATCGGATTTTTAGCCTTGTTTGGCGTCTCGGTGCAAACCGGCATCATCATGGTGGAATACATCAATCAACTCCGGTCTCAAGGACTATCGATTACCGAGGCGGCAGTGGAAGGCGCCGTGCTCCGCTTGCGCCCTATCATGATGACGATGTTGGTTGCCACCATTGGTCTATTACCGGCCGCCATGTCTTACGATATCGGCTCCGATTCGCAGCGGCCATTTGCTATCGTTATTGTTGGCGGTTTAATTGTCGATCTAGTCATGAGCGCCTTGCTTCTGCCGACACTTTACGTCTGGGTCGCTAAAGAAACCGACAGTCATCTACCTAGACCGGTGGATCATTTCAGATACTAGCCCGGCAATCCCCCACCAGAGGCATTCAATGCGACACCGATTCCACAAATCCGGTTTTATGTGCAAGCACTATAAAATTATTATCACGGCGCTGTTGATAAACCTGATGTTTTTTTCACTGCCGCTGTTTGCCGCGTCTGCGAAGCCTATCCTGTTAACGGAAAATCAGGCAATCCAGCTATTTTATCAACGGAATCTCAATTTGCTGGCGGCTCGTTACAGTATTGACCAGGCTCAAGCACAGGAGATTATTGCTTCCGCTATTCCTAACCCAACGATCAGCGTGCAAATTTCGGAAATTAGTAAAAATTCCAATATCAATTCCGCTGCCTTAGGGTGCCAAAAAGGACACAATGTCAGTTGCGGCCCCGCCGAGACTTACGCATTCAGTCAATTAATCGAAATGGCCGGTAAGCGTGGCTTGCGCATGCAAAGCAGCGTCATTGCAACTCAGGCGGCGGAGAGCGATTTTCGCGATGCGCTGCGTATACTGACCAATATCGTCAGGGATGCTTATTTCGGTTTACTTCAAGCGCAAAAGAATCATTGGCTGGCAAAAGAAATTGTCACCCATTATCAAGATATCGTTCGCGACAATCGTTTGCGGCTCCAGGCGGGCGATATTCGCGGGCCGGATTTCTTGCGTATCAATATGGAATCCTTGCGGGCGCAAGTTGACCTCGACAATGCGGAGGCTGCTATCGAACAAGCGCAAGGTAACTTGGCTGTGGTTTTGAATTGGCCGGATATCACGATGCAACTTGCCGCTGAAGATAAATGGCCAGAAATACGCGAAATTGGCCAAAGCCTTGCACGTGAGGCGCTCATCGAGAAAGCATTATCCCTCCGCCCCGATCTGCAAGGAGACATACTCAGGGCCGATCAAGCCGACAAAGACCTGATTCTTGCCAATCGGTTGAAATATCCCGATGTCACCTTAAGTGCAGGTTTTGCACGCGATCCAAGCAACACCGTGTTGAATACCGGTTTTGTCGGGGTCAGTATTCCAATCCCCTTGTTTTATCAATATAAAGGCGAAGTTAATAAAGCATCGGTTAATCTCGGTCAAATGCATTTGGCAGTTGAAGAAACCAAGCTTGCCGTGCGCAATGACATCGTTGCATCGCTGGCTGCCTGGAAAAGTGCCGATAAGGTTGTCAGGCTTTACGAAAAAGAGCTGGTGCAACAAGCACGACAAGTGCGGGACAGAACCGAATTGGCCTACACTAAAGGAATAATCAGCGTACTGGAATTCATCGATGCGCAGCGCAGCTACAAGTCGGTAATGCTGGATTACCATACGGCCATGATCAACCGGGTTAATGCTTATTACGACTTAGCCAAATCAATCGGGGTAGAACCCAATGCAGATCTATCGCTGCCTATGGTAGGGCCAGCTAAATCTACACTCTCAACCAGGAAAAAATAACACTTAGCATAGGAAGCTCTCCGGTACTCCACTCCTTTTCCTCGTCTTATCTACTTTGTCCATTTGGGAAATACGCTTACCTTTGGCGGTGAATCCAAATCGGTTCTATGAAAGCCGATCAAGAACAATACGGTGTATGCGTTATAGTAAGTGCCGGCAATAAACGGCGTCGATGAAGTAATGAACCGTCCAGATGGCATCTCAAAAACATCTAAATGAAATTTAGCATAACCGCTTTGCAAATCGGCTTAAAGAGCGCCAATTCGGGTAGTGAAATCGGTATTAAAGAACCTTGAATGGGTGGTATTACAAAGAAAGTATTGCCTGTTTCGGAGCCCAGTGAATCGATTACAACGTTATGCGATGCGTAGCTTTTTCCGCGCCATCCTGCACTGTATATCCCAGTAATCCCAGCCATGCGGCCACCACACCTTTCGCCATATCTTTATCCGGTGTCAATCCGGTAACATCCAGTTTAATGATCGCCCCTTTTGGCATAGGTAACGGTGAATAGATCTGTTTAGAAAGACTGCGTGAGATTGCTTCACTGAGGAGTAATTGCTCGGTGGCTGTTCTAGCTGAATTCGTTATTTTTTGCGTTGCCGAGCAAGCGGATAACAATCCCAAACAGTACACCCAAGAAAACCGCCGAGATCATTTTTTTCATAATGAATTTTCACTCCCAAGTTACGCAGATTCAATAACTATCGAGAAACTTACCGGCTTTGGATCATCCGCTTGAATGCTTATCCGCCATCGCTCATCCTGCGAAATACAGCGGGAGTATTCACGGATTGTATTAAATACAATAAGGCATCGTCGACTGCCTGTTTAGCGGCATCAATATTACCGTTCTCGCCTTCTTTAACAGCCAAATTCAAGCATCTGATTCCTTCATTGAGAAAATTAAGATCGACTTTCCGGTGATGATCATTTTTTGTGGCGCTTGCATGAATTCTCGCAACTTCGGCATATTTTGCAACGGTTTTCCCATTTGAAGACCTGAAAGCGGAATAAGTGTGCAGAATCGCTTCGGATAAATGATCAAACCCTGCAAGCGTGCTGTAGGAGGAGAAAGCGTTAAAGGAGGCGAAAATTAGCATTAGGCTGCATATGGCTGAAGTTACTGTTTTCATGATCACCCATCCTCACGATAAATTGATATAAATAATGCAAAGCGCATTGAAATATATAATCAATAGTTTATTTGGGCGGGTGGATTAGAGGAATAAAAACTTCAAAAATTAATCAATAAACGATCCCAGGGAAGCTTTGTACAACGGCTGGTTTTGGTCATGCTATGCTAAATCAGACTCAGAATGTTCATTTACTCCTCGTAAATTGCGCTCCCCTCCCTGATTCCGCCTTGCCTGACCGCCGTTCGCCGCCTTTCTCAGATTCTCCCAAGATAATCTTAATCTGCGCATTTTAATAATTTTCTGCTCGCTTAAAAAATTCAATCATCACCAACCCTTTTTTCATATGTGAATAAGCATTTTGCTTATTTTTAATTACTAATTCCCAATTTCGCCCTCGCGATGTTTTTGACGGATGCCCAGATTCATCCTCCGCAATGTATATTTTCAGATCAATCTCGACGCTAGTGAATCCGGCATGAAGCGGGTAGACTGGTACTTCTTAAACAATAGCAAGGATCTTAAGGTGCTCATCAATTGTGTTGCTTATGAAAACGGCGCCCGCTTGACCGAATTGGCCGTGGAGGAAATCAGCGATTACCTCGAACGGCCGGGGTGTTTTGTCTGGGTTGCACTGCGCGATGCTACGCACGAGGAATTGGAGAAATTAAAAAGTGAGTTCGATCTTCATGAGCTGGCGGTGGAAGACGCGCACCACGGCCACCAACGCCCTAAGCTCGAGGAATATGGGGAATCGATCTTCATTGTCATGCATCTGCTCGAATACCGCGATGGAGAAATGAATCTCGGTGAAATACATATTTTTGCCGGGCCGAATTATATCTTGTCAGTCAGGAACCAGAGCCGGCAACATTTTCATGGGGTACGCGAACGCTGCGAGCGCGAGCCGCATCTTTTGCAGCAAGGACCGGGTTTTGTTTTGTATGCGTTGATGGATGCCGTAGTCGACCGCTATTTTCCCACCATCGACTTGCTGGAATCCGAGCTGGAAGAAATCGAAGAGCAGATTTTCACTAGGGAAGCCGGACTCAGCAATATCGAACGGCTCTATGCGCTGAAGCGGAAAATCACCATCCTGAAACATGTGGTCGCTCCATTGATGGAAGTAGCCGGAAAATTATCGAGTAACCGGGGCCCTGTATTGTGTGCCAATATCCGGGATTATTTCCGCAATGTCCATGATCATTTGATCCGCATTAACGCCTCCATCGACACCATCCGCGATACGATCAGCACGGCAATCCAGGTCAATCTCTCGATCGGCGCGATTGAAAACAATGAGGTCAGCAAGCGCCTGGCCGCATGGGCGGGGATTTTTGCCGCCGCCACAGCTTTGGCCGGAATTTGGGGGATGAATTTTAAACATATGCCCGAATTGCAATGGGAATTCGGCTACCCGCTGGCGCTATTGACTATTTTCCTGGCTTGTCTGTTTCTCTATATCCGTTTCAAGCGCATTGGCTGGTTGTAAATAATTACCGGTACTATCTTATATATAAGCAATAAACTTAGACAGAAATAAGCAAATGCTTATTTTTTTTGCCGGATTAACAGGTTTATCATAAAAAGACGGCTTTCAAACAGTTTTCCAGCCAAGTCAGCAAACAAAGTAAGGATCGGTGTGAGGTCTGCACTTTCCAGTGGCTGTGCATGGTCTCGCGTAGTTTCAATTCTAAAAACAAGGAGCTACTCATGAGTAAAAATAAAATTCTGACTACCTGTATTCTGACGTGTTTTTTCATGATGACGTCACCAGTCAAAGCGGAAAGTTACTTCATCGACAAACTAAGCCAAGGTGCTGCCAACATTGCCTTCGGTTTTATCGAAGTTCCCAAGAACATCATCAATATCACCAATGATCAAAATATTCTGGTAGGTCTGACGTGGGGGCTTATCCGCGGAATTATACAAGGGGTAAGCCGGACACTGGTGGGTGGCGTGGAAGTCATCACTTCACCGATTCCGACCAATGAGTTTGCATCACCGGCTTATGTCTGGGATCGCTTCAGTGAAGATAGCCGTTATTTCGGTTTGCATTATCCCGGTTACTGGACAAGTTACGGTCCGCTGGACGATGGCGAGTAGCTCTGCCGCGACTAATTCAATCACGAGGATATCATCATGAAAAAATATCACTACTTGCCGCTTGCAATTTTGACGCTGTTTTTAACCGCCTGTGCTACACCAAAAATCGATACGGACGATCTGAAAGCCGAAATAAAAGCCGCCAGAACCGGTCACTATGGGCAAGCCATGCTACATCAAGAGCAATCCGAAGAAGATCTGGAAACCGCTAATGAGATTCTGGGTCATCTTGAAAAGAATCATTACTGGAATATCAACGAGAAGCAAAAGGCGTTGGATGCCGCTAAATCAGCCGCGCGCCATCGTTTAGAAGCCGAGAAGGAAATGTGCTTGTGGCTGACCGAAGTGCATAGCCATAACCACCATAAAAAAGAAGCGATTCACGATACCGTCGCTTACTTCAAAACCGGCAGCGCAGTACCCTTTAAAACCAAAGACGAAACGATCAGCAAAGTGGGCAATTGGCTGGAAGCCCATCCCGATGCGACTGCAACCGTCACCGCATCGACGGATACTGTCGGCAAACCGGAATACAATCAGGACTTGTCGGAAAGAAGAGCCAGGGAAATCATACAACGATTGATAGCCAATGGCGCCAAGCCCGGTCAATTAATCGCCAAACCAATTGGCGAAGTTCCAGGTGCTGACAACACGCCCGATCAGGAAAACCGTGTAGCGATTGTAATCACCTCACACCCGAATTACGTCGATTGTCCCAATGTAAAATAAGGTAAAAGACTCGCCTGGTTAAATGATGACTAGCTAGGCGAGTACCGCTTGGTTCTAATCACGAAGAGAGAGATGAACATGAAACCACACTATCTTTTTATCATCGTCATAGCACTCCTGACTTTATCCGCCTGTGAACAAAAACAAACGGATACCACAGCAAAGGTAAAGGATAAAGTCGACGATGCGCTGGACCGGCGCCCTCACGAGAAAGCGCGCGATGCCATCGAAGATATCACGAGTGCTGCGAAGGAAGCTTCTGAAAAAGCTCAGGGAAAAGTAGAAGAAATCACTGAAGAGATAAAGAATCAAGCCAAAGACGCCGCGAAATAACCCGGCCGAATCTCGTGCTACTGGCGAAAATCCGCCAATACATTGAGTAAATACTCCAAATCTTTGCCGGTATGTTCGGCGGAAACCTGCAAGCGGATTTCCTGATCGCCCTGCGGCACGACCGGATAATTCAAACCGGTGGCGAGAATATTGTGATCGAACAGATGCGCCACCAGCGCGGCGGTTTTGGCGGTGTCGCGGATGAATAGCGGCACGATCGGGTGTTCCCCGCTGAGCGTCTCGAAACCCAATTGCTGCAATCCTGATCGCAGTTTACGGCTGAAATCGCGCAATCGTTCAAGCAGCTGCAAGCCTTCCGGACTCTCCAGCACATCCAATGCCGCCAGTGCAGCCGCCGCTTCGGCGGGTGTGATGGGGTTGGAATAAATATACAGCGGTGCTGTTTCGCGCAAATAGGCAATCGTGGTAGCGCTGGCGGCCACATAGCCGCCGTTGACACCGAATGATTTTCCAAGCGTGGCAATCAAAATATCCGCCTGAGCACCGGTTACTTCCTCGCTACCGCGTCCGGTTTTACCAAAAGCGCCAATGCCGTGCGAGTCATCCACAACGGTAACGATACCTTCGGCATAATCATCCTGGTGCCTGGCACAACAAGCGGCCAGCTCGGCCAGCGGCGCATGATCGCCGCGCATGCTGAAAATCCCGTCGGTCACGACGCACACGCGCTGATAGCGATCACGGTTGGTGTTCAGGATATTTTCTAATTCGCTGATATTGCTGTGCGCATAAATCGCCTTCCCGGCAGGATGTGCCAAACGGATCGCATTGATGATGCAATTGTGATTGAGCGCATCACTGACCACTAGCGTTTGCTCGGAAATCAGCTGCGGCAGCACGCCGGTCATCGTCGCGTAGGCGGCGCTGAACAGCATCGCCGCTTCGCGTCCGTGAAACGCTGCCAGCCGCCGTTCCAGCTCGATATGCGGCGCGAAGGTGCCGCTGATGAAACGCACCGCGCCGGGACCCGTGCCGAATTCCTCGACCGCGCGTGTTTCCGCCTCGATCACTGCCGGATGCCGCGCCAATCCCAGATAGGAATTTGAATTCATGCGCAGGAACGCGCGTTCATCATGGCCCTGCAACCGGTAGCGCGGGCCGAAACCGGCAGACGGCGGCAGCACGCCAGTGACGACTTTTTCTTCACCCTTGCGCACGCCCTGCTGCTGCAAGTGATTGAGTTTTGATTGGAACAGCGGTTCTATTTTCGCGAGCGACATCGTAATCTCCGGTTATTCGTTGCGTAATTTGGCCGTGATATGCCGCAGCATATCGGTCACCATCGCCGTTAAATCGTACTGTGGCTGCCAACCCCATTCAACGCGGGCGGCACTGTCGTCCATATGACGCGGCCAGGAATCGGCGATCGCCTGGCGCAGCGGATCGATAGCATAACCGATGGTAAAACCGGGCAGGTGCTGTTGTATTTCCGCCGCCAATTGCGCCGGTGTGAAACTCATCGCGGTGACGTTGAAACCGTTGCGGTGCATCAATCGGTTCGCATCGGTTTCCATCAATTGGATCGCCGCTTGGATGGCATCGGGCATGTACATCATGTCGAGCTGCGTATCGGCGCGCAGAAAACAATCGTAATGCCGCTGCTTCACCGCGGCGTAAAAAATATCGACGGCATAATCGGTGGTGCCGCCGCCCGGCAGCACCTGATTGGAAATCAGTCCGGGATAGCGCACACCGCGCGCATCGACGCCGTAACGGCAGTGATAGTAATCGCACAGCAATTCACCGGTAACTTTGGTAATACCGTAGATCGTCGATGGATGCTGCACGGTATCCTGCGGGGTATCGAACGGCGGCGTACCGGGACCGAACGCGGCGATGGAACTGGGAAAAAACACCTGACAACCGTGCTTACGCGCGCTTTCCAGCACATTCAGCAGACCATTCATGTTGATATCCCACGCCTGCAACGGCTGCTCCTCGGCCACGGCGGAAAGCAATGCAGCGAGGTGGTAAATGACAGTAATCCGCTGCCCTGACACCACGGCATCGAGCGCCGCCGCGTCGCGCACATCGAGACTGAGATAAGGGCCGGTCTGCGCCAGATTGCCAGACGGTTCGCGGCGATGCCCGGCGGCAATCACGTTATCCGCGCCATGGCGCTCGCGCAACGCCAGCGTCAATTCGGCGCCGATTTGACCGGTTGCACCGGTTACCAGAATTTTAGCCATACCCTCCCCTCATTTTTACGGACTATCGGCTTTCGCCCATGCAGCAGCTTCTTGAAGAGGCAAAGTCAGCCAGCTACGCTATTTCTTTCTGCGCTTCCCAACCGCATCGGCAAGCTGCTGCAACACATGCTCCGTCGTCTCAAAATTGATGCAACCGTCCGTAATACTCTGTCCGTAAACCAGCTCTTCACGCTTTTTGCCGTCGGCTTTTTGGTTGCCTTCGACCAAATGGCTTTCGATCATCACACCGCAGATCGCATGATTCCCGTTCGCAATCTGCTCCGCTACATTGACTGCGACTTCGGCTTGACGGCGGTAATCCTTGTGGCTATTCGCATGGCTGAAATCGATCATCAGATGTTGCGGCAGTTTGGCTTTTTTTAATTCTTCCACCGCTGCTGCGACGCTATCCGCATCATAATTCGGTTTACGCCCGCCGCGCAGAATGATGTGGCAATCTTCATTCCCCTTGGTGGCAAAAATGGCGGTATGTCCTTCCTTGGTGACGGATAGAAAATGATGCGGGCGAGATGCCGCGGCAATCGCATCGATCGCAATATTCAAATTACCGTACGTGCCATTTTTGAAACCGATCGGACAGGAAACGCCGGATGCCAGTTCGCGATGCCCCTGGCTTTCAGTCGTGCGCGCACCGATCGCCGCCCAGCTGATCAGGTCCGACAAATACTGCGGACTAATCAGATCCAGGTACTCGGTAGCCGATGGCATGCCGATGGTATTCAGATCCAGCAATAGCCTGCGCGCCGTCCGCAAACCTTTGTTGATATGAAAGCTGTTATCCAGATCGGGATCGTTGATCAGCCCTTTCCAGCCGATCGTGGTGCGCGGTTTCTCAAAGTACACCCGCATCACAATATGCAGTTGCGGCTTCAATTTTTCGCGCAAATGCTTCAGCCGCGCCGCATACTCCAATGCAGCGTCGACATCGTGAATCGAGCAAGGACCGACCACGACCAGCAAGCGGTCGTCTTCACCGTGCAAAATGCGATGAGTGCTTTGCCGCGCGGCATAAACCGTTTCCGTCGCGATCTCCGTCATCGGATATTCCCGATGCAATTCGACCGGTGGTGTGAGTTCGTGCACGCCGACAATGCGCAAATCATCGGTCTGGTATTTCATAATAATTCCTTTTTTATTGGCTTCCGGATTCAATCACGAAAATTCACTGGGCAGTAAATTCAGCGTGGATTGAAAAAAAACGTATTTTAACCTATGCGGGGAATTTCATCCGAACGGAAAATACCGGATAGCTTTCAGGAAAAACGCTCCCGCAACCAAATTTCCAGTTTGCGCGTAGCGATCACGTCATCGCGGTTATAACCCAGTATCGCGGTTTTCAGTTTTTGTTTTTCAGTTGGATTCGTTTCTACGCGAAAACGGTTGAACTGCACCACCGACCATTGCGACCCGGATTCTTCATTTTCCCATTGAAAATTCACCAACCCCGGATGCTTACAGATATCCTTCAGACCATAACCTTGCAGCGGCAAAACCAAGCAATCCAGAACCGGATTTTGCATATCGAACAGCGGACTGTCATCACCCAGCAGCCAGGTCACAGTGGCGTGGCTGGTCATGCGGTAGCGTTCGGCATATTTGCCGATAGTAGCTCTTTCGTGATTGGAATAATGCGCCAACACCAAATCGGGATATTGCGCGCGATAGCGGCCGACTTGCTGCAAGAAACCCAGCCAGCCTTGGTAATCGCTGGCTTCATCATCGGTCCAGACGTATTCGAAATTTTCTCTGCCGTATAGCGGTGCCAGGAATCCCCAGAGATACACATGCCGCTCGCGATCCGGCGTTAATGGATTATCCTCGATATCGAAATGAACCCAAGTACCGTGCGGCAAAACGGCTTTGTTCAGTTGGAATACTTCACCGCTCAAAATCGAGCGCGCTTGCAGAATGGCGCGATGCTTGCGCTTATGGCCTTTGAGATGCGGCACGTCGGGAATGGATTCGGCCGATTGCGCAGCTAATTGGGAAATGGTTGAAATCCCGGCTTCTTCGAGATGATCCGCCGCTTGGCCGTGCACACCATATAACAACGAAATGTCTTCTTTAACTTCAAATTCCGGGCGGCAAATCGCTACATGCGGGCAAATACGGCATTTGCTGTGGCTATAGCGGACTGCGGGCGGTTGCGGTAAATCCAGTAACGCGCGCATACCGGTAATAAATTCATCGACCAGCGGCTCGACTTCATCGCCCAGCTGCGCGATCCGGCCATCGCCGAGAAAAACCAGTGCCGGTAAATCGTTCTTTAACAAGCGGCGGTAGATTCCCAGCTGAATCTGAATTGCTTTCTTGTTTTCACTCAACGAAAGCTTGGCATCCGCCGGTTGATAGTAACCGTTTTCGTGCCGGATCAGAAAATCGGGAAACCCCACCAAGCCTTGCTGCTCATCCACTAAACGGCCTTGATAAATGACCGCTGCACCTTCCTGCATCAAGTCTTGGGTATGCTCAAAGGAAACTGCTTTGCTGACGGGATACTGATTTTCCAGCCTGGCCAGCATGGCCGCTTCATGTTCCAGTCCGGCATCGCTAAGCAACCGGGCAAACGCATCTGGTCCGGTCGTGCTCGGTTGATATTTATCCAGCCAGACGCGCCGGATACAAGTTATCCACGCACCGGCGTCGCTCGGTTTGATCAGGATAGGAGCAGAATGACCGGCAGTCATCGCATTATTGACGAGCTTTAATTAAAAGCGTCAATTTTATCGGATTTGAGGAAATTCTGAAAAACTGCTGCGCTTGGCTGCGGATGAATTTTTGCGGAAGATTTGAGTGATCCGTGTGTTGCGGCCAAGGATTGCTAGCCGTAGCTATTTTCCTTGAATTGCTGCTGAATTTCTTCCACTTTCTGACGATTCTGGATTAACGCGTTGACACAATCGATATCGAGCTTCTCACCGGCCAATTGTTTTAACATGGCAAATGCTTTTTCGTTGCTCCAGGCTTCCTTGTACGGGCGATGCGAAGTCAGTGCGTCAAAAACATCCGCCACCGCGACGATACGCGCTTCCAGCGGAATTTCATCATAACGTTTGCCTGCGGGATAACCGCTGCCATTCACCGCCTCATGATGGAATTCAGCAATATTCTTTAGCACGTCGATGTGATTGATGCTGTTGAAACCGAAATTCATGACGATATCGTCGATCATTTCCCTGCCCTTGCGCGCGTGCGTATTCATGATCGACCGCTCTTCCTCGTTCAATGGCCCCGGTTTCAGTAAGATATTGTCGGGTATGGCGATCTTGCCGATATCGTGCAGCGGTGAAAACATGAAGATATGCTCGATATAGGCATCGTCCAAATCATATTGATCCGTAAGCGACTCCGCGATGATCCGGCTGTAACGGGACATCCGGTCTAGATGGCTACCCGTTTCGGGATCGCGGAAATGGGTAATGCCGCTGGTCGTTTTCAGCGCCGCATTCATGACTTTCAACATAGCCAGTTCATTGACGATCATCAGCGCGATAAGGTGTCCATAAATATCGAGGACGCTCAATATATTCTCGGTGAATACATCGGACTGATGCGAATTAAAAAACAGAAAACCGACAAACTCACCGCCGTGAAAAATCGGCATCGTGTAGCTCGCAGCATAACCGGAGCGGCCGATTCGTTGGGTATGCTCGTGCGTACCGTTCTCAAAAGTAACCAGATTGTTGACCACCCGCGGCAAACCTTTGCTAAGAATTTCCTTTAGCGATGGCGCGTTATCCAGCGATGTTTGATAATGCGCCAAGGGCTTATCGCTCCCGCTGCTGTCCATGTATGTTTTTAATATTCTCGTATCGGGATCGTAAAGCGCAATTGCAATACGCGAAATAAATGGAAACTTACTCTGAACCGAGCGGTGCGCGCTGACCATTTTATCTTTTAGCGGTAACGGTTTATTCAAATCGTCAAGCAAATCGCGGTGATGGTACATAGTCAAATCCCATGTTAAAAATAACATAACGGCCAGATCAAATTTGAGTTTGAATTTATTTCATTTTCCGGCAGATACGCATTTTCCGGCAATCGAAATTGGAGTAATCGGCCATCTGCTGGTATACTGCCGCAACTTTTGCTAAGTTTTATGGCGGGCCTCCCCGCATTGCAAGATAGCCAACCTGGTCAGGTCCGGAAGGAAGCAGCCACAACTATTTATTGCGAGTGCCGGGGGTCGGGCTCGCCACCCGACACGAACCAGGATCTATCTTTCCGCACGATTACCGGTTTAACAGGATTTAATTCGTTTTCCCAATCTAAACGTGTCTCAAACACAAGTCCTTGCGCGTAAGTGGCGCCCGAAAAATTTTTCGGAATTAACCGGACAAGAGCATGTGGTCAGAGCGCTGACCAATGCGCTTGAACAAAACCGCCTGCATCATGCATATTTATTTACCGGCACGCGCGGCGTCGGCAAAACCACCATCGCCCGCATCCTGGCCAAGTCCCTCAACTGCGAAACCGGTGTGACCGCCACGCCCTGCGGCGCTTGTGCCGTATGCGTGCAAATCGACAGCGGCAGCTTCATCGATCTGATCGAACTGGATGCGGCATCCAACACGCAAGTCGACAACATGCGCGAGCTGCTGGAAAATGCGCTGTATGCCCCCACCAGCGCCCGCTACAAAATTTACATCATCGACGAAGTGCATATGCTATCCAAATCGGCGTTCAATGCCATGCTGAAAACGCTGGAAGAACCTCCGGCGCATGTCAAATTCGTATTGGCGACCACCGATCCGCAGAAAATTCCGGTCACGATTCTGTCGCGCTGTCTGCAATTCAATCTGAAACAAATTCCGCAATCGCAAATCGCCGGACACCTGAAAAACATCCTGGCGCAGGAAAATATTCCGAGCGATGCGGTATCGCTGCAGTTAATCGCTCGCGCCGCGCAAGGCAGCATGCGCGATGCACTCAGCCTGCTGGATCAGGCTATCGCCTTCGGCGAAGGTAACATCGAGGAAACCGGCGTGCGCGGCATGCTCGGCATCATCGATCAGAGTTATTTATTCGATCTGCTCGAAGCGCTGGCGCAGAAAAATGGCGAGCAGCTCATGGTGTTGGCGGATGAAATGGAGGCGCAGTGTCTTTCGTTCGATGCCGCATTACAGGAACTGGCTGCTTTGCTGCATCGCATCGCGCTGGCACAAACGGTACCGCAAGCGATCAGCGAGGATACGCCGGAATACGCGCGTATTTTCGCGCTGGCGCAGACCTTACCATCCGATGACGTGCAACTGTTTTATCAAATCGCATTGCACGGACGCAGCGATCTGAGCCTGGCGCCTGATGAATACGCCGGTTTCACCATGACTTTGTTGCGCATGCTGACGTTTATGCCGGACGATCTGGCGGCAAACCGGCAACCGCCGCAAGTAACATCAGCCAGTGGCACGTCATCCACTAAAGTGGAAACTCAACCGCAAACAGCGGTAGCGCAGTCCAGCGCTCCTGCCGCGACGCCCTCACCCGCCCTTGATTGGCCGCAACTGAGTCAACAATTGAAACTGACCGGCATGGCGAAAATGCTGGCGCAACACAGCGAGGCCAAGGTCATATCCGGAGAAAAAATCGAATTATGCGTGCCGGATGTGCATAAGCACCTGCTAGAAAAGAAATATCAGGATAAAATTCAGGCGGCGCTGGATACCTATTTCGGCAAACCTGTCACACTGAATTTTTCCATCGGCAGCATCACCGGACTCACCCCGGTGGCGTTGCAGCAACGCGAAGAAGAAGAAAAACAGGTACAAGCCATTGCAGCGATTGAAACGGATCCGGTGGTGCAAGAACTGATTGAGCAGTTCGACGCAAAGTTACTTACATCGACCATTAAACCCATAGAAAAATAAAGGAGAAAACAATGATGAGAGGCAATCTGGGAAACATGATGAAGCAAGCGCAGATGATGCAGGAAAACATGCGCAAAATGCAGGAAAATCTGGCCAGTATCGAAGTCGAAGGCCAATCCGGTGCCGGTATGGTGAAGGTGATCATGACGTGCCGCCATGACGTCAAACGCGTCAACATCGATAGCAGCCTGATCGGTGACGACAAAGAAATGCTCGAAGATCTGGTCGCCGCGGCTTTCAACGATGCCGTGCGCAAAGTCGAAACGACCACGCAGGAAAAAATGTCGGCATTGACCAGTGGAATGGGATTACCGCCGGGAATAAAATTACCCTTCTAAGGTAATTTTCTTACTATATAGGGCAATAACTTTCCCTATATGTAACAATTTGTTATCCATTTATTCAGTAGAATCAGTTTAAAAGCGCGGTCGCTGCGCATGCGATCTGAATAAATTAGAGGGGTACTGATGAATGGCAAACAACTGGAAGTAATACAGACAGTTGTCGCGATGTTCAGAGCAGCGCCGGGGGCACGTTATTTAAGCGAATTTATCGCTTTTATTGATAACACCGCCGGTTCCGTTGAGGATCTGGCCAGCGTGCTTGCGCAGACTGAAATATTTAAACAGTCGCTCTATTCAGACACACTCTCTAATCATGAGTTTGCCAGCCAATTCGTAGAAAATACCGTTAACTCCCTGGTCAGTGCAGAAAATAAGGCATGGGCCATTGCTGCAATAGAAGACATGCTAAATGCGGGCGAAAGCCGCGGAGCGGTCATACACTGGGCGGCAACGGCGCTGGCATCGGTGGGCAAAGCCGATAGCCAGTGGGGTGCGGCAGCAGCGCAATTCAATAATAAGGTTGAAGTCGCTTCTTTTTACTCCATCGAGCGAGGCGGGCAAGCCACCAGTTTGGCAGTTTTGCAGCAAGTAATCGCCCAAGTCAATCAAGACGGCGCCAGTGTTTCATCAGCTAAAGCGCTGTTGACCACAGGCATCGGCGGAAAAGTCATCGATGGGTATGTAAAAGGCGCGTTGGTATTGGCCGATTTGAACGCCGATGGCGTGCTCAATCCCGGAGAATCCAGCGCGATAACGGACGCCACAGGCAATTTCTTACTGCCGGGTACAGCCGGATTTGGTCATTTAATCGCATCCGGGGGAATCGATATCGCCACCGGCAAACCTTTTGCGGGTTCGATGACAGCACCGCCCGGTTCAACTGTGATCAATCCGCTGACAACGTTGATCGATAAAATAGCGCAAAACGATGGCGGTACCGCTGAAGCAAACGCACATATATTGTCATCCTTGGGTCTGGATAAGGATATCGATCTGCTTCACTTCGACCCGATTCAAGAAACCATCCGCACAGACACCAACACAACCGCAACCGGCAGCGCTTTAGCGGCGCATGTCGCAGCAACACAAATCGGATTGCTCGTCAAGCAAATAGCGGCTTTATTGAATGGCGCGGGTGTTGTAGCGGGTGAGGCCGCCGCTATTGATCTCGCATACGAAACCTTGGCCGCTTCGCTTGCCAGTCAAACAAGCGCTGTGGATTTGGCAGACAACAGCGTTATTTCCCGGCTCATTCAGGATGCCGCATTGAGCGCCAGCACCGATCATACCGTATTGCTCAAAATCGGCGCGTTATTGGCCGACGCATCGCAAGCGATCGCCAATTTAAACCAGGCTATCGTCGATGCAGCCACAAGCAGCACGGATAAATCAACCGTACTCGCCAATATCGCAGCCGTGCAAATTGTTGCTAACAATATCGAAACGGCAATGGAATCCGGTGCGGCGGCGGGTAACGTGCGGGATACCGTAACCAGCACAACGGGATCGGCTTTAACCACTGCAATCGCAGCCGCCGGTCCTGCCGTTGGCGATGTGGACGGCGATGGATTATCAGATCCGCTTCCACCACCCCCAACGAGCGGCGGCGGCGGTGGCGGTTCTTCATCTCCGGCGACTGTTTTTTCCTACTTGCCGACCAATGCCACGCCATTTTCCGGCACGACAGCCAATGACGTGCTGTCCATTTCGACAGCAGCGGCGTGGACACCGCTGGTAATGACGGCAGTCATATTGGATGGCAGCGCCGGTGACAATACGCTGAGCGTGCAGGATGGCTCCAGTATCGCCGCCGCCATTGTGCTTAACTTCCCCAATCTATCCTTTGATGCGACGGGTGTAACGGGAACGCATGATGTCACGATGTCCGCTTCGCAAAATCAACTCTTCACTGGCACTATCACAGCACCGGGTACGGGTGCTAACGGTGAAAAAATCACCATCGCGGGAGATGGCGCTATTACGACGCTGGCAAATGTAGAAAATTATGTGATCGCGGACGATTCCACCGATACGCGCGCAATAACCGTTACCAGCGCCGCTACCAGTGTTACGGCGAATTCGGCATCCGATGCCATTACGTTTAACCTTGGTGCATTGATCTATACCGGTACGATTTCCGGCGACGCTACAGTGGACGACATCCTCAGCTTGGCAACAGGCGCCAATATCACTAGCGCCACGATCACCAATGTCGAAGCGCTGACTTTAGCCTCGGGCGCAGCGGTCACACTCACCGCGTCACAAAATCAAAGCTTCACCGGCACCATCACGGCTCCAGGCAGTGAAAAAGTCACCATTGCCAGCGATGGTGCGGTAACGATCTTGGCCAATATCGAAACTTATGAATTGGGCGACGACACCACCAACGCGCGCACCGTCACCACCGGTTCCGCCGCGCTGAACCTGATTGCAAATAATGCCAGCGATACCGTGACCGTCAATGCTGCGGCACTGGCGCAAAATACCGCGTTGACGTTGGCAGCGGCCAGCGCCTCGGCATTGGTGGTGAATAACTTGGTCGGCGATATTGCTGCGGCGAATTTGAGCGGAACGCTGACGGTAACGACAGCCAATGCAGGCGATAACGGCATCAGCATCGCCACGGGATCAGCCGCCGCATCCGTGAATGTAGCCGCCGGTGCGGCATCCGATACCGTGAGCATCGATGCCGCTGCCCTGCCCAACAATACTGCACTGACGATTACTTCGGGCGGCGGCGCGGCAGGCACTGTCAATATTACGAATTTAACCGGCAATCTGACGGTTTCAAATCCAACCAGCGGCACGATTAGTGTTGCCGTAGCCGACAATACGGTTGACGACGGCATTGCTATCGCGGCAGGCGCGTCCAATCTCGCGGTCACGGGTGTTGCCGATGGCGATACCGTAACGGTTACGGGATTTACCGGCTCGACGTTAACCGGCGCAATCGCGGGCACAACCGGCAACTTCAACATCACCGCAGGTACGGGAACCAGCAGCCTCACGACCGGCGCGGGCGACGATACATTTACATTTGCCGCAGGCACCGGTCTCACCAGCGCGGATACAGTGGATGGCGGCGCCGGAACGGACACGGTGGCGCTAACCGGCAATACGGTGGTGGCGGCCACCAATTTCAACAGCGTTAAAAACATCGAAACCATCACATTGGCCAACACCAGCACGGCTGTCGCCATCACCACGCAAGATACCTTAGTGGCGGCGGGCGCAGCCTTAACACTATCGAATGCCGCCAATTCCGGCATCTTGACCTTTAACGGCAGCGCGGAAACCAACGGCAGCTTCAAAATTACCGGTGGTACGGGCGTCGACAACATTACCGGCGGCGCCGGTGACGATACGTTCACTTTTGTTGCCGGCACCGGTTTGACGACCGACACAGTAAACGGCGGCACAGGAACCGACACGGTCACACTGACCGGCACCACGGCGGTTACTGCCGCTCAGTTCAATAATGTCAGTAATATCGAAGCCATTACGCTGCCTGACATGGTAAATACCGCAGTCACCATTACCACGGTGAATAACCTGGTCGCGGCAGGCGCAACCTTGACGTTATCGAATGCCGCCAATGCCGGTGTACTGACATTTAACGGCGCAGCGGAAACCAACGGCACGTTCAATATCACGGGCGGCACCGGTAACGACACGATTACCGGCGGTTCGGGAAACGACACCCTTACCGGCGGCAACGGAAACGATAGCATCATCGCCGGTTTGGGCAATGACAATCTGGCTGGAGAATCGGGCAATGATACTTTCACACTGGCTGCGGTTTCCGGTTTAACCAGCGGCGATACGATAGACGGCGGCAGCGGAACGGACACGGTCGCGTTGACCGGCAATACCGCTTTCACGGCGTCAACCGACTTCGATCACGTCAGCAACATCGAAACCATTACACTCGCCAACACCACCACGGTTGTCACGATCACGGCTAAGGATACTTTGGTCGCCGCGGGCGCTACATTAACGTTATCCACCTCGACTACCGGTGGCTTCACTTTTAACGGCGCGGCGGAATCCGATGGCGCATTCAATATCACCAGCAGCGGCGCTTGCAATGACACCATTACGGGCGGCAGTGACGCCGATAGCATCACGTGTGGCACCGGCACGGATAGCATTGCCGGTGGCGGCGGTGACGATACCATCACGTTTGCCGCCGGTACCGGCCTCACCACTGCGGACACCGTGGACGGCGGCAGCGGCGTCGATACCGTCGCCTTGACCGGCACCACGGCGGTCGCTGCAACTAACTTTGATAATGTCAGTAATATCGAAGTAATCACCGTTGCCAATACCACCACGTCAGTTTCAATCACTTCCAAGGATGCGCTGGTTGCCGCCGGTGCCACGCTGACACTGCTAGCAACGACGCTGACGACCGGTGCATTGACGTTTGACGGCAGCGCGGAAACGGATGGCACGTTCAATATCACCGGCGGGGGCGCAGCCGATACCATCAAAGGCGGCTCGGGCAATGACACGATAGACGGCGGATCTGGAAGCAACAACATCACCGCGGGCTTGGGACACGATACATTGACCTGCGGATCCGGCAACGATATTTTTTCGTTTGCCGCCTTCAGCGGTTTAACCAGCGCGGATACTGTTGACGGTGGATCGGGCTCCGATACTATCGCACTGACAGGCAATACCGCATTGACTGCCGAGAATGACTTTGATGCCGTCAAAAATATCGAAACCATCACACTGAGCAATACCAATACCGATGTTTCCATTACCACCAAAGATACCTTAGTCGCCGCGAGCGCCACATTAACGCTATCGAATGCCGCCAACTCCGGTGTGCTGACATTCATTGGCAGCGCGGAAACCGACGGCACCTTCACGATCACCGGCGGCACCGGTAACGACAGCATCACCGGCGGTGCCGGTGGTGACGCCCTTTCCGGCGGTACCGGCAGCGATACGCTCATCGGCGGCGCGGGCAATGACAGCATCACCAGCGGCGCGGGCAGTGACAGCATCACGGGCAATGCCGGTGCGGATACGATCACTCTGGGCAGCAGTGCCAACGACAATACCCGCCAAACCATCATCTATAGCGCAACCTCGGATGGCGCCGCAGCAGGCGGGAGCAGCGGAGCGGACACCATCACGCAATTCGATGCCAACGCCAACGATGCCACCGACGACTTGATTCAAATCAGCGGTGCATTAAAAACAACGCTCGACGATGATATCGACGGCACTTTAGATTACTCGGCCAGTGACGGCATCGATCTGGGAAATCAGGCCATTGTTGGTGGCGCCAATCAGGAAGCAACCGTGTTGTCCGACAGCGAAATCGAGATTGCGCTATCCGCTTTCACGACGCCCGGGTTGGCGAATCTTGTAACCGAGCTGGGAGAAGAAATCGATTTTTCCGGCATCGCCACGGGTGAAGAACACCTGTTCATCATGAATTTCTCAACGACTCAGACCGCGCTGGTACTGTATACCGCCGGATCGGGCGGTGACGACACCATCACTGCGGCCGATCTGCAGGTGCTCAGTATCGTGACGCATAACGACGGCACCGGTCTGGCAGCCGATAATTTGGCCTTCTGACAAGGGAGATACCGCCCGCGTGCGCTAATATATATCCGTAATGCCGTGCCCGGCCCGATTATCGATAGATAAATTCATGTCCGAGCAGCGGATGGTTTAAAATTCCGCATCTCACGGCTCGCCAAGCCGTCATTTTCCAGTCAGAAATTCCCAAGGTTAAATAGTCATGAAAGTAAACAGGCCGATCAGACCGGCAAAGAAAAAAGCGCCTGCCGCTCAGCGCGATGCGGCAAAAACCACACCCGTCACCCCACCTGCACCGCCATCGGCCACTTTCAAACTGCAAAAGCTGCTGGCGCACAGGGGATTGGGTTCGCGGCGCGAAATGGAAACACTGATCGCCAGCGGTGAAGTCAGCATCAACGGCAAAACCGCCGTGCTCGGTGACCGCGCCGGTCCGGGCGATGTCATTCGCGTCGGACGGCGTGTGATCCGCGTGCATGAAGAGGAATTGCCCAAAGTGTTGCTGTATCACAAACCGGAAGGTGAAATCGTCAGCCGGCACGATCCGGAAGGCCGCCCTTCCGTTTTCGACAAGCTGCCGCATCTGCGCTCGTCCAAATGGATCGCCATCGGGCGGCTAGACTTCAATACCAGCGGGCTGCTGATCTTCACCAACGATGGCACATTGGCCAACCGCTTGATGCACCCGCGCTTTGAAATGGAACGCGAATACGCCGTGCGCATACTCGGCGAACTCAGCGAAGAACAAATGAAGCAGCTCACCACCGGCGTTCAACTTGAAGACGGCCAGGCGGCGTTTACCTATCTCGCCGACCAGGGTGGCGAAGGCGCGAATCACTGGTACCGCATCATCCTGAAAGAAGGCAAAAACCGCGAAGTGCGGCGCATGTTCGAAGCGATCGGCATCACCGTCAGCCGCCTGATGCGCGTGCGCTTCGGCCCGCTCAACCTGCCACCGCGAATCAAACGCGGGCAGTGGCTGGAATTGGACGAGAAAGAAACACGGCGGCTGTTGCGTTTGATTGAATAGATCGGCTTTTGTCACCGATCTTTCTTATTTTCATGGGTGATTTCGATTGCGGGCGTATCACGAGAACTTGTGTAATAAACGGACCGCAATCGGTCGGTTATTGATTACCGGCTTGAGTTTTGAAATCTAGGAAATGCTCGATTGACTCCACCATGCACAGATTCCGCGTAATTCTTTGAGCTGACCGTCATTCTCCATTAACTTTCTTTAAGCCGGGATCAATCGCTTTGTCCGAAAGGCTCTGGCGATTTTTTCCAGATCTAAAACCGGTAGCATACGGATAGAATCATTCGCTCCGATTTGCGCCAGCTTGTTGGAATGTATCGCCAGCATCAGACTATTCCGCCCGGATCCGCCCAGTTGAGGCAACTCAGGTTCCCATTGCGCCGGTTCAATCGATTCGAGCGCAGGAATTGCGAAACCCATCGCCTCGTTATCGACTTCCACAACCAAGACGCTGGTTGCAGCGGTTCTTCGCATAGACTTTCCGGTCACCAACCGGCTCAAGCAAACCACCGGGATGCTGCATCCGCGTACTACGGTCATTCCCAACATGGGCCCGCCTTGGTCGAAAATAGGGATATCGTCGGTAAACGGCAAAATTTCTTTTATTTGCTCGAAGGGTGAAGCAGTTTCACCGCTCAGTTGATAGGTGATCATATTGCGCCGTTTTTCCGGTTGACCGCTGACCGCTGCGCTTTTTTGCGCAGAATGCCGGTTTACCGCAGACTGACCAGTTGTATTGACATTGGCGAGACTCACCACTTGTGCATCGGTTTTAAGCGCTGCTTCATCCAATACGAAATACTGCGATGCCATCTCCAATTTACGCTGCGCGGCAGTATCCGGTAAAACACCGCAGAACAAAGAAGGTCTTGGTACTGTGTAAGCCGGCATCGCGATGATTTCACTCGTGTGAATGCGTACAACATCAATGACTTTGTCTATAAGCAGTGCAACCATTCCTTGCGGCAAGAGAATTAAAAAAGCTTGCAAATGCATGGTCAAATCCAATTTGCCGAGTCCGCAGAGATTCATCAAATCGAGCACGGGCACATTGTTGCCGTTGTAATCGATAACTCCCCGGCAATCGCCCATTGCTATCGCCGAGTGCTCGATCGTAAAGTCCGAAATCGTCGTATGAACTGCCATCGCGTCGATAGCGAACGCGATTGAACCGCAGCGCATCAACAGCATAGGACACACTTTGCCGTCTTGAGCTGCCTCTTCTGCACTGGCAGCACTAAGCAAGCGCCTCGATTCGGGATCTTCAGTCACGGGAACATCTTTTAACATGATCAGTGCCGCCGGAGACAATAAATTAACCAGCACACCGTCATCGTCACGCCGGATACAACCGCAGTACACCGGAAGATCAGCCGCAGCAAAGCTGACACGGTTGGTATTTTTTTCGTCACCGCTAAATATCCCGGTTACTGTTTCCGCGAGCAAGCCCAGAAGTTTGTTCTCATGCGCCATGATAATGACATTGGGAAACGAAATATCCGTAATGGCCAGATCCAGTACGATGCGCAGATCAATAACCGGCACCATGACGCCGCGTAAATCAATACCGCCGATCACGTACGGTGCGGCGCATGGCAATTTCGCCAACGCACCGCAGGGAGTCACTTCGCGCAAAGTTTCCATCGGCAAGGCGAGATCCATACCGGCGAGGCGGAATCCGCCATATCCCGCTTGTGTTGTAGTCAAGTTCATCATCGCCGTTTTATTCTGCTTTGCTGTTGGCGATTTGTTCAATCAGCTGGCTGACTTCTTTAGCCATCGTGCTTTGACTTTCCGCCGATTCGGCAATTTCCGCCACACTCTTACTGGTTCGAGCGACACCGGACATAATGCCTTCAAAACTGCGCGACGCTTCCCGGCTAACTTCCGCCCCTTTCTCGACATGCTGCGTCGATTCGTCAATCAATTTAGTGATTTCGCGTGCCGCGACCGAACTGCGTTCCGCCAGTTTTCGCACTTCATCGGCTACCACCGAAAAACCGACGCCATGCTCGCCGGCACGCGCTGCTTCGATGGCCGCATTGAATGCGAGCAAATTGGTTTGATTGGCGATATCCCCGATAACACTCACGATTTCCGATACACGCGCGGAACTGGTCTGAATTGCTGTGATTGCAGCAATCGATTTTTGCAGTGCATCGAAGCCGGATTGCGCTGCCGTGGAAGAATCTTGGGCCAGATCTGCAGCCATACCTGAATTAGCAGCGATTGCTTCGACACTTTCGACCAGTTTGCGCACCCGGATATTCATTTCCGCAGCACCTGCTGCAATGCGTTTCTCCAACTTCACTTCGTTCGTGACATCGTGCGCATATTTCACGACTTTCATCACTTTTCCGTTGAGATCGAAAATTGGGTTATAGGTCGCTTGTATCCAAACATCGCGGCCGAATTTACCGATACGATGAAAACGCCCGCTCATGAATTCACCTTCACTCAACCGCAGCCAGAAATCGCGGTATTCCTTGCTCTGGGTATATTCACCGGTGCAAAAAATGCTGTGGTGCTGATTTTGTATTTCACGCAATGTATAACCCATTGCGGTCAGGAAATTGCGATTGGCATTGAGCACATGACCATTCAGATCGAATTCGATAACCGCTTGTCCGCGGTCGATTGCCGATACTTTCGCTTCAAACTCCGAGGTATGCAGTTTTGCGGCAGTGATATCGGAAGCAAACTTCACGACTCTGGCTGGATTTCCCTGGGGATCGAGAATCGGGTTATAGGTGGCTTGAATCCAGATTTCGCGGTTATTTTTACCGATCCGCTTGTATTCGCCCGATTCAAATTCGCCTCGTGCCAGTCGTTCCCAGAACGCTTGATATTTTGTATTTGCAGTCTCTTCCGGATCGACAAACATGCGATGATGCCGGCCCTTGATGTCATCCAAAGTGTAGCCGGTCAGTTTAAGAAAGTTATCATTCGCCATCAGCACTTTACCGCTCATATCAAATTCGATAACCGCCTGCGAGCGATCAATAGCGCTCATTTTACCTTCAGCATCCAGCCGGTTCAGTTTGGCCTCTGTAATATCATCAGCCAGCATCATCACCTTTGCCAGCAGCCCGTCCAGCCCCATAACCGGACTGAAATTAGCCAGAAACCACCGCTCAGTTCCGCCTGTACCCTTGCGCCTGACTTCAATATTTCTTGCCTGCCCTTCACGCATGGAACGCCAAACATCAGTACTCACACTACTGCGAATATCTTCTTCAAATTGAATATGGCTTTCAGATTTACCCACGAGGTCTTCAAGTCCGTAACCAAGCGCATTCTGCATCTTCTCATTAGCATTGAGAATATGACCATCGGCAGATAATTCCAAAATACAACTGCTGTTCGATACAGCGTCCATTCGCGCAGTCATCTCCATAGCATGCAGTTTCGATTCGGTGATATCACTGCAATACTTCACTACCCGCACGGGCTGACCGTGCAGATCAAGAATCGGGTTATACGTGGCCTGAATCCATATCCGCTTGCCATTCTTACCTAAGCGTAAATACTCACCCGAATAAAACTCACCCTCGCCGAGCTTCTGCCAGAAAGCACGGTAAGCGCCACTGGCCGCTTCATCCTTGTCGACAAAAATGCGGTGATGCTGTCCCTTAATTTCTTTCAGCGTATAACCCATCAGTTTGAGGAAGTTTTCATTTGCATCCAGTACATTACCAGCCAGATCGAATTCAATGACACCTTGGGAACGCGATATTGCAGCAACTTTGCCTTCATTAGACAAGGCTACCAGTTTCGCACCGGTAATGTCGCTTGCAAACTTGATGATTTTGTAGGGTTTGCCATCCGCATCCAGGATCGGTGTATAAGTCGCCTGCAACCATACCGGCCGGCCTTGCCGGTTTAACCGCATGAATTCACCGTGCTTATGTTTACCGGCACGCAAATCTTCCCAGAAAGCTTGGTAATCCGGGCTTTGCACATAAGCTTCACTGCAAAATATACGATGGTGCTTACCCACCACTTCTTGCAGCGTATAGTCCAGCGCCTTCAGGAATCTTTCGTTGGCTGCCAGCACAAAGCCATTGAGATCAAACTCGATAACCGCTTGTGTTTGATTGATAGCTTCGATTTTCCCATCATCTTCGAGCGATTTGGTTTTCCTCGCCGTAATATCACTGGCTACTTTAACGACCTTGCACGGCTTATCACTGCTATCCAGCACGGGGATATAACTGGCGCAAATGTATATATCATGCCCATCGGCCGCAACGCGGCGGAAATCGCCGCTGGTATATTTTCCCGCACGCAAATCCTCCCATAAGTTCTTATATTCTTCGCTATCGGCAGCACCGGGAGGACAAAGCTGGCTATGAGGTTTACCCACCAAATCTTCCAGTGTATAGCCGAACAATGTAAGGAAATTAGTGTTGGCAGTGAGTATGGTGCCATCGAGATCAAATTCGATGACGGCCTGACTTTGCTCAATCGCCTTATAAGCCTTGATCAAATGTTGTTGATCGCCTTCTGATAAGGCCTGTGCTTTAATAGATGGTAAAGCTGACATTTTTTGTAAATCTCCTTGATTGGTAGGTGTACTCTGATAGCCGGTAGGTGTACTCTGACAGCACGATTGATTTCAGTTACGGCAAAAATATTCTTTTGTTGAGGGCCAATTAAAAGGATTTTTATCGATCTAACCCGCCGATCATCTCAATAAAGAAAGAGTAATGTGGACTTTTGAAACACGGTACAGAAATACCGGTGCGATGACTCTTGATCGTAAATCATTGAGAAGCACTTACGAAACAAATAGCAATGATTTCTCAGCAGGTGATCTTAGAAAAATCAAACGCTAGGAATAAAGCACCCCGCCGCAAGCAGCGGGGTATTAACTGCGCTCCTCAATCTGCTGGTTCTCAACCAGCTTTCGCCCCAAGGGGCGGGGAATTGAACCCACAGAGATTAATTGAGTATGTTTGAGTAGAAAATATACCGATTTCGACAGGCTAACAATTCTGCAACTGGTCTTTTTGCAGCAGAAAAACAAACCCATCTCCCGCACTGGTTTCCAGCCAGGTGAACGGTAATCGCGGAAACGCTTGTTCCAGCGCATCACGGTTGTGGCCGATTTCAACCACTAAGATACCGTCATCGGTCAAATGCCGTGCTGCTTGCCGCAGGATTTGCCGGGTTGCATCCAGACCGTCTTCGCCGCTCGCCAGTGCATTGTCCGGTTCATGGCGGTATTCCTGCGGCAGTTGCGCCATCGATTCGGCATTCACATACGGCGGGTTGCTGATGATCAGGTCGTAGCGTTTCCCTTGCAAGGCTGAAAACAGATCGGACTCGATCAGGCCGATGCGCTCTTGCAGTCCGTAATCCTGCACGTTCTTATGCGCCACAGCGAGCGCCTGCGGAGAAATGTCGGCGGCGTCGATGTATGCGTTCTCAAAAGCGTGCGCCAGCAAAATGGCCAGACAGCCGGAGCCGGTGCAAAGATCGAGCACGGTTGTGATGCGATCGGGATCCATGATCCAAGGCGATAATTGCGTTTGCAGCAATTCGGCAATAAACGAGCGCGGAATGATGACGCGTTCGTCGACATAGAAACTGAACTCGCCGAGCCAGGCTTCGTGCATCAGATACGCTGCGGGAATGCGGTCTTTGACCCGGCGTTCGATAATTTCCAGCACTTGTTTACATTCGGCTTCGGTTACGCGCGCATCCAGGAAAGGATCCAGTTGATCCAGTGGCAAGTAGAGCGTTTTCAGAATAAGATACGCCGCTTCATCGTACGCCGTGGCGGAACCATGACCGAAATGCAAACCGGCTTTGTTAAACTGGCTGACGGCAAAACGTAGCAGATCACGGATGGTATGGAGTTGCGATTGCGCTTGAGTGATCATGGATGCAAGAAAAATGAGAAAGCATAGTGTTAATGGGAAGCAACCGGAAAACAACGCGACCGGTCAAAACGAACGCGCAATGTAGCATAAAAACTGTCATCAGAATGGATCATAAAATACCGATTTTGCAGCACGAATCCGTAATGCCTACCGCTACGGAGCGCGATTATTATTTTATGCAAACTGCGCTGGAATTGGCGCAACAGGCACAAGATCAAGGCGAGGTACCGGTCGGCGCTGTAGTGGTGCAAAACGACGCTATCATCGGGTATGGCTATAACCGCCCGATTTCCGCCGCTGATCCCACCGCGCATGCCGAAATCATGGCAATGCGCGCTGCCGGCAGTCATCTGGGCAATTACCGTTTACTCGGCTGCACATTGTATGTGACGTTGGAACCGTGCGCGATGTGCATCGGCGCGATTTTCCACGCGCGCATTCGGCACTTGGTGTATGCGGCAGCCGACCCGAAAACCGGCACATGCGGCAGTGTTATCGATCTCCCAGCGGAAACGCGGCTAAACCATCATTTGCAGGTAACCGCTGGCATCATGGCACCGGAAGCCAGTGCGCTATTGAAACAGTTTTTTGCACAAAGACGCAAAGCAACCGAACGGGGTAACTATGAAAATTGACATTACCATCGCGACCCAGCAACTGGATTTGCTGGATGATCACGGAAAAATCATCCGGCAATACCGGATTTCCTCGGCAAAAAACGGTACCGGCCAGGAGAACGGCAGCTTTTGCACACCGCTTGGCAAACACATCATCCGCGCCAAGATCGGCGCCGGTCGGCCGGTCAATACGGTTTTTATCAAACGCCGCCCTACCGGTGAGATTTATACGCCAGAACTGGCGCAACAATTCCCCAAGCGGGATTGGATTTTGACGCGCATCTTGTGGCTATGCGGTTGCGAACCGGGCTTCAACCGTTTCGGCTCGGTCGACACCATGCGCCGCTATATTTACATTCACGGCACACCGGATAGCGTGGAAATGGGCAAACCCGGATCAATCGGGTGTATCCGCATGCGTAACAGCGATTTATTGGAATTGTTTGATTGGGTTAGCGCGAGAACCCAAGTAGAAATTCACGAATAGCTGCACAATTACAATTTGTGTTGCTATTCTTTGTGGCATGTTGGAGCTGGTTGGAATTAACGGGGATCAACTCCCCGTTCAATGCGATTGTGCTTAGGCTGCTCTGCCGTCGATCAGATTTTTCAGGCCTGGAAAGACTTTTTCATGTATTTCTTGCAGCATATAGATCTCTTTCAGCACTTCTAGAGGAAATCCCTGCCTGTTCTGATCTTTCTCAACAACAAGCAGTTTCTGGATAAATTGGTAAAACTCCTTGTATCCCCAATGCAATTGAATCATCTCGGCAACTCGTTTGTAATCCCTATCCAGCAACGATTCTTTATCGCCTAAATACACCTTAAATTCTTTAATTGAATTTTTTAATGACATCTCAGTATTCCTTGAAAATAATTAATAGGGTTAATTGAAAAATTCGATGAATTGCAACCATTTTTGAATTACGGATTTTTCTTTATAAAATTCAGCAAATCTTATGCACTGATTTCCTTTACTCGGCATTAGAGAAGCTTTGAAATAGCCGATATTTTTCGCACGCTTCTGATATTCCCGCTACCAAGAAAACAAAGATGCCGCAAAAACCAATTAAACTTGCTGAGATCTTTGCAAAATCACGAAGATTTTCTATTTCGCTGCAACTCCCGGTTTATTTGCTCGTCGTTGGGAATTTTTAAGTTACTCTGCAGTAAATAAGTCGAAATCACTCCAAAGAGGCTGTTGTCTGGAATGTGCCAAGCATGCGCTTTGGCCAGACCGCGGTAACGCAGGATTTTGACATTAAACCACCGTGCTTGGCTGCCGAAGGTGCGCTCTACAACATAACGGGATTTCGCGATCAGGTTATTGCGGCTGCAACTGCCGTCGCATCAATGGATTGTTCTTCACGGCCTTAATCTTGAGCCGTTTTTAATGCCGCGTGATTTCAGAGCAGCGCGATGTTTCTGACTGCTATACGCCTTGTCGGTATGAACACGGATTCCGACTGGAGATTGGCTTTTGTCGAGAACTCAGTAATGGTTTGCTGTCATGGCAATTGGCTGCGGTGGTGGTTGCTGCCATGACTAACCCGTTGCTATCTACCACCGTATGCTGCTTATAGCCAAATACCGGTTTGCCTGCCTTCCTAATCGAACATACTTCGCTATCCGCGTCAGGTTGGATAACTGCTGATTGAGCATCTGGCTCATCATTCCGTTCTTCCCGGTCACCCACCACTTCATGGTTAGCCTTCTGCAATAGTAAATAAGCGTTGATATTCCTTAATTGCATACCGATCCGTCATGCCGGCAATATAATCCGCGATCGCCTGATGCCCTTCGTGTTCGAACTTTTTCTGATACTTAACCGGCAGCAACTGCACCTCTGCGCTAAAAGCCGCAAATAACCGTTCTATGGTGTGGCGCGCTTTGTTGCTCATGCGTACGACGCGGAAATGCCGGTACAGATTATCAAATAAAAATTTCTTCAGTTCCTGCTGTTCCTTTTTTATTTGCTGGCTAAATCCGATCAACGGCGGCGCTGCATGCACATCCGAGAGATTTTCCACCGCGGCATCTTGGATATTGCTGGTACTTTGCCGGATCAAATCAGTAACCAATGTGTTAATCATGTTGCGCACCGTTTCATACACCATCCTACGTTCCGGTAGCTGAGGATACCGATCCTGCACTTGTTTCAGATGGCGGGAAAAAATCGATATTTCCTGTAACTGTTGCAACGTGATCAATCCCGAGCGCAAACCGTCATCCACATCGTGATTGTTGTATGCGATTTCATCGGCAAAATTCGCCAGCTGCGCTTCCAGCGACGGTCTTTTATGCTGCACAAAGCGTTCACCCAATGCGCCGAGTTTCGGAATATTTTTTCTGGTGACATGTTTCATTATTCCTTCGCGGGTTTCATAGCAAAGATTCAAGCCGTCAAAAGCCGCGTAACGTTCTTCCAGCACGTCGACGACACGTAGGGATTGCAGATTATGTTCGAAACCGCCGTAATCGCGCATGCACTCATTCAATGCATCCTGACCAGCGTGGCCGAAAGGCGTGTGTCCCAGATCGTGTGCCAGCGTAATGGCTTCGACCAAATCTTCGTTCAACCCCAGATTTCTTGCAATCGAACGTCCGATTTGCGCCACTTCCAAACTGTGCGTCAAACGCGTGCGGAATAAATCCCCTTCGTGATTGACAAAAACCTGGGTTTTATATTCCAACCGGCGGAATGCGGCAGAATGGATGATGCGATCGCGATCGCGCTGAAATTCGCTACGCCCTACTGGCGGTTCTTCATGAATCGCGCGCCCGCGGGAATTGTTAGAGGATACCGCATAGGCAACCAGCTGACTCATTCCGCCATACACGCTAGAATGGTTTCATTCAATACGGCAGGCGCAATATCCGCACGCATCACCGCTTCACCGATCCGGTTCAACACGATAAAGCGCATTTTTCCGGATTCCACTTTTTTATCCAGTGCCATCAATTGCACGTATTTTTCCGGTGGCATTTTCGGTGCGGCAACCGGTAATCCGGCCTGGATGAAAATCTTGCGGATCCGTTGCACATCGGCATCGCTAATCAATTTCATGCGCCGCGACAATTCCGCTGCCATTACGGTTCCGGCCGCTACCGCTTCGCCGTGCAGCCAGGTACCGTACCCCATGCCGTTTTCAATCGCATGACCGAATGTATGCCCCAGATTCAGCAAGGCGCGGATTCCCTTTTCTTTTTCATCCGCCGCCACGATTTCCGCCTTGTTCTCGCAACTGCGCTGAATCGCTTCATTCATCGTGACAGGATCGCGCGCCAACAGCCGATGCATATTTTGTTCCAGCCAATCAAAAAAAGCGGGATCACGAATCAGACCGTACTTGATTACCTCGGCAAGACCAGCGCGCAATTCCCGGTCCGGCAAAGTCTCCAGCGTCGCGCTATCGGTCAGCACCAAGCGCGGTTGATAAAAGGCGCCGATCATGTTTTTGCCCAGCGGATGATTGATGCCGGTTTTGCCGCCGACTGAGGAATCGACTTGCGCCAGCAAGGTCGTCGGTATCTGAATAAACGGCACGCCGCGTAAATAAGTCGCCGCAGCAAATCCGGTCAGATCGCCGACTACACCGCCGCCCAGCGCTAACAACGCGGTATTCCGTTCGCAGTGATTTTTCAGCAGCGCATCAAAAATCAAATTCAGCGTTTCCCAATTTTTATGCGCCTCGCCATCCGGAAGAATGACCGGAAAAGATTGAATCCCCAGCTTGTCCAGCGCCGTTTGCAGTTTTTCCAGATAAAGCGGCGCAACCGTGGTGTTACTGACAATAGCGACACGCTTCTGCGGCAAGTGCGCTGCAATCAAGTCGACGCGCTGTAAAATGCCGTGACCGATATGGATCGGATAGCTGCGCTTTTCTGACGAAGGGGTAAAATCGACCGTAATAGTTTGCATAGTGTTTCCGTGACCGCCTTGCATAATGGTGTTGAGATCGAGAGATAATAATTTGTTGATCAATTTCTGAACTAAAAAACGGACACCCTGTTTTCCGCTATCGATGATGATATGGGCTGTTTCACGATACAACGCATCCCGCTGCAGATACAGTTCATTCAACCGGGCATACAAGTTCTGCGTTTGCAGCAACGGCCGGTTTTTATCGTGCCGGGTGCGCCGGTACAGATCGTTGACCGATGCGCGCAAATAAATCACGATGCCATTCTGCCGCAACAATTGGCGATTGCCGGGATGCAAAACGGCACCGCCGCCAGTGGCCAAAATGATGTTCCGTTTCTTGGTCAGTTCAAGTAGCGTTTCCGTTTCTCGCTTGCGAAAACCCGCTTCCCCTTCGATTTCAAAAATTACCGGAATTTTTACCCCGGTGCGCTCCTGAATCTCGTGATCGGAATCGGCAAATTCCTTATTCAAGGAACTGGCCAGTGCTTTGCCGATGGTTGTCTTACCAGCGCCCATCATGCCGACCAGAATGATATTGGTATTCCCCAGTTTCTTTTGGATCGGCTGCAGTATTTTCGTTTTGCTTAAATTCATAGGTGCGATTGTAGCCGAATTAGCAATCCATTCGCAGATACCCGTAAATTCAGCACAACGTGTCGATTAATCCCGCGTTCTTCTGAGTGGTTTATAAGACAGCGACGGCCGCTCTTCTTTTTGCATTTTTGCGGATGGCTTGGCATGCCGGTAACGCACAAACCAGGAAAAAAATAACGGTACGAATATCGTTGCCACGCAAGTCGCCATGATCATTCCACCGAAAACCCCGGTTCCCATCGATTGCCGTGCGGCCGAGCCGGCACCGGTCGCGATCACCAAAGGCACAACGCCCAATATGAAAGCCATCGATGTCATGACGATCGGGCGGAAACGCAGTTGCGCCGATTGAATGGCCGCTTCATAGATACTGACGCCCTCCTTCATTCTTTGACTGGCAAACTCGACCAATAAAATGGCGTTTTTAGCCGTCAAACCGATCAAAGTCACCATGCCGATTTGAAAATAAATGTCATTAGGCATATCGCGCAGCAAAATCGCCGTCAAAGCGCCAACCATCGCAAACGGAATCGCCATGATGACCGCCAGCGGTAATGCCCAGGTTTCGAATTGCGCCGCGAGAATCAGAAAAACCATCACTACCGCCAGACTGAAAGCGAAAATCGCCGCGTACCCCATCTTCTTTTCCTGGAATGCTGTGCCGGTCCAGGCAATCTGATAACCTTCCGGTAACATTCTGGCGGCAATCTCCTCAACCAGTGCGATCGCCTCACCGGAACTGACGCCATGTGCGCCACTGCCGACTATTTTTGCCGCCAGCAGCCCGTTAAACCGTTCCAACTGTTCCGCGCCGACAATGTACTTGACTTTGCTCAGCGCCGACAACGGAATCATCGCACCGGAATCCGCGCGCACATATACTTTACCGAGATCTTCCGCTTTCATGCGATAAGCCGCTTCCGCCTGCAATTGCACCCGGTAAGTCCGTCCCGAGCGGTTGAAGTCGTTCACGTAAAACGATCCCATGGTGCTCTGTAGCGTGGCGTAGATATCCGAAATGGCGACACCTTGCGTTATCGCCTTGGCTTCATCGACTTCGACAAAATACTGCGGCACCGATGAGCGCAAAAAAGTATTCACCGTGGCGAATCTTGGGTCTTGTTTCAATGCTTGTATAAATTCATTGACTACCACAGCCAACTGCGCGGTATCCGAATTGGTGCGGCTTTGCACATACAATTCGAAACCGCCGGTACTGCCCAAGCCGCGAATCGCCGGTGGGTTAAACGCAATCGCCATGCCGTCCGGTTGCTGTCCGCCGATCATAAATAGCTTTTTCACAATGTCGGCAGCCGTCGTGGTGCGTTGCGACCAATCCTTCAAGCGCACAAACATCGTCGATACATTCGTCTTGTTGCCGCCGCCGATGAAATCCAGTCCGTTCACCGCAAACTGAAAAGTCACGGCGGATTCCTTAGCCAGCTCGGTACTGATGTCGTTCGCGGTCTTAGTCGTTCGCGCCAGTGTGGCACCGTCGGGCAAAATGACCGCTGCAATGACATAACCTTGGTCTTCCGGCGGCACAAAGCTATCCGGAATATTTTTCAACAGCACAATCAATCCCGCGATCAGCACCACAAACAACAACGCACTCCGCCCGCTATGGCGCAAACTTAAGCCAACCGTGCCAACATACGCTCCGCGCAAACGTTCGAAATGATCGTTAAACCAGCTGAAAAAAGCCGAATGCTGATGCGCTGGTCGTAGCAAGACCGAACACAGCGTTGGTGTCAACGTGAGTGCGACAACACCGGAAATCACGGCGGCAACCGCCACGGTCACGGCAAATTGCTGATACAACTCACCGGCAATACCGCCAAGAAAAGCGACCGGAATAAAAACCGCCGCCAGCACCATCGTCATGGCGACCACCGCCGTCGATACCTGCTGCATCGCCTTGAGGGCGGCATCCACTGGCGATAGATTTTCCTGCGTCATCAGCCGTTCGATATTTTCCAGCACCACAATGGCGTCGTCGACCACGATCCCGATTGACAACACCATCGCAAACAGCGTCAGTGTATTGATCGAATACCCCAGCAACCACAATCCGGCAAAAGTGCCGATCAGGGAAATCGGTATCGCAATGACCGGAATCAGCGTCGCGCGCCAGCTTTGCAGAAAAATATAAACCACCAGCACCACCAGCAGCATAGCTTCACCGAGGGTTTTCACCACTTCCCAGATAGACGCCTTGACGAATACGCTGGTATCGTAGGAAATAAAATATTGCAACCCCTCGGGGAAATAGTGCTGCAACTCATTCATCTTGGCTTTGACGGCAGCCGCCGTTTCCAGCGCATTGGCGCCAGTACGCAAGAATATACCGATCCCCAGACCCGGCTCGCCGTTCAGCAAAGTTTGCGCGGCATAATCCTGCGCGCCCAGTTCGATGCGCGCCACATCCTTGAGATACAACACGCCGCGCGGCCCGTCTGAGCGCAGAATAATATTTTCAAATTCCTCTGGTTCCAATAACCGGCCTTTGGCAGTCACGGTATACACCAGTTGCTGATCGGCGATTGCGGGTTCCTGTCCGATCTTACCGACCGCCGGTTGCGCATTCTGCGCCCGGATGGCATTGGCGATATCGGTGGTGGTGATTCCCAGCTGCGCCATCCGGTCGGGGCGCAGCCAGACGCGCATGGAGTAATCCTGCGCGCCGAAAATCCGCGCTTCGCCGACACCCGATGCACGCCTTAGGTCATCCAGGAGATTATTGGTAATGAAATTACTGAGAAACAGCGTGGTGTGATTGGGATCTTTCGAGGTCACCGCAAAAACCAGCAGCAAATCGTTGGAGCGCTTCTGCACGGTAATGCCCGAGCGCCTGACTTCATCAGGCAGGCGCGCTAAAGCGGTGTTGATTTCATTACTGACATTGAAAGTGGCGCGATCGATGTCCGTGCCGATTTCGAATGTGATGGTAATCGTCAAACGGCCGCTGGAATCCGCGCTGGAATTAAAGTACAGCAGTCCTTCGATGGCGCTGAGTTTTTCCTCGATTGGCGCGGCCACGGTTTTGATCATCGTGTCGGCATTCGCGCCTGGAAACGTCGCGGTCACGATGACGGTCGGCGGTGTTATTTTCGGATATTGCTCGATCGGCAGTTGCAACGCTGCGGCCAATCCGGCCAACACAATGACGATCGACAGTACCGATGCAAAAATCGGGCGGGTGATAAAAAATCTGGCCATGAATACGGTTGCTACTAATAGGTAACTGTGCCTGCTTGCGCAGCCTGAGAATCGTCACGCAATCGCGGCTCGACAACCTTGCCAGGCATCAGTTTGATGAGATTATCGACCACCACGCGATCGCCGGCATTTAATCCGTCCAGAATAATCCAATCCTTGCCGATCCAATTATCGACGGTCACGGGACGTTGCACCGCTTCATTCCGTTCATTGACCACATACACAAAACGGCCCATATCGGATGTCAACACTGCGATCTGCGGCACGATGAACACCGTGCGCGGTTTTCCGGCAGTTATCCGGATACGGACAAATTTCCCGGGCAATATGCGCTGCTCGGTGTTATCAAATGTTGCACGCAGTTGTTGCGTGCCCAGCAGCGGATCGATTTTACTCGCGGCAAAATTGATTTTGCCCTCCTGCTGATACTCCGATCCATCCGGCAGGATCATTTTCACACTGTGCACATTTTTTTCGCTCAAATGCCCGCCTACCGGCGCAACTTCATTATCCGAAAAACTAAAGCGCACCCAGATCGGGGACAATTGCGTCAATGTCGTCAGAAGACTACTATTGGCGGACACCAAGGTGCCTTCGGAAAATTGCGAACGGCCGGTCACTCCTTTTTCCGGTGCTTTCACGATAGTATAGGAAAGATTGAGTTCGGCCTGCTGCATGCGGACTTTCGCCGCTTGCAATGCAGCCTCGGCAATTGCCAGATCGGCTTTCGCCAGATCGTATGCGCGTTGACTGACAAAATTCTCCGCTAGCAACTGCCGTTGCCGGTCTTCATCGCTTTTGGCGCGCAGAACACGGACATACTGTTCGTTATGCACCGCTCGCGCTTCCGCCAAGGCATTCTGAAAAGGCTCCGGATCAATCTGAAACAGCGGCTGCCCGGCTTCCACCGCCATGCCTTCGGTATACAACCGCTTCAGTAAAATACCGCCCACGCGCGGACGGATTTCAATTTCCTTAGCGCCTTCGGTTTGTGCGATCGTCTCCAGACTGACCGGCATTTTCACCGGTTGCATGGCAATGACCGTAACCGGCACCGGTTGATCCACACGAGGAGCCGGTTGTGCCGGCGCTTTGCCGCCGCACGCGGTTAACAGAAAACCTGCTAAGCCGCAGCAGAATGAAATAACGCACACCTTTCTTATTCGTTCGACAGATTGCGGGAATTTCAAATGATGATGGCTTAAGTTTGCGAAAAAATCAGGAAATGTCACTCGAATAACTACTAAAAAATTAAAAAATCGCAATTTCATTCAATGATGCAAAAACCACAAAAGCAGAATTGGGTTCTGTATAATAAATGCCGATGATAACTTGACGGATAATGTAGAAGTATTGCATAGATGAAGATAGATGTACCTCATAATTTTACCTGCCAGCCAATACACCGCTCAATGATTACGCCTACAGTTCTGTCATATCAGATAGATACTGGCTATTAATCCCGGTTTTGTGAAAACTCTCGATCTGATCAGCCATATTTATTAATACTTGATAAATTTTAAAGGTGCGTTGATATGCCTATTCACTTTTTTCTTGCCTTATTGACTTTCTCCATGCTGTCGCCGGCAGCGGTTCAGGCATCGCTGAAGCTGCCCGAAACGGTGAAAGTTGATCCGGCTGCATTAACGGCTGAGCCGATGTGCGATCCGAAGATTTCTCCGGCATGGCGCGAAGCTCAGGAAATTGAAGGAGTCAAAATAGCAGCATCCCCCGGTTGCAGCCCGGACAATCCGGCCTGGATCGCGGCAGCGGTTAAAGGAACCAATCATATTTCAATGGATACGCTGATGAAGACCGGTCTTTCACCGGACGCCATCATCAAAACCGATGATTTGGACGGCGACGGTGATCCAGATAGGATTATCATCAAACTGGAAATCATGGAACTGAACGGTAAATCACCGGACTTCCCCGGCTTGGTGCCGACATTCGACATTGCACCCGGCGTCCAGCCCGGTGCATGGGTATTCGCGCCGAAAACCAGCGGCATGTCGACAGAGAATTTTGAAAGCGTTCGGGCGAATCCATTATTGAGACTTCCTTCTCCGGTGATCCGCGTTGAAGTCGGCGATATCGTGCAAATCGTGCTGGAAAATACGCATTATTTCCCGCACAGCATTCATTTGCACGGCGTGGATCATCCTTTCACGCACGGCAATCATGCCGGTCAGGACGGTGTGCCGCAGACCAGCGAGGTCGAATTGATGCCGGGCGGACGCCGCGTGTATGAATTCCAGGCAAGACAACCGGGCACCATGTTCTACCACTGTCACGTGCAAACACATACGCACTTGGCCATGGGACTGGCGGGAATGATCGTCATTGAAGAAAACCGGCCCAATAACTGGCTGCAAACCCTGAATATCGGCGCAGGCCATGTTCGCCACTCATCCGTCGCAGTGCGCGAAAATTTCGATCAGGAATACGATCTGCACTATCACGCGATGGATAAGGAACTGAGCGACATCACCCAGAAATACAACGATCCGCGGCTCATCGCGCGCGACATGAATCAGCGCTACGACATCACCGACTCAACCGAGGATTATTACACGCTGAACGGACTATCATACCCTTACACATTGAGGGAGTCGCTGATTATCGTTGAACCCGATCAGAAAATTAAATTGCGTCTGCTCAATAGCGGCGGCGAGTCGATCGCTGTCCATACGCACGGCCATCATGCCACGATCACACATTACGACGGCGTGGAGCATAATCCGGTCGCCCAGATCATGCGCGATGTATTCGACATGGCGCCAGCACAACGTCTCGATCTGAAACTGGAAACTGTCAATGACGGGAAACACAGTTACGGCGAAGGCGATTGGCTGTTTCATGATCACCGGGAAAAAGGCATCACCACCAATGGTATGGCCGAAGGCGGCAGTATGAGCTCGATCGTCTACAAATCCTATCTGAACGGTAGCGGCCTGCCGAAAGTCAGTCATTTCGGTATCGATCTGAACAAATACTTTACCAAGGAATATTACGAAAGAAGGTTACCTGTTTGGCAGGACCTGGATGAATGGTCAAGCCTCGGCTCACCCGGCGAGCAAACCGGCCTCAGCGCACAGACGCAGACTTCATTGTTAAATGGTGCGATCGGCTTGCTGATAGGATTGGTCATTTATCTGATTTTCGCCAAACGGGAGCAAATCATACAAAGGACTATCGCGGCAGTTTCCCGCTTAAAAGGCGCTAAAGGGAGTAACCAAAAATGATGAAAACGACAACCATTACTTTCTTACTCGCTGGAATTCTCGCAGTCAGCGCAAACGCTGTTGCTCAGGATAAAGCAACAGCTCACGAGCATGATCATAGCGGTCATAGCATGAATCCGGCTCAAACAGATAACGAGAAGCAGCAAACCGAAGATCATGGTGATCATGATCACAGCGGTCACGATCATAGCGATCATGACATTAGCGCGGAACAACATGCCGACCACAGTGCGCATGCCACCAGTTCGCAATCCGCGGAACACGGTGATGGGCACCACCATCACCATATGGATCATGATCATATTATGGATCACGAAGGCACTATGATCATGGGGCAAAACCTCGACAAACTGCCCAGCAGCTGTAAGAGCATTTCCGAGGAAGTGGAAATTACCGTGCGCGCCGGCAGGAAATATGCCGCCAAATTTCCCGGCACTGCTTTCGCGTTCGATCAACAGCAATGGAACGTTAAACCTTGCTCCAAAGTCACATGGCACTTTGTCAACGAAGATAATATCCGGCATCAATTCATGATGCATGGGCTGCCTAAGTATCTTTATAAATATGGCATGTTCCACTTGGAAGTAACGGGACCGAAAACAGTCACCGGCACTATCATCGTGCCAGGATCGGATGACACGTTTCTCGTTCATTGCGACATTTCCCATCACATGGAAAAAGGCATGAAAGCGCAGCTGGTGGTTGGGAAAGGAGCGGAAAATATTCCGAGTATTCCCGGTGTGACACCTTACAACATCAACGACAAGTATGAAGCGGAAAATCTGCCCAAAGTCTCGGATAAAGCGGAACAAAGCGCAATGGTGCGGCAAATTACGGCATTCACCAATAATAATTTCCAGAACTACGGCATGATGCTGATCGGCGCGCTGATCGGATTACTGTGCCTGCCGCTGTTCAATAAGCTACCGTTCCGCAAAAAGAAAACCGGGTAAATCCTGCGGTAATCGATCAACCGGCAAATAAAACAGGCCGGGTAAATCCAAATGGACTTACCCGGCCTGTTTTTTATCAAAACAAGTTATTTCGTTATTTGGGGAAAGTTTTTGACCAAGTCACTTAAATAAGATGAGAACTCCTGCTTAAGCTCAGGATGCTGCAAAGCAAATTCCACAGTAGCCTCCAAGTAGCCGGATTTGCTGCCGCAGTCGTAACGCTTCCCGTCAAACTCGTACCCCAATACCGTTTCTTCTTGCAGCAATTTCGCGATCGCATCCGTCAGCTGAATTTCATTACCGGCACCGCGCTCGGTTTTTTCCAGCAGCTTAAAAATGCGCGGTGTGAGGATGTAGCGCCCGACCACCGCGAGATCGGACGGTGCCTTGTCGACCGGCGGCTTTTCAACAATAGCGTTGACTTTGGACAAGTTAGTGTCAATCGTTGTGCCATTGATAATACCGTAACGGTTAACCGTATGATGAGGAACCCTCTCGATTCCCAAGATTGAGCAATGGTGCTGCGCGTAAATATCAACCATTTGACTCAAACAACATTGCTTACCGCCATCGATCAAATCATCCGCCAGTAGCACCGCAAACGGTTCATCACCAACAACCGATTGTGCACATAAAACCGCATGCCCCAATCCAAGAGCTTCAGCTTGCCGGATATAAACACAATCAATCCGCGACGGCAGGATATTGCGGACAATATTCAGCATTTCATGCTTTTTACCCTCTTCCAGCTTTGCCTCCAACTCAAACGCTTTGTCAAAGTGGTCGGGTATGGAGCTTTTATTGCGTCCAATAATAAAAATCAGTACATCAATACCTGCCGAAACCGCTTCTTCCGCAGCAAATTGAATCAACGGCTTATCGACGATCGGCAGCATTTCCTTTGGATTCGCCTTGGTTGCCGGTAAAAAACGCGTGCCTAATCCTGCAACGGGAAAAACTGCTTTTCGTATCGCTTTCACTTAGCGCTCTCCTTCATTAAGTTGTCACTATCGCATGGATGCGATTTTGATAAACTAAAAAATAACCTCAATCAGGTCCGGTATCCGCGCGGATTACTACTTTGCCAGTGCCAGCTGCTTGCGCACATCTCTTCCAGTCCAAGTTTCGCCTGCCAGCCTAGTAATTCGAAAGCGCGCTTTGGATCCGCATAGCAAGCGGCAATATCACCAGAACGCCGCGGGGCAATCTTGTAGGGAATCGGCCGTCCGCTCGCCTGCTCGTATGCACGCACCACATCCAGTACGCTATACCCTCGGCCGGTGCCCAAATTTACGGTCAAACAGCCGGAATATTGATTATCTTGTGTATGACGTGAAGCCTCGAGCGCTTCCAAGGCCTTGAGATGCCCATATGCCAAGTC
This sequence comes from Pseudomonadota bacterium, assembly GCA_018240285.1. Lineage (GTDB taxonomy): Bacteria > Pseudomonadota > Gammaproteobacteria > Burkholderiales > Nitrosomonadaceae > Nitrosomonas. The sequence continues at coordinate 31,894 of JAFEGA010000029.1, read as the reverse complement.
GACGACATGAATATAATCGCGCACACCGGTACCATCCGGCGTGGGGTAATCGTTTCCCCATACATTAAGAGCCTCTCTTTGTCCCACCGCAACCTGCGCTACGAAAGGCATTAAATTATTTGGAATTCCTTGCGGATCTTCACCGATCAATCCGCTGGCATGCGCGCCTACCGGATTGAAATAGCGCAATATTCCGACCCGGAATGAATTGTCGCTGTGCTGCAAATCACGCAACATCTCTTCGATCATCAGCTTACTGCGTCCGTAAGGATTTGTTGGTACCAGCGGATGATCTTCTGTCAGCGGCAACTGTACCGGATCACCATAAACCGTAGCCGAAGAACTGAACACCAATGTTTTGACATTGCACTCCTGCATCGCTTCCAATAACCGCAACGTCCCGGCGACATTATTATCGTAATAGGAAAGCGGCCGTTCAACCGATTCCCCGACGGCTTTAAGCCCGGCAAAATGGATAACCGCTTCGGCTTTGCTGTGCCGTAATGCCGCTGTCAGGGCAGACCGGTCGCGGCAATCGCCGGTGATTAATTCAGGCTTCTTACCAGTAATCTTCTGCACGCGCATCAGCGCTTCCGGATTGCTATTACAGAAATTATCAAAAACCGTAATGTCAAACCCTGCATTCAGTAATTCGACGCACGTATGTGACCCGATATATCCAGCACCGCCTGTTACAAGAATCATGATAATGAACCCGATAAAAAGTGATAGGTTTATTCGAACGCTTTACAATTTTTCCAGCATGCAGTGAAAGTGTAACTGGAAACTGGAAACAGGTTACAAAATGATTTAACGAACCGGATAACTAATGTGTTTAGTCAGAATTCGATGCGGCACGCTAATCCATCCGCATCGCCATTGATCGCATCACGCCGATTCATTCACCGATTTATCGGACAATAACGCTATTAACTGAGTACACCTGCATGCGTCAAGTAACGGATGATATGCTCCACTGCTTGCTCAGGTGTTTGAATTGCCGGATCGATACGGATTTCCGGATTATCCGGTGTTTCGCCGGATGAATCGGCTTTGCTGAGATCTCGCACTTCCGCCGCCTGGACTGGTGCATCGACCAATACCTCAAAGAATTCACCTTGTGTCAGCATTTCACGTGCCATATTGCGCCCGGTAGAAGACAGTGAAATCAGAGAAACCAGCACGATTTGTCCAGCGTCAACCATCAACTTGGCTATTTCCGCAATACGCCGGATATTTTCAATCCGGTCGGCATCGGTAAAACCGAGATCTTTATTCAAGCCGTGACGAATGTTGTTTTCATCCAGCAAATAAGTATGTTTGCCTGATGAATAAAGTTTTCTCTCGAGCAAAACAGCAATGCTCGACTTAGCGCTATCGGATAACCCGGTAAACCAAATAGCGAAAGGCTTCTGTCCCTTGAGAGCGGCGTGCGCCTGCTTATTCACATTGAGCGTTTGCCATTCGGCACGCTTGTGCGATTGTTGTACGGCCGAATGCAGCATGCCCGCACCGACCGTATTATTGGTCAAGCGATCGATCATGATAAAGCCGCCGGTATCACGATCTTCGTTATATGGATCGAAGGCGATCAGTTGATCCGTAGCGAGAGTACAGATGCCGATTTCATTGAGCTCAAGCTGCGTAGCAGCAATACGCTCGAGCGTATTCACATTGACCTTATGCTGTAACTCGGAAATAGTGGCGGTTACCGTTTTTGTACCAATCTTCATCAAGTACGGCCTGCCGGGAAGTAACGGTTCATCGATCATCCAAACCACGGTCGCTGCAAATTGATTGGCCACGCCGGGCGGTGAGTCGGTTGTCGCCAAAACATCGCCTCGGCTAATATCGATTTCATCCGTCAAAGTCAGCGTAATCGATTGTCCGCAAACCGCCCAGTCAAGATCGCCGTCTTGGGTGACGATTCGCGCCACCCGGCTTTCCTTACCGGATGGTAGAACACATACCGGATCGCCAGGCTTGACGCTGCCGCGCACCACGATACCGGAATAACCGCGAAAATCCAGATTGGGGCGATTCACCCATTGCACCGGCATGCGGAAAACGCCGGATTGCTCAGCAGCATCTTCTACCTGCACGTTCTCCAGATAACCCATCAAGGTTTCACCGCTGTACCATGGTGTATTCCTACTCAGCTCGGTAATATTATCGCCTTTTAAAGCCGACATCGGAATAGTAACAATATTTTGCAATCCGACCTCTTTGGCAAACACGCGATAATCGTGATCGATCCGGTTAAAAACCTCTTCGGAATATCCCACCATATCGAGCTTATTGATCGCCAGCACAACGTAGCGGATGCCAATCAACGAAACCAAATAGCTATGCCGCCGCGTCTGAGTCAACACCCCTTTGCGCGCATCGATCAGAATAATGGCCACATCCGCAGTCGATGCGCCGGTAATCATGTTGCGCGTATATTGTTCATGCCCGGGTGTATCGGCGACGATAAATTTGCGCTTGTCCGTGGAAAAAAAGCGGTAAGCAACATCGATGGTAATACCCTGCTCACGTTCCGCCGCCAGTCCATCAACCAACAGCGCAAAATCCAAATCCCCCGCTTGCGTGCCGACTTTCTTGGAATCAACCTCCAATTGCGTCAATTGATCCTCAAACAACATCTTAGATTCATAAAGCAACCGGCCAATCAGGGTGCTTTTTCCATCATCGACACTACCGCATGTAATAAAACGAAGCAGGCTCTTGTTCTCATGCGTTTTCAAATACAGCTCGATGTCTTCCGCGATCAAATCCGATACATGTGCCATTAGAAATAACCCTCTTGTTTTTTCTTTTCCATCGAACCGGCAGAATCATGATCAATCAGCCGGCCTTGCCGCTCGGAGGTTCTTGCCAGCAACATTTCCTGAATAATAGCCGTCAACGTGCTTGCTTCGCTTTCAATCGCACCGGTAAGCGGGTAACAGCCCAAGGTACGGAACCGCACTGTTTTCATCATCGGTTGCTCGCCCTCGCGCATCGGCAAGCGCTCATCATCCACCATGATCAATGTGCCATCGCGCTCGACGACAGGGCGTTCCTTGGCAAAATAAAGCGGTACTATGGGAATGTCATTCAGATAAATATATTGCCAGATATCGAGTTCAGTCCAGTTGGAAAGCGGGAATACCCGGATACTTTCACCCTTATTCTTACGCGCATTATATAACCGCCACAGTTCCGGCCGTTGCAGCTTGGGATCCCAACGATGTTGCGCCGAGCGGATGGAAAAAATGCGTTCCTTCGCACGGGATTTCTCTTCATCCCGGCGCGCGCCGCCAAAAGCCACATCGAAACCGTACTTATCCAACGCTTGCTTCAACCCTTCGGTTTTCCAAATATCCGTATGAACCGCCGAACCATGCGTAAATGGATTGATTCCTTTTTCTACACCGCGTGGATTAATATGAACCAGTAATTCAAGTCCGAGTTTTTTCGCCATGACATCGCGAAATTCAATCATTTCCCTGAATTTCCATGTCGTATCCACATGGAGCAACGGAAACGGCGGTTTCGAAGGGTAAAATGCTTTTACTGCCAGATGCAGCATGACAGCACTGTCTTTACCAATGGAATAAAGCATCACCGGGTGTTCGCACTCCGCCACGACTTCCCGCATGATCTGAATACTCTCCGCTTCTAAGCGCTGCAAATGTGTCAGCATTATCAGTTACTTCTCCCAATCACAAAATAGATAGAGTTGATCTAACATTATTCAACTAGCTTATGAGTCTTTAAAGATACGAATCAGGCTACTGATTCCTATAGTCTTATAGTCTTACACCACTTGATTTCAATAACACATGTTGATTTTGGCAGAATAAATACCAAAAGGATATGGATTTGATTTTATAGCGATAGGAAAAGCATTGAAATTTACAGTAGTAAATTTTCCAGTAATCCTACAGGCATTTTTTTGTATATATTTTATCCAATCCTCACCACATTGTCAGTGCACAAAGCGTGACAGCCATATCTATAGCACAAGAACAAACGCTCAATCTAATAAACCCATTTCTATCGGTAATTGATTCAGGTATAATACTGCGCTTTGGGTCGTTAGCTCAGCCGGTAGAGCAGCGGACTTTTAATCCGTTGGTCGGCAGTTCGAATCTGCCACGACCTACCAATTAAAAAGAAGGGGTTAGCAGAAGTGTTAATCCCTTTTTGCTTTCTGAACGTGACAAAAACGTGACAGATTCACCACATTCCCGCCTTGTCCGTTCTCGATTCTAGCTGCCGCAACCCTCAAATGCTCGGTTGCATACTTGGCATAACGATCCACCATGATTCTAGATTTCCAGCCGCCTAAATCCTTTAGCTCATCGCAGCTTGTGCCAGCTTGCCGATGCCATGAAGCCCAAGTATGCCTGAGATCATGAAACCGGAAATCTTTCAATCCTGCTTTAGCTAAAGCGGTATGCCACGCGCTATTTGTAATTTCCCAGAGGATTGGCTTGCCTTGATAGGTAAAACAAAACTGCGGATGTTTACCAAGTTGCTCTTCAAGAACACCGATAGCATCGTAATTCAACGGTACACCTCGCGGCGTTCCATTCTTGGTTTGGTTAAGCCAAGCCGTTTTGCGATCCAAATCAACCCGATTCCATTCCAAACCGGTTATCTCCCTAGCACGGCATCCAGTAGCGAGAGCGAAACGAATCAAGGCCGCCAAATGTGAAGGACTAACCGAAATCAATCGATTAGCTTCCTCTCTTGTTAACCACCTGTCGCGCTCTACCTCACCAGTTAAAAAGCGAATTTTGGGCATCGTATCAATCCACTGCCATTCATCACGTGCCATACGTAACAGACTACGAACCAATGCCAAATAGCGATTGACTGTAGCCGGTTTATTTCCTTTTGCCAGCACACCTTGAATAATCGACCAAATCACATCACCAGTAATCTGTTCTAGCATCAAGTGACCTAGAAAAGGATCAAGCTTGCGGCAAATCCGCTGAACATCGTCAAAGCTTCGCAAGTTCGCTTTAATCGCGAGATACCGTACTACGGCTTCTTGCCATGAGCGTTGGGGTTTGAATCCGAAATGATGTTCACGGAACGCTTCCAGCCGGATTTTGGCTAGCAGTGCTTCGGCATCTTGCCGGTTTTCAGTCCCAGCGCTTTGGCGTATTCGTTTGCCGTTTGGGAGCGTTGTTGCAATCCACCAGAAACGGGAATCTTGCCTCCGGTAGACGCCTTCTTGGGTTTGGGCCATATTGCCTCCTTGTTAGCCCGCCCGTGCTCGCCTTGCTTATATTCTTCTATCCAGGCATCCAGGTCAACTCTATCGTATAAACAACGACGGCCCAGCTTGATACAAGGAATTTCCAATTCCGTGAGCAATGTGACACCGATACCGAGATATTGCGCCGCTTCTTCCTTGGATAGACACCTGACAGCAGGCAGGGGCAGACTAACTTTATCCATCGTTATTCGCCGTCTGACTGTTTCTGATAGGCAGCAGCATCTTTTTCCAGTTTTGTTTTATTCTCCGCTTCAATGTCACGATTCAGGATAGTATTGAATTGACGCGCCTTGATGGCGATCTTTTCCCTGATGAAATCATCGAAAGACAAGCCTAGATTGAAGCTTTTTTCTTCGAAATGCTGGCAGAAAGCCAATTTATACGCAGCAAAACCATGATCGAAATCTGTGATTTGCTCGCGTGCCATGAAAGAAGTGAGAGAACTCAGCGCACCGCGAAAAATCATTTCATTGTTCGGAATCCGTGCGGAACTGAAACGCGGCAATAAAGGATTGTTATCGGTTTGCCAATCCACTGACGATAAATAACCCCACAAGGGATGAATCGGCCAGCGTGAACGGGTTTTATCATCCCCATTAGGCATCGTCAGACGCAGCCATTCGGTGGTGGCATAGCTCCACAGGCCATTGAGGTTTTCAATTACTTCAGTAAGCTTGCCTAATCCCTTTTGCGTGAGCACTTCGCGTTTTAACTGGAATTCAAGCCGCCATACCGGATCGTATCCATTCCATCCGGCTTTATGCCACAATTCGAGCAGATAAGCTTTCTTGGATTGTTTTATTTCCAGTGTCTTGTTATACAAGCGGCAACTGATAACACCCCCTGCCCCAATCATCCAGCCGGAGAATTCCCGTTCAACCGAATAATTATTGATGGCTGAAGCGCGCGTAACCCAGGCATGACGATCCCAGCTTTCCATATTTTCCGACGTGACAAAGTCAACAAATAGGTCAATCCGGCTGACATTGGCGGATTCTTCGATTGTTCCCAGTTGCTTTAGCACATGACGCAATGATTTTTCTGCATCCAATGGAGCCATATGCGTCAGGTATTGGCTGGAGATCTGCACATAGGCAAATGGAATTGACCGGCTACGGGACAACTGGATATGAAAGGCATTGTCTCTCAGCACATAAGGAAAAAATCCCTTACCGCTGCTTTTTACTTCAAAGATATGCTCATTGATAGGATATTGGGCAAAAGCTTGCTCATGCAATTCATGCGATTGCGCAACTTGTTTCAGTTCTTTTAGTTCTTCATCCACTTCCGGCAATAATTCGCCTGGATAGGATAAATAAATACTATCAACCCCAAATCTTAAAAGCTTGAAATACTCAGAATTGCAGTTATTGGGTACTGTGTTACTAGGGGGCGTACCCTCTGAGGATGAAACAAACTGATGCAATGCGTCCGTCACTTCTTGTTCCACCTCGCCCTCGCAGCTATCCTCCTCGCTAAAGCTCGTCGTCTTCTGCGTTGGCTCGGCGGCTTCGGTTTGATTTAATGATTTCATTTTTCGAACTCCTTAGTAATTAAAGAAGCCCCTAGAATGAAATCTATCAATCAAGCAAAAAACGGGTTAAACAAAAAACAATATTTAAGAAAATGGGTATATAGGTATTTTTAAGTGGCTTGGTATAAGACTTTACAGGAAAGTTGAAAAAAATTAGCTCTAACTCTCTTCACCCCCATTTTTGCGGGGACGACCTCGACGACTTCTGACTTCAGACGGTGCAATTTCTTTGATCCATTCGCGCACAGTTTCCTCTTCGTAATGACGAGCTCCACCATATTTCTGAACAAGCTCATCCCTTACAATAGAAGCAATTGTTCGATTTGGATCATTTTTCCAGATTTCGCTGGCAATTTGCTGACAGGTAATCCTTATTTGCTGATTAATTCTCAAAGCTTTCTCACTTTCTGAAGCTTTGCCTGTATTGAATTCCTCAGGTTCGCATTCTGTAACCGCTAAGAGCTTTTGCTTACTTCTATTTTCTCTCTCCCTTACAATATCTGGATGATCATATCGAATAGCATATTCACTCTCATCATCAGGCTCTATATGAACTGCCCACAATGCAGCAGTGCCTAATTCTGGCATTTCGAAATCAAGCTTCCAGCCAGGAGGAAACCAAAATTCAGGAAATGGTATGCTTCGCCTTTCACACCATTCATAAAAACCCATTCTGCTAATAGATGCCCATTTCAATAATTTTCGGTCATACCGTACACCATGAATGCAGGCATATATGTCATCAATATAAGTTCGTAAATAGTATTTTGGATTAGCCTTTGAACCTGGCGGGAGCTTAGCAAGTGTCATAGTCCCACAGATCATTTCACCACTAAGAATGGCATGCATTAATAGACGTGAATTATCTTTGACGGCTAGTGGTAAGCGAAACCAGATTTCGGCAGGGTCGTAACCTGCCCAACGAAAGGATATATCCCAAACCGTCAATTCATCGGCAATCAAAGGCATATAAATTGATTTCTTATCGACACCAATCAAATGAATAATTCCAAAAAAATTCTTACGGCAAGCTTTTTATAATCCTGAATATTTTTAGATAAACACTCCAGTTTTACTGCCACACCTAATTTGAGAACAAACTAGTGAGACCCAACTGATATATCTTCTCGATGATTAGATACTTTCAGAAGTATTCCACAATATCATCATGGACATCTAATATAATACCTCCGCGATGTTGCGAAAAATGATTTTTGATAATCGAGCATACGAAGTTTTTCCATCACGCAGATAATGTTGCTCATTTTTTTAATCAAAAAAAGGAAAATTAAAAATGAAAAAAATAGTTATCACATCTGTTTATCTACTTACAATCCTCATTTTATCCGGTTGTGTAACCATAAACCCTACGGGAAAACTGGTATCAGCACTAGGAAATCCGACGATAAAAATGACAGATAAAGCTAAAGAAGAAACAAAACAGGAAGCAAAGAAAAAAGCGGAAGAACTATCGGAAGAGAAAAAAAAGGAAGCTGCAGAAACGAAAGTATTGAAGCAAAAAAATAAAGAAAATATCTGCGGTTTTTCTGATAAAAATGTTTTATCACCACCAATCAAAAGATTATTAGAGAACTCGATGATACAGGACTTTAGTCGCAATCTATCTGCTTTTCGCGCACTTGCCCAAGAACCACTACCGCTTGAACTCGCACCATATCTAGAAAAATCTAGATTCGAAGTGCTTATCCCAAAACTTATTTCGCCTGAAAATAAACTGGACTTAAATAAATCCGAATTCTGGTTAACAATTAGACAACCTGCTGGTTTTATGGGAGCAGGCGGCTTCTTGGCAGCGATTAATCAATTATCACACGACCTTCTTGAGAGCCATGCCACATCTGGCCACGAATTTGAAGAAATGCTACGTTTTTATTTGTTAAATTATATTGATGGAAAATTTGTTTTAAGAAATGGAACTCAGCTCGCGAAACCAAGTGGAAGCATCACTCACGAAAGAATACAAACTGACAAAGGTGAGAAAGGCATTGTAAGTGCGTCGCTCGACAAAAATACAGTTACCGGATTAACCACGGTTATACTTGAAGCAATTTTTGACTATTGTTTAGAAACGCCCGCTTATTCTTATAAAGACGGGAAATCTATCTACGAGCCTGATTACATGGAAATTGCAGGGCAATCCGGAAAATTCAATTTAGTCTACCTAAAAAAAGATCCAATAGACGATTATTTGTTTGATGACGATATCATTCCCACAGCAACAAAGTTTGATGAAAAATTACGTAAACATTTTAAAGAAGATTGTGAAGAAGGAAAAAAATGCAAAATGACAGAAGAAGATATCAAGCGTATTCGCCGAGTATCAGATTTCTCTGCCGAAACCACTACAGCGGTAGTAGGAGCTGCTTTCAAGTCTCTTGGTGGCGCTGGTCTCAGTGCTTTTGGTTTTTTTAAATTCTCTTTTGGTGATAATGATTCCATCAATCAAATTGTAGAAGCAGCAACCTCAGTAGCGACAAGAAGAAAAACCGAGCATTTACTATATGAGCTAATAGAAAATGGAGAATCATATAATTGCGGCATAGAAGAAGCTGCTAATTGCTCAAAAAAAGTACAGGATCTTCTTAAAAAATTCGATTATCATGAAATTCTCAAAAATCGGAAATCTAAAGAAAACCTGTTATAAATTATTTATCTGAATTAGAGAGCGTTACCGAGTTTGTATAGTTGTCGAATTTAAATTAAACGAAGCGAGGTAACGCTCGTCATTTCAATCCTAAATCCAACTAAATCACTTTAAGAAGTATCAAAGGAATTATTGCTGGAACTCTCCTCAAAAAGTTTGTTTGCGAGCTACTACAACTAAAGCAATCACTTATCTATCCAGTTTAAGAAAATACTTAAAACCACATTAGTATTAACATTGTTTATCATCTAATTTCCATTTCTCAGGTTTCCAATATTCGAATCGATCATCTTTATTTCCGAAATCAGAATGTTCCAATGGTTGTTTTGGATTTAATCCAAAACGACTAAAGTGCATATAACATTTTTCAAGTAAATTACGATCAAAGTTTTCATCCTCGGGGCCACCAACTTGAGCAGCTAGTAAAGGAGAGACATTTGCCCATTTTCCGAGAGTACGATCCAATCCATCAGCAGGATTCTCTATAATTTGATCTATCCACTCAAGCAAGCTACCCGACGGTAACAATCCCCACAAATTTTCTTCCCATGCTTCAGCAAAGGGATGTAAAGACAAATTATAAAACTTAAATGGACCATCAAGTTCTTCTATAATTTTCAATTCTTCTATGGCTTTTTCATTTTGCGCCTTAGCTGCTTTTATTTTTGGTGTTTCCTTTAATAATAACAATTCTTCTCTCAAAGATTCACGATCCTTAATTAACTCAGAATATTTCTTGACCATTGAGACTTTTCTCAACAAAGCAGCTTCAATAGTATTTTTAAACTCCCGTATGCTAATGGCTGCTCCCCCAAAAATCACATTATCATAAGGTAAATCGTAAAATTCTCTTATGATTTCTCCTGCCACTATAGAGCCCATGCTGTGACCAATTAGGGTTAACTTCTTGTCATCTTTACTTCTATTATCTTTTAATGCCTTAAAGAACTGATATATAACACCCGGCTCACAATTTCCCGTACCAAATTTATCAGCAGGGCAAGGAGTCCTAAAAATGAAGCGAATACGTGCAATCATGCTATTCCACCCCCGTTTAGCCAAAGGATCGGCAAGTGGAATTGTTATTAATTTTGCAGGCAAAAGCATTCTCTTCAATAAATTACCATCTAAATAGTATTTACCGTACAAGAATTCTTCAATATGATCTTTCTCGATATCAACACAATGAAAACCAACTTTTCCATTTTCTTTTATGCAAGGATCATTAGTTATATAAGAGTGGTTTGTAATTGAAGCATTTTTTTTACTTGTAACCATTCTCATAGCTAACCAAGAATTAAATGCACAAGGTGCTTCAATAAAAAAAGGGCTATCAGCCTCAACGTAGCATGTAGAGTTACTAGCCAATCTATAATTGGTAGCATAATTGGCTAATAATCTGCTAGGCACTTGAATTAAATCCGTAATGGCTTTGAAAGGTGCAGTAAATTTATCTAGTGGACGATCCCATTCACCTTGAAAGTCGTTAAATAAAGAATCTGTAATAGTATCTAAGCCACTGGGCCATATGATAAAAACAGGATAATATGTGCTCTCTGCATTAATTCTTTCTATGTCACGAGCAAGTCGTTCAACGCTAGCTTCATAATCATTCAACCCCCCATGAATAAAAATCAAGGGTTTTTTCCCACTCGCTTTGATCTTTTCCCAGATTCTTTGAATATGTTTTTCTGTATTTTTCCGATTATCAGATGATGTTTCATTAAAACTTAATTTACACTTTCCGTTCTCACCGACAATAGGTTCAAATGTGAGAGGTATATAGTTACCCCGTCTGTCAGCAGCAATTATGTATTGTCCATAGGAAATACAAGGCGATCGAGGAAATTCAACGTACGCAGAAAATTTCATTTCCTGTTTCGGTTGCACGAACTCAATATTATTAGGAATACTTGAGCAGCCATTCAATAAAAATAGAAAAAACGTCATTATCAAATAGCGCATTATCTTCATGTAGTCTTTCTTTCCATCTCTACGATTTTAATGTTCAATGTGGTGTAAGAGAAAAAAATCAATCTGTGCCAGATGTTTTAAAAACTTCAATCTCTTGATAATCTGATCAAACAGAATTCTATATCTCATATGACTCAGAGATAAAAGGATTATTATTTTATGCAATTAACAGGAAGAGTAAAGCATGAAACGTAACAAGTTTGATGAGTCTAGGCGAGTATTAGCGAGCACTGGCGATATTAATATTAATAAAAACAAATAGATATAACACATTTTAATCCGTTGGTCGGCAGTTCGAATCTGCCACGACCTACCAATTAAAAAGAAGGGGGTTAGCAAAATGTTAACCCCCTTTTTCTTTCTGAATGTGACAAATTCACCACATTTCCGCCTCGTCCGTTCTCGATTCTAGTCGCTGCAACCACCAAATTGGCATAAGGAATCGCTGAACAAATCCCAGAAATTGAGACAATGGCACTTCCTGACAACTGTTCAATACGCCATGACACACCCGCCGAGTTTTGCCGACCTAGACTACAGTCACAAGAAACGCCGGACGCGCCGGAAGGTTTTCTTAAGCGAGATGGAAGAGGTAATACCTTGGCAAGTATTGCTGTCGCATATAGAACCGCATTACCCCAAGACAGGGTAGCAGGGCCGTCAGCCGACGGCGGCTTTGGAGCATGTTCCGCATCTACTGCCTGCAGAACTGGTTCAACCTGTCCGACCGGCAGATGGAAGATGCCCTGTACGAAATCGATAGCATGCGCCGCTTTGCGGGATTTGGCGGAACTACTGATGCCCTGCCGGACGAGATCACGATACTGAATTTCCGGCATCTTCTGGAACGTCACGAATTGACAGCGGTATTGCTTGAGGTGATCAATACTCACCTCAAGACGCGAGGATTGTTGGTTTCCAAAGGCACCATGATGAGCGCCACACTCATTCATGCGCAAAATCCGACTGGGCAATCAGTACTCCTTTGGCATGAAGGTACATGTTGGGGCAGACGTCAATTCAGGGGCGGTGCACACGGTTGAGGTAACCGCTGCCAACGAAGCTGACATTAATATCTAGCCCAAACTATTGCGAGCGGAAGACAAGGTTATCCTGGGCGATGCGGGCTACGCCAGCGATGAATACAAGCGTGGATTGCGGCAGTTTGGATTTACTCGGACCCGCTATCGCGGGCTGATGAAGAATGCTGTTCAGGTGAACAAGCGGATGGACCTGGCCAACCTGTACTTGCTGCGCAGTCGGCTGCTGACGACTTGAGGGACAAATCCGCCGACAAAATACCGCTGAAAAATGAATTACCGGGAATTCGAATTCGTATTCAAAAAACTGGTAGCAGTACCGGAAAATATGAAAGTTGCTGATCAATTCGGCGAACGAGATGAAGCGATAGGCACACGAAACGCGGCGACCTAGAAATATCAATAGGATAGGTGAAGGAGTAAGTATCGCGCAACGAAACAATTCACTCGTGCAGTCAATTAATCAGCGTTTCCTTTAGGGGCTGTTGACATTTCATAAGGGAAGCCACAGATATCTACACACCATGGCTACCATATTTTCAAAATTTCTCTTCCGCAACAATCGCTTTCGCGTCAGGTAGTTTAGCAATCAAATCAGGTACCATAGAACAATCATTGACTTCTCCACTGGTGATTTCAAACTCGGCTGGTTTAACATAACTGCCATCAATAAATTCCCATTCACAATCCGGATCAATAGACAACGCCTTGAAAACCCTTAGCCATTTGCTGCTTAATGAACACGCATTGAATCTTTTGCATATGGAATTCCAGCTTCCAAATGCCTCAGGCAAGTTTCGCTACGGGCAATCAACCCGCATTCGATACAGCATACCTTCTACTGTCATGCGCAGATTGCGCTTGTTATAAATCATCGTCTCTTAAAGTAGAATCTTCTCCAGCTTCGATCAGAGCTCATCACTGAGCATCAATCGGGGCATCACAAACTCGTTTTGTTGGTGGTATAGGAACCTCAATATTACGAGTTTTCCTCTTTCTATGAAATACTTATCTCAAAACGTCAACAGACCCTAGTAATGTTTTCCGTTTTATTTTTTCTTTTCTTATTGTTTCGAAATAATAGTCCTTCCTCATCTGCTCTCACATTCAACATCTTATTCGAAGAATTTTTCAGATTATTCTAAACTTTCATGACTGACTGTCGTAAAAACAGCGGCAGAGTGAGAATTATGCGAGCAACGGCTGATAACTGATTGAGAAGAAAACAATCTGGTAGTGTATAAAACATTGTTATTTACGGAGAAAAGAATGCCTGACAAAAATTTAAAATTCTTAGTAGTGGATGATTTTTCTACCATGCGTAGAATCGTTCGCAACCTTTTGAAAGAACTAGGATTTGTTAATGTCGATGAGGCTGAAGATGGCGCTGTAGCTTTACGCAAGCTGCAAGACGGTAATTTCGATTTCATTGTATCCGATTGGAATATGCCGAATATGGATGGATTAACCATGCTTCAGAATGTACGTGCCAACGAAGCACTAAAAAATATTCCTGTGCTTATGGTTACAGCTGAAGCTAAAAAAGAAAATATTGTTGCTGCAGCTCAAGCCGGAGCAAGCGGTTATATCGTTAAACCGTTTACTGCTGCTGTATTGGAAGAAAAGCTAAATAAAATCTTCCAAAACATGGAAGCCAAAATAGCCGTAAAAGCATAGTTTCTTTTCATAATAAACCGATGAGTTCAAAATGAATACAAAAAGTCTTATGAAAGTAAAAGCTGAAGATATTTCTGAAGAAATAAGCAGCAATAAATCTAAAAAATCTATTAAATTAGCTGATGAGTCACCAGCAGAAGAAACCCGAACCCCCGACGAATCCAATGAATTAATGACAGCAGATAAAAAAGTTATTGATCAAATTGGTCAATTAACCAGGAATTTACACGACAGTTTGCGCGAACTCGGATACGATAAAAGGCTTGAAGCAATTGCAGCCGAAGTACCCGAGGCTCAAGATAAATTGTCATATGTAGCAACCAAAACTGAGCAAGCTGCTGAGCGTACGCTCAATGCAACTGAAATTGCTATGCCGATTCAAGATAAGCTCTCGGCCGATGCCGTTCATTTATCAGAGCAGTGGAAACAAGCATTTGAGATCCATCAAACCAATCCAGATACAGAAAAATTCAAAATATTATTGATCGACACACTTCAGTACCTGGATAAAGTTCCAGAGCAAACTAGTGCAACTAATGCACAGCTCATGGAAATCATGATGGCTCAGGACTTCCAAGATCTCACCGGTCAAGTTATCAAGAAAATCACCCACATGGTTCAAGGTTTGGAAAGAGATCTGATAGATCTACTACTTGCCAATGTTCCAACCAAGAAAAATGCCGCAGCAGATGAAGGACTCATGAATGGTCCCATTACTAATCCTGAAAAGCGTAATGACGTAGTATGCAACCAAGATCAAGTCGATGACTTACTTGCCAGTCTTGGGTTTTAAGTGAAAAATTCTGTGTACTCCCAAAACAGCTTTGTTCCGGGAATTATCAATCTTGCTAGAGCTTTCCTGCCATTAGTGGCGAAGCTCTAGCATTACTTTTGTGTACTGCTGTAAAAAAACCTGACTCCAACTTAAATCGTCAATTAGTTTCTGATTCCGGAAGAGTCGATATTCTTATCGATACTAATTTTCAAATCGCTGCCACAAGCATCGATTATTACTTTCGCGCGCAATATTTTCTAGCACAGTTAGATGCTGAGTGAATTCTTCATCGGTTGCTTTGATGATTTTTAAATCTCGGCTATCGATGTTTGCTATCGCCTGTTGAATGGGTTCAGCGTATTCCAATTCAATCAATAAGCTTTCTTGCCCACGTGTCATGGCAAGATAAACTTCGGCTAATAGCTCGGCATCCAGTAATGCGCCATGTAGCGTGCGCTTCGAATTGTCGATGTTGTAACGCTCGCATAACGCGTCGAGGTTATTCCGCTTGCCCGGATGGAATTCCTTCGCCAGTTTCAAGGTATCCGTTATCGAAACACAATAGTTGTCTAGTGTTTTTAGTTTGAGCAAACTCAATTCATGATTGAGAAATCCAACATCAAACGGGGCATTATGAATGATAAGTTCGGCATCATTGATAAAATCCAGAAATTCCCTGGAAATTTCATGAAATCTGGGTTTATCCCGAAGAAACTCAGTCGTTAGTCCATGCACTTGCAATGCCCCTTCATCGCTCTCGCGATCGGGATTGAGATAGTAATGAAAATGATTACCGGTAAGTTGCCGATTGCATAGCTCGACCGCTGCTAACTCGACGATGCGGTGGCCCAGCTTATGCTCCAAACCGGTTGTTTCGGTATCCAGCACAATTTGACGCATGTCAGATCCTCTGGGCTTGCTGCTGTTCTTCGGAAATCATCATTTCAACACCGCGGTTAGCCAGTTGGTCGGCGCGTTCATTATCGGTATGACCCGCGTGTCCTCGCACCCAGCACCACTCAATTTCATGATGTTGCGTTAATTGGTCGAGCATTTTCCATAAATCTTCATTTTTCACCGGTTTTTTATCCGAAGTGCGCCAATTGCGCAGCTTCCATGCGGCCAGCCACTCGCTAATGCCTTTCTGAACGTATTGCGAATCGGTATATAAATGCACTTTGCATGGGCGTTTTAAAGACTCCAGCGCACGTATCGCGGCTAGCAGCTCCATGCGATTATTGGTCGTCAGTTTTTCTCCGCCGAAAATCTCACGCTCCTGCCCGGCATATTTTAGTACGGCGCCCCATCCACCAATCCCTGGATTTCCTTTGCATGCGCCGTCCGTGTAAATTTCAACAACTTTGCAGGGGGCGGTATTCATCGTTCGCTTAGATCAGTCATCGGATGACGCTTTGACGAATGCTCTTCGATCGAGGCCTCGTTGATTCTTTGCGTGACGGATACTATTTTCTTTTCGGTGTCCGGGCAATTTTTCCAATCCGGTTTGATAATTCTCATGCCATGCATATGCTTAATCGCGTGTAAGAAATACACTCCTCCTGAAATCGGCCACCAGCGATCCCCCGCCGCTTCCATAAAACTAAAGCGCTGACGCCATCGCGCTTGTTTAAATGGCGGTACATAACAACATAACCGGCCGCCGGCCATTTCG
The DNA here is from genome assembly GCA_018240285.1 of Pseudomonadota bacterium. Taxonomy (GTDB): domain Bacteria; phylum Pseudomonadota; class Gammaproteobacteria; order Burkholderiales; family Nitrosomonadaceae; genus Nitrosomonas. The sequence goes on along the minus strand of JAFEGA010000029.1, from coordinate 15,282 downwards.
AAATCCAGCAGTTTTAACCAGTCTTTAAGGCGCGATAGTGTCATGAAATGGCCATTCCAGGGAAATTCATGCCGCGTCGATTTCAAATAATGCCGGACTCCCCACAAACTGAATGGATTAAAACCGGATATCACGATATGTCCTTCCGGTATCAAGATTCGATGAACTTCACGTAAAATTTGATGTGGATTGGTATTAAACTCTAAAGTATGGGGCAGAATTACAAGATCTATACTGCTGCTTTGGATCGGCAGAAAACTAGCTGCAGCACGTAACGATGCACGATCTTCAAGTCCGATGGAAAATTGAAAAGGCATTCTGTTCAGACGCAGAAAATTAAATTGCGGCCACCCAATCTGCACCGCATTGTAGCCAAAAATATCCGCCACAACGCAATCGAAATAACGCTGTTCATGATCAATCAGATATTGACCAAGGGAAGATTCAAACCATCGTTGAGCATTTTGCGCAATCATTTTTAATCGCTTACTTGCATTCAGTTAATCCGATCATAAAACGGCAATATTACAATTCTTAAAACATGGAAATATCATGCTGAATATACACCCTGTTCCCGCCTTCCGGGACAATTATATCTGGGTAATTCATAACCAGGATCATGCCGCCGTAGTCGACCCGGGCGTCGCATCTCCGGTAATAGATTATCTGCAGACGGAAAAACTGCAACTCTGCGCAATTCTGATCACCCATCACCATAGCGACCATACCGGGGGCATAACAGAATTGACGCAATCATTCAATGTTCCGGTATATGGTCCCTGCAATGAATCAATCGCTGGAGTTACTCATTTACTGCGGGAAGATGACTCAATCCAATTGAAAGAAATCGCACTCGATCTTTCAGTAATGGATATTCCCGGTCATACCCGCGGACATATCGCCTATTACGGATCCAAGCCGTTTGCGATGGTATTTTGCGGTGATACTCTTTTTTCTTGCGGCTGCGGACGGATTTTTGAAGGCGATGCGGCGCAAATGTATCAGTCATTACAGAAACTTTGTCAATTACCAGGCGAGACGCGCATTTACTGCACACACGAATATACGCTTGGCAACATAAACTTTGCCAGAAGGGTCGATCCGGAGAATCGCAAATTGATTGGGCTGGAAATTGCCACCCAACAATTGCGCCAGCACAATATCCCGACGCTCCCGACCCTACTGTCTCTCGAAAAGGCAGTAAATCCTTTTCTCCGCTGCGATCAGCCAGCGCTTATCAATAGTGCGCAACAGCATGCCATCATGCCGCTGTCTGATCCATCGAGTGTTTTCTCGATACTACGGGAGTGGAAAAATAATTTCTGAGAATTTGCTGAATCGGCTGACAGCAACTAAAAAGGCAATTTGCTCGGTGTTCAAAACACGGATCAAATTGCCTTATTTCAAAACTAATGATGGCTCACAAGCCATCCGCCTAATTACTTCTTAGGCTTAGCTGCGCGTAATACGGGATAGTATTGGGTAAATACCATGTCTTGCGCGGCATTGTCTTTATGGCAAGCTGCGCAAGCTTCGTCAGCTTGTATTGCACCTTCTTTGGCTTCGTACGATGCAAAACCGAAGAATGCCCAGTTACCCGGTCTGTTCGCAAAGCGCTTGGAATCCTTCACCATGGCGGCGATTCCATTAAATTCTCCCGCGAAATAGCCATTTCCGCTAGGCGCTGATTTTGATCCTACGCTGACCAATTCTTTGACGATAATGGTGCCATCGCGGAATTCACCGGTTTTTTTCCAGTGATTCCAGCTGGTTGGATCGATGTATACATTGTGAAATTCTGGGAATGCAGCTTTGCCGTCATTCAATTCGTTAGGGGTAACGGGCGCACCGACAAAAACCCATTCGCGATAACCTCTTGGTGTCAGCAATACATTATCGTTGTTAAAGGCAGCAAAATTATGATTTTTTCCGTGTGCGTGATGATGCCCATCGGAAGCGATTACTGGGTTTGCCAGTGCTAGGGATACCAATACCGGTGCAATACCAGCAAATAACGTCTTTTTAAACTGTAACATAATAAGCCCTTAAAATAGTTAAAGAAAGACAAAAACAGCAATAATCCATGCTGCTTTCTTTATAGTAGTCAGACATATTACCTTCGTCAAGAGGATATGTAGTCTTAATAATCACCCACATAGCATAATGTTATTCACGTGATCGATCACTTTTTATTTATAATCCGGAAAAGCATTGTCATGGATTGAAATCTACTTAACATCGCCTGGCAGCTGATAAAATCATGATTCACATGGATTCTGTCAAGTTCAATCCGTGCATTCCGGCGCCCGGCTTCCCTCAACCAATCAGTGAGCAAAAAAAATGAAAACAATGTTAATTACCGGTGCGAACCGGGGTATCGGACTGGAATTTGTGCGGCAATATGCCGCAGAAGGCTGGCACGTTTTCGCCTGCTGCCGCAAACCGGCGGCAGCGGATAAGCTCAATTATTTGGCTAACCAATTCCCTGGCCGGATTCAGGTACAGGTACATGCACTGGATGTCACCGATCATCAGCAAATCGAGCAATTGTCGCAAACACTGATTAATCAGCCGATCGACTTGCTGATCAACAATGCCGGTGTCTATCCGCCGGATCGCGGTGATGCCTTTGGCAAAACCGATTATGCGGCCTGGCAGCACGCCTTTGCAGTCAACACCATGGCACCGCTGAGAATGTCTGAAGCATTCATCCGGCAATTATCCCGCAGCGAACGCAAAACCATCGTCACGATCACTAGCAAAATGGGCAGTGTCACCGACAACCGTGGCGGCGGCAGCTACATTTACCGCTCCAGCAAAGCGGGCGTCAACATTGTCGTGAAAAGTCTGTCGATCGATTTAAGCCCGCAAAAAATCATCGCCGTGGTACTGCACCCCGGCTGGGTTAAAACCGACATGGGCGGTCCCGGCGCATTGATCACCGCCGAACAAAGCGTCACCGGCATGCGCCGAGTGATCGGCAACCTCACACTGCAAGATTCCGGGAAATTTTACGCATTCGATGGGCAGATTGTGCCGTGGTAATCTGATCTTAAGTTACAGCGCAAGAGACTCAAGAAGCGCATAGTGATTTTCTGATCGATCAAACCCAAGCTTGATACATTTATCATGGTATTTAGCGTAGATTGCAGTTGCAAAATCAGGCTTTCAGTATGGTGGAGATGCAGATCCAGCAGGTCGGCAGGGATGTCGCTTTCGGTTAGAATGCGAAATCATTTCAGCTTGCAAGGCACGCTCAACTAGCGCTTTGAAATGACCGTTTACACAAAATTATTTATACCCCCTCCGTCCTCAATCACCAAAAAATTCAAAAGACTTAAGTTCGGACTCCTGCATATAAAAAAAGCACTGCCTGATTTCTCGAGCAGCGCTTTATTTCAATTCAGTAAAACTTAAAACTCATCCCACTCACCTCCCCCGCCTCCAGTTGCTAATTTACGAGGTTGTTCCGATGTTACGGGTAAAGCTGGTTTGGATTTTATGGTTACATTTTTCGTTACTGGATCGCGATTCGATAGCTTGATAGCTTGCGGACGGTTGCTTCTTTTCATCGGTGTTGCCGCGATGTTGCCGCCAGCCCCGTTTGATAGCTTGAAAATACTAACCGAACGGCTCAGTTCCCGTACTTGATCCTGCATTGATTCCGCTGCGGCAGCGGCTTCTTCGACTAAGGCAGCATTTTGTTGCGTAGCTTCATCCATTTGCGTCACCGCTTGATTGACTTGTTCAATGCCGGAGCTTTGTTCCTGGGACGCAGCAGAAATCTCGCTCATAATGTCGGTCACGCGCTTAACCGCTTTGACAATTTCATCCATCGTCGCTCCTGCTTCGTCGACCAAGCGTGTGCCATTTTCAACTTTGGCGACCGAATCGCCGATCAGTTCCTTGATCTCCTTGGCAGCCGAGGCTGAACGTTGTGCCAGGGTACGCACTTCGGTCGCTACTACGGCGAAACCGCGCCCTTGCTCCCCGGCACGAGCCGCTTCCACCGCAGCATTCAGTGCCAGAATGTTGGTCTGGAATGCTATGCCGTCAATGACACTGATGATGTCGACAATCTTCTTCGAACTATCACTGATTGCATTCATAGTTTGCACCACTTCCCCAACCACCGCCCCGCCCCGAACCGCAACTTCGGAAGCACCCGCTGCCAATTGATTGGCTTGATTGGCATTGTCTGCATTCTGCCTTACTGTGGAGGTCAATTCTTCCATCGAAGAAGCGGTTTCTTCCAGGCTGGATGCTTGTTCTTCAGTGCGTTGGCTTAAATCTGCATTCCCTGATGCGATTTCGCTAGTAGCGGTATTAATCGTGTCGGTGCTACCGCGTACTTCGCTGACAATTTTAACCAGATTGTCCTGCATGTGTTTCATTTCATTCACAATACTATTTGGATATTTGGTATTGATTTCAATTTGGCTGGTCAAATCGCCGTGCGAAATTTTTCCCATGACTTCAGCGACATATTTCGGCTCGCCACCCAATAATGACAACAGATTACGCGTTACCAGCACTGCCATCACCATACCCAGTGTGATCGCGATCGCCAGTATGGCAATGATCATCGTCTGAGAAAGGGCATAGGTTTCATCTGCATTATCACTGGCAGTTATTCCTCCTTCCACGTTCAAATTGGATAACTTGATCAAGTACTCACACATCTCATCATAATTCTTTTGCGATATACCATTCATAAACGCACGCGCTTCTTCCGTTTTGTTGGCGCGAGATAATGTGATTAACTGCCGGTGATCATTTAAATAATTTTTCCAACGCTTGGAAAATTCATCGAAGATCTTCTGTTCTTCAGGAGAAGCAACCAGTCTCGCCGACTCGATACTGTTTTTTTCTATTGCCGCCATAAGACCTGCAATGATTTTCTCGTAATGCTGCATATCCTGATCTGATGTGGAAAGTACATGTTGCATTTCTGCAATCCGCAGATCGGATGTATTCAGGTTCAAATCAGCCGCATACCGTGATGCAGGCAGCCAATTACTAGTAATCTCCACCGTTGCGTTATTAAGGTCTCTTAATTGAAACAAAGAAAAAACCCCTAGTAATGCCGTTATACCCAGCAATACAGCGAACGATCCAATTAATTTGGTGCCGATTCTCATATTACTAAACATGCTCATTTCCCTTTCACTGATTGATGTCACAGCCAATTTCCTTCTCCCGAATCCCTACAATTCTGTGCAGCAAAGAATCATTGTGAAATAGCCCTGTATTGCAGCTATTGATCAATTTTTCCAGTATCGATAGACCACAGCATGCGTTTGTCAGATTGAGTAATAACATCAACCATATGAATCCTGCGGCATACTCTGTTCCTTATACATATTCTTCGATTTGAAACAGCGATCATTCCCATAAAACTTCACTTCTTAAAACAATCCATTGGAAATCCCAAGAAGATCGAATCAAAAAACAATTTACGGAACAGGGATAAATATATTTTGTAAGTATGTCACCAATAATGTATTAAGAATAATTCCTACATCCCGTGATTCTTTTATATGTAAGAATTCCAAGCAATGTTAAGAGCATTGAATAATGCTGCCCTTTATAAAAATACGCCTCTCTTATTCCAATTAACTTCTCTGTGAAGAATCCGATATTTCCTCACCTCAGTGTTTCACATAGAGAATACGAACCGGGAATTGCGCCCAGTTTGCCTTAATCAATGGGTATACCTTAGCTTCTCGTGCAATTCCATAGCTCCTACCGTTCGTTATAACTAAGGCAGTGCTATTTGATATTAGGGGTGAATCGTCCTGGTTTTTACGGAGATAAAATGATTTGAGAGGAGAAGGAGAAGGAGATGAAGAATCAAATCAGTTATTCACCGGAAAAACCGGGACGATTCAAACCGAGGCATGTCAACAAGATAGGCGATGGCGTAAGTACCGCGCAACGAAGCGATTCGCTCGTGCAGTCAATTAATCAGCATTTCCTTAGGCTACGTCGCTAAAACCGATCAACAACTTGTTCTTGAGGCTTTTCAGTTCATCCCGGTACTGGGCCGCTTGCTCGAATTCCAGATTCTTGGCGGCGTTCAGCATTTTCTTTTCAACCCGCTGAATTTCCTTAGCCAGTTGTGTTTCATTCATGGCGTCGTAGCGCGCCTGTACTTGCGCAGCCTTGAGATTCTGCTGCGCCGATTCGTGGTTATAGACACCATCGATCAAATCCTTGATGCGCTTGTGCACCGAGCGCGGCGTAATGTGGTTGCGTAGATTATGCTGTAGCTGCTTTTCGCGCCGCCGGCTGGTTTCATCGATGGCAACGCGCATGGATTTGGTTATGTTATCCGCATACAGAATCGCTGTGCCGTTGATATGCCGCGCTGCCCGGCCGATGGTTTGAATCAGTGAACGCTCCGAACGTAAAAAACCTTCCTTATCGGCGTCCAGTATCGCGACCAGCGACACTTCCGGAATATCCAGACCTTCGCGCAACAAGTTAATGCCGACCAGCACGTCGAATTGCCCCAGACGCAAATCGCGGATAATCTCGACGCGCTCGACGGTGTCGATATCCGAATGCAGATAACGCACCTTAATTTGATGATCGGAAAAATAATCGGTCAAATCCTCCGCCATGCGTTTGGTCAGCGTCGTCACCAGCACGCGCTCGTTCTTGGCGGTACGCAAATTGACTTCCGACATTAGATCATCCACCTGCGTAACGACTGGACGTACTTCTATGACAGGATCGACCAGCCCGGTCGGTCTAACCACCTGCTCCACCACCTGACCGCTATGTTGTTTTTCGTAATCGGCGGGCGTAGCCGAAACGAAAATGGTTTGCGGCATTCGTTTCTCGAATTCCTCAAACCGTAGCGGACGGTTATCCAGCGCCGACGGCAGGCGGAAACCGTAATTCACCAGATTTTCCTTGCGCGAACGGTCACCTTTATACATGCCACCGATTTGCGGCACGGTGACATGGCTTTCGTCGATGATCATCAATGCATTCGGCGGCAAATAATCGAGCAGCGTCGGCGGCGGCTCGCCGGGTTTCTTGCCAGACAAATGGCGCGAATAATTTTCGATGCCTTTGCAGAAACCCAATTCGTTCAACATTTCCAGATCGAACCGGGTACGCTGTTCCAAACGTTGCGCTTCGACCAGGCGGTTTTCCTGATAAAAATACTCCAATCGTTCGCGCAGCTCAGTTTTGATCGTTTCCATCGCACGCAACGTGGTGCTGCGCGGCGTGACGTAATGACTGGAGGGATAGACGGTGAAGCGCGACAGTTTTTGCAGCATGTGTCCGGTCAACGGATCGAACAGCGCCAAGCTATCCACTTCGTCATCGAATAGGGAGATACGTAGCGCCGCTTCGGAGTTTTCCGCCGGAAACACATCGACCACATCGCCGCGCACGCGAAAAACGCCGCGTTTGAATTCCAGTTCGTTGCGCTCGTATTGCATCTCGGTCAGCCGCTTGATGACGTCGCGCTGCGAAATTTTCTCGCCGCTGCGCAAATGCAGAATCATGCCGTGATAATCCACCGGATCGCCGATACCGTAGATGCACGACACGGTCGCGACGATGATGGCATCATCGCGCTCCAGCAAGGATTTAGTCGCGGACAAGCGCATCTGTTCGATATGCTCGTTGATGCTGGAATCTTTTTCGATGAACAAATCACGCGCCGGAACATACGCCTCGGGTTGATAGTAATCGTAATAAGAAACAAAATACTCAATGGCGTTTTCCGGAAAAAATTCTCGCATCTCCGCATACAATTGCGCCGCCAGCGTCTTGTTCGGCGCAATCAGAATAGCCGGACGGCCAAGGCGTGCGATCATATTGGCGATCGTATAGGTTTTACCGGAACCGGTAACGCCCAATAATGTCTGAAACGCCAGACCATCGCTAATGCCCTCGACCAATTGCGCAATGGCTACCGGTTGATCACCTGCCGGTTCAAAAGCTTGCTGTAATTTATACGGACTATTGGGGAAGGTTACGATCACAGGTATAATTCCAATATTGAATTGTTTCTTCGTGTCATTTTAACATGCCGGTCCATCTATTTTAGTGTGAGGATTTTTGTGGAACTCTCTAGCCGCGTTCAAACCATCAAACCATCTCCTACCCTTGCGGTAACTGCCCGTGCCGCCAAACTCAAGGCGGAAGGCAAAGACATTATTGGCTTAGGAGCGGGTGAACCCGATTTCGATACGCCTCAGCACATTAAAGATGCCGCCATCGCCGCAATTAACAAGGGATTGACCAAATACACCGCAGTAGGCGGTACGCCGGGGCTGAAAAATGCCATCGTGGCCAAATTCAAGCGAGAAAATAATTTTGATTTTGACGCCAAGCAGATTTTGGTTTCCTGCGGCGGCAAACAGAGCTTTTTTAATCTGGTATTATCGGTGATCAATCCGGGCGATGAAGTCATCATCCCCGCGCCTTACTGGGTTTCTTATCCGGATATCGTGTTGATCGCGGAAGGCAAACCGGTTTTTATCGATACCGGCATCGAACAGAATTTCAAAATCTCTCCGCAACAACTGGAAGCCGTGATCACACCGAAAACCAAAATGTTCGTGATCAACAGCCCGAGCAACCCGTCGGGAGCGGTGTATACGCTGGATGAGCTCAAAGCGCTGGGAGCGGTGTTGCGCAAGCATCCGCATATCTTGATCGCGACCGATGATATGTATGAGCATATCCTGTTATCAGGCCAGAAATTCAACAACATCGTCAACGCTTGCCCGGAATTATTTCCACAAGCGGTTGTTTTAAACGGTGTTTCCAAAGCATATTCGATGACCGGCTGGCGCATCGGCTACTGCGGCGGACCTGCTCATATCATTACTGCGATGGAAAACATACAATCGCAAAGCACATCCAACCCCAGCTCGATTTCACAAGCAGCGGCTGAAACGGCGTTGAATGGTGATCAATCGTGCATGGAACCGATGATCGCAGCATTCAAAGAACGTAATCGCTTTGTCACCGAACAGCTAAATCAGATCAATGGAGTACGTTGCTTATCTTCGGAAGGCGCATTTTATGCATTCGCCGATGTTCGCCAATCGATTCGCGATTTGCATAAAAGCGGTTTGATCAGTGCGTCAACGGATATTGCGTTCAGCGAATATCTGCTGGAAAATGCAGGGGTAGCCGTAGTCCCCGGCTCCGCATTCGGCTGTGAAGGTTATATGCGCTTATCGTTTGCAACCTCAATGGACAACTTGAAGCAGGCATTGAGCCGTATTAAAAATCTGCTGAAATAATTGCACCCGGCATCAGCAGACTAACGGTGCTGATGCCTGCTTAATGAAAGTTTGACAGCGCCGCTTTCTTAGTTTTTCCGGCGCGTGACGGAATATTGCACAGACCACAAATGTGGCTGGAATGGATTTCCAGCGAATGCACGACAAAGTTGCCGTGGCAATTCACGCAGGGCGCTATACACAATACGCCGCTTTCTACAAACCGCACCAAAGTCCAGGCACGGGTTAGACTCAGCACTTTCTCCAGTTGATAGACTTTGATGTGCTCGATATAAAGACGGTAGCTCTTAATCAGCGCATCAATACCGTCCACACCGGTATTTTTCGTTACGTAATTGTAGATATTAATAAATAATGATGAGTGCATATTCGGTTGCCAGCTCATAAACCAATCTTCCGAATACGGTAACATGCCTTTGGGAGGCGACACACCTCGGATTTCTTTATACAACTTTACTAATCGCTCGCGGCTTAAGTCGGTATTCATTTCCAGAACTTGCAGCCGGGCGCCTAATTCGATTAATTCCGTTGCAAGATGAATTTGCTTTGCTTCAGTGATGATGCTTCGATTACGCATGATATTTTCTCCTACCAAGATTCAATTAAAGCTTAGACAACGGCTTCTGCAGGTTTTCCCGCCATTAAAATAGCCGCATGCGATTTGGTTACGGATTGATCGCGGTTATCGTTCGATAACATATCCGCAATCAATCGATCGTCAAAGCGAAAGCGGCAAAGCAACATATTGGAAGCCGCCATTTTAATTAATTGCGCGGAACTCAATTTATCCAGAATATCCGCTATATCTTGGTTAATCCCTAACCGGTACATGGCCGATACCCTGTCGTCACGCAACATCTGTTTAGCCAGTAACAAGTAACTTAAATTGATGTCTCTGATTTCATCCAAAAGCTGATTGGTTTCCATTTCATCACCCTTTTCATTAAAAATTTGAATTCACCTAACGCACAGGTGAATTTTCAATTATGGAGCAGTGGAAGTAAATGGAAGTTGAGCTCAAAGGAAGTTAGGTAATCTTCTTATCGCAATGTAGGAATTTTACCTACACGGGAAGTGCCTTATTTTATGCGGGTTAGAGATGAGATGACAGATCGAGCAGCTCTGATAGCGGCCGAATTCTGGATAACTTTAGTAGGAAATTAAAATTATTTTGCGTATTTCTTCATTCACTGCCAGCAATCATATCACGCAGCTAGAAGCGATCGCTCTTACGAGTACTGCGGAAAAAAGACTCTAAATATCACAATTGAGAATGCTTCACTTATCCGGCATGTAGCATTTGCCGGTCTGGCTTCACGAAATTGATCGGCATTCGTACACCGCCAATCCATTCTCGACAGCCCGGCTAATTGACCGGCTATTCGATCCCTGCCTGCGGCAATATTTGCCGCTCTTACCTTTAATCAATCGATTAAACATTGCCTCCAACACAGCCAGCATAAGGCTTACCGCTGACTGGCACGATCGTTGCTGTTAGTGCATACGTTAACCCATTATCAACCTGCGGCATTAATCATTTTAGGAACCCCTATGAAAAATAAATTTGATAGCTTGGAACTCGGACAATTCATTCCGCTGCACTACCACCACAATATGCTGAATGACAGCGCCCGCATGAATAGCTTTAAAGAAGCGATTGATTTGGTCGTCAAACCCGGCGCCAAAGTATTAGAACTCGGCGGCGGTACCGGAGTGCAATCTTTTTTTGCCGCGCAAAAAGCAGACAAAGTGTATTGTGTGGAACGTAATCCGGAATTGGTTGAAGCCGCGCGTGATTTGCTCGCAAAAAATATCAACGGAGACAAAATCGAGGTCATCCAGGCGGATGCCATGCACTACCTACCGCCGGAACCGGTTGATGTGGTGATCTGTGAAATGCTGCACACCGGCCTGTTGCGTGAAAAACAAATGCCGGTCATCGATTCGTTCAAACAGCGCTATCTGGAAAAATTCGGCGGCCCGTTGCCGGTTTTTGTGCCGGAAGCCAGTATTCAGGCGATTCAACCGCTGCAGCAAAATTTCCATTTCGAGGATTTCTACGCACCGACGATTTTGTTTCAGAATCCCTACAGCATTCAAGAAAGAAGCAAAAGCCTCGGCGATCCTGAAGTATTTCAATTGCTGTCTTATGAAGAATCGTTCAGCCAGACTTGTGCTTACGATGGAGAAATTCTCATCACCGAAAACGGCCAACTCAATGCTTTGCGCCTGATCACCAAAAATATCCTGGCCATCAATATGACGGCGGGCAGCACCGTCGATTGGCACACGCAATACATCGTTTTCCCCCTCACCACACCACTCCAGGTTTACCGAGGTGATCAGATCTCGATCCGTTTCAGCTACCAAGGCGGAGCCCCGCTCAAAGCGCTATCGGACTCACTGGAAGTGCGCCATGTCAGCCAGCGGGTTTCGATTTCCCAATTCGCGCTCGACATGATGAATCTCTCCGCGCAATTTCAACCCGCCACCGCTGATCAAGCCGGCGCCTTGTAATCAGCAAACTCTACCGGAACACCATCGATCCATAAGCCGCCGCAAGCGGCTTATGCTTCACTCGCTTCAGTTAATCATCGCAATGCATCGTCGCGACCGGGTTCATTCCGGCCAAACACCGGCAAACCGGCTACAATGCCGGAAAACATACCGTACTGAATCGATAAAGTCATCGCCGATCCGCACATGCAAATCCCCTTCGAATTTTGGTTGCATCACGCAATTTTCTACACACTGCTGTTTTTAATCCATTATGTGTGTGGATTATGCGTCATCCACTACAATCTGAAAGTCAACTACACGCGCAAGATCAATCATTTTGCCTTCTTCTTTCTTCCAACCTTATTGTCATCGGTCATCGAATATCCCTACAGCGCAGCGACATTTTTCATCGATCTCATCTGCGCCTTCGTTTTCCTGACATTTTTCATCGCACCGCTGCGCAATAAGTTCAGAGTGCTTTTCGTCATGTTCTGCTCGTTTGACCGGCCGGAAGACCGGCCGTGGACACTGACCTGGCTATATACCCAATTCATCGCCAGCTATCTGGTGCTCATTCCTCTGCTGGCGTACTTCGAAAGCCGCGAAATATTGCCGCTCATCATGATCATCATCATCGCCAACGGTGTCGGCGACGGCCTGGCGGAACCCGTTGGCATCCGGTTTGGCACAAGAAAATACACCACCTATGCGCTTTTCACCCGGCAAAAATACGTACGCAGCTATGTCGGCAGCGCATGCGTATGGCTCACAACGGTCATCGCCATACTGGCATTTCAACACTATTTCAGTACCACCCAGCTCATCGTCGCGCTGCTTCTCATGCCAACCCTGATTACGTTAGCCGAAGCTTTTTCTCCGCACACCTGGGACAGTCCGCTCATTTATGCCACCGGAGGCGCATCGTTGATAGGAATTTTTCATTATGCTTGAATGAATAATCAGACCGCTCGCGTCTCAACCGCGAAATGCCACCTCGATTGCGGCAATATCAATTTTCTTCATCGTCATCATCGCATCGAATGCCCGTTTGGCGGCTACACGGTCAGGATTGGTGAATGCTTTCGTCAGGACAACCGGCGTAATCTGCCAAGAGATACCCCACTTGTCCTTGCACCAGCCGCAATCGCTTTCCTGACCGCCGTTGCCGACGATTGCGTTCCAATAGCGATCCGTTTCACTTTGGTCTTCGGTCTCGCCACCTGAAACGAAAAGGCCTCGTTGTGTGTGAACGCAGGCCCGCCGTTGAGTCCGAGGCACGGAATGTTCATGAATCACGATCATTCTGCAGAATCATGCTGGCGTGGTTAAAAACTTTCATTCGGCGGAACGCTTTCAGCTTCCGCCTTACGCGAGTTATGAGATTCTGGATGCCATCATCGAAGTGTACGTGGGAAAAAACTGCTCACCGGCTGAAATCATCACGCAAAACTACGATGCAGCCGTCGTTACGCAAGTGATCCGGTCAATTCATCGCAACGAATACAAACGCCGCCAATCGCCGCCGGGAATCCGCATCACGCGCTGCGATTCCGGCACGGCTTGGCGTTATCCGTTGACATGCCGTTTTCCGGAATGATAAAAAACTTGCAGCCGGCGCAGTATTGTTAATCGGCAAGCAATGGAGCAACAATCCCGGCTTGCGTTTGCCTGCGGCGATTGCGCATGAAGCGCATTTGAAGTCGATAATCGAGCTACGGCGCGGCGCGCTCAGGACGATTCCTGCCGCAATAATGCTGCGAGCCAAACCGGACGCACAATTGCCTTTTAACCCAAGCCTGGCAGTTCAGCATCAACTGAAAAAATTCATCAGACCAATAAAAAAGGGAGCATTCAAGCTCCCTTTTTTTCAAATTTTATTTTAATCAAGCACGGCGGCGAGATGCCATAAAACCCATCAATCCAAGACCTGCTAATAGCATTCCGTACATTTCCGGTTCTGGAACAGCAACAACCAAGTTATCGATACCATACGGTGAAAACCCTGCATCCGAACCATCCAGAATCAATGAATCGATACCTGAAGTTGAGAAGCTAACGGAAGTCCAGCTATTAATATCACCAAACGTAATCGTTTGTGACGAAACCAAGGTGGCGCCATGATAAGCATTTACCGTCAGGGTTTGCCCATCGCCGGAACCCAATGCCCGGGATGCATCAAAGGAAACATTATTAATCAGCGAAGAAAAAAAGATACTGGTTACATAAGTATTACCATTATTAAGACCATTATTGCCAAGAAAAGCAGAACCATTGGTTCCTTCAAGATCCCAGTTGCCAGGATCCCCCGCAGATAAGCCTCCCCAAGTACCAGAATTATCTGCTCCAAAGGTAATACCTAATCCGGCGTATTCGGCGGTAATCGGAGAGTTGTTATTGGTCGCGGGAAATTCATCAAAGGTAACTGTCACTGCAGCTTGCGCTCCGAATGACATTACCAACCCTGCTGCCAACGTCAGTGCTTTAATTTTCATATCGACTTACTCCTAAAAAAATTGCCTATGGCTAAATTTTTAAAAACTACGATGGATATTTGCCAAGAAGTCTTTAAAAGATAAGAATAACATTAATAATTAATGTCTTATGATTTTAATTACTGATTACTGCCACTACTTTTGAGTGACTGAACAAAATTCGATACAGGAAAGTTCTCTGAAGTGATACGACTAAAAACATCATTTTGCTCAATCGCACAGATAGTACAATATGCAATTCGGATATGCAAAAATAGTTCATGAAAATATAAGGATATTAGCTTCGTAGGACAGATGTCCGAAGGGTGATCCGTCAAATCAGAACCAGCATCAACCTATCATCCAATGTCATCATCACGTTCAGTTGGCGGGATTGGGATTATATGGACGAATAAATTATGCGGGTAGAACACTTTCATCCGGCGGAACGCTTTCAGCTTCCGCCTTACGCGGGTTTCCGGAACCGGCGATCAAGTTGATGTGCACTGGCCGATGTTCATCCGCCTCAAAGCTACCGAGAGAGACGATCAATTCACCGGCAACATCGCTTTTTCCTTCATCAAGCGCACCGGCGAGAATCGCTTCCTCGCCATCGGCCTGCAACCGAACGACATCCCCAAAGATCCGCGGCTACCGGTCGGCCAGAAAAACGGTGCGAACGATGAATGCTGGTTCCGCGCGCCGCTGGCCGAGCAACTGTTAAGCGGCAATCCTTACCCGGTGGAGTTTTATATCCAAAACAATTTCAACCGAAAAATCCGCCTCAGTCTGTACGAAGGCATTGCCGCCCCCGCGCCGTTTGAGCAAGTATCCAATGAAGACAAACTCACCTTGATCGGCTACGACCGCGCCGCCGACATCAAGGATGTTTACATGCTGCTGGAACGCAGCCAGACAACCGATTTCGAATTCCTCGCCGGTTACCGCTATAGCATTTCCTACCTGAATCACCTGGAAATCTACAGTATCGAAGACCAAAGCGGCCTCGGCGCGGACGAAATCCACCTCAC
>JAFEGA010000028.1 GCA_018240285.1 Pseudomonadota bacterium | reverse complement strand
ACAACCCTGAGAGTTCTTACACCTTAAATAACGCAAATACTCGGGCAATTTGTTTTTTTCCAACCCGCGCTCGAGCAAGAAACGGGTAAATTGCGCTAACGACGGCCGCTCGGCGCCTTGGTGCATAACCAGGCACAAGCAAATGCGATGTCCCAAATCTTCATCCGCAACCGGTATGCAAGCCGCACTGACCACCGCCGGATGCGATGCGGCGATTTCCTCGATCTGCGCCGGACTGATGTTGACGCCACCGCGGATGATGATTTCCTTTTTCCGTCCGGTCAGCACCAGATAACCTTCGTCATCGATAAATCCAAGGTCGCCGGTGTATACCCAGCCATTCGCGTCGCGGTACAACGCATCCAGCTCGGGATTATTGACGTACTGCATCGGCGTGATCGGTCCGCGTGCGGCAATTTCTCCGATATGACCTTGCGCGACTTCGCGTTTCTGGTCGTCGACGATTCTGATCGAACAGACATCGGGATTGGGACGGCCGGTTTTATGCAACACCGTATCCAAATCGTCATCGAGCAGGGTATGGCAATTCACGCCGTCGGCTGAGCCGTACAGACTGATGAAGCTGCACTTGAACGCCGCACTGCAACGGCGGATCGAAGCTTCGTCGATTTTCGCTCCACCGCTGACAATCGCAACCAAGCTGGAAATATCCGTTTGCGCTAACGCCGGGTCGGCAGCCATGCGTTGAAACATGGTCGGCACGCCGAAAATATGCGTCGGTTTGAGCTGTTCAATCGCACGGATAGCGGCAGCAACATCGAATTGCGGCAGCATCAATACGGCTCCTCCCAGCCAGGACAGAACACCGAATGTTGCGGTCGATCCGAAAGCCGTTCCCAGCGGCATCAGGTAAAGCCCGCGAAAATCTCTGCCCGGCGCATGGATACGTTGCAAAAAGCGTCCGCGCCCGCCTGCCAAGGCATTGTGGGAATAGGCAATCCATTTGGGATCGGATTCGGTACCCGAGGAAATCAGGAACCGTACCGGTGAATCGGGATCAACCGCCGGTAACCGATCGGAAGTAATCGGTTGCGATTGAAACAGAGTATCCAGCGTATGCCAACCTGCGCGCGCTTCACCATCGACCACCAGAATCCGCAGCGACAATAACGAAGGTCTTAACGACTCGATCAGTTCGCACAAATCCTGTTGCACGAATTTGGGTTCAACCATGATGACGCGCGCATCGCAGCGGCGCAGTAACGATTGAATATCCAGGCGGCCTCGGCCGGGCGGAAAAGGCGCAACGACCGCGCCCAGCGCCGCTGCGGCCAGATCGATCGCGCAGTGATACCAGCTATTGGTCAACTGATAGGCGATAACATCCCCGGCGACGACGCCCAAATCACGCAGGCTGGCAGCCAGACAAACGATTTTGTGCTGCAATTCGCCATATGTCAGCGTGCGATCGAGCGAAACGACCGCTGCTTTGTCCGGATTTTTCCGGGCTTGCTCACAAAACAGCGCGAACAAGGATTTATTCGGATAGATTCCATTCCGTATCCATTGCGCACGCACCTCAGCAGGTACCAAATCGATAATGCCGGCATGATTCATTGAAAGCTCCAAGGCGAAGTAACTTTGGTATACGATCCCGGTTGCAGATGCGGTTTCAAGCGGGAATCGCATTGCAGGTTGTTTAGATTCCCGGCAACCACTGCTGCCGGAACAGCGGCTTGCTGCAAAATCGCCACCCATTCGGTTGCCGTCTTGCTCAGCAAGAGTCCGCCTAGCTGCTGCAAATATTTGTGACGGCTATCAGCAGGCAGACCCAATGTCTGAACCAGGCGTTGCAGGGTGTCATCGTCGCAGCATTCAATCGCGATTTTTCCTTGTTCCGTCTCGAAAACTTGATTCAGCAGGCTTTTAGCAGGCGTGGCGATGCCGAAGAACCGGTGCCGGTTTTGATAATCATCGCTACATAACAATGTTGCCGCGCCTAATAACGAAGAAGTCACTCTCGCGCCGGTGCGGTTCAACTGACGATTGAGCAAAGCGGCGGTGATGCCTTGCGCTGCGATGATACCGCCCAGCACGTCCAAGACGGTAAACAGCGTCCCGCCGCGCGTGCCGCAAGCCTGGGAAATTTTTTGCGCAACGCCGGAATAGGCTTGCACCATGAAATCCGTTCCCGGCATCGCAGGCGATTGTGCATACGCTCCTCCGTCTGCCGACCAACCGGCTGCGTACGCATACACCAGCGCCGGATTCACACGGATCAGGTCGTCATAATCCAGATTTAATTGCGCCGCTTTGCCGGGCGCCCAATTGTGCAAAAATACATCGGCATGCCTGGCCAATTCCGCGATTTCTTCTTGCCCGCCGGGAGATTTGATATCGATTTCGCGGATGATTTTAAGCCGGTTGAGCGCATCGAACCGTACTGAACAGCCTTCCGATACCGGCGGCATGCCGCGCAGCGGATCGCCGCCCGGCGGCTCGATGCGAACAACGTCAGCCCCCAATAACGCCAGCGAATGCCCGGCAAGCGGGCCTTGAATGCGGCGGCAGGATTCGAGCACAGTAAGCCCGCTCAATGGAAGTGAACCGCTAGCCGGTTTTAGCGGCATAACCGGATGAGGCGCGGCGAAATCGAATGCCCATGGGCCTCTCAGCCACTCGGATTTGAAGTGCTCGTTATCCACCCGTTCTTCCAGCGTACGTACGCGGCATATCGACATGCCGGTATCGGCGCATAATTCTGCAATATCCAGGTACGTTAATTTCGCTAGCGCGCTGACAAGCTCGGCCGGAATAGGCGCCACGGCTTTGGCGTAGCGCAGCAAGAATGCCGTCCAACCCTTGCCCGCCAAAGCGGCGCTGATGTCCAGCTGCATCCAGAACCTTAACCACGGATCTGCGTTCAGAGTTTCGAGTTCAAAAACGACACCATCGGCGGACACGAACGGCGGCGCAGTGGAACGACCCGCGCCCGGCGGTAAATTTTCCGATGCGGCAACGACAGTCGCATCTGCAATATATTGTGAGGTACTGAGCAAAGCCGCAGCCGCCATGGAAATGTGGCTATCCGATAGCGCCAGGCCGCGCAACTGGCCAAACGTTGCGGCGATGCCGCCCTGCAATGCCAACGCTGCTGTAACGGTTGAAACATAGTGCAGTCCGAGCGGCTGGATTGTTCCACTCGAGCGCCCGTGCACCGACATTAAGCCGCAAGCCGCTTGGATGATGTTTTCAGATACCGCATCCGGTTGCGCGCAATCGCTCCAGCCCGTTATTACACAATTGACTGGCTTGGTATGCGGTGCCTTGAAGGTAAAGGAAAACGCCCCATCGGCATTTTGATCACTGTTGTCTATAACCTTCAGTCCTAACGCGCTGGCTTGGTAGAACAGTGAGAATGCCGTTGCGGCGAAAGGCGCGGCGGCATTTTTGAACGGCCCTGCGATAGTGCAATCGCTTAATGCATTATTCATGATTATCGTTCGCGTAGGTGGGCGAAGCAAAATCCGTTTAACCCCCCGCGACCGCAGGCAGAATCGTCAAAACATCGCCATCGCGCAAGCTGGTTGCCAAGCCATCCTGAAAGCGGATGTCGTTGTCGTTGACGTAAATATTGATGAAACGGTGAGCGTTGCCGCCGGTCACGAGTTTTTCCTTGATCCCCGGATATTGCTGTTCCATATGATCGATGATCTCGGAGACTTGATTGCCTTCCAGGTTGATGTGTTTTTGCTGATTTGTAAGCGGTCTTAATATGGTTGGAATAATGACTGTAATAGGCATACGAGCTAAACCTTTCAAGAAAATTAATGTTGCGGTAAAAACCAGGGAGGTTTTCTAAAATCAACCGGGCGTCAAGCCACCATTTGCAATTCGAGTTCGGGTTGATATTGCTGGACGATTCGCACCCTTTCCTCAATGACCATCTGATCGACGATGCGGAAGCTGCGGATTTCTTCGTTGTACAAGTGGTAGGTCGGAATAATGACGTAATGCGCTTGCGGTTCGGTGGCCAGCTCAACATCGCTGCGGCTTGGGTATGCTTGGCTGTTGGTGTGCGAGTGATAAATGACGACCGGCTCTTCGCGCCGCGCGCTCATCTCTTTCCAGACTTGCAGTTGCTGCTGCGGATCGAATATGAAAAAATTCTCCGCTTGCGCGGCATTGCGCATCGGAATCAAACGCAGCGGCAAATTGGATCCCGCAGGGCCCGCAATAATGCCGCAGGTTTCAATGGGGTGATCATTGAGTGCTTGCGTGATCATGGCACTAACCAGCTTGGAATGGATTGTCAGCATAATTCCTGTCTCCTGAATATTTAAAATCTATCGATTGTTACGAGTCATTACCGGTCCGGAACCTAGTAAGTCGGCAGCGATTGATCGACCTCCTTGATCCACGCGAGAATCCCGCCGTCCAGGCTTTTGACGTTGGTGAAGCCGTGTTTTTGCATTTCAATCAACACATCGCGCGAGCGCATCCCCATTTTGCAATGCAGCACAATGAAATCTTCTTTGTTCATTGCTGCCAGAACTTCTTCCGACATCATTTGGTTTTTCGGAATATGCTTGGCGCCCTTGATGTGCACGATGTTCCACTCTTCGATGCCGCGCACATCGATAAGCTGCACATCCGTGCCGTTCTCTTTGATTTCTTTCAGTTCGCGCGCGCTGATCACCGGTATCGCATTCGCAGGCTCAGCTGCCGGGCGATTCGGACTGCAAAATTGTTGATAATCGATCAATCCGTTGATCAAAGCCCTGCTTGGCGCGCGGCGCAGCGGAATGAAGCGGTAGCTCATATCCAGTGCATCGTAAACGGCCAGCCGTCCGAGCATGGTTTCACCGATGCCGGTGATGAGTTTGATCGCTTCGGTCGCCATCATCGCGCCGATGGACGCGCACAGAATTCCCAGCACGCCACCTTCGGCGCACGACGGCGCCATTTCCGCCGGTGGCGGTTCGGGGTACAAATCGCGGTAATTCAACCCATTCCCGCCGGGTGCATTTTCCCAGAACACGGAAACCTGCCCTTCGAAACGGAAAATGGAGCCCCATACGTAAGGTTTTCCCGCCAGCACACAGGCATCGTTGACCAGATAGCGTGTCGCGAAATTGTCGGTGCCGTCGATAATCAAGTCGTACGCCGAAATAATGCCGGGCGCATTGGCAACTTCAAGCCGTTCGCGATGAAGGCGGACTTTGACGTAAGGATTCAGTTCATTGATCGCATCGCGCGCGCTTTCCGGTTTTGGCCGGCCGATATCGGATTGCCCATGGATGATTTGCCGCTGCAGATTGGATTCGTCGACCACATCGAAATCGATAATGCCCAGCGTGCCAACACCGGCCGCAGCCAGATACAGCAGCACCGGAGACCCCAAACCGCCGGCGCCGATCACCAGAACTTTGCTGCTTTTAAGCCGGCGTTGACCTTCCAAACCGACTTCAGGTATCAGTAAATGGCGGCTGTAGCGTGAAATCTCATCTTTACTCAATTCCTCTACAGGATTAACTAACGGTGGTAAACGCATGCAAACTCCCTGTTTTCATTTGGTGTTGGTTTATTCCGATTGATCGTATGGCTGATTCATTCTTCCGGCACTCAACCGGGGAAGCCGGCGTCTTTTAGTTACACGCTCCTATCGCTCCGAGATCATTCGTGGCAATCAGTTTTCGCGGAATTTAAATTAAACACATGCCGTTGGGAATGTGACAAAATGCCGCGCGGCATTTTGCCGCAGGCTTGATCTGCTTACATTCGGATGTAATTCATGCGCGGTAGAAACGGAATTTATTTTTGCTAAATAGAAGCTTATTGCTCACTGAGAATAAGCTTATGAACGGTGAGAAGAGGGAGCAAGTACCGGTGCTACGAACCGTAAGTTCGTACAAAGTGCTGCAAAAAACTTAAGAAAACGGTGAAAAACTTCTATGCGCAGTCATACTGCGTGGAAATTTGGCTCGAAATGCTCACAAGCCGCGTATTCAAGACAAATTGTTGCGCTCATCCAAGATAAAATCGCGCACAATCTTTATTTGATTGTCATCCATTAACATGGGTGCATGCCCGATACCGGGCAATTCAACGATTTGGGCTTTTGCACCGCGCAATTGCATTTGCGCCGCCGTTTGCGCCGACAAAATATCCGATTCCACACCGCGCAGAACCAAAGTCGGCACCGTTAGCTGATCCCACTGCGCCCACAAGTCGATATCGGTGATTTCATGCTCCTGGAAGCTGATGGCAATCCTCGGGTCGTAGCGGAAACCGTAGGTGCCGTCAGGATATTCTCGAACAGTATGAACCGCCATGTGATGCCATTGTTCTTCCGACAATGGCCCGAATGATACAGAAATCGCTTTCATATATTGCTTGAATTCCTCGAAGCTGCCGAAACGCGGGTCTTTGCCGACGTAATCGGCGATTCTTCGCAATGCAACCGCGGGAATGAGCGGGCCGATGTCGCTCAAAACCAGTTTGTTGATCGCTACCGGCTGATTGGGTTGTATCGCGAGAATCATTCCAATTAATCCACCCATGGAAATACCGACCCAATCCAAAGTGATTTTTTTCTCGTATTGCGATTGGATGTGCGCCACCAGCGACATCGCATCGGATAGATATAAGGGATAGTAATCATAATCATGCGCATGCTCGAGCCAATCGCTTTGGCCGCGCCCGACGACATCGACGCAAATCACCCGGCAATCCGTTTGCAGCGCTTGCGCAAGATTGTCGAAATCGCGGCAGTTACGCGTCAAACCGTGCACGCAGATCACGACATGCGGATTTTGCGGATTCCCCCAATCGGTGTACGCAATTTGATGCGGCTTTTTAGGTTTGCCGTCTTCCGACAGCGTGGGAACAAGCAACCGATTGATTGATATCTTCATGATTCTCCCGTTCTTTGTTAAATAATTATCCAATACGCATGGATTGCACAACTGCTTACGCGAACTCAAACAAGTAATGAAATTTATGATCGCGAATATTCACATAATTCTAGAGGGACTGGATATAAACGAAGTAAAAATTTTTGTTCGCCCATTTCATTATGGATAACGATCACAATCGCATGTACTATGCTTACCGTCATTTTTTATTTAGCTGAAAGCAAAATATGAAACTGTCAGAGCTGTATTGGCATCGCGTCACCCCGCTCCACGTTGTTTTGTGGCCATTAAGTGTTTTATATCGCTTTTTCTCGTTAATGAAAAAATTATGCTACTGGCTGGATATTTTCCCGCCGGTCAAACTGCCGGTTCCCGTTATTGTTGTCGATAGCATCAGCATCGAAGATAGTGGAAAAACGCCGCTGCTGATTTGGCTTATCGATTCATTGCTGGCGCATGGTTATCATCCGGGAATCATCACGCGAGGTACTCAAGGCAATTCCGGACCGCCGGTGGCGGTCACTTCAGCCGATAGTCTGCCCCATAGCGGCGGAAAAGCTTTTTTATTAGCACAATTATGCGGCACATCATGCCCGGTTTGGGTGGGAAACGACCGGATTGCCGCCGCGCAAGCACTGCTCGACGCACACCCGGAGTGCAACGTCATTATCAGCAATGACGGTCTGCAGTATTACCGCCTGGAGCGCGATATCGAAGTAATCGCCGCTGATTTTGACGAGCATAGCTTTGGAAACGGATTGCTGCTGCCCGCCGGTCCTTTACGTATCGCTCTGAAGGATGTGGGAAAATCCAGCATCATCGTGACCAGTAACTCACAGAATCACTACGTTGACACGAACTCGCAGAGTAAAACCTATAACATGAAGCTGGTGAACGAAACCGCTTATCAGGTACTCGATCCACACAAGCAAAAAATGATTACCGATTTCAGGAATGAATCAATCCAGGCTGTTACCGATGCCGACAATGCTCACTGGTTCTTTGAGCTCTTGCAAAAAACGGATCTCAAGGTTGAATTGCACGCCTATGCCGAGAATCACCGCTTCACACCTCAAGAAATTCATTTCGCTGATCATGATATCGTCCTTATGCCGGAAGAAAATGCGCTAGAGTGCAAAGATTTCGCTCATGACAAACTTTGGGCAGTACCTAAGAAAGCTTGGGTTAATAGTGAGTTGCAATCCGCTCTATTGAGGAAATTGCGCGATATACCGGCGGCATAAAGCTGGCAACGCTAAGACAAGCTGGAAAATACTGGTGACTCTTTTAAAGAAGTTCAATCTGGTTTTCTATAGGCGAAATGTGTAGAATTACGCGGTTTTCCAATTCTGAAATTTAGCGGATCATTAATTCGTGGCTTTTTACGTACAAAAATATGGCGGCACCTCGGTTGGCAGTACTGAGCGGATAAAAAACGTTGCGCGCAGGGTGGCGAAATTCCATTCGCAAGGACACCAAATTGTCGTTGTCGTTTCGGCCATGAGCGGTGAAACAAATCGCCTGATCGCACTGGCACACGAAGTTCAGGAAAATCCCAATCCACGTGAATTAGACGTCATGATTTCCACCGGCGAACAGGTTTCCATTGCGTTATTGGCAATGGCTCTGATGGAACTGAATGTCAAGGCAAAAAGCTATACAGGACCGCAAGTTAGAATTCTGACCGATAGCACGCACACCAAAGCGCGTATCCTCAGCATCGACGAAGCCAAAATACGCGCGGATCTGGATGCCGGTTATGTCGTGGTTGTCGCCGGATTTCAGGGCGTAGACGAAACAGGCAGTATCACAACACTCGGCCGCGGTGGATCGGATACCACCGGCGTTGCATTGGCGGCGGCCTTAAAAGCGGATGAATGTCAGATCTATACCGACGTGGATGGAATTTATACTACGGACCCTCGCGTAGTCGCCGAAGCAAGAAGACTAAACACGATCACCTTTGAGGAAATGCTGGAAATGGCAAGTCTCGGCTCAAAGGTATTGCAACTGCGATCGGTGGAATTTGCCGGAAAATACAAAGTTAAGCTGAGAGTCTTATCCAGCTTTGAGGAAGAAGGTCAAGGCACCTTGATTACTTTTGAGGAAGATGAAAATATGGAACAAGCCGTCATTTCCGGTATCGCATTCAATCGTGATGAAGCGAAAATTACTGTGCTGGGTGTTCCCGATCATCCCGGTATCGCTTACCAAATCCTCGGGCCTGTAGCCGATGCCAATATCGATGTGGATATGATCATTCAAAATGTTGGCCATGACGGTTTAACCGACTTCTCGTTTACCGTTCATCGCAATGAATTCAAAAATACGATGAACATTCTGAGAGAAAAAATCCAACCGCATATTGGTGCACGCGATGTGCTCGGAGGTGATAGAATCGCGAAAGTTTCGGTTGTGGGTGTTGGCATGCGCTCGCACGCAGGCATCGCCAGTAAAATGTTCCGCGTATTAGCCGAAGAAGGCATCAACATCCAAATGATCGCCACCTCTGAAATCAAAGTGTCAGTAGTGGTCGATGAAAAATATATGGAATTAGCCGTCAGAGTGCTGCATAAAGCATTTGATCTTGAGCAGGCACTCTAAAAAAGATAGCATTAAATTTCAACAAAACCGCCATATTGCAGTAATTAACGGAGAGATGGCCGAGTGGTCGAAGGCGCTCCCCTGCTAAGGGAGTATAGGCTCAAAAAGCTTATCGAGGGTTCGAATCCCTCTCTCTCCGCCAATTTTGCCAGTTTTACTGGGCTTTTCGCAGCGAACCTGTCTAAAAAACCGCCTTTCCTGAAGTAATGGGATGCGATGGGGTATAGGGCTCTGTGAGACGATGACAAAGCCGCCCACGAGGCGGCTTTTTGCTATTTGGTGGGGTCCTGTGTTCGTTTGGTCTCACGCAGCCGCTCCGCATGAGGTCTCATCTTCGTGACCACGCGCTGCGTCGCCTCCGGGTTCAACCACCGTGAGCCTGCTTCGGATTGGATTGCTCCGCTTTCAGCAGCAATGCCACGCGCTGCTCTGGGGTTGCATTGGGGCCGTGGACCCGCTTTGCGGCTTCATCTACAAGTTGCTCGAAGGAGTTTTAGTGACCGTTCATCGAATAGATGTCCTGCGGCGTGACGGAGGCGATCTCAAGTACGACTTCGCTTTGATCGTTGCCGTAGCGCCGGCTCCATCGTGATAGCCGGTGATGCTCCCTTTGTGCTGTTCCAGTGCCGCAGTGAAGTCCGGGTCTTGGTACAGCTCGCGCAGATTAACGATGACGGAGCTGGGCGGGGGAAACACGCAAAGGATGACGCCTTGATACCCCTGCCTCTCGGGCGGAACACCGTCCTTGAACGCCTTTGCCATCTCAAGGTCGAGCATCCAAGATGAGACTCCGGCAGACGATCTTCACCAATGAGGTCCCACATGCCCTTCTTCGGCAAGCCAACTTACCGAAAGCAACGTGGTGAGGATTTGCGGTACTTATTGAGGAGAGGAGCGCACACCTCCTTCAGTTTCTGGCCGCGCTTTTTGTTCTATTCGATGTCACCACCGCGCTGCCAATCGCTGACGGCTTGGAGGGAACTTATCTTGAATCGCCCCGTTTTTTCCAGAGACTTGTTGTGTTGAGTCAAACTCCATCAGCAGACTCTTTTTGTTGTTGATAATATGCCATTTTAAATTCTGCCGGTGGGATATTTCCAATCGACTCCAATAACCGGCGATTGTTAAACCAATCCTGCCTTCTCGCAGCAATTGCCGCCACACCTTGCGTACGCCATAAACCCGGAAATTGTCTTGCCATACCTGTTTGTATGTCGAGTTCCAATTTTATGTCGCGCTTGATGCGTTCAGGCAATCGATCAGGGGTTCTTTCGCGTGCTTTATACTCGTAATAGTTCGACAGGGTGATCCGAGTTTGTTCGCAGATTGGCTCGACCCCATACTGTTCTCTATGCTGATCGATAAATATCACCATCACTTCGTCCGGCGGTCGAACTCCGCTTGGGCGAAATAAGCCATGCCTTTCGCAATATTTCATTGGCACGCTGTAATTCACGATTTTCCCGTTCCAGTTCCTTGAGCCGCTCACGATCCGATGTCGAATACCGCCTCGAATTCCCCGATCCGTCTCCGCTCTTCTTACCCATGTCCGTAACGTTTCCGCTGTGCAGCCAATCTTCGATGCAATCGATTTTATCGCTGATCACTGCGATTCTTGCTCTTTCTGCTGCTTAAATACCAATCTAACCGCTCGTTCCCACACTTCCGGTGAATAACTGATTTGATTCTTCATCTTCTCCTCCTCTCAAATCATTTTATCTCCGGAAAATCCGAGGCGATTCACTCGACTCCATGAAAAAACTGTCCGCCAAATAGACAGATCGAACACAGGAACTTGACCATTAAGAAAGTCACCGTGAAACGCTATTACTATGCTTTGCATGACCAGTTGAAAGCGCATATGTATAGCTTCCGATGGCTTGCATCTTCACTCGATGCTTTAAAAAAGCATTAAAGGACTTCACGCCTTACGAATACGTCTGCAAAATATGGACAAATGAACCAAAACACCTTAACGTTAACCCGCTCCAGTATACTGTGGACTAAACACCTACAATCACTATGCTCGCATGAAGACTTGAAAGGAAAAACACCGCATGAGCATTTAATCGAGAAAATCAGATAATTATTCTATTTTACCGAGATTGTTTCCATCACAAGCATATTGAGTTGCTAACAGGCATGCAGAAATAAATTAACCGCCAATTTCCATAGCACAATTTTTATGAAACTACTCAGCTGGAATATTCAATGGGGTCGCGGAATGGATGGATGTGTCGATCTTGAGCGCATCGTTCGGACAATCAGTCAATTGGGTAATTTTGATGTCATCTGCCTGCAGGAAGTCGCTGTCAATTTCCCCGGTCTACCAGGCAGCTTAAGCGAAAATCAGGTGACCGAACTGACCAAGCTGCTACCTGGTTACACTGCGTTGTATGGCATTGCAACCGATATACCAGATAGCATTGGCGGACGCAGTCAATTTGGCAATGCTATTTTCACTCGTTTACCGGTCGGTCAGGTTTGGCGGCATTTGCTGCCATGGCGAGCGGAACCAGCTGCACCCAGTATGCAGCGGGTGCTGGTGGAAGCTGTTGTTGAAGCGGATGTTGGGCCGCTACGCATCATGACTACGCATCTTGAATACTACTCGCAACGTCAGAGGGAAATTCAAATCGAAGCAATCCGGAATCTACACCGGGAAGCATGCGCGATGTCTAAACGTCAATTCCTTAATGAGGAACGAGGTGGAACGTTTGAAGTTTTTTCCAGACCCGCACAAGCCATACTGTGCGGCGATCTCAATTTCCCCGCCACAGCAACGGAGCATGCAAAGATTCTTGCACCCTTCAATGATGGCACGGCAAACTTTCACGATGCGTGGCAGGTATTTCATCGCGGAATTCCCCATGCGCCAACCGTCGGGATTCATCCGGTGGACTTTGTCTTAGGTCCGGAATGTTTTGACTTTATTTTTATCACCGACGGACTGGTAAATCATCTTAGCGCATACGGCATCGATGCCAGAACGGAAGCTTCGGATCATCAACCGGTATGGGTTGAATTCAAATGAAAAAACTGAAAACTGCTCAATGAGTTTTAGAAAATACGAATGCCAAAGCTTTCAAAGTAATACTGACCAATCTCATCATGGGAGAATTGATGGTTCTGCCCTCCACGCTGAGCGATTTTCAGGGACCCCATCAGAGAACCGAGCTGTCCCGTTGTTTGCCAATCGAAATCATTGACAATACCGTACAGCAAACCTGCACGATAAGCATCGCCACAGCCGGTCGGATCGACAATCGCTTTCGGTTTGACACAGGGAATCTCATATTTTTTTCCATCTGCGTAGATGATTGAGCCTTGCGCTCCCAAAGTGATAATCAGCGCTTTGGCATTGTTCGCCAATGACTCCAGGCTACGTCCGGTCCGGTCTTGCAGCATTTCACCTTCGTAGTCGTTGACCGCGATGTAATCGGCTTTGTTAATGAAGTCGAGCAATTCCTCACCGTTGTACATCGGCAATCCTTGTCCAGGATCGAACACAAACGGAATACCGGCTTCATGAAATTCACGTGCGTGCTGCATCATGCCATCACGTCCATCCGGGGCGATAATACCCAAGCGGACATCGCGCGTGTCTTTCACTGAATTAAGATGAGAAAAATTCATCGCACCCGGATGGAATGCCGTGATCTGGTTATCGGCCAGATCTGTCGTGATGAAAGCTTGTGCGGTAAAGGTATCCGGCACATGCCGCACATGTTCCTGAGTCAGACTTAATTGTTTAAACCGCGCATCATAAGGTGCATAGTCATCGCCAACAGTGGCCATCATTACCGGTTCGCCGCCCAGCATCTTGAGATTGTAGGCGATATTACCGGCGCACCCGCCGAATTCACGGCGCATTTCCGGCACCAGAAACGCGACATTCAATACGTGAATTTTCTCCGGCAGGATGTGATTCTTAAAATGATCCGGGAAGACCATAATATTGTCATAAGCGATGGAACCGCAGATCAATGTGCGCATGCTTGAATTATCGATGTTTAATGTTTTTAGGCACTAGGTTTCCACGCCAGATCCAGTTCGCGCGCAGCTTTGACATCGTCCAGCTTGCGCACCGACATGGTATGCGGAGCGCCTTTGACCATATCCGGTTGCGACTCGATCTCTTGCAGAATCTCCTTCATCGATACGACAAATGCATCCAGCGTTTCTTTCGATTCCGTTTCCGCCGGTTCGATCAGCAAACATTCCGGCACCAATAACGGGAAATACGTCGTCGGCGCGTGATAGCCTTTATCGAGCAAACGCTTGGCCAAATTCATCGCTGTCACGCCGGTTTTATCCTTGATATCCTTCATCGTGACGATGAATTCATGACTGGCGCGGCGGTTTGGATACGCGATCTCAAAACCTGCTTTACGCAATTCAGCCATCAAGTAATTCGCGTTCAAGGTCGCAAACTCGGAAATGCGATGCATGCCCTGCATGCCGAGCAAACGTACATAGATGTAAGCTCGCAGCAACACACCGGCGTTACCCATATGCGCGGATAAGCGGCCGATCGATTGCGGTTTGTCCTTTTCAGTCACCCAGCGGTAACTGTCGCCTTCCTTGGCGACAATCGGAATCGGCATGAACGGCAATAACCGCTCAGCCACGCCGACCGGTGCGGAACCGGGGCCACCGCCGCCATGCGGCGTGGAGAAGGTTTTATGCAGATTGATATGGATCACGTCGAAGCCCATATCGCCCGGTTTTACTTTACCCAGTACCGCATTTAAATTCGCGCCATCGTAATACAACAAACCACCGGCTTCATGCACCACGCGACTCATTTCCGCAACGTTTTTCTCGAATACACCTAGCGTGGACGGATTAGTCAGCATCAGTCCCGCCGTTTGCGGACCCACCGCTGCCTTGAGCGCATCCAGATCCACATTGCCGTCCTTGTCGGTAGCGATTTCCACCACTTTGAAGCCGCACATCACCGCAGTCGCTGGATTAGTGCCATGCGCCGCATCCGGAACAATAATTTCGGTGCGGGCGAAATCGCCGCGCGATTCGTGATACGCGCGTATCATCATGACGCCGATCAATTCGCCTTGCGCGCCAGCCATCGGTGTCAGGCTCACGCCCGCCATCCCGGTGACCGATTTCAGAATCTCCTGCAATTCGTACATACACGCGAGAAAACCCTGTCCGGTATCTTCCGGCGCCGATGGATGGCGCGACAAAAATTGCGGTAGCATCGCCAATGAATTGCACGCGCGCGGATTGTATTTCATCGTGCATGAACCCAAGGGATAAAACTCGGTATCAATCGAGAAATTCTTTTGCGACAAGCGGGTGAAATGGCGCACCGTATCCATTTCGGAAACTTCCGGCAGCAACACTTTCGATTTACGCAACAGATTCTGCGGAATTGCGGACTTACTGGCCGGTGTTGCTGGCGACTGCGAATAATTGCGCCGCCCTTTGCGTGAATGTTCGAATATCAGCATAATGTATCAGTCAATCTCAATTTATTTCTTCAAAGCAGCCATTGCTGCATCATAGTTCGGTTCGTTGGCGATTTCCGGAACCAGTTCGGCGTGAATGATGGTGTCCGACTCATCCAGAACGATCACGGCACGTGCGGTGATACCGCCGAAAGCGCTGTCAGCGATGTAAACGCCGTAATCTTTCATAAAATTCGCGCCGCGCATCGTGGACAGCGTAATGACCTTATCCAACCCTTCGGAGTCGCAGAAACGGGTCATCGCAAACGGCAAATCGGCGGCGATGATCAGCACCACGGTGTTGTCCATGTTGCTGGCTTGTTGATTAAATTTGCGCGTCGAAATCGCACACACTGGCGTATCCAGGCTGGGCACAATGTTCAGCACCTTCTTCTTGCCGGCATAATTGGCCAGCGTAACATCTTCCAAATCGCGATTGACCAATGAAAAAGCCGGTGCTTTTTGTCCGACTTTAGGAAATGTGCCTTCCAGTTTGATTGGCTTTCCTTTTAAAGTAACCATGAATTTTCCTTTCAGATGAATTTAAAAATTTGTTTAAGCGAGTACTTGCTTCAAAGCGGCAGCGTAATTTTGCAGATCGGCGGCTGTTTTGGTCTCGGTTACACAAACCAGCAGTGCATTGCCCAGTTCAGGATAATGCGCACCCAAATCGAATCCACCCAAAATACCTTTCTGTTTCAGCTTGGCCAGCACGTCCGCAGTAGGTTTAGGCAACGTCAGCGCGGTTTCGTGGAATGCCGCGGTGCTGAACGTTCTTTTCACGCCGCTAATTTTTTCCAATTGCTCGACCAATTCCAATGTGCTGGCATGCGATTGCGCGGCAATGCGCCGTAACCCTTCGGGACCGATCAACGACATGTAAATCGTCGCCGCAGTCACCATCAACCCTTGATTGGTACAAATATTGGAAGTCGCTTTGGAACGGCGGATATGCTGTTCGCGCGCTTGCAGCGTTAGCACAAAACCTTCTTTGCCGTCCAAGTCAGTGGTGCGGCCGATGATACGGCCCGGCATTTGACGCACCAGCTCGTTTTTACACGCCATGAAACCAAAGTATGGACCACCGCTGGAAAGCGGAATGCCTAAAGGTTGGCCCTCGCCAACTGCAATATCGGCCCCTTTGCTGCCCCATTCTCCAGGCGGTGTCAGCATTGCCAACGCGGTCGGATTGACCACACCGATGGCAAACGAATTTTTGCTGTGCGCCCAATCAGTTAATTCATCGACTTGCTCTAGCACACCGAAGAAATTCGGCTGCGGAATCACCAATGCGGCAAAATCGCCATAATCCGTCTTGCTGATCGCTGCCAAATCGGCTTGACCGGTTTTGGTATCGTACGGCAACTCGACCACCTCGATCTTCTGGTTGCTGACAATCGCACGCACCACTTGGCGGTAGATGGGATGGACGGTTTTCGGAATCAGAATCTTGCGCGAAGTTTTGTGCGAGCGCACCGCCATCAGCGCCGCTTCCGCCAATGCGGTAGCACCGTCGTACATACTGGCGTTGGAAACATCCATACCGGTCAGCGACGCCATCATCGATTGGTATTCGTACAGCAGTTGCAGCGTACCTTGGCTGGCTTCCGCTTGATACGGCGTATACGAAGAATAAAACTCGCCGCGCGTCGTGATCTGCCACACCGCTGCCGGAATGTGATGCTCGTATGCGCCCGCGCCGATGTAATTCTGGTAAAAACCGTCCTTGTTCGCGCGCTCCATCATCAGGCGGGTGATTTCCAATTCGCTGAGACCGGCTGGAACACCGGTTAATTTTCCGCTGACCAGTTCCTTGGGAATTTCGTCAAACAAGTCTTCAATGGATTTAGCGCCAATGCTGGCAAGCATCTCGGCGATATCTTCTTCGGTATGAGGAATAAACGGCATGATTTATTTTTGCAACTTAAAATAATGTGAAATTAAAAAACGAAGGGACAAAACAAATCTTAGTGATCTTCGTTTTCTACCAATTCGGTGTAAGCAGCCGCATCGAGCATCGCATCGATTTCTGCAGGATTGCTGGGTTTCATTTTGAATAACCAGGCAGAATAGGCGTCTTCGTTGATTTTTCCGGGCTCGTCGACCAGCGGTGAATTAACTTCGATCACTTCGCCCGAAATGGGCGAATACACATCGGCAGCCGCTTTGACGGATTCAGCGACGGCACATTCTTCTTTCTGCTTCAATTTGCGGCCAACATCCGGTAATTCGAGGAATACCATGTCGCCGAGCAATTCCTGCGCGTGATGGGTAATCCCAACAGTGACCGTGCCGTCGGCTTCAGATTTCACCCACTCATGGGATTTACTATATTTCAGATTTGTTGGGATGCTCATAGATTCACTCCAGAAAAAAATTATACTTTGTTGTTTATACCAAAACTTTACCGTTACGCACGAACGGGTATTTTACCACTTTAGCGCGCAGCTTCTTATCCCGCACAACGACGCTGACTTCATCGCCCACAGCGATCTGTACCGGAATACGCGCCAATGCGATCGACTGATTCATCGTCGGCGAAAAACCGCCGCTGGTGATCTCGCCTTTATACTCAACGCCGTCCTTCTCACCGATCACTTCTTGATGACCGCGCAATACACCGCGATCGATCAGCACCAATCCAACCAATTGCTGCGCAACCTTCGTATCCAATAACGCTTGCTTGCCGATGAAATCGCGCTCGGATTTCAAATCGACTGTCCACGCCAAGCCGGATTCCAGCGGATTTTGCGTTTCATCCATATCCTGACCGTACAAATTCATTCCGGCTTCCAGACGCAGCGTATCGCGCGCGCCCAGCCCGGCCGGTGCAACTCTGGCGTCACACAACGCATTCCAGAATGCTGTCGCATTCGCGGCGGGCAGCATGATTTCAAAGCCATCCTCGCCGGTGTAACCGGTACGGGCGATGAAATAATCTCCGACGATCGCCGACTGGAACGGTTTCAATTCCTCAGTTGCCGCTTGCGAATTTGGGATCACCTGCCACACTTTGGCACGCGCATTCGGGCCTTGCACGGCAACCATCGCCAGATCGCGGCGCGGCGTAATCTCCAGACTTGGTGCAAGCGCATCGCGTTGCTTCAGCATCCAGGCCAGATCTTTATCCGCGGTACCAGCGTTGACGACGATGCGGAACCAATCTTCCGACAAGAAATAAATAATCAGATCGTCGATGATGCCGCCCTGCGGGGTCAGCATACAGGAATACAATGCTTTGCCGGAAACGGTCAACTTATCAACATTGTTGGCAACCAACTGGCGCAGAAAACCGCGCACATCGTTGCCTTTGACATCCACCGGCAGCATGTGCGACACGTCGAACATGCCGGCATCCTGGCGGACTTTGTGGTGTTCATCCAATTGCGAGCCGTAATGCAACGGCATATCCCAGCCGCCGAAATCGACCATTTTGGCGTTCATGTCGCGGTGGGCTTGATTCAGGGGTGTCATTTTCAGCACGGTTTTTCTCCCAAAAATATTGAGCCATTCAAACGTAAATGACTTCGTGCCCCTCTGTCCTTTTTACCTGAGAGATTGACAGAATTGAATCCGCATGCCCCTTCGGTGGCCGGAACCGGTTCCGGCACTCTCCAGATCGCCTGTCGCAAGCAGTTCTCAAGGAACAAACGGGGTTTGACCCTGCCTGAGCGATTCCGGGGAGGTTACGCCTTCGGCGGCGCTAATGACTAGCGCGCTCTTCTGCTTGGATTGATTTGGCAAAGTGCGAACTATACCTGACGAACAAGGGTTTATTCAAGCGATTGCGGTAAATTTTGCATTGCACCGCTAGGCATTTAATGCTCCCGAATAAACTCGGGAACCCTGTTGCCACTCCTGCCAATACATATTATTGTATGGCGCAAATAGCGCAATTTTATGGATAAACTTTGATGTCAATCCCGAACAATACCAGCGTGACGCTAGGAGAGCATTTTGAGAAATTCCTGGCGCAACAGATCGAAACCGGGTGTTTTAGCTCGACAAGCGAAGCGATACAAGCAGGACTCCGTTTGCTGGAAGAACATGAAATCAAACTGGAAGCATTGCGCCATGCGTTGATCGAAGGCGAAAAAAGCGGTATCGCCGATTATTCCCTGCAAGCCATCATCGATGAACTCGAACGCGAGGGGTAAATGGCAACATTTACTTTCATCCACAAAGCCAAAGAAGATATGCTGGCAATCGGCCAGCCATGTACCAGAATCCGCGAAGGCTATTCCAAATATCTTGCCGGCAAACACGTGATCTTTTATCGTCATATCACCCCGGTCAAATCGAAATCGTGCGCATTTTGCATGGCCGTATGGATATAAGCCGGCATTTGTAACCGGGCACCGCTAATTTCACAATAAACATTCCTAACAAACTTATGAACCAAGGCAACTTTATGAACCAAGGATTATTTCTTAATGCGATATTCAGCAGCACCGCAACTCGATCCATTCTCCTGTTCTTCGTCGTACTACTGGGGCTTTGTTTGACCGGCAATGCATTTGGTCAGAGCAATCTCGAATACCAAAAGCGCGCCAGCCGCTACGAAGGTACCAAGCCGAAACCGGTTTCCGGACTGGGAATCGAACTGCTGTCGGCGCATATCGCGTATCAAGAAGATACCAGTACACTGGGGGAGCGCTATCAAGCCCGTTTTTTTCTCAACGAAGTCCTGCCTGTGCATTTATTGGTGAGGGAGCTCGATTACAAACATTTCTATTGGCTGGATAGGGTTGAACCGGAGACACCCTGGCGAGCCGGTTTCTCCAATGTCTATAGCTGGCCGACCGCCGATGTAATCCGCCATCTTAACCGCTTGTCGCTCTCCGATTTGGGTATTGTCGTGCGTCTGAATAAATCCGAGCCAAGCGCGGATGAATTTGTAGCACCGGCATTACTGTACCAATCCGGCCACCCGGCGGCAGTCAATGGTTACGCATTTGTTTTCCGGTTGCGGGAAGATGCAAAAATCAAAGGTGCGATTTACCGGGAATCCGGCGGCACGCCTATTTTCTCGCAAGATCTTGGCTTGAAGCGAGGCAATCGCCCTTTCTGGTTCCAGTGGAATCTCGCTCATGCGTCCATTCCCGAAGGTCAATATAAGCTGGTGTTGAACGGTTATGTCGTCGGCAACAATAATCCGGTTACGCAAGTCGTACGCTTCTACCATCAACCGCGCATACCATGAATATGGAAAAGAAAGCGCTGCTGATCCTTGCTGCTATCGTTTTTTTGAGCATACTGGCGGGCAGCATCGCATACACTTTGATGAATTGGCGCATTGCCACCCGCATTCAAGCTGAACTCATAGCCGACCGGGTTACGCTGACGCTGAGCAGCGCAACCGCCATACCCCGTATCGATTTTTCCGCTGCAACCATCGAGCGCTTCTCGCAGATCTCTTTCGTTCCCAAGAAACTTGACGTGATCGCAACAACCTCAGCAATTAATAAGAACGATCGCGCAAACCTGATCAAAAACCTGCAAGAAAACGGTCAAGTTACATTATTGGGAAATCATCACGCCTCGACGATTTCGATCAGTCACCTCACCGATGCGGATAAACCAATCGGCGCGTTGGAATCATTAAGGATACAACCGGGTACAACCTTGACTTTGGATGCGCCCCGCTCGGCTTCGCCGTCCTTCACGCTGCAATTGTCAGGAAATGCGCTTGAACTCACACCGAGTATTCTACCGGCCGGTCCATTTAAACTGACCGCCGAAAACGTTTCCAAACGGAACCAGATGCCTTTGCGCATGGATAATCAAGCGGTGAATTTCAAGATAGAGCTGGGCGAAGGCAACCCCCTTATTAAGCTGGCAAGTGAACCAGGCGATTTTGTTGTGACGCTGACGCTTACCGGCAATTCTTCATCCGGCGAATCCCTGGTAAAACAAGGCAGCTCGATTAGCAAAGTTGAATTCCTCAAACAAGGCGATGCGGGTGAATATGAATCCACGCTGATTCGAGGAGAGATCAGGTACGCGGATTTTGCGAATTTGGTTCCGGTGATTGCGGAGCCTCACCGCTTTTTTGCACTCGATGATTTGAGCGGTGTAACCATACAAACACTTCATTTCGATCCACAGCTACCGGGTTTTGTGCTGCGCCTGACGGGCGAAGCCGGTAAAATTATCAGCCGGACCGGTGAATTGAGCAAAGATCACCGCCTGACGCTATTCGATCGGTTCTGGCACGATCAAAAAATCGTCATCATTTTCGGCATCATCGTGTGGGTAGGTTCAATTGTTTTGGGTGCTTACAAAATTTATCAAGAGGTCAAGAAACATGCTTAGCGGGTTACGAATGCGCTGGATCATCGCTTCGATGCGCGTTGCACACACAATCTGTTTGCTTATCGCCTGTTTGATACCATCAACCGTTTTTGCACAGGATGTTGATTCATTACGCAGAGGCGTAGTTAAACTGAGCGCGACGGCCAATGGCGTACAAAAAACCGGCACGGGTTTCATCGTCCACCACGATAAACAAGTAACGTTCATCGTCACAGCAATGCATATCGTCGAAGGCGACAAATTCCCCAAAGTTGCGTTTTACGGTCAGCCGCATGCATGGATTGATGCAGAAGTTCTGAAGAACGATCCGCGCACCGATATTTCCTTGCTGAAGGTTCGCGATAACGCGCAAATACCCATGAATATTGCTCCTCTGAATTTTTCGCCCGGCGAGGATTTAAAAGACAGCGATGAACTCAGCGTCATCGGATTTCCCGGTGCTGTTGATTGGGCGCGAATAGCCGTGGCGCTTGCCGGGAAAGACGGCCTTGATCTGATCATCGACCGCCAGCTCCAAGAGGGCTTCTCCGGCGCACCACTGATCAAGCACAATAAAGCGGTCATCGGCTTAATTACCCGCACAGACGATTTCGGCCGCGCGATACCCTCGGATATTGTCAAGAAGGTGATAACCGGGTGGGGAATCGCTACTTCATCGCAACCTTCCGGTAGGAACGAGCGCTCAACCACACCCACCACAGCAAAACCGGCGGGCAAAACCCTATTGCCGTTTGAACCCGAAATGGTGCGCATCGCACCCGGTAAATTTCTGATGGGATCACCTAGAACAGATAAAGATCAATGGTTTGATGAAGCTCCTCAACACGAAGTCTCAATCGGCTATGCATTTGAAATCGGCAAATACGAAATTACGTTCGATGAATACGATACCTTTGCCAGGGCTACCAATCGCGAATTACCTCTTGATTTTTTTGACTGGGGGCGTGGAAGGCGACCGGTAATCAATGTATCTTTTGACGACGCGCTAGCGTATGTTAAATGGTTATCCGAACAAACCGGTAAGTACTACCGATTGCCAAGCGAAGCGGAATGGGAATACGCCGCACGCGCGGGCTCACAAACCCGCTATTGGTGGGGCGATGCCATTGGTAAAAATAACGCGGTTTGTGATGGTTGTGGTAGTAAATGGGATCATAAACAAACCGCACCGGTTGGTTCGTTCCAGGCCAATGCTTTTGGCTTGCATGACACCAGCGGTAATGTGTATGAGTGGGTGCAAGATTGCTGGTATGACAATTATATCAATGCTCCAATTGATGGTTCTGCTTGGCGAGAAAAAGACGGTGGTGCTTGCAATAGCCAAGTAGCTAGAGGCGGAGCTTGGGGTAGTCTACCACGAGGCATACGATCAGCAGATCGAATCAGGGGTATCTGGAGACCAATCGAGAAAAACTTCCTCATCGGTTTTCGTATTGTCAGGGATTTTTGATTTTTGTACTTGTTTTCTTGCACTTCTGGGGTAGAGGCGTAGCTCTATGGACATTTTTAAGTTTGTAGGGTGGATCCGCAAAACGCCATTAGCGCTACTTCAGGGAAGCAAAATTTTAGTCGGATGACGTCTCACGGACTTCCCTTAAACTTAACCACCACCGACGTGCTCGAATCTGACGCTTTCAGCAGTACCGAATGATTCGCATCGACGGTCAGCATCATGCCGTTGTTGATCATCATGCTGGCGGGTTGCGGCGGTTCGCATTTGCGTTCGCTTTGCAAATCTTCGGAAACATTGCACACGGCGTCGTAAAGTTGCCGAACCATCATGATTTCGCTATCGGGAATCGTTGCATCGCGCGACGATGGGCTTTTGTTGCGGCCGCCGGTCAAACTTCGGAAATAGCCCAGTTCGCGCGAAGTTGCAGTATCGTCGATTTCGACACGGTAGACAGTGCTGCGACCGTTGGGCGCGGGTTCGCTTTTGGTATACAGCGAAGAATTGACTTGGGTATAACCTTGCGCTTGTAAAATGTCAGGAATCTTTTCCGCAGGGGTGGTAAGCGAAACACCGGCAATTTCAATCGCTGTCAGCGGATGTTTTTGCGAGCCCATGGCAACCGCAAGGCCTTGTATTGCCATCAGGAGAATCGCCGAAAAACCCCAGATTCCGGCGCATGTTCTCCAATATGCACACCTTGAATTTTGTACACATGGATTGTTCATCTTTATCTCCGGTTAATCGTCAATGCGCATGCTCCCCCGGCGGTGGCATGATTTCGCCTTCCTGGTTCAGTTGTGTCAATTGCAGCGTCAAGGCGCCGACATTCTGCCAGCCAAAACCTTCAAATTGCGCCACCCAGCGGGCGCGCAGGTAGCCGAAGCGGTCGGTGAGGAATTCCATGTGTTGCGGGAACATCCCTTTGCCCGATAAGTCCGGCACGACCCGGACGCGCCGGTACCACCAGTAGGTATCTTTGATTTCCCGCCAGCCTTCGGTGACGACCGGGAACGGCGCGATTTCGGTGATCTGTTGCAATTGTTCATCGGTTAGCGGATGAATCGGCACTGCCAGTATTTCGGTGTTGAGATCGCGGATCCGGTCATACGATGCCGCAAGCTGGAAAAATCGGTCTTTGGCTTGCGGCCAAGCAAACAATACCATCAGCACGTTTTTTTGCAGGCGAAAATCCTTCAGGTTGCCGCTGGAGCCGTCGCTCGCGGTATAGTTGAACACGGGCGAGGCGATCGCGGGAGTTTCCGGTACGATCATGCTGCCCAGCAAGCGCGCATCGAAACCGCGCGACATGGCGTGCAGAAAATTGATCAGATCCCAGCGTTCTTCTTCCGACAACTTATCCGCGTATCCCGGCATTTCGGCGCCTGGGATGCCCTGCGATAACTGGTGAAAAACGTTACCCACCGTGTATTTCGCCGTGTGTTCCTGGGTCAGCAAGTCGGTTGGATCGCGCACGTCGGGATCGGGGGAAGGTTTGGTTCCCTTGCCTTGCGGGCCGTGGCAATTGACACAATTTTCCGCGTACAAATGCGCACCGGCGACGATGGAAATCGCATCGATCGGTACCGTCGGTTTTTTATACGTCTCCGGAAACGCTTCGACGGCCAGAGGCGGTAGCGCCAGCGCCATCGAGCTGATACCCAGCACACCGGGCACCAGAATCTTCACTACACGGCTCCAGTGCAACTGGATACCGAGCCAAATCGTGCCAAGCGCAATCACAAACAGCGCAATGCCCGACCACACTTTATCCTGCACATCCGGCTGATCCCAGGTCGCATCGATCGAAAAACGGAATGGGTACGGCCAGTTCTCAACCATCGCGTGCTTGGCCGGCAATGTATTCGCTAAAACGGTGGCGAACAGCACCAGTAGCAGCGCCAGCACGAATTCGATGCGCACCCATTGCGTCAAATGCGCGGTGCTGTCACGGCTTTGTTCGTTTTTACCTCGTTCAAGCAGCGGTAGCCAGCGATTACGCGCTTGGTAGGCGATCACTAGAATAATGGCCAGAATGGTCAGTTTGAAATTCAGCAACCAGCCATAAGCGCTGGCGACCAAGGCGTAGTATTTTTCATCCACCAGCCGGTCTGTAACGATCACGCCGGTAATCATCAGCAAAAGCATGACGGGTAAAGCGATCGCGGAGAATTTTTTCAGGTAGCCGACAGCTGTCTGCATCGCGGTAAAACCCATTTCCTTGCGCAGATTCAACAGAATCAGCAAAAAGGCCGGCAGCGCGCCAAACCAGATGCCCGCCAGCAGGATGTGAATGGCGTACGGCGCGATGGCGGTGAACGACATTTCATCGGCGCTGGAGTGGCTCATCAACGTGCCTGCGATCAATGGCAACGCCGCGAGTACTGCCCATAGCACATGGTGGCCGCGCGTGCGAACGGAAGATTGCAGCTTCATTACCACGCAAAACAACAGCACCGCAAATAACATCCGCGCCGCCCAGATATGACCGATCTGCGTTTGTTGCACGACCTCCATCCAAACCGCGGGATTCCACGCATTCGTGACATCCCCGGTGGCGTCGCTGGTAGTCGTCGCCAAAATGCCGATGAGTCCGGCGACGATAATGCCCGCAAGCCAAGGGAATATCTTCTCCAGCCGCATCATCCAGGGCGTTTCCAGAATACTTTTTTGCTGCCAGATAATGGCAAGAAAAACACAGCTTCCAAATAGAATCAAATTGGCGGTCAGTTGCGACCACCGGGCGATTGCTGCAATGATTTCAATCATGGTTTTACGATAGGAATGTAATGGTTACTTTGACAACACCTGCGCCGTTGG
The DNA here is from genome assembly GCA_018240285.1 of Pseudomonadota bacterium. Lineage (GTDB taxonomy): Bacteria > Pseudomonadota > Gammaproteobacteria > Burkholderiales > Nitrosomonadaceae > Nitrosomonas. The sequence continues at coordinate 4,608 of JAFEGA010000028.1, read as the reverse complement.
TTGCAACCGGCTAACCGGCTTAGCGGATAATTATGAAATTCAGGACTCAGGAGCGCTTTTGCAGCGTATTTTACTGCACAAAAACGGCATAGCCTAGCGCCCGCATTCCGGCATGCTTATTAAGGCGTGTTCATCCGGCAAGGCTGTCCGCATTCAGGATGCATTCAGCTCGCACTGCCTACTATGGCGAAAAAGTATGTGCGAGGTGACGATATGAAAAAATTGAATCGACTGTACTGGATTGCCGGTTTACTGGCATTGACAACGCAGAATGTAGCTTTGGCCCGCGGCGGGCACGGGCACGGACATGGGCATGGGCATGGGCATGGGCATGGCCATCATGGACACGGGCATCATGGCCACCGCCACAGTCACTTCAATTTCGGGATTAGTATGGGAGGATTCTCTCCCGGTTTCTACGGCTCCAGTTTTTATCCATACGGTTACTCTGCCTATCCCGGACCCTTCTTCGCTCCGCCTCGTTACGGCTATTCACCCGTCGTGACTGCACCGGTCAAACCACCGGTTTATATTCAGCGTGAGCAAACCGCTGCCGCGCAACCATCAACCAATTATTGGCACTATTGCCGCAACCCCGAAGGTTATTACCCTGCGGTCAAGAATTGTCAGGAAGGCTGGATACAGGTCGCACCTCAACCACCGGCTCCTTAACATGAAGAGATCAAACATGCGCATTTTAAGAAATTTAATCATCGTCATCGTTGCCGGTGGGCTGACCGCTTGCGTACATCTGCCAAACGGGCCTAGCGTGATGGCATTGCCGGGCTCGGGAAAAAACTTCGATCAATTCCGCTCGGATGAATTTACCTGCAAACAATATGCGTCCGAACAGACCGACGGCAAAACACCCCGTCAGGCATCACGGATGAGCGGTATGGAAAGCGCGGCCATCGGTACGGGACTTGGCGCAGCGGCCGGTGCGGCGTTGGCAGGAGGCCAAGGTGCTGCGGTTGGAGCTGGAATCGGTTTGCTGGTTGGCAGCTTGTTTGGATCAAATACCGCGGCGGCTTCCGGCTATTCCAGTCAGCAGCGTTATGACAACAGCTATGTTCAATGCATGTACGCTTTGGGTCATCGGGTTCCGGTCGATGGCCGGATCGTCAATAATCCGCCGAACGGCAATACTGTCAACCGGAGGCCAACCACCCAACGGGACAGTTTTATTCCACCCCCGCCACCGGCAGGTAATCCGCCACCACCACCTCCGCGGTAGTTTACATCGGTGACTTGCCATCGACCTCCTGGCAAGCCACCGACTTTCTCCCCCATGGTGCTACGATTGCTACTCGGCTACTAAAGCGAACTCCCCAGTGCTGCATAATGGGTGCGATCTATTTTTGTACTCGTTTTTATAGAGAAGTGAAATAATAATCAACAGAAGAAAACACAATCATTCAGTATTTTGCTGGCGCCGCTTCAACAACCGGTCGGTAAACAGTGCAAGCAACAAGAATGTAATGATGTAGGGCACTGCTTTTATGAACAGATCCTGATAGTTTGTCACTTGTATCCGCAACGGATATTCATAATGCAACGGCGGCACACCTTCACCCGTGACAAATAACGTATATTGCCCTGGATCCAGATTAAATTCGCCTTTGATGGTACCGTTCGCATGATTGGTTGAATGCAGGGTTGTTACCGTATCGCTCAACGCCTGCCCGGTGCCTCTTACAATTTTAACAACGATCGGCATATCGCGCAGCGCTTGGTCGACCAGATCGAGAACCCATAGCGTTTCACCTTCCCTGGGAATCTCGGTGCAGTACTCAGCTTCCGGGTCATACTGCGGTTGATAAGTACTCAGATGAACCATACTGCCGGACACATTGCGCATACAAATGTCGGCTTCCAAATTAACTTTTCCATGGGCAGTGGCCAGGCCGGAATAAAGCGCGGCGGATAGTATGGCTGCCGCAGCCCATTGCTTTATAACTTGTCTTATCATACAAACCTCCTCTACTTTTCAATCCATATTGGCTGGAATACAGCTTATTTTTACTCCCGCAGTCTGCTTTCGACAGAGCCGCGGGAGAGGTTGCACTAACTACCTAGCACTCAGGTTGGATCATGGAACAATCCGGTTGTTCAGAATTTCTTTGCTTTGACCGTTCCAGATCACGTCGGTCAGGTTCGAGTAACGGGTGATGATTTGTGCTGCAATACCGCCCGAGAATAAACCTGCCCAACCCAGAATTACAAAGCCCCAGTGCAATGGCGCACTGAACAGTTCTTCCATGAACCAGAATGCGTGACCCCATTCGTTCAAACCTACGTTTGGCAGAATCATCAATGGACCAGCAATCGCCATAACCAGCGGGAACGATGTGCCGCGGCTGTACAGTGGCAGACGGGTCATCGCGTACAAGTAAGCAGCTACACCACATACGATGTACATCGGGAATGAGCCGTAGAATACCACCACATGACTTGGCGTAAAGCTAGTATCACGAATGATCACTTGGTGCCAAGATGCGTCTTGTTCGGTGAAGAAGCTGCCGCCCCAGTAAACACCAAACAGATACACGCCCAGCCACATCATCCAGTAGAAGTAGCGTTTCACTTCCAGTTTCGGATCGAGATTGTCCAGTTGTTCCTTGGTGTCACGGGTTTTCAGTATCCAGCCCCAGGTTACCAACGCAAACAGCGGCATCAGGGTCATGTGGACACGCCACAGCCCCATCCACACTTTGTCAAATTCCGGTTCCATCGAATCCATACCGTGTGAGTATGCAAACGTTCTTTGGTACCAGATCCAGAATATCGCAACCAGCAGCATGGTCAACATGCCCAGTTTGTAGTATTTCGAGTCATACCACAGCGACATATCATAGTCAGCACTTGATGCACTACTCGTAGTGCCATAAGTTGTTGCCATCATATCCTCCATTTATAAAATCAATCATTATTGCGCGAGCAGGTATTGGTTTTACAATCAATAAATTGCCCTGATTAAACAACCAAACCCTTTCTACGCACTTAAGATTAGCGCATTACCACATTTTTACAATGAATGGATCCCCTCATTTTAAAGGGGTTAAGATAAATTTCATCAACGTAAGGAAGCCGTAACAAGGCCGGGCAATTAAAAGCACATATTACCGGCTGTAGCGTAACGCTAACTTGCGCTATGAATGCGACGAAATATAAGGCAGGTTATCGAGAAAATGATCATCCGTATTTTGCGCCCGCAAACGCAGCGCAAAACTGATCAGACTGTTGGGTCCGCTTAAATTGAGTTTGCGGGAAATATTGACACGATGATTTTCAATTGTTTTCTGACTGAGAAATAGCTTTTCGGCTATTTGCGGAGTCGTTAATCCTTCCGATATTTTATGAAATACTTTGCGCTCCGCTTTGGTGAGACATGTCATTTTTTCAAGCGCGGCTTCGATCGATTCGTCTTTAAGCACCTGGCTCTGGCGGATTTTTGTTAATTTTTCAATGCGCGCATGGATGCTATTCAGTAACTCTTCCTTCGAAAACGGTTTAGTCAAGTAATCATCAGCACCCATATCCATTCCCAGTCGGGTATCGGCACGTGTCGATTTCGCCGTGAGAAAAATGAAAGCGGTGCTAGCCAATTGCGGCGATTGCTTCAAATGCGAGAGGACATCATAGCCATCGATACCCGGCAGCATAATGTCGCAAATGATGATATCCGGCTTGCGTTCGAGCGCTATCCTTACACCTTCTTCACCGCTTGGCGCGCTGATGACGGAAAAGCCATAATGCGCGACGATGTCGGCAATATTGATGCGTAACGCTTTCTCGTCTTCGATGATCAAAATCAATGGCGAATTCATTGCACTCGTTATATCAATAATTGAATCGTAATCAAGCAGCCATCCCCAATTGCACTTTCACACTGAATATCACCGCCATGCAACATGATCAACTTTCTGGCAATCATCAGTCCTAGTCCGCTGCCGGGAAACACTTTGGCATTGGATGCCCTGAAAAACGACTGAAATAAGAATTGTTGATCCTTTTCCGGAATGCCAATGCCATAATCTTTAACCACGATGAAATAAGCATCATCCCGGAAAGTAACCGTCAGCTCCGGTGCCTGCTTACCCTCAGAGTATTTAAAAGCATTGGACACGATATTACGCAAAACATTTCGCATCAAAATCTCGTCGATGCCGATGATGCGGTCCGGGGCGTCAAACCGGTACACCAGTTTGCGTTGTTGACCAACCGGCTCCTGGTTGGATTCGACAAAACCATCCATGAATTGTTTGAATGAGCACTGTTTCTTGGATAACTCGATTTTCCCTTCATCGATTCGGCCGATATCGAGAATATTTTCCATCAACTCCGTCATGCGGATGGTTTCTTCCGCCATAATCGCTTTATGCCGTTGAAACAAATCTACAAACGGGGCGTTTACATCAGCCGATTCCATTTTGAGATCGAGCAAATCGATACTGGATCGGATGGTGGCAAGCGGAGTGCGGAACTGGTGCGAAGCCAGATTAACGAACTGGGTTTTAAAGCGATTTAGCTCACGTTCTTTTTCAATGGCTTCTTGCAACCGGTGTTCCGCCATTTTTATCAACGTGATGTCATTCTCGACCGCAACAT
>JAFEGA010000027.1 GCA_018240285.1 Pseudomonadota bacterium | reverse complement strand
AAACAACGCTAGAAATTCTTACACATTATAACGCATGCTAGGGGTTTCCATGAGAGGGTATTGCTAGCGATGGTTAATGAAGAGCTGCATTGTAATTTGGCGTCACTTGCTAATAAGTGCGAAATAGTGCGTCAAAACAATGCTTTTTTATGCCTTTAAAGATAACTTTATGTTTTGGCGAGAATTATCCGGTTAAATTATCGTTAAATAACCGATTGATTTTAGAAGATTTGATGAAATTCCGTTTTGTTGTAAATCAACAACATAGAGACAATGCAACACCTATGACCGGTATCCAGAAGGATTCGGCGGTGTTATGAGTTTATTCTGACGGTATGGCCTGTGCGCTTGATCCGCTCGCCAAAATCGGTTAACCACGTATCATCGATTTTGGAAAGCCGTGCTGCTTCCGGTTGTAACGATGGCCGCGCGATGCCATACAACAGAATGCCTTCGATTCGAATCTGATCGTCGTTTAAATGCTGCAGAAAACTCAAATACGCGTTGACTTCTTCGGAGGAGGGGGGCTCGTTATCCAGTTGAAAAACGCAAGTCTGTAACCAGGTGGGGCAAAGTGCCGATGCAATCGCTAAATGCTCACGTATTTTTTTCAAACTGATCGACGTATTATTAATTCGCTGCCTTTCCTTTGTTGAAGCGCGGTCGAATTTGAACCAGATTTCACCGTTCAGCTCTCCCATCCGTTTCAAGCCGGCCTGCACGGCGGGCCGATGAATTAGGCTGCCATTGGTGATGAGCACGATTTTCAAGTCTGCCGGTAATGCAAAATCTTTTTTAACGCGGCCGATCAGCTCGATCACTTGGCCGAATTCCTTTGCGCTGGTAGGTTCGCCGTTACCGGATAAGGCGATATCATGAATTTTCCGCATCTCTGGTGGAACATGTTGTTGCAGGTAATCACCGGCAGTCAGTTCGTGCAGAAACGACCGCAACTCGGTTTCTAGCTGATCCAGATCGATGCGCGGCGCGGAACCGCGTTTAAGTTCCGGCACCTGGCAATAAACGCAGCGCCAGTTGCACGCGTTATTCGGATTCAGATTAATACCGATCGACACGCCGCCGGCGCGGCGCGATATGACCGGATACACATACGTAAGTCCGGCGCTGTCGCGGCTGTGGTCCGTCGTTTTCAATAGTTTAGAATTTGCTCGCAATGTTACAATTCCCTATATTCATTTCGCGCTTTTAAATTGTACGTATGTTCATCACACGCAGGCTGGAATTTGATGCCGGTCACCGCATTTCAACGCATAACAGCCAATGCCGCCATTTACATGGTCATCGCTACTGTATCGAAATAACATTGTCCGGCCGCATTATCGCTGACGAAGGCGTGGCGCAGCAAGGCATGGTTATGGATTACTCCGAAGTCAAACGCATCGCCAAATCGGTACTGGTCGATCAGTGGGATCACGCATTCTTAGTGTATTCCGGCGATACGAAAGTTTTACAATTTCTGCAATCGATCGAAGATCACAAAACGGTTGTGCTGGATGTGCAGCCGACAGCGGAAAATCTCGCGCTGATTGCGTTTGAAATTCTGGATGGCGCTTATCAAGACAGCTATGGTAATCATCTGCAACTTGAGCGGGTGCGTTTATACGAAACACCGAATTGCTGGGCCGATGCGGCGCGCGGCTCGTTATAATTTTTAGAGAAAACTGATTTATGTTTATCGACTCTCATTGTCACCTCGACTTTCCCGATCTGGCCAAGGATCTGGATCAATTATTACTGAACATGCGGCAAAATCAGGTTACGCATGCACTCTGTGTCAGCGTCGATTTGCCGCATTTCCCACGCGTGCGGGCTCTAGCGGAGGCGCATGACAATTTGTTTGCTTCCGTCGGTGTCCATCCTGATTATGAAAATGAAATCGAACCGCAGGCCGATCAACTTGCCGCATTGGCCGATCACCCCAAGGTCATCGCCATTGGGGAAACCGGTCTGGATTATTTCCGCTTGCAAGGCGATCTGGAATGGCAACGCGAGCGCTTCCGCCAGCATATCCGTGCAGCACGGAAAGTGAACAAGCCGCTGATCATTCACACTCGCTCCGCCGCTGAGGATACGCTGCGGATCATGCAGGAAGAGGGGGCCGAGCAAGTGGGCGGCGTGATGCATTGTTTTACCGAGAGCTGGGAAGTGGCGCAGCGGGCGATTGCCATGAATTTTTATATTTCCTTTTCCGGTATCGTGACATTCAAAAATGCCGTGGCGTTAAAAGAAGTTGCCAAGAATATTCAGTTGGATAGAATGCTGATAGAAACCGATTCGCCTTATCTGGCGCCGGTGCCATTCCGCGGTAAACAGAATCAACCCGCATTCGTGCGGCATGTGGCGGAAGAAATCGCGCGTCTGCGTGATGCCAATTTGGAAGACATCGCCGCTGCAACCACGGACAATTTTTTTAATTTATTTAAACTATCGCGCCATGGCGTACTTGCTTAAATCATACCGGTTATCGTTCTGTGCCGCGGCGCTATTGGCGTGCCTATCGTTTCAAGTATCCGCCGGTGTTCAGGAAGATTTTATCTGGGCAGTGGAAAAAGGCAATTTATCTGATGCCTCCGGATTACTGGGAAAAGGCGCTAACCCGGATACGCCGAACCGGGAAGGCTATACACCGCTGATGATTGCCGCGAAGGAAAAAAATTTGAAAATGGCGCAATTGCTGATCGAAGCCGGCGCCAAACCGGATATTCGCAACCGCTATGGCGAGACGGCGATCATGCTGGCCAGCTATCATGGCTTTACCGATCTGGTGCGGTTGCTCTACATCAAAGGCGCCGAAATCAATCACAAGGGCTGGAATCCGCTGATTTACGCCGCCTCGGGTGGACATTTGGATACTATACAATTGCTGCTTTCCGGTGGTGCCGAAGTCAATTCGCTGACCGACAACGGCTCGACTGCACTGATGATGGCGGTCAGGGGAAACCATCTGGATGCGGTTTCTTTGTTGATCAACAACGGCGCTAATCCATCGATCAAAAACGAGCATGGCGATAATGCCCTGACTTGGGCGGAGAAATACAATCATCCGGATATCGCGCAGTTTCTTAAAAACCATGGAACAGCGAAATAAATTGAACGTTAGCACAGTCCGGCTGGAAATTTGACCATGCAACCGCTGCAAGGAAAAGTCGCCATTGTAACCGGCTCGGCACGAGGCATCGGTGCGGAGATTGCACTGACGTTAGCCAAGGCAGGCGCGAAAGTCGTCATCAATTATGTGGAAAGTAAGGCGGCGGCGGACAAAATCAGCGCGGCGATTATCGAATCAGGCGGCGAATGCCTGGCGGTGCAAGCCGATGTCAGCGATCCGGTTGCTGTACAGCGGCTCTTCACGGTCGCGATCGAGCATTTCCAGCAGATCGACATTCTCGTCAATAACGCCGGAATTCTGGTATTTAAGGAAATCGCCGAAATTAGCGATGACGAATTCGATCGCATCGTCGATATCAATTTCAAGAGCATTTTTTATGCGCTGCGTGAAGCCGCGGCGAAACTGGCGGATCATGGCCGCATCGTGACTATATCCAGCACGGTGACGCGTTTGATGCTGCCTAAGTACGGCGCATATGCCGCGACCAAGGCGGCTGTTGAGCAACTGACGCGGATTTTTGCGCGCGAAGCCGGAAAGCGCGGTATTACCGCGAACATCGTTTCACCCGGTCCGGTCGATACGGAATTGTTCCGCAGCGGCAAGACGGCGGCGGATATCGAACGCATGGCGGCGATGGCTGCATTGGGACGGATCGGCGCAGCGGACGATATTGCGCAAGTCGTGTTGTTTCTGGTCAGCGACGAAGCGCGCTGGATTACGGGGCAGAATATTGGTGTCAACGGTGGAATTATTTAACGAATCAGGAAAGGAAAAGCAAATGCGTATCGGTGTGCCTAAGGAAATCAAAATTCATGAATCCCGAGTTGGATTGACACCGGCGGCGGTACGCGAACTGGCCGCGAGCAGTCATCATGTGATGGTGCAAAAAAACGCCGGCATGCAAATCGGTTTGAGCGACGACATGTACCGCAACGCGGGCGCGGAAGTCGTGGAGGCTCCGCAGGAGATTTACGCCAAGGCCGATCTGATCGTCAAGGTCAAGGAACCGCAGGCCTCCGAGTTGCCGTTGCTGCGCGAAGGCCAGGTACTGTTCACCTATTTGCACCTCGCACCCGATCCGGTGCAAACCAAAGGTTTGCTCGATTCCGGTTGCATCGCCATCGCCTATGAAACGGTGACCGACAAGTTCGGCGGTTTGCCGCTGCTCGCACCGATGAGTGAAGTGGCTGGCCGCATGGCGATTCAAGCGGGCGCGCATGCGCTGGAACTCGATCAAGGCGGGCGTGGCGTACTGCTCGGCGGTGTCTCCGGCGTGCCCGCGGCGCGTGTCGTGATTTTGGGCGGTGGCGTAGTTGGCACCAATGCGGCGCGCATCGCAATGGGTGTGGAAGCGCATGTCACGGTGCTCGACAAATCGATTCATCGTTTGCAGCAACTGGATTTTCAGTACGGTTCCAGGATCAATACGGTGTTTTCCACGGTCGATGCCGTCGAAGAATATGTTTCGGCTGCCGATCTGGTCATCGGTGCGGTGCTGGTGCCGGGCGGCGCAGCACCCAAACTGGTCAGCCGCGAACTGGTCAGCCGCATGAACCGCGGCGCGGTGCTGGTCGACGTCGCCATCGATCAAGGCGGCTGCTTCGCCACCTCCAAGCCGACCTCGCTGGCCGATCCGATTTTTACCGTCGACGGCGTGGTGCATTACTGCGTATCCAACATGCCCGGCGCGGTTGCCAGAACATCCACTTTTGCACTGAATAACGCCACCTTGCCGTTTGTGCTGGCACTAGCCAATAAAGACTACCGCAAAGCACTAGCGGACGATGTGCATTTGCGCAACGGACTGAATGTTTACCGGGGCCGCTTGACGTATGAAGCAGTGGCGAGAGATTTGGGGTTGAGTTATACGCCTGCGGTGGACGTACTGGCGTAAATCCATAACAAGTGCAGATATAGGTTAAACGGTGGCGTGCCTGTCAGTTCTTTTTACTTGGCTAACATCCGAGATAGATTCAATATCGTCTTTTCCGGATTGTTGAGCCCAATACAAATCCCAACGCGATTGCAGATTGAACCAATAACCTGCAGAAACATTGAAAAACTTCACCAACCTTAATGGTGTGCTTGGCGTAACGCCACGCTTTTGATTGATCAATTCGTTAATACGCTAGTACGGAACATGGATAGCATCTGCCAGTTTTCGTTGGCCGATGTCCATTGGTTCCAAGAATTCAATACGAAGCATTTTGCCGGGATGTGCGGGTTCTCTATTCACTGCTTTATCCTACAAGGAAATCCCGGAATTTATGCAACAATTGCGTAATCAACCGGGTATCGGTGCCGCTGCATTGGAATTTGCAATTCTGACCGCAGCCCGCTCTGGTGAAGTCAGAGGTGCATTGTGGCCGGAAATCAATATTTCGGAAAGGCTATGGTTGATTCCCGCCGATAGGATGAAGGCCGGAAGGGAGCATCGAATTCCGCTATCCGATGCAGCCATAGTGATACTGGAACGGATGAAAGAACATCACGTGTCCGATTTGTCTTTCCTGGCACCAAACAAGACAAATCGCTCTCGAATATGAGTCTGACAGCCGTACTAAAACGCGTGGAACACGGTGGTCTGACGGTGCACGGTTTCCGATCCACATTCCGGGACTGGGCCAGTGAAACCACCACCTACTTGCAGGAAGTTTGTGAAATGGCGCTCGCCCATACCATTGCCAATAAAGTGGACGTGGAGTTGTTCTATTTTGACGGGTAGTTTTTTCATGGGGTCGAGAGAGTCTCGATCTGTGAAAGAGGATTGCAATTTATCGCGATTTGATTTTTTTCATTCATTTTTTTCTCAAAATTGTTGAGTGATAAATATCCTAACCCGGAATGCCTGCGCGTGGGGTTGTACCAGGCCTTGATCCAGGTGAATATGGTCGGCCTTGCTTCAGTTTTGTTTTTCCAGGAGCGCCTGTCGCTTCGCCTCGTTCACCGAATTAATCAGCGTTTCCGTAGGATACTCCAAGCATTTTCGTGTATCCCATGGTGATAATGAATTTGCTCGTGAAGGGTATTGCCATATTAATGGCATCGAATCGTTCTGGAGCTTTACCAAGCGGCGGCTTGCAAAGTTTAACGGTGTGTCAGTTAATTTTAAGCTGCATTTAAAAGAATCAGTGGCGCTAGAAAAAACATCCTGATGAGCTTGCCAGTGAATTATGGCAACTCATCAGATTTTATTAATCTCTCTGCTAGTCTAGAGCCTAAGCAATTATTACTCGCTGGTGGTAAGGATTCTTGTAAGCCAGACCTCGAAAGCCTGATGATGATTCAAGTCGTATTGCCAGCATTGAAATCCAAATTCTTGACCGGCGGCGATATTTTGCGGCTGATCATCGATATAAATCGTTGCAGCTGGATCGAGCAGATATTTGTCAATTGCGTATTGATAAATGGCAGGTTCCGGTTTTAGGATACCGACCTCAAACGACAATATTTTGTGCTCAAAGTAAGAAAATTCAGGGTAGGTTGAAAATATCCAGGGGCAGTGAATTGCATTAATATTCGAGATCAGAATTAAAGAGTGATTATCGTTGGCAAGTTTACGCACACAATGCCACATCAGCTTATTCGCAGTAAAAATTTGCCGCCAGGTTTGATAAAACTGCTCCGGTGTAGCTTCACTTTCCAAGATTCTCAGTGCCCAATTGGCAAAGTTAGCGGAGCTAATTTGTCCGCATTCCAATGTATCTTTGTATTGCAGCACCTGTTTAATGCGCTCATCCGGTTTATCAATCCCTTTCGGGATTAATCGCATGAGCGATGATTCAAAATCAAAATCCAGTAAAACACGGCCAATATCGAATAAAAATGTTTTTTTGGGGGAAGATGAAATTGGGGTTTCTTGCTGCATGCAGAAATTTTGCGAGTATGAAACAGGGAAGAAAAACTAAAAAGGACAAGAAATGTATTTAACAATTCTTGTCCTGCAATAGCTCCCCACATATGCCGTCAGACCATCATCTTGAACCATAAGGTCCAAGGCGGCTGTTTCATGGATACATCAGGCACATCCTAAAAGGCGCGCACAACAGCATCACTTAAATCCACAGCCATTTTCTAACAATTGGTTCAAAGAATATAAGTCTTAACGAACACCGCAGGGATTAACCTTATTTTAGCACTTCTAATTATCTTCATGAGCGAGCGCTTCATCAACTTTCCTGCTCAACGAAGCAATTCTACGCCGAAATTCATTGATGTCAAAGTCAGTTCCATCTCGCAACACCAGTAACTCATGTGCAATCCGTAGTGCCGCAATTAATGCAATACGGTCAGAGTCAACAATTTTTCCTTCCGCTCTGATTTCCTGAATTTTGTTATCAAGATAAGCCGCAGCGAGTAGAATTTCTTCACGCTCGTCATCTGGACAGGTAATACAGAAATCCCGTCCCATGATACTGATATTTAGCGGTTCGTTATTCATGATCGGGAATATTCAGAAGAAGTGATTCAAGCCGATCCGCAGCAACATGTATTTTCTCATTCAACTTTTTGCAACATGCATGCGAATCTGCAAGTTCTTTACGCAGCTTTTTATTTTCAGTATTTGTATCCTGATACAAGCGTAAAAGCAGAAAAACTTTTTCTTCTAGGGATTTTAGTTCTGTTTCCATGGAGGCACTAATTTATAAAATCTATCAAAAGGTTAGTGGGTAACCAAATCTTAAATTCTTCTATTCGTGCCCCAGTATCTTCTACTGAAATACTGATTATTGTTTTTTTATGAGATTGGATGCCGCGAGGTACTTACAGTTTGAGGTGAGTGCCATCGCAAAAGGGCGCATTTCCGGTTTTTTTACAAGTACATAGCCAAGCAGTTTTACTTTCATTCACACTAAATTTTTGGGGTGTAAATTCTGTATTTTTGTGCGAACCATCACAAAAAGGCTGCGATTTGCTGTGGCCGCATGTGCACCAATAATAGTCTTTTCCCGATTCAAGCTTAACTTCAATGGGCTTAAATGATTGTTTTATACTCGAGGAATTATTCATTATTATCTCTTTATAAAATAGTTATTTAATGATCGCCTTACTGTTTCTTTGTGAAGCAAAGAAGTTTTTCTTTTCCAAATCAATTTTTGATCATTATTATAGCTATTATCTTACAATTTTTGCTTAACAATATTTGCTAACCGATTATTGTAAATACCATTTATTGGTAATGGTCGGTGGCTTTGATAGCGATTACGGATGCTCAACTAGGTAACTTTAATTTTTTATTAAAATTTGTTTACACAAACAATCGTAAAGCGCTCGGACTGCCGGCGTTAATATGATTTTTTTTCATCGAAGTTTGTATTTCGATAAGTTGTTGCTTGCTTCTTTGAATTCCGCTATCGCTGAGTGGAACGCGATTATCATCGACCATGATTCCTCCAAGCGTATTGGAAAAAATCTTTGCCAGATGCGTCATTTGATCGAACACCCTTTCACCATGCGCGACTCTAGGCACATCGAGTAAAAAAGTTACGCCATGGGTTGTCAACGATTTCATGTTTTCGGGTAAAAATGGAGACGATTCATAATTGCTCAGCGTAAATAATACGTTATTGTTATCGTCGCGATATTTGAACAATCCTTCCGGTTCCAGCTTAAATCCGGATGCTTCCGCTAATGCACGAATTTTGGTGCCGACAAAAGCGCCATTGTCTTTGCTGATGATGTTAATACCAATCATAACATCCACTTCGGCGCAGAATTTATCGAGCATAACCGCTTTCTCATGGGTGCTGACAATATCGGGACAATCCGCAGTGGCGTGAGTTTGCGAAGCGAAATCAAGCACCAAGTCACGGAACTTGGACAAATTGACTTCACTGATGGCACCCGCTCGATCGGCAAGCTGCAAACAGCCTTTTAAATGGCTGTAACCATCGCTATCCACGTTCGATTCATTAGTAATTTCTTCCCAAGGATCATTTATGCTTTGCTGTCCAAGCCAGTAGACTGGTTTTCCGAAGTCGAATTTTCTTTGCAACAGCTTGGCAATATGGGTATTGGGAATAGCCGATTCGGACCGGATGTTTACGATGTAATTGGTATTGTTGTCATAATCCAATAATGGCGAAGCAGCCGATGATGTTGAAATGCTGCTTGCGGGAATATTGACCGTAGCCTGAGGAGGGGCTGCCTGTACTCTTTTCGGCTCGCTAGGCGGCGTCTCGGTTGCGGTAAAAGCATCAAATGGCATATCCGCCGATGCTTTATTAAATTTTGGTTCAATGCGCTGAAAAGGTTCTTCGGAGATTTGATCATCCAGCAGAATATCATCGTGCTTATGATCAAACGCGGCTTGTACTTTGCGCCGGTAGCGCAATTGTTGCACCCAGTTGAAGACAACGACACCGGCAATAACAATTATGCCAATGATGATCAGGCTTATTTGCAAGTCACTCATACTCAATATCTCCATCTTATCTCCTTGCTATTTCGCAAAATTGCCAGTGTACACACCACAAAAATTAAATTATGTCAGTTTTACTTGACTAATCACAGTCATCAAATCACGGATTGTTTCTCACGTTTTCCCATTTTGATGGCAGCTGCGAGGTCGACGGTCACTATTCTTGATACCCCTTGTTCCTGCATTGTAACTCCAATTAATCGCTGCGCCATTTCCATCGTAATTTTATTATGGCTGATGAATAGAAATTGGGTTTGTTTCGACATGCTTTTCACCAGCTCGCAAAAACGGTTTGTATTGCTGTCATCGAGTGGCGCATCGACTTCATCCAGCAAACAGAAGGGTGCCGGGTTGAGCCGGAAGAGTGAGAAAATTAACGCCAAAGCCGTCAGCGCTTTTTCCCCGCCGGATAGCAATTGAATAGAGCTGTTTTTTTTCCCGGGCGGCTGCGCTGTCAGTAATAAACCGGCATCGGAGATCTTGTCGCCGCAAAATTCGAGTCTGGCTTTGCCGCCGGCAAATATAACCGGGAAAATCTCGCTCAAATAAATATTTACTTGCGTGAATGTTTCTTGCAGACGTATTTCCGTTTCCCGGTCTATTTGCTGTATAGCGCTTTCCAGCGTTGCAATTGCAGCATTTAAATCCTGTAATTGCGCCAGCAAACCGGATTCTCTGGTGCGGGCCGCTTCAAGTTCTTCTAGTGCTGCAAGATTGACAGATCCGAGCGCAGTGATTTCCGCATTTAGTTTTTGCATCTCCGACTGCAATGCATTGGCGCTTTTTTTTGCCGGGAGGGGCAATAGCGTTTCCACATCGGTATTCGCCTCCCTGATCAACTCATCAAGCTGGGCAATGGTCATACTCGCTGCTTGCTCTTTGAGCTTGGCTTGGCCGATTGCTTCGCGCAAGGAATGCGATTTTTGTTCTGCTGCCAGCCGGGTGCCTTCTATTTCCCGCAAGTTGCGCGTGGTGTCAGCGGCGGCCTGACGTGTCTGCAGGGCTGTTTGTTCAATCGACTTACGTTGTGCCCGGGCGGCTTCCAGTCGCTCGATCAGTGGTGTGGCGTTCACGCCATTTATCTCACTAAGCAAATCGGTGTGGTTCTGCGTTAAATTTTGCAACTCTTTGTCTATCGACTGAATACTCAGTTCTATCTCAATGATCTTGTTCTGACAAGTTTGGGCATGAAAAGTAGCTTCCTGCTCTGCTTTAGCTGCTTGTTGTATATTTTGCCGTTGCTTAGTAAGTAATTGATTGACAGCTTCCCAAGCATATTGCATGTGCTGTGTTTGTTCTTTGACTGCGGCAATTTTCTGCCGGTTTTCTTCTAAGTTTGCATTTGCGGATGCTTGCGAGGATTTTTCATGATCCAACGCTTGCCGGATTTCGGCCAGTTCAGCACTGATCTGGAAACTGCGTTGTGTTGCCCGCTCGTTGGCTTGTGATAGTTTTACCGTTTCCAGTTGCAGTGCGTGCCATCGCTGTTGTAATTGCTTGCCGTTTTCGCTGGCGATACGAATCGCATTCTTGAGTTCAGCGCACTGCTGCTCGGCTTTCGTCAATAAATCGCGCTGTACGCGTATGGAAGATTCGAGCTGATCCGCTTCTTTCCGCAGTTGAATGAGTTCTTGTTGTCGTGACAGAACACCGTGCAACTGCGAGTCAGGCGCATAAAAAGTGATACTTGCCAAGGTTATGATATGGCCCTCGCGGGTGACGAGCATGTCGCCGGAATCCAGCAGAATTCTGTTATCGAGAGCTTCGGCTACGTCTTTGACGATGTACACATTATTTAACCAGTGATTGAGCACAGACTGAATTCCAGGCTGATCAGTCGTGACGTAGGTTAATAATTTTTCACACGTTATGCGATCCGCCGCGGAGGCTCGCTGATCACCGGAAAGCATCGATCCGGGTTGTTCAAAAATAGCCAGCTTTCCGGGCGGTACCTTGTCAATCCAGTCGCGGATACTATCTAATTGCGCCAGTTCAATGCTGTTGAGCCGTTCACGGAGAATCGCTTCCAGAGCATTTTCCCATTCCGGCCGGATTTGGATTTTCTGCCACAGACGCGGCAGTGCATCCAATTGCTGCGCACGCAACCAGGTATTCAAATTTTGATTGGTTTCCAGTTTTTGCTGCAGATTTTGCAGCGCGGCATAGCGTGCTGTTGTCTGGGACAATGCGTGCTGCAATTCTTGCAGTTTATTCGCAATCTGCTGCCTGGAGGAGGTTGCTGCCGATAATTGGCTTTCGAGGTCTTGCTGTTTTTGCTGCGTTTCTTGCAGAAGCTGTTCAGTCTGGCTTGTTTCACGTTGCGATTCAGCCATTTTGGCCGGATCGATGACTGTAAGTTCTTTTTGTTCTTGCAGTAAGCGCGTAGAGCGCGCTTCGAGCTGCTGAATATTTTTGGTGGCATGCAGCAGATGATTATCTTCAAGCCGGCTGGCTTGCTCGATGATCAGTAAATCACGCCGGGATTGGTTTAATTTTTCCTGGCATGCAAGAAAATTGGCTTCGATAGCCGGAAGCTTATTAGTTTCTTCATGGTGTTTCTGAATGCTTTCTTGTTGCGCTAAGTCAACTTGTGTTTTTTCCTGGCGCCAATGCGCCAGGTTTTCCAGCTTAATCTCTTTTAACTGGTGATTCTTTTGCTGCTGATTCTCGATTTGCTGGATTTGTTGCAGCAAACGCTCCTGTGTGTTTTTGAGATGATTAATTTCTTGTTCCAAATGTCCTATTTCGGCATCGGCTGCATAGAGCTGTCCTTGCACCTGGAGCAATTGGTCATTTACGGCATATTCTTTTGTGCGAACCTCTTCATAGCCTTTTTCCGCATGATGTAAAGTGGAAAGTGAGACTTCCAGCTCGTTCTCCAGGATTCGGATTCCTTGGTTTGCTTGCTCATGTTGCTTCATGGATTCGGCTTTGCGCAACAGCCATAACTGAGATTGCGCGCGATGCAGATTGTCTTGCAACTGCTTAAACTGCCGCGCGGTCTCTGCCTGAATCTCCAAATGCCGCAATTGTGTTGCCAATTCCTGGCAAATATCTTCCAAACGGGTGAGATTTTTTCGTGATTCCGTGAGTCGCGTGGAAGTTTCTTGCCTTCTTTCGCGGTATTGGGAAATTCCCGCAGCTTCCTCCAAGAAGCTTCTCAATTCATGCGGCTTGGCGTCAATGATCCGGGAAATCATGCCTTGCTCGATAATGGCATAACCACGTCCACCGACACCCGTTCCCAGGAAAAGATCGGCGATATCGCGCCGCCGCACTTGCAGATTGTTGATGTAATAATTCGAGACGCCATCGCGCTGAAGGACACGTTTAATGGCAATCTCGGTGTAACTGGACCATTGTCCGGTTATTTTTTTTAAGTGATTGTCAAAAACGATTTCCACGCTGGCGCGCCCAATTGCTTTGCGGTTGTCCGATCCGGAAAAAATAACATCCTGCATCGAATCGCCTCGAAGCGCAGAGGCTTTCGATTCTCCCAGAACCCAGCGAACGGCGTCGATGATGTTTGATTTACCGCAACCATTGGGGCCGACGATGCCGACCAGATCTTGGGAGATGGGAACTGCGGTGGGATCGACAAATGATTTGAAGCCGGCAAGCTTGATGTGAGCTAAGCGCAATTTTTTGTTTATCGGGTAAGGCAGTTATAATAATAAGCGCGCACAACGCTTTTTATCATTGTAACCGAATTACTTTAAACATGAGCATGAAGAATGGCCAGTAAACCAGAAAAGACACTTGAAACTTTCCCGAATCCATTTATCGACCGGGATTACCATATTCATATGGAAATTCCCGAATTCACTTGCTTATGCCCGAAAACAGGGCAACCGGATTTTGCCACTTTGGTTCTGGATTATGTGCCGGACAAGAAATGCATTGAATTGAAAAGCTTGAAACTTTATATCTGGTCGTATCGTGATGAAGGCGTATTTCATGAAGCGGTAACCAATAAAATTCTTGATGACCTCGTTGCCGTTTTGAAGCCTCGATACCTTCGGATAATTGCTCGTTTTTACGTGCGTGGCGGCATTTTCACCAATGTAATCGTTGATCACCGGAAAAAAGGGTGGCAACCAGAACCGATGGTTTTGCTTCAGGAATTCAATACCCAATCGAATATTCGAGGATAGTATCTCATAATTTTCTTTAAATACTATATTTAGTACATTAATAATAAATGATATTTATAAATATTGAATGTGTTTTCGTGTAAAAAATAGTTTGCAAATACCAAGAATTTATATATCCTGTTAGCCGGTATGGATATAAAAAATAATATATGTAAATGATTATAAAAAGAAATGGCCTCTTTATTTTACTAATATCACTATTTTTTGGGACTTTTTCATTAATATCGCTGAATGCATTTGCAGACAAATTAGTTCAAGACAGCTTACAGTATCATGCAAATTTATGGAGCCGTTTACAAAGCGGCTTTGCCTTAGCGTTACCGCCCGATAGTAAAATAATTCGCAAAATAGGGACATCCTATACGCACAATCCGCAATTGTTTGAACGCATCATTGCAAACAGTGAGCGGTATTTGTTTCATATCGTAGAGGAGGTAGAGCGCCGCGGCATGCCGATGGAAATCGCACTGATGCCCGTCATTGAAAGCGCATACAATCCGTTGATTAAATCCAGCAGTCAAGCAGTAGGGTTATGGCAATTCCAACCGGAAACGGCCAGAACATTGGGTTTGGCGCAAAATGTATGGCACGATGACCGGCGCGATATTATTGCTTCTACCCAAGCCGCTCTGGATTATCTGCAGTATCTGCATCAGAAGTTTGATAATTGGAAGCTGGCGATTGCGGCTTATAATTTAGGTGAGGGTGCTGTTAGCAAAGCACTATCCAGAAACATACATAAAGGCCGATCCGGTAATTTTTACGATTTGAATCTTCCCAGTGATGCCAAACACTATGTTTATAAGCTATTGGCAATCAAAGATATTATCGTTAATACTAAAAAATATGGTATTCAAATTCGACCGATAGCAAACCGGCCGTATTTTGATACTATCAAGATACACGAGCACATCGATATCCCTCTCGTCACCCGCCTAGCCAATATCTCCGAAACCGAATTCAATGCATTAAATCCCGCCTACAATCGTTACGTAATAAAAGTACTTGATGAGCCTCGTACTTTGTTGTTGCCAAAGAAAAATAAAGATATTTTCCTGAAGAATCTGGAAACCTATCAAGATCCTAGAATCTCATGGCAGATTTACCATGTGAAAAAAGGGGAAAATATTAATGAAATTGCAGCACGTCATTTCACCACGGTAAAACAACTGCAGACCATCAATGGTATTGGCCGCAATAAAAATCTCACCCTCGGGCAGAAGATATTAGTTCCTAAAATCGTATCGGAGCATCAGGAAGATAGTATTGCGCTCAAGAAAAGACAGCTGCAGAACTATCGATCGAATGTTCATATCGTAAAAAAAGGGGACACCCTGTACGAAATCGCAAAACGGTATGGTACGACAGTAAATCAAATTAAGCTTTGGAATAATAACGACGAGAATTTATCCGTTGGTCAAAAGCTGGTTATTATGAAAAGCTAAGGAGACTCTGAAAAAAGTAGCAAGCGATGGAAAAGCTAAGCGAAATCAAGTGAAAAGAAACTTAATTTGCAGGTTACGAGTGTTAGATGAACATTCTAAATCTGATTTCAATGCCGCATGGTTGAGCGTAAGCGCAGTTTCAATAAACCAACTTCTTCTTTGGGTGGTATGATCAAATTTCTTTTAGAAACTCAAGTGCCCAGCCAATTCCGAATCCGGTAATTTCGCTATCCACCGCACCCAAACCATCCTTATGGCTGCTGGCAGATAAATCCATGTGTAGCCAGGGTGTATCGTTAACAAAGCGCCGCAGAAAACAAGCGGCCAGTATGTGATCGAATTCCCCGTTCAATTCGCATTGTTTGATATCGGCAACCGAGCTTTCGAGGCTTTCTTCGTAATCGGAATCCATCGGGAAACCGCAGACGCGCTCACCGCTTTCATTTCCTGCTGAAATGGCTTTCTGCAATAATTCATCACGGTTACTGAATATTCCGCTATAACGCGATCCGAGAGCGGTTTTCATGCTGCCTGTCAGGGTGGCGAAATCGATGATCAGATCGGGCTTCAATTTATTCGCCAAGGTTAACGTGTCGGCCAGAACCATCCGTCCTTCAGCATCGGTATGGACAATCTCGATGGACAAACCGCTAAGTGCGGTAATGATGTCATTTTGTTTATAGGCGCGAGGGCTGATATGGTTTTGCGCGATTGCAAGCCAGCAATCAATTTTGACTGGAATCTCGGCACGTGTAGCCGCCAGCAGAATGCCCAACGCCACGGCGGAACCGTTCATATCCTCGTGCATTCCCTGCATATACCGGGCGGGTTTTAAATTGTGACCACCGGTATCGAAGCAAATGCCTTTTCCGGCAATCGCAATGGTTTTTTTGTGTGAGTTTTGTTTGCACTGATACTGCAGGTGGACGATGGCAGCATCTTCCGTATCACTGCCTTGTGCAACCGCCACAAATGCACCGGCACCAATTTCCCTCAGCTTATGCAAATCGTATTCCTGATACTTCCAACCTTCATTCTCTGCCAATTTCTTGATTTGCTGGCGATAGGTAGTGGGCGTCAATTCGTTGGCCGGTAATGCAGTCAAGCCGCGTGCAAGTAAATTTCCTTCCGCGCAAGCACGTTGCAAGGTGAAGTTGCCGCCATCTTTGTAGCCATATAAAAAAATTCTTGCCAATGAGTTTCTAACAGGTTTATTTTTGCGAACCGGCAGTACTGCGCCATTAACCCAGCTGACATAAATGGCCAGCTCGGAAAGGTTTTTTCTTTGTTGCGTGGAACCATATACAGCAATATGTAATTCAACGGGGCCTTCCTCAAGCAGTAGTTTGACAGCTTTACGCAGAGCGGTTTGCTGTTCGAATACCGATCGGTTCGTGTCGATCATTACCCAAGCGCACAATTCTCCATCCGGAAGGTTGGCATTGACTGGTGTAGTGATAAGATCAGTCAATTTCATCTCGCGACGAATGAGCAATTTATTCAGCGATTCTTCACCGGGAATATCAAATTTCTTTGGGAATTTTTCTAACTTCGGGAGAACTACGAGAATATGCGATGCTTTAACGGATTGATCGATTGATGATGTATTTTGCAAAAGGGATGCCAGCATTGAAAGCTTTCCTGTTGAGTATTATTTTTTTAATGACAGTAGCGCGTGTCATTGCATAAAGATTGATTATTGTAATATTGTTATTATATACGTCTTATATGCTTTATGGCTGGTAA
This sequence comes from Pseudomonadota bacterium, assembly GCA_018240285.1. Lineage (GTDB taxonomy): Bacteria > Pseudomonadota > Gammaproteobacteria > Burkholderiales > Nitrosomonadaceae > Nitrosomonas. The sequence goes on along the minus strand of JAFEGA010000027.1, from coordinate 30,148 downwards.
AGCCCTTCAATAAACGGATTTATTCTGATTCTACCGGGGAGTTTCAAATAGGGATGCGCCAATATCTCGAATTAATGCAGCATGTCATTGATCATGGTCATCGCAAATCGGACCGGACGGGCACGGGCACACTATCGGTATTCGGTTATCAAATGCGTTTTAATCTGGCAGACGGCTTTCCTTTGGTGACAACGAAGAAATGCCATTTGAAATCGATCATTCACGAATTGTTGTGGTTTCTACGCGGCGATACCAATATCGATTATTTGCATCAGCAGGGCGTAACAATATGGGACGAATGGGCGGATGCAAATGGCGATCTTGGTCCGATATACGGTTATCAATGGCGTTCGTGGACAACTGCGGATGGTCAGCACATAGATCAGTTGCAGCAAGTGATCGAACAGATAAAAAATACACCCGATTCGCGGCGCATGATTGTTTCTTCCTGGAATGTCGGCGATTTGCATAAAATGCGGTTGCCGCCGTGCCATGCTTTTTTCCAGTTTTATGTGGCGGATAACCGCTTATCGTGCCAGCTTTATCAGCGTAGCGCGGATATTTTTCTCGGTGTGCCATTCAATATTGCATCGTATGCATTGCTTACCTTAATGATCGCGCAAGTATGCAGCCTGGAGGCGGGCGATTTTGTGCATACCTTGGGCGATGCGCACCTCTATCTGAATCACTTGGAACAAGCCCGGGAACAATTATCGCGTAAACCCAGATCGTTGCCCATGATGAAATTAAATCCTGGTATCAGGGATATCTTGGATTTTAAATATGAAGATTTTATTTTGGAAAATTATGATCCTTATCCTGCAATTAAGGCGCCGGTAGCCATATGACACCATTACATTTATCTATTCTCGTGGCAATGGCGAAGAATCGGGTGATCGGACGCAACAACCGGCTGCCGTGGCATTTACCGGCTGATTTGAAGCATTTCAAATTCCTGACGATGGGGCAAACCATTGTAATGGGGAGAAAAACTTATGAATCCATTGGCAAACCGTTACCTGGAAGAGCTAATGTCATTATTACCCGGCAGGCGGATTACGAAGTGCCTGGGGCGATGGTTGTTCATTCGCTTGAAGATGCATTGCTGATATGCGAGGAAACCAGCACCGGTCATAGCGAGAACTTCATCATCGGCGGTGAGAAATTGTACCGGCAAGCACTTAAGATTTGCCAGCGCATGTACATTACCGAGATTCAGCGGGATTTTGCCGGCGATGTTTTTTTTCCGGAATTTGATCGCACTGAATGGGAGGAAACGCAGCGCGACAAGCACATTGCGGAAAACGAGGGTAACTTGGAATATCACTTTGTCGTGCTGGAGCGTAAATCTAGCACGGTATGACTATAATTTCTGGGATTGCAGGGTGTTAAAAACAAAAATGGTGAAGTAGTTGCAACCACTTCACCATTTTTCCGGGTGGTAATTGTTCAACGCATGTTTATGCCAAGCGCTTAAATCACTTTCACATCAGGTAACGGGAATCCGTTGAAATTGCTCGCATAAGCCGTCGTATAGGCACCGGCATTGGGTATGTAAATGAAATCGCCTTCCTGAATATCATTAGGCAGCATCAAGTCATGCGTCAGAATGTCGACCGAATCACAGGTCGGACCGGCAACCGACCAAGGGACGCTACTGCCTTTCCGGTCGGTGAGAATTTCATAGCGCAATCCTTCGGTCATTTCGATGACACCGCCAAACATACCAGCATCCCAGTACATCCACCGCTTGCCATTGCGGGTTGCAGTTCCTACCACGCGGCACACGAAATAAGCGGAATCGGATACCAGATAGCGGCCGGGTTCCGCCATAATGCGGATATTATCCGGCAAATCGGCGATGGCCTCGTTGATTACTTCGGCAATGATTTCGATCGAAGGGATCGGTTTGACGTGGCGAACCGGATAGCCGCCGCCAATATTCAGTAAACGGGGATTTAAACCGGCCAGCTGCATTTCGGCAAAAACTTTTTTAGCACGTTCAATGCCTACACGCCAATTTTGGGGATTACGGCATTGCGAGCCAACGTGGAAAGTAACACCGGCCAGATCCGCTTTGAGCTTTGCAGCTTCTTGAATAATTTCGTTGATGTCGGCAAGGTGGGTGCCGAATTTGCCGGCTAACGGCCAATCGCTGCCGATATTGGGAGTGTCGATGCGCAGATACATCTTCGCATCCGGTTTTACGCTGAAGATTTTGCGCATTTCTTCAATGCTATCGAGTACGTACCATTCGACGCCTTTGGCGGCGGCGTATTCCAGATATGCTCTGGATTTCATCGGATTGCTGTAGAAAATTTCAGCGGCGGGTACGCCTAACTCGAGTAACACATCAAGTTCGGCAATCGAAGCAATTTCAAAACCAGCGCCTTCTTCGATCAGAGTTTTCAGCACACGCACATCAGGATTGGCTTTAACTGCATAATGCGGATGAACGCGCGGCATTGCAGCTTTAAAACGGCGTGTTTTATTTCGAATGATATTGCTATCAACCAGTAAGAAAGGTCGTCGATAGCCTTCTTTTAAGGCATTTCGAACGTGTTCAAAATTCAGACTGACTTCAGGATGGGTATCAAACAAAACTTCAGATTGGTCGGCTTTCTGAAGAGTGGATGAGAGTTTGGACATGCGTTTGCTCCTTTAAGAATCGCTACGTTTCAGGGATATGGATATTGACTAAATCGGCTGGAGCAAAAAAGTTCTTGGTGCTTCTCATGATGACCTCCTTATCGGTAAGTTGGCTGGTTTAAAATTTGCACGCATTATAGTCTGCATTCCGGGTAAATCAAGCATTTTTTATTACTGAATATTTTCATTAATAAACAGTAATTTGTATGTATATAAATCCTGTTGCATTTGACGGGTATTTCGTTAAAAAGTTTAAGGGATTTTCGCGATTTGTTGCGCGATATTAAATAACTTCAGCGCGCGCAGATATGCTGTGTGCACTAATACCTGATTGACGGATTAGAATTGATTGGTTAATTCCACTGCAACTTCAAATAACCATCTGTTTTTTCATTAAACCGGAAATAAAATCGATTCAATCCGCGGCGAATTGCTTGCGATTGTGAAACCAGTTTGAACGGTCCGGCGGCGGAAATTGATTTTTCTATTTGCAATCGTCCGGTACGTGGCGAGAAAATCTTCAATTCAAACCGTCCTGGGTTAATTTCCCGTAGCAATGGCGCAAATGGCTTAGCCAGCGGTTCACCGATGAATATTCCTTGTCCCGGCCAAGCGACACTTTTCCAGTAAGCCTCAATCGCGCTGGTTCCTGTTATATAGTGAAACATGGCGACCGCAGGAGCTGGAAATTTTTGCGGAAAACTGCAAGGCTCGACCACAGTGCCGTAGCTCGCGGTTGCACCCGCCTCCAGCCAACGCAAACTGCTCATTTGTGGAGAATCGGTAAGCATGCCACCTGCGGATGTCAGATGATCGGCCAGCGCACCTGGAATGAATTCGAGCGTATCCAGCAGGGTAACTTCGGTCAATCCGGTAAAATAAAAAAGCACATCCCGCCGCTCCGAAATGAAATCGGCTTCCAGTGCCTGCACGGGAAAAACACCGGAAAATTCTTTTGCGATTTTCGCAAAAACCGATGCGCGCGTGCTACGTGCTTTGTCCGAGGTATTCAACAGATAAGCCTGGCCTTTGGGAAAAGTGTGATCGGATGCAATGCCGCGATCGATCAGATCCTTTACTTGCGAGAAAGAATTTCCGGCCAGCATCATCGCCGGGCGCACCTGGTAGTCATCAAAAGGATGCGGGCCGGATGCGTTGAAATAAGGGCTGGGTGCCGTTGGTTCGCATTTATCGGAACAGTATTTTTTGTCGAAACCGAATGCCAGCGCGGAAGTCAGCGACATGCAGTCGACGCGGTACGGTGCTGTCCAGGCAACAGCGAAGGCTTGCACGTGCTCAGGTGTGAGCCGGTCAATTTTAGCCTTAAGCTTTATGAACTCATTAGAGCTCATGGTACTGCGATTGGGAGGGAAGTTCAGGTGGATGACATTGGTTTTAGGTATTTGCCGCGCACGCTGATAGTAATTGCCTATCTGCCGGGACAGAGGGTCGTCGTCATTGACGATGACGGCGATATCCTCGGGCATCAAGCTCGTTCGTGGCAGAGAAATGTGCGGGTGTATTTCTGCACAAAGCGCCGCGGAAAATAGCATCAACGCAAGAGCTGCAGGCAACCATTTCAGTAACTTCGAGCATATCGGAATCGGCATCAATCACCCTCCACATCGTGAGTTATCCTTTAACTTCAAATTTTCGGCAAGGTTACGCCATGTTGGCCCTGATATTTTCCGCCCCGGTCTTTGTATGACGTTTCGCAGACTTCGTCCGATTCGAAGAAAATCACTTGCGCCACGCCCTCGTTAGCGTAAATTTTGGCAGGCAATGGCGTTGTGTTGGAAAATTCTAGTGTGACAAAACCTTCCCATTCCGGTTCAAACGGCGTGACATTGACGATGATGCCGCAGCGCGCGTACGTCGATTTGCCCAGACAAATCGTCAACACGTTGCGCGGAATGCGGAAGTACTCAACGGTGCGCGCCAGTGCAAACGAATTGGGCGGGATGATGCACACATCGCTTTTGACGTCGATGAACGAATTGGAGTCAAAATTTTTCGGGTCGACGATGGTGGAATTGATATTGGTAAATAACTTGAATTCATCCGAACAGCGGATATCGTAACCGTAACTCGACGTGCCGTACGACACGATGCGCTGATCATTCTTGCGGCGGATCTGGTCGGGCTCGAACGGCTCGATCATGCCGTGTTCCAGCGCCATGCGGCGGATCCATTTATCTGATTTAATCGACATCCTTCAAGTTTTCCTAGTCATTGTCCATCACGATTTTGGCGAACAGCTCGGAGTGATCTTCGGCGGATTCCGCAATCTTGACGGCCACCCGCCGCGCGATCAGTTTATAAATTGCCGCGATTTTGCCATCCGGTTCCGCAACCACGCTGGGTTTTCCGGCATCGGTATGTTCGCGGATTTTAATATCGAGCGGTAATGCACCGAGCAATTCGACGTTATAGTCCTTGCACATTTTTTCACCGCCGCCGGTACCGAAAACCGGTTCGGTATGGCCGCAGTTGGAGCACGTGTGCGTACTCATATTTTCCACGATTCCTAAAATCGGAATGCCGACTTTCTCGAACATTTTGAGTCCTTTCCTTGCATCCAGCAGGGCAATATCTTGCGGCGTGGTGACAATGACAGCGCCAGTGACCGGAATCTTTTGCGCCAGTGTCAATTGAATGTCGCCGGTACCGGGCGGCAAATCCACCACCAGATAATCTAGATCCTTCCAGTTGGTATCGTTCAATAATTGCTGCAAGGCTTGTGTCACCATCGGACCGCGCCATACCATCGGTGTCTCGACGTCGACCAGCATGCCGATCGATATCGCCTGAATACCGTGTGCGCGCATCGGCTCCATCGATTTGCCATCGAGCGATTCGGGGTGGCCAGTGATGCCGAGCATTTGCGGTTGCGACGGACCGTAAATATCCGCATCCAGAATACCGACGGAAGCACCTTCTGCCGCCAATGCCAGCGCCAGATTGACTGCGGTCGCCGATTTGCCGACGCCGCCTTTGCCGGATGCCACGGCGATGATGTTTTTGACGCCCGGAATCAGTTTGACACCGCGCTGCACGCCGTGCGGAATGATTTTACTGCTGACGTTCACTTGAACGGCACCGATGCCGGGTATCGATTTCAGTGCATCTTCCACTTGTTTTTGCACATGACTCTTAACGCTGTTGGCCGGATAACCGAGTTCTATACTGACTGCTACATCGTTACCGGTAATTTGGATCGCGCCGACCGATTTTTCAGTCACATAGTCTTTGTTGGTGGTCGGATCGATGGTTTGTTTCAGTACGGATTGAATCTGTTGTTCGGAAATAGTCACTACGAAGCTCCTTTTTACTACCGCCGTGCGGCTCACAATTGAATCCGGAAATGGTAACAAATATCGGGAATGCACACACAGTTTGTTACAATTAGGGTTTATTTAATTCTGGTGCATTAGAGCCCATGAGTAAGCGAAAAATTCTGGTGACTTCCGCGCTGCCTTATGCCAACGGCAGTATCCATTTAGGTCATTTGGTGGAATATATTCAGACAGACATCTGGGTGCGTTTCCAGAAGATGCGCGGACACACGGTGCATTATGTGTGCGCCGACGATACCCACGGCACGCCGATCATGCTGCGCGCGGAGAAAGAGGGCATCACACCGGAAGCGCTGATTGCGCGTGTGCATTCGGAACACTTCGGCGATTTTACCGGTTTCCATATCCAATTCGACAATTATTACAGCACGCACTCGCCCGAAACACGACATTTCTCCGAAGATATTTACGGCAAACTCAAAAGTGCCGGATTGATCGCGGTGCGCGGCATCGAACAATTGTACGATCCGGTCAAGAACATGTTCCTGCCGGACCGTTTCGTCAAAGGTGAATGCCCGAAGTGCGGCGCCAAGGATCAATACGGCGATTCCTGCGAAGTCTGCGGCGCAGCGTATGCACCGACGGAATTGAAAAATCCCTATTCCGCCGTATCCGGTGCCAAACCGGTCAATAAATCGTCCGAACATTATTTCTTTAGCTTGTCCGATGCGCGTTGCGCCGATTTCCTGCGCCAATGGGCGTGTGATGGCGATCACTTGCAACCGGAAGCGGCCAACAAAATGCGCGAATGGGTCGGCGAAGCCGGGGAAAACAAACTGTCGGATTGGGATATTTCGCGCGATGCACCGTATTTCGGTTTCGAGATTCCGGGCGCTGCGGGGAAATATTTTTACGTCTGGCTCGACGCGCCGATCGGATACATGGGCAGCTTCAAGAATCTGTGCGAGCGCGAAAAAATCCAATTCGATGACTACTGGCAGCCACAATCCGACGCAGAGCTGTATCACTTCATCGGCAAGGATATTTTGTACTTCCATGCGCTGTTCTGGCCGGCGATGCTGAAAAATGCCGGGTACCGCACGCCGACCAAGATTTTCGCGCACGGTTTCCTGACCGTGAACGGCGAGAAAATGAGCAAGTCGCGCGGTACCTTCATCACCGCCGAAAGTTATCTGAAGCAAGGTTTGAATCCGGAGTGGCTGCGCTATTACTACGCCGCCAAGCTGAACAGCACCTTGGAAGACATCGACCTGAATCTGGACGATTTCGTCGCGCGCGTCAATTCCGATCTGGTCGGCAAGTTCATTAACATTGCCAGCCGCTGCGCCGGTTTCATCACCAAACGTTTTGACGGTAAGCTGGTTGAGGGTGAACAATACCGGGCACTGCAAACGATGGTCGATGAGCATTTTGCGAGCTGGCGTCCGGAGGCGATTGAGCAAGCGTTTGAAGCGCGCGAATTTTCCACTGCGATCCGCCAGGTCATGAAATTCGCCGACGAAGCCAACGAAATGATTCACCACCTGGCGCCATGGGAAATCGCCAAGCAACCGGATCGCACTGATGATTTGCACCGCGCTTGCAGCCTGGGTATTCAACTATTTTATCTGTTGGCGCGCTATTTGAAACCGATTCTGCCCGGTACGGTGCAACAGATCGAAGCATTTCTTAATTGCGAGCCGCTGACGTGGCCGCAATTGCGCGCCGATCAACCGGTTTCCGCTTTGCTGCTGCCTGCCGGGCATGCTATCAATCCTTATCAGCACTTGATGACGCGCATCGACAACAAACAAATCGATGCGCTGATCGCCGCCAATACGCAAAGCCTGACCGCTCCGCCGCCGCAATCACCGGCCCGGCACGCGGAAAAACAACAGCACGCTGTTGCACCGATCGCCGAGACCATTTCGATCGACGATTTCAGCAAAATCGACCTGCGCATCGCCAAAATCGTCAACGCCGAGCATGTGCAAGGTGCGGAGAAACTGTTGAAACTGACGCTCGACATCGGCAGCGAACAACGCACCGTTTTTGCCGGGATTAAATCCGCGTACGACCCGGAGCAACTGAAAGGGCGCTTGACCGTGATGGTCGCCAATCTCGCGCCGCGGCAAATGAAATTCGGCTTGTCGGAAGGCATGGTGCTCGCCGCCGGTGGCGGCAACCCGGGCGAATTGTTCATTCTGTCGCCGGATAGTGGCGCGCAACCGGGCATGCGGGTCAAATAATTCAGACATGGAAGTCAGCGCACTGACCGGAATCATCCAACGCTTGGAACTCGATCTGCTGCACAGCGATCTGAACGCGAATCCCGGATTGATAGACGAATTGCTGGCGCAAGATTTTGAGGAAATCGACAATCAGGGACAACTGCATAGCCGAAGCGATGTAATCGAATGGCTCAAACGTAAAGACCCGGAGCTACATTGGGCATTCCGGGATTTCCGCGTCAAGGTATTAGCCGATGATTGCGTGCTGGCGATTTACTCGCTGCAAAAAACGCAGCAATCCAGCACGCCGAGATCGATCCGCACGTCGCTGTGGCAGCGCCGGGATAATCAATGGAAAATGGTATTTCATCAAGCAACCAAAATAACAGGAACATCTGCATCATGAACCAGGAGACCGCCGTGGAACTCAACGCCGAACAACAACTCGCCGACATCAAAAACAACCTCACTACTGTCAAGCAGCGCATCATTGATGCGTGCAAAAAAGCCGGGCGCGATCCCGCCAGCGTGCGGCTGCTTCCCGTGACCAAAACCGTATCCGCGGAGCGGCTGCGCATCGCCTTCGCCGCCGGTGTTCATGAAATGGGTGAAAACAAAATCCAGGAAGCACGCGAAAAATCCGAAGTGCTCGCCGATTTGGGCATCAAATGGTCGATCATCGGCCACCTGCAAACTAATAAAGCCAAATACCTGGCACGTTTCGCCAACGAATTCCAGGCGCTCGATAGCCTAAAAGTCGCCGAAGAACTCGACAAGCGTTTGCAAAACGAGGGTCGCGCTATCGATGTGTTCGTACAAGTCAACAGCTCCGGTGAAGAAAGCAAATTCGGCCTGCCACCTGAAGCCGTGCGCGATTTCGTGCAACACCTGCCGCAATTCTCGTCGCTACGCATCAAAGGTTTAATGACCCTCGCCATCTTCTCTCCCGACCACGACCGCGTGCGCGAATGCTTCGTCAGAATGCGCAATATCCAAGCCATGCTGCGCCAGGAAGCCCCCGCCGGATTATCGTTCGACGAACTCTCGATGGGTATGTCGGGCGACTACGAACTCGCGATCGAAGAAGGTGCCACCGTCGTGCGCGTCGGCCAAGCGATCTTCGGCAAACGGCCGCTGCCGGATAGCCATTATTGGCCGGGATTGGGGTGATGGGGTTGTTTGATTCTCGATGATTGGATTCTAGATCTATCTATTTGTGGATCTAACGAAGTTGTGATATTGAAGATTAAACTGACTATCCTCTCATAGAAACAAGGAGATGACGTGTGATTTTTCGATTCATATTATGGTTCTGACATATTATATTGTGTCATTTGGGACATTTAATTTCAGTTAGATGATCAGCTTCTATGTAAAAAGAGGTAATTATGAGCACTATACAAGATGTGTTTTCGATGCTTGGAAGCGTTGCAAAAGGTATTTCCGATATTAAATCTATAATATCAGCTGTAGATGAGGGCAAGGAGTATCTATCTAAGCGATACCCAAATGTTAAGAATGATTTGGGCCTAATGTGTAAGGAATGGAACAAGACGTTACGATTAATTGCCATGGATGCATCCATATTGACAAGTTTTTCCTTTGTGATTGATAAAGATATGGCAGGTTCCGAATTACGCGCTTTTGATAATGAAGTTAGGCGCAGAATTGATGTCTCTGGTCAATTGCGATCACAAATACATGAGTTACGTAGCCATTGTCACGTAATTGCGCAGCATAAGAGAAATATTGAAGAAGGTAGCATGGTAGACAGTATTTTTACTGCTTTAGGCATTCAATCACGTGAGAAAAATCAGGAGCTTTCCAATCTTTTGCAAGAACTCTTAAATGAGGAGACTCAGGCATTCTTCATTTCTGGTCAGATGTCGATGGCTGTAGATAATGCATTAAAAGATATACGAGATACGCTTGGTCCGCCAGGAGGAATGTTGCCCAAAAACTTACCAGCTGCCGCTGCTAAATTAGGTGAATATTGCCAAAAATTCAGGACTATTCAAAGTGAATGTAATTTTTTGGAGCTACAAATTGAACAAATGACAAAAAATTTGATTGAAGGCAATTCCTTCTAACAAGCACGGCAGATTGGGCTACCAAAGAAAGCCCAACATTAACCGGCGATCAATCGGGATTGGTTGGATAAAAAATCAATTCATCCATTATTCTCCGCGCGAGCGAAGTGGAAAAATGCGCCGACCGTCAGGGAATTGATCGCGATGGCGATGATGTTCCAGACAATGACCGGCATGGAATCGATCAAGACGCCGTAATAAACCCAAGCAATCTGGAACACGCCCATGATGCCGGCCATGGTTGGATTCATGCCTTGAGCGCTTTTCCGTTTGAGCATTGCATACAAATCCGGAGCGGCGGCGAAAGTGGTGCCGAAACCGGCTATGAATCCAATGATTTCATGTCCTTCCATCCAAATCTCCTGGTATTTTTGTTCGCATCTCGCGAATCGGAAGCGCGTCAGGTTACGAGGTTGGGCTGCCGGAGAAAGGCCAACGTCACTCTGAATGAAGTTTCGTTTATAGCGAACGGCATCGGTAAACGTTGGGCTTCTTTTGTCAGCCCAACCTACAATGAATTCTTATCGCCTATCAATAGCCGCCTGATTTGATCATATCGTCGAGAATCCACACGAATAATTTGAAAAAAATATTCAAAACAACAATAAACAGCACGAGTTCCAGAATCATTTTCATTGGTCGAGTGATGGATGAGTTGTTCAAATATTGCGTCTGGTTTAGATTGTCACTACATTTTCCAAGCTTTTTTATCAGTTTAATCGAGTGGAAAAGATTACTGTGATTTTAATTCCGTTTCCGGAAAATTATTTCAAATGAAATCGCAAAGCTACCTCAAATTCCTATCAAGTATAGCGTTCATCTGGATATTCCGGAAATAGGGGGAAAACCCCCTTTTATTCTCAAAATTGAACGTATGTATTAGGTTAATAATCCTAACTATGCGCTTGAGATGTCATTATAAATGTACCGAGCAAGGCAATCGGAATGTCCTAGTAAAAAAGGAATGATTGCTCATGGTTTTAGCGGGGTGACCGGCCTATACTGTATTTCAAGCCAAATCGCGTAATGTGATTCTTGCGAGTGGCAATCGTAAATATTTGGAGATGGAAAATGAAACGAATTCTGGTGATTGCGTTACTGTTGATTAGTTCGCATGCATCCGCTTTATCCATAAAGTGGATACCGTTAGTGACGACGGAAAAAAACGGTAATCCCGTGAATATTGAAGGCAACGCGGTACTTGAATACCGGAATGCCGGGAAAGGCGGAATCGATTGGACCGTTACCGGCGATGGGCCGACAGGAGGCAAGGGGGTCAGGGAATTGTGGTTATTCGACAATTCGGCTGCTGGCATACCTGGAACGAGTCAGGCAACCACATCGTTTTCAGTGATCAGCAATAGCGTCGGTTTTGTCATGGCGGGAGATCATAACGACGGTTTCGCGCAGTTTTTTGTCGACAATATCGATGTCGGCACCTACGACATGTATCGCGGAGGCAATAGAATTCTGGTGGTGAACGGATTGGATTCCAGCGTGCATACTCTGAAGATTGTGCAGCTCGGTTTGCACAGCCCCTTATCAACAAAAGGCGATGTCGCGATTTTTGGCGGCGCGGCGTTCAACGCGTCCGTTAGTCCAATTCCTGAACCGGAAACCTATGTGATGCTGCTGGCCGGTTTGGCGCTTCTGGGTTTTGCTGGACGTAAAAAAGTAAACGTTTAACCAGCATTCAATTTGGGATTTGTCAGCTAATTCCAATTAGCTCTATAAAATTTTCCGCTAGAAATTCTCTTTTTCTTTCTCCACACTTCAAGGTATAGGATTCACTGCAGTACAGCGCTCTCCGATCCAACGGGCATCGGTTTGGGCTGCTGCATGAACCGGTGTGCCGCCAACCGTGCTATCGAATTCGGTGTTTCCCGAGAAGTTCTCCGGATCGGTAAAAGTCCCTTGCGCAAAACCGGTTCCCTGAAAATGCTGATTTGAGCATACGAGATCCAGTTGGTAACCGTTGCCTTTGCGGATGGCATTTTGCACCGTGCAGCCGGAACGATTTTCATAAAAATAAGAAGGAATTTCTTGTTTGGCCATTTCCGCGGTAATGCAGATTTTTGATGTTGCTGCGCCATTTTCTATTTTGGGTAGTTTAAGGCCATAACGGCGCGCGAGATCGCTGAGTTGCTGCATATGTTCTGGCGGAATATGCGGCACCAACGCCAGCAAATCGGAACGCGTGGTGACTTCCCATAATCCCGGGCGGATATGCTGATGCGCCATGCCGGAAGGTATTAGCAAAAGAGTAAGCAGAATTGATATGAGAATTTTATACATGGAATTTTTATAGGACATTTTGCATTCAGGCTCGGCATTCAACTGGAAAAGCCGGGCATTTACCGCCCTTGTTAGTGTAGCCCATTAGCAAAAAAATCACCGGGAATTTCTTCGCACTGATCGGTTGATATTTTGAGTATCGTCGAGTGGTAAAGCATTATTTTGCAGGCGTTTAACTTCCTAGGATTTATTGTTTGCGTTGTGTAAACACGAATCCCAATAAGGCATTCCTTCAAACCGCTGACTCAGAAAATCGACAAATGCCCGGACCCGCTGCGAGAGGTGGCGGGTTTGCGGGTAGATGGCGTAGGCGGCCAGTTGCGTGTAGTGGTATCCGGTTAATACCGGCACCAATGCGCCGCGTTCGATTTCCCGGTAAACGATAAAAGCAGGCAGCAGAACGATGCCCAAACCATCGACGGCGGCATCGCGAAGAAATTCGCCGTTACTGGCCTTGAGGTAGGGAATGATCCGGGTTTTGAGCAATTGCCCCGTGGCATCATAGACATTCCAGTTGTCGCTATTGCTGATCAGGTTGTAGACCAGACAGCGATGCTGGATGAGTTCTTCCGGTGCTTGCGGCGTGCCCATGTGTTGGAGGTACGCCGGGCTGGCGCACATGACGGCTTGGATCGGCGCGAGTCGGCGCGCGATCAGGCTGGAATCGGGCAAGCTGGCGATGCGGATGACGAGATCGAATCCTTCCGCCAGCAAGTCGACCTGGCGGTCGTTGAAATCCAGGTCGAATTCGATATCCGGGTGGGTTTGCAGAAATGCGGTGATGGCGGGGCCCAGATGCATCAAACCGAAGCTGAGCGGCACGGCCACTTTCAAATTCCCTTTCAAAGCGCCATGAAATTGCGACGTGGCGTGCTCGGCTTCGAGGATATCGGCAAGGATGCGTACCGATTGCTGATAAAAAGCGCGCCCGCTATCGGTAAGATTCATTTGCCGCGTAGTGCGGTGAAATAATTCCACGCCCAGGTGTTCCTCGAGCTCCTTCAAACGCCGGCTGACGACGGATTTAGCCACATCCATGCGATCTGCAGCCGCGCTGATACCACCTGCTTCCACGACGCGTACAAACGCATTCATGTTTTCAAATCGATCCATAGGCCCCTCTTATTGTTGCGTATATCGGAACAGTTATTTCTATTAAATGCTGTTTATTCTGATTATAACAACGATGATAATGTTTCCGGTAAACAAAACATTTCAATGTGTGACAAAAGAGGAGAAGATCATGGAGACAGTAGTGAGTTCTGCGCGAATCATTCCCGCAACGGCGGTACCCGAAGGTGCGGGTGTGATTGTGCACCGCACGATCGGTACACCGGCGCTGCGCAATTACGACCCTTTCTTGTTGCTGGATCACATCGGTAGCGATAATCCGGACGACTACATCGCCGGTTTTCCGCCGCACCCGCACCGGGGGTTCATCACTTTCACGTATATGCTGGACGGCCATATGCAGCATCGGGACAGCATGGGCAATACCGGTGATCTCGGGCCGGGCTCGGCGCAGTGGATGAAAGCGGCCAGCGGCGTGATCCATTCCGAGATGCCCAAGCAGGAAAACGGCTTGCTGCGCGGATTTCAACTGTGGATCAACCTGCCGGCAGCCAACAAAATGGATCACCCGGAATATCAGGAGTTTCCCGCGGAAGCATTTCCGCTGGTGGAAACCGCGGACTACCGGCTGAAAGTGTTAATCGGCCGTTTCGGCGATGCCGTTGCGCCGATCCAGGATGATTTGACACAAGTGACTTATTTCGATGTGCAGTTGCGGCCCGGGCGGCATTTTCAACACCGGCTGCCAGCGCAGAACACGAGCTTTGTTTATGTATTCGAAGGAAACGGGCAGTTTAACGGTCAAGACGTTGCGCGTCATTCCTTGGTTGCGGTTAGCGCTGACGACAGTGTTTTCGATTTTGCCGCAGGAAAAGAGGGGGCGCGTTTTATCGTGGTCAGCGGTAAACCGCTGCACGAATCGGTCGTGCAGCATGGTCCGTTTGTCATGAATACCCGCGAACAAATCGATCAGGCATTGAAAGATTTTCAGTCCAATCAGTTTGTGCGCGACCGGGCGTGGATCAAGCGGAAACAATAAAATCGATCATTTATTTTAAGGAGACTCAAATGGAAAAAATCAGTCAATTCATAGCGCGGCTATTCTTGGCGCAAATGTTCTTGCTCTCGGGTATTTTTAAAATCGGCGGCTACGCAAGTACGCAAGGTTATATGGAGGCGATGGGCGTACCGGGCATGCTGCTGCCGTTGGTGATCGCGCTGGAAATCGGCGGCGGGCTGGCGATCATCGTGGGATGGCAAACGCGGCTGGTATCCATCGTGCTGGCGGCATTTACCCTGGCCGCCGCGGCAATTTTTCATAACAATCTTGCCGATCAGACACAAATGATCATGTTCATGAAGAATATTGCCATTGCGGGCGGTTTCATTCTGCTGGCGGTGCATGGTGCGGGCGGTTACAGCTGGGATAACCGCCGTAGCAAGTCTTAAAGAAGTCGTGGATTATCCGCGACGCTTGTGAACCCGGCTGCACGCAGCCGGGTTTTTCATGGGTTATTGCTTGTATCGTGCCGCATAACCGACTAAACTTGGCTGCGATGAGCGGTTCAGCCAGATTCTGGCGACAAAATTTTCTATTTTAGAATCTCCCGCAGGGAAGCGAAATTGCACAGTAAACGCCCCAAGCATCTGAATCTTTTAAAAATCACGCAACCGCTACCGGCGGTAGTGTCGATCCTGCACCGCATCAGCGGCGCCTTGTTGTTTTTCCCCGGCATTCCCTTGTTGCTCTACGGTCTGCACTTGCTATTGCAATCACCGCAGGATTTTGCAGTACTGCAAAATTGTTTGCGCGATCCGGTGGTTAAAGCGGCATTGCTGATAGCGTTATGGTTCTTTTTGCACCATGTGTGCGCCGGAATCCGCCATCTTTTTCTGGATTTACATATCGGTGTCATGCTGCCGCAAGCGCGCGCCAGCAGCAAATTGGTGCTGGCTGCCGGATTTTTATTGACCGTCTTGGCGGGAGTGTTGCTATGGTAAGACCTGCAAAATTGGCGGTAACCGGTGCGCATTACGGTTTGAAAGATTGGCTGGCGCAGCGCATCACTGCGGTGTTGATGGTGGTTTATCTGATCGTACTGGCCAGTGTTTTATGCGTCACGGCGCCGCAGGATTATGCCGCGTGGAAAGCCTTATTCGGGCAGCATTGGTTGCGCATTGCGACGCTGGTGTTTTTCATTTGCCTGTTCTGGCACGCGTGGGTCGGCATGCGCAATATTCTGATGGATTACGTGCATCCGGTGGCGCTGCGGCTAACCGTGCAAATCATGGTGATTACCGCGCTGCTGGGTTATCTAGTGTGGACTGCGGATATTTTATGGGGTTGATGTGGCGATAACCAAAAGAAAATTCGATGTGGTCATCGTCGGCGCGGGTGGCGCCGGCATGCGCGCGGCGTTGCAACTGTCCGAGGCGGGTTTGAAAGTGGCGGTGCTGTCCAAAGTTTTTCCCACGCGCTCGCACACGGTGTCGGCGCAAGGTGGCATCGCTGCGGCACTGGGCAATGTGACCGAAGATAATTGGCATTGGCATATGTACGACACCGTCAAAGGCTCGGATTACCTCGGCGATCAGGATGCTATCGAATTCATGTGCCGTCACGCCAACGAAGTGGTGTACGAATTGGAACATTTCGGCATGCCGTTCGATCGCTTGGAAAACGGCAAGATTTATCAGCGCCCGTTCGGCGGGCAATCGCAGAATTTCGGCGGCGCGCAGGCTACGCGCTCGTGCGCGGCGGCGGATCGCACCGGTCACGCATTGCTGCATACGCTGTATCAACGCAATGTCAGCGCCAATACGCAATTTTTCGTCGAATGGATGGCGCTGGATCTGCTGCGTGACGAGCAAGGCGATGTGCTCGGTGTTACCGCGCTAGAAATGGAAACCGGTGAGGTTTCGATTCTGCAAGCGCGCGCGACGTTATTTGCTACCGGCGGCGGCGGACGGATTTTTCAGGCCAGCACCAACGCCTTGATCAACACCGGTGATGGGCTGGGTATGGCGGCGCGCGCCGGGATTCCGCTGGAGGACATGGAGTTCTGGCAATTCCACCCGACCGGCGTGTACGGTGTCGGCGTATTGATCAGCGAAGCGGTGCGCGGCGAGGGGGGTTATTTGCTGAACCGCAACGGCGAGCGCTTCATGGAGCGGTATGCGCCGAACGCCAAGGATCTGGCGAGCCGCGACGTGGTGTCGCGGGCGATGACGACGGAAATGAAGGATGGGCGCGGTTGCGGCGACGAAAGCGATCATTTGCTGCTGAAATTGGATCACTTGGGCGCGGAAATCATCAAAACCCGCCTGCCGGGGATTCGTGAACTCGCGATGAAATTCGCACATGTCGATCCGATCAGCGAACCGATTCCAGTTGTACCGACGGTACATTACATGATGGGCGGCATCCCGACCAATTATTTCGGGCAAGTGGTGGCGCCGTATAAAACCGGTCCGGAAGAAGTTGTGTCCGGATTTTATGCCGTCGGCGAGTGTGCCTGCGTATCGGTGCACGGCGCCAACCGCCTAGGCACCAATTCGTTGCTCGATCTCGTCGTCTTCGGCCGTGCTGCTGCCAATCAGATCATTGAAGACTTGAAAATCCATCCGCACCATAAGCCGCTGCCGGAGAATGCCGCCGGCAAAACATTGGCGCGGCTGGCGCGTCTGGAAAATCAGAAAGACGGCGAGAGTGTCGCGCAAGTGCACACAGCACTGGCGAAAACCATGCAAACCTACTGCGGTGTGTTCCGTTTCGAGGACATGCTGATGAAAGGCGTGGAAAAAATCCTGGAAGTGAGCAAGCGCGTGGAACAAACGGAAATCAAGGACAAAAGCAAGGTATTCAATACCGCCCGCATCGAAGCGCTGGAATTGGATAATCTGAAAGAAGTCGCCATCGCCACCATGATTTCCGCCGAAGCCCGCCGCGAAAGCCGCGGTGCACACGCTCGCGACGACTTCCCCGAACGCGACGACGTCAAATGGTTAAAACACACACTGTTTTTCAGCGAAGGCAACCGGCTGGATTACAAGCCGGTAAGGCTGAAACCGTTGACGGTTGAGTCTTTTCCGCCGAAAGCCAGAACCTATTAGTTCACAGACTGTTTGGTTCACAGAAATTCAGATTATTCGGGCAGCTCCATTCGTCTTAGCTTCACGCACTTTATCTCTCATCTTGCTCGATGAATTTTCAGTACTGCCTAATGATTGTGATTTTTACCTGCTTCAAGGCTGGTATTGAGAACCCAGCCTTGTTTCTCATCAACCTGTACGCGCAACCATGAACCTTGGCTGGCGTTGGCGGTGACTTGGGTATTTTTTTTCAAGGTAATTAATGATTGCGCATGAGCGCTCGGCATTTTGCGCAAATTGACGTTTATCTTTGTGTGCAATTTGATCGGTGTATGAAATTCGAGAAGTGCGCTATTGTCATTAACAGTTCTTTTGTGATTCGGGGTTGTTATCAGGCTGATCAATTGTTTGGCTTGCGCAATATAATTCATGGCTGAAGCGTACTGATCTTTGGCGTAGAGCACGGAAGCGGTTTCTACCAAATGCTTCGCTTGAATTTGCAGTACTTGATCGGCTGGAGAAACTTTTGTTTGTTTCAGATGTGCAAGTGCTACTTCCGTTTCTGCAATGGCGGAGGCAGTGCCGGGTTTGGTTGCAAGCCTATGCAATTTAACTCGTGCTCGAGTGGCTTCCTTATTGACTTCCTTGAGCGCGAGCGCCTGGTTTTGCTGGCGTATCTGCTGATTCTTGATCAGTTCGTCTTTTTCTGCGAGTAGTTTTTCCAAGCGGGCGACTTCTTTGCGCAAATTCTCTTCCTGTGCAGAAGTGATGGGTGCTGTTTCAATAACCGGTGCGGGAACTTGTTCCTGGGAAGCGCATCCGGCAAAAAGCAAGGCAATAATGCCGGGAATCAGCAGATTTGACGATGAACAAATATGTGAATTGGGGTGGCACGATAGTGTATCAAAGCGAAACTTTGCTGTTTTATTGCTCTGCGTTCCTGATTGATTCAGCATACTATCTTCCCGGTAGATTTATCGCTGTGTCCGTATCGGACCTATCGTACGAATATTATGATGCAATCGGTTTCAGTTGATACGAGAAAAATAAAATTCGCAATTAATCATTTTATAATCCAATAAATCATGCGCGCATAAATCAAATCGTATCAAAATCAAGTGTACCCAAGAATCGAGCGGTTTTCCAGGTATTCAGCAATAGTGCAATGATGCGATTCGCAGTATGCATTTTTATTGTTTCAAAATACAATGCGGTTATGTCAGTATGAAGACAACTGGTCAAGCTTTCTATTCTGAAAAGCTTCCGGGCGTATTTTTTATACGGAGATAATATGTATCAGCAAATATTGGTACCGATCGATGGTAGTGCAACATCCGAGCGAGCATTGGACGAAGCGATTAAATTTGCCCGGCAGCAAAATGCGCGCGTGGAAATTGTGCATGTTTTGGAAGATATTTGGTATTTCGATAGTGAAAATTATCTGAATTATGCCGAACTGGTTCACGCCATGAAATGCAGCGGTGAGAAAATGCTTGCACAAGCGCAAACAAAGCTGCAACAAGCCGGGGTAGCGGTCGAGACGAAATTGCTCGAAGCGCATGGTGAACGAATTGCCAATGTCATTACAGCTGAAGCAAAAAATAATAAGGCGGATTTAATTATGATCGGTACGCATGGCCGGTCTGGCTTTAGCCATATGCTGCTGGGTAGCGTTGCGGAAGGGGTGGTGCGCACCGCGCATATTCCTGTGCTGTTGATTCGCGGCGGTTGATACCGAGTGCAAAAAATCGCATACGAAAACCGGGTTGTAGAATCTCTCATGTCAGAAAATTAGATTATGGAAAATTATGAAGCCTTGTTAACAACGATCGCCTTGATGATGGGAGTTTCCTGGGCGAGCGGTATCAATCTGTATGCGGTTCTGCTGGTACTGGGCTGGGGCGGTTCGACCGGTCATATTGATTTACCTGCGGAGTTGACGGTTTTGGAAGATCCCTTGGTGATCGGTGCTGCTGGGGTGATGTATTTCATTGAATTTTTTATCGACAAAATACCGGGTATGGATTCCGTTTGGGATTCCATCCAAACGTTCGTGCGCATCCCGGCAGGTGCCATGCTGGCGGCCGGCGCAGTGGGTGATGTGACACCGGCCCTGGAGATTGCGGCGGGTATTTTGGGTGGCAGTATGGCGGCGACAAGTCATGCAACCAAAGCGGGGACGCGGCTGTTGATCAATACCTCGCCCGAGCCTTTTACCAACTGGTCGGCGTCGCTGACAGGAGATTTTTTGGTGTTTTCCGGTATGTGGACAGCACTCAAATACCCGGAAATCTTTCTTCTGTTATTGATCGTTTTTATCGGTATTGCCATTTGGTTGCTGCCCAAATTGTGGCGTCTAATCAAAGCGATGTTCAGAAAAATAGGAAAGTTTCTGGGTTTTGTAAAAACAGAACCGGTTACGCCCGGCGAATCAGGCGCTCCCAATCCTGTGCAGCAACATCATCAGCTATCGGCATTGGAGCGGTTGCAGCAGTTACGTGATAAAGGCACACTGACTGAACAAGAATTTGAGCAGCAGAAAGAGAGAATCCTGAAAGAAGGCAATCTTTGAATCGACCTAATCGGCTGTTATTGCATCATTTTGCGAATGTAAATCCTTATGCCACAACGCTGGGATATTTTTTGCATGGTTGTCGATAATTACGGTGACATCGGGGTTTGCTGGCGATTGGCGAAGCAGCTGACATGGGATCATCATCAAGTCGTACGGTTATGGATCGATGATTTGGTGAGTTTTTCCCGTATCGCGCCCGATGTAAATCCCGGTATGCAGCAGCAAAGCGTGCAGGGAATTAAAATCTGTCATTGGCAACCGGTGTTTGCGGAAGTTGAACCAGCCGATGTGGTAATCGAAGCATTTGCCTGCGAATTGCCGGATGCTTATATCGCTGCCATGCTGCAGAAGAAAAAGCAACCGGTTTGGATCAATCTGGAATACCTCAGCGCCGAGCCTTGGGTGGTGCAATATCACGGTTTACCCTCACCGCATCCGCGTTTTCCTTTAAGCAAAACATTTTTCTTCCCGGGTTTTGTACCAGGCACCGGCGGATTGTTGCGGGAAAAGCATTTGATAGAACACCGGGAAGCGTTTGATGCAGCGGCGGAACAGGCATTTCTGCAGCGGCACAAGATACTTGAGCGCCGCACTCATCAACTCCGGATTTCACTATTTTGTTACGATACTGCGCCGGTCGAAGGGTTAATTCACCTATTATCCGAGTCTCCGGTTCCGGTTTTATTGATCGTGCCGCAAGGAAAAGCTGCCGGCCGCATTGCGACCCTATTGTGTCATGCAACAGCGCGGACCGAGGGATTGATTGAACAGAAACAGTTAACCGTGCAAATCATTCCATTCATGGCGCAAGCCGATTATGACCGGTTGCTGTGGAGTTGCGACATTAATTTTGTACGCGGGGAGGATTCCTTCGTGCGCGCGCAATGGGCTGTCCATCCATTCATTTGGAATATTTATCCGCAGGCGGAAGGTGCGCACTGGAAAAAATTGCATGCATTTCTTGATCTCTATACCGCGCACATGCCATCGGAAACGGCGCTTGCAGTGCGCGCCGTGTGGCTTTGCTGGAATGATGGAAATGAAATAAATAAAGCCGCTTGGATGAACTTCCTGGAGCTGCGCGAGTCTCTGACGCAGTGCAATAAAAAATGGGTGCAATGGTTAGGTGAACAAGCCGATCTTGCATCCAATCTGGTGCAATTTACTGAAAATCAGCTATAATTCGCCCCTTTTAGTTTACTGCTGGTAATCGCAGAAACTACATCAATTTTGCTTTAACTTCTTTTGGGAACTGATAAAGATATGAAAACCGCAATGGAACTCCGCTCAGGTAACGTCGTGATGGTAGGGAATGATCCCATGGTCGTGCAGCGAGCAGAATTTACCAAATCTGGCCGCAATGCGTCGGTGGTTAAAATGAAACTGAAAAATTTGTTTTCCAGTACTACGACAGAAACGGTTTACAAAGCGGATGAGAAATTCGATTTGGTCGTTCTCGATAAAAAAGACTGTACCTATAGCTACTATGCCGATCCGCTCTATGTCTTCATGGACGCGGACTATAATCAGGTAGAAGTGGAAGCGGACAATATGCAGGATGTTCTGAATTATCTGATAGACGGCATGGAAGATGTTTGTCAGGTGACCTTTTACGATGGCAAAGCGATTTCCGTTGAATTACCCAATACGATCGTGCGCGAAGTGGAATATACCGAGCCTGCGGTGCGAGGCGATACGACTGGAAAAATTATGAAACCGGCGAAACTGGTGGGAACTGGTTTTGAAATCCAGGTTGCCGCCTTCGTGGAAATCGGTGACAAAATTGAAATCGATCCGCACAACAACGAATTCAGGAAGCGCGTTTGATCGCTAGATTGGATCGATAGATCATAAAAAGGTGGCTTCTGCCACCTTTTTTATTGGGAATTAAACAGCGACAACCCGGATGTCGGGTTCGATGGTTTTCAACATGTTTTCAATTCCTCGCAATGTACCGGATATCGAACTCGGGCACGTGCCGCATGCACCTTGGTAATGGATGCGCAGAATATTGCCTTCCAATCCTAAGATATGCAAGTCACCGCCATCACTCTGCAAATACGGGCGTACTTCCTCATCCAGCAAGACATTGATTTTTTCCAAACGTAATTGATCTTCCGGGCTAAGATTAGCCAGCACGCTGCTGGCTGTTGCGACAGTTTCTGCGGACTGAGCGGCGGCAGCCGGCGCTGCACGGATAGGATCGGCAATTTCGCGCGCCAAGTCTTGCCAGTTGGCTTCTCCGTCTTGCGTGACGGTAATCCACTGGTCGATATAGAAAACATTAGTGACATGATCAATATCGAACAGCGCGGAAGCCAACGGATCGTCTTTGGCGGCTTCGGCGTTGTCGTACGAGCGCGCGACTCCCCACGTCAGTGGTTCTTTGAGGATAAACTTTAAAGCGTTTTTATTGGGTGTACCTTCAATATCAGCAATTTTTGGCATTTTGATCGATAGTAATATTGAATCCAGCAGTTAATCAGCGAAAATGTGTGCGGTTGCAATATGCGGTTGAATAATCATGATGCAAACCTGGCATTAAATGTCTTTTGTAATTTAAGAGTGATTGGACGCCGATTGTACGGAATCATCCGCTTCGGTCGATGCGCTGGTGAGCGAATTCAAGGCGGCATGAAGTGTATGCCATGGCAGAATTGCGCATTTGACGCGTGTCGGCAAATCCCGTATGCCGGAAAAAACCGTCAACCGGCCCAGATGATTCGGTTGATTGATATCCAACTTTCCAGTCGCCAACTCACGAAATTCATGAATCAGCGTTTCCGCATCGGCACGGGATTTTCCCTTGACCGCGGTTGTCATCATTGAGGCGGATGCTTTGCAGATGGCGCAGGATTCACCCTGGAATGCAATGTTATTGATTTGATCGTTGTCCAGTTGCAGCGATATATCCAAGCGGTCGCCGCACAATGGATTATGCCCGACGGCATGGTGATTGGCATGATCCAGCTTGCCGTAGTTGCGTGGCTTGCGGTTATGGTCAAGGATGACTTCTTGATACAGTGAATTCGTGTGCATTATAAAAAAATCTTTTGTACGGTTTTAATGCCGGTAACCAAGGCATCGACTTCTGTTCTTTTATTATAAAAAGCGAATGAAGCGCGCGAAGTGGCCGGTACATTGAAGCGCTGCATAATGGGCTGCGCGCAATGATGTCCGGTGCGGACGGCAATGCCGTCCTGATTCAAAATGGTGCCGATATCATGAGGGTGGACTCCATCGATGGTGAAGGAAATCACCGCGGTTTTTTCTGCCGCGGTGCCGATGATTTTGACACCGGGCATTTCACTGAGACATTCGGTTGCATACGCAAGCAAGCTGGATTCATACGCGGCAATGTGCTCGATTCCGATGTCCATCAAATACTCAATCGCAGCGCCAAAGCCAATCGCAGCGGCTATAGGCGGTGTGCCAGCTTCGAATTTGTGCGGGATCGTATTGTAGATTGTCTCCTCAAAAGTAACGGAGGCGATCATGTCACCGCCGCCCTTGAAAGGTTGCATCGCTTCCAGTAAAGCCGCTTTGCCATAGAGTATGCCGACCCCGGTCGGACCGCAGAGCTTGTGTGCGGAGAAAGCGTAGAAATCGCAATCGAGTGCTTGCACATCGATAGTAATATGCGGCGCTGCTTGAGCACCGTCGATCAGCACTGGCACACCATGGCGATGCGCGAAATCGATCATGTGCTTGATCGGATTGATCGTGCCTAGCGCATTCGATACGTGGATTAAACCGACAAACTTGGTGCGTTCATTAAAGAGTTTCTCGTATTCATCGACTTCAAGCTCGCCTTTGTCATTAATTGGAACCACGCGGATTTTCGCGCCTTTCTCTTGTGCGAGCATTTGCCAGGGAACGATGTTGGAATGATGTTCCAGTGTCGTTAGGATGATTTCATCACCGGCCTTGATAAATTTTCGCCCGTAACCGTGCATAACCAGATTGATGGAATCGGTCGTGCCGCTGGTGAAGATTACTTCGCGGTCTTCGCGCGCATTGATGAATTGCTGCAGCTTGCAGCGCGCGTTGTGATATTCCATCGTGGCGACTTCGGATAGATAATGGACGGCACGGTTGATGTTGGCGTGTTGCGTCGTTTGATACCGTACCAACCGGTCGATAACCTGCTGCGGCATTTGGCTCGAGGCTGCATTATCCAGGTAGATGAGCGGTTTGCCATCAATTTTGAGCTGCAGAATCGGGAAATCAGCACGAATCTTTCCCCAGTCAAGGCTGGGTGAAATTTCAGATTTCAAGGAAGTATTGACTGGATTCATGTTCAGTTGCTTTGCGTTTGTTCGAGTACCGTTTGCGCGAGTTGTTGCTTAAGTGATATTACCGGAATGCGGTTGATAATTTCAGCGCCAAATGCATAGGTTAATAAATTGCGTGCAGCTTTTTCCGATAAACCCCGGCTGCGCAAATAAAAAATTTCTTCCGGATCGAGTTGCCCGACCGTTGCACCATGCGCGCATTTGACATCATCCGCGAAAATTTCCAATTGCGGTTTGGTATCTACTTGCGCAGTCTTGCTCAGCAGCAAGTTGCGGCTTGATTGCGACGAATTGGTGCGCTGCGCATGCGGGCGTACGATGATTTTTCCGTTGAATACCGCATGCGCGGTGTCATCGGCGATGCATTTGTGTTGTTGATGGCTCGTGCCATTCGGTTTACTGTGATCAATGCAAGTGTGCGTATCAGCCAATTGGTGGCCTGAGATCAGAGTCAGTCCATCAATCGTGCATTCGGCCGCTTCATCGGTTAAGCGGACATCCAGGTTATGACGTGAAATTCTTGCTCCCTGGGTGATGCTGACTGATTGATAATGGCTGGCATGCGCCAATGCGACAGCGCAATTCGCAAAATGAAAAGCTTGCGTACTTTCGCGTTGAATTCGAATATGCTGCGCGCGAGCGTTACCGGCCAAACTGACTTCCGTGACAGCGTTGGTAATATAAGCGGCTTCTTGTAGCGCCACATAATCTTCAATTAATGTGATTTGGCTGCCGCTTTCTCCAATTAACAAACAGCGCGGATAACTGGTAACTTCATGCTGTGTTGCGATAAATATCACATGAATAGGGTCGGCAATGACGGTATTTCGAGGTGCAATAATCACTGCACCATCGCGTAAAAAAGCGGTGCTCAATGCGGTGAATACATTCTGATCAAAACGTGCGTACTGACCTAGATGAGACTCCAAGATTGATGCATGCGTGGACAAAAGCGCCGGCAAGTTGCCGATCACGAGAGCAGGATTGGCAACGGCCGATAATTGCAGCGAATAGTAACCATCAACGAATACTAGACGGTTTTTTACTTCGTCTAAGAACAAATGCTGAATATCTTGTATCCGCAAGTTTACGTCCGGCTGAGATGGCCGGTAGGGCAGAGTGGTTAGCGGTGAAATATCCGTAAAGCGCCACTCTTCATCGCGCTTGGTCGGCAGTTTCTGTGTACTGACGCGATCAATGGCTTGCGCCCGCAATTGGTTTAGCCAAGAAAGTGATTCGATAGGTTTTGCCTGCCAGGATTTCAGCAGGCATTCAAGATAATTAGTGCCGGTAACTTCACTCATGCGCTAACCCCGGCATCCTGCTGCTTGTTTGCAGTGATCCAATCATAACCACGCGTTTCCAGTTCCAGTGCGAGTTCTTTGCCGCCGGTCATAACAATGCGGCCCGCCTGCATGACGTGCACGAAATCGGGCACGATATAATCCAACAGCCGCTGATAATGGGTTACCAGAATCGTGGCATTATCTTTATTCGTGAGCCGGTTGACACCATTGGCGACGATTTTCAGCGCATCGATATCGAGACCCGAATCAGTTTCGTCGAGTACACTCAACTTAGGCTCCAGTAACGCCATTTGCAGAATTTCATTACGTTTTTTCTCTCCGCCGGAAAAACCTTCATTGACACTGCGATCGAGAAAATCAGGTTTCATCTCCAGTAATTTCATTTTTTCACGCACAAAATCATCGAATTCCAACGGATCTAATTCTTCTTTGCCACGCTGCGCTTGCACCGTATTGTAAGCAAGGCGAAGAAACTGTGTGTTGGCGACCCCCGGAATTTCGATGGGGTACTGGAAAGCGAGAAACAATCCGGCGCGCGCACGTTCCTCAGGTGGCAATTCCAGCAAATTCTTACCTTCGAACTGAATGGTTCCACCGGTTACCTCATAGGATGGATGTCCCGCAAGCACTTTTGAGAAAGTACTTTTACCCGAGCCGTTTAAGCCCATGATGGCGTGTATCTCACCACTTTTGACCGTTAGATCGATCCCTTTGAGAATTTCAGTGCCATTGATGCTGGCGCGCAATCCCTGAACTGAGAGAATGGTTGGACTATTTTCAATAATCATCCGACACTTCCTTCTAGTTTGAAGCTCAGCAGCTTCGTCGCTTCAACAGCAAACTCCATCGGTAATTGCTGGAATACGTCTTTACAAAAACCGTTGATAATCATCGAAACAGCTTCTTCTGCGCCGATACCGCGTTGCGAGAAGTAAAAAAGCTGATCTTCGCCGATCTTTGATGTGGATGCCTCGTGCTCAACCGTGGCGCTATTATTGTGCACTTGAATATACGGAAATGTATGCGCGCCGCATTGGTCACCGATCAACATGGAATCGCATTGCGAATAGTTGCGAGCGCCTTCGGCGGTTGGAGCGATGCGCACAAGCCCGCGATAACTGCTGTTTGAGTGGCCTGCAGTGATACCTTTGCTGACGATGGTACTGCGTGTATTTTTTCCGATATGAATCATCTTGGTGCCGGTATCCGCCTGTTGATAATTGTTAGTGACGGCCACGGAATAAAACTCACCGACAGAGTTGTCGCCGCGCAAAATGCACGATGGATATTTCCATGTAATGGCCGAGCCGGTTTCTACTTGTGTCCAGGAAATCCGCGAATTAACGCCTTTCGCCAATCCCCGTTTGGTGACAAAGTTATAGATGCCACCGACACCTTTTTCGTCGCCGGCATACCAGTTTTGTACCGTCGAATATTTGATATCCGCATTGTCTAGTGCAATCAACTCAACCACGGCCGCATGCAATTGATTGGTATCGAAACGCGGAGCAGTGCAGCCTTCGAGATAGGAGACGGAAGCGCCTTCTTCAGCAATGATTAGAGTTCTTTCAAATTGTCCGGATCCTTCAGTATTAATACGGAAATACGTGGACAAATCCATCGGGCATTTGACACCTTTAGGAATGAAACAGAAAGAACCATCAGTAAATACTGCGGAATTTAGGGCAGCAAAGTAATTATCACCAACCGGAACGACAGTGCCCAGGTATTTTTGGACGAGTTCAGGATGAGTATGCACTGCTTCTGAAATAGAACAAAAAATGATACCAACTTCCGCTAGTTTCTG
The DNA here is from genome assembly GCA_018240285.1 of Pseudomonadota bacterium. Classification (GTDB taxonomy): domain Bacteria; phylum Pseudomonadota; class Gammaproteobacteria; order Burkholderiales; family Nitrosomonadaceae; genus Nitrosomonas. Next base: position 2,440 of record JAFEGA010000027.1, on the reverse strand, counting down.
TTTATAGGTTGTGGCGACCGAAACACTGTCAAAAATAACATCAACAGCCACTCCGGCTAACGCCGCCCGCTCGTGCATCGGAACGCCGAGTTTCTCAAACGTGCGCAACAATTCTGGATCGACTTCATCCATGCTGGCCAGTTTTTTCTTTGGCTTCGGCGCGGAATAATAACTGATATCCTGAAAATCAATTTTAGGGTAATGAACATTCTGCCATTCTGGCTCGGTCATGGTCAGCCATTTTTCGTAAGCTTTCAGGCGAAATGACAAAAGCCATTCGGGTTCATCTTTTTTAGCCGATATTAACCGGATAATGTCTTCATTCAGCCCCTTAGGTGCAATATCAGATTCGATATCGGTGACGAAGCCATGTTTATACGGTTGATTAACCAGACTTTGCAATACTGCACTCATTTGGTTTATTCCTTTTTAGTATCTTTAGTTTGAAACTGACAACTTAAAATATTGAATTGCCGGATGTCTGGTTAGGTTAATTCTTCAATGAAAAGCTATTAAGTTATCAGCGATTAAAACTTAGCGGTCTCTTTTACGCTAAAACTGTCACCGCAGCCACAAGTGTTATCAATATTGGGATTGATAAACTTAAACGAGTAATTGAGACCTTCTTTGGTGAAATCAATTTGCGAACCATCAAGATAAGGTAAGTTGTTTGTGTCAACAACAACCTTGGCTTCGTGAGATTCAAATAATTGATCGTTAGGTGTAATTTCATCGGCGTAATCAAAAGTGTAAGAAAACCCTGAGCATCCGGATCTTTTGACTCCAACACGCAATGCAAAGCCTTTTCCACGTTTTATTAGCTGCTGTTGGATATGCTTTGCAGCATTCTCAGTTAAGGTAATCGACATAACAGTTTAATTTTCTCAATCTGGATAAAAATCAATATAAACTCTTTTTTATATGTTTTGTAATATCGAACATACGCTTAGATGCAAGATGAAACAACAAAATTCAACGTAGTTGAAAAGTTATAGTGATCTCATGGCAAATTGAATTATGTTAATCAACACTCACCCAATTTACGCAGCTGTCGTTTCACGCATATCGATAAGCGGAACGATGGTTTGATTTTGCTGATTCACTTGATTGTCGACCAATTCTTTTAACGTAACCGCGCCAAGATATTCAAAAATAAGTTCGTTCAATTTTGCCCATAGATCATGTGTCATGCACTTGCTATCATTATGGCAATTTTCCTTGCCGCCACATTGAGTGGCATCGATAGGCTCGTCAACAGCAAGAATAATATCCGCTATCGATACTTTGTCTAAATCTTTTGCCAGACAGTAACCACCTCCAGGACCGCGTACACTGTCCACAAGTTCAGATTGGCGTAATTTGGCGAATAATTGCTCCAAATACGATAGCGAGATTTTTTGCCGCTGACTAATATCTGCGAGTGTGACGGGGTGATTGCTTTTTTGTAATGCAAGATCTAATAGTGCGGTTACTGCAAATCTTCCTTTCGTTGTTAATCTCATAATTGACTCCTTTTAAGAATCGAGTGGGTTGTTTTTGTCAATATAATGCTGTGATCTTGTAGTGCTTGTATGAATAATACTTGATCAATATAGTCAACTATACAATACCTGATCGATTTGGTCAACTATAAATCTGTTAGATATAAATTTGCATAGGGAAATTAAATTTAATCCATATAATCATCAGTATAGCAGAAATGTTTGGGAAGATTAAATGAACAAATTTATTACTTGAAAGGGCTACAAACAGAATTAATTTGGCTATAATCATCAAGCTCTAAAATAGCCAGAGAGTAAGAAAAGAGTGGTCAGTTGTACTAGATGATCGGTTTTTGATAGTTTGATAGCTGTTTTTAAGTGGCTGAATAATTTATATTTCTATTTTAATTGTGCATTATTAGGGAGAAGAATATGAGTATGGAAAGTGAGTTTAGAGTGAGATTTGGAGGTTTTTGGAACTCCCTCATTCTGCTCTTTGTAATTATTGTTTGCCTTCGCTTTTCAAGTCTTGAGTTTGCAGATGAAAACTTAACCAAAAGAGTATTTGGTGCGCTGCATTTGTTCATGGGATGTATTGCTACTGGTATTTTGCTGGGTATATTGAAAATATTTCTGGCGTTTTCCAATCAAACCTATACACGCGCACCCGCATCAGCAAACTTTGCGCGAGGCCTCAAGTATGGAATAGTTGCCGGTGGCTTATTAATATTGATTGTAGGCATCTTGCAACTGAATAATTTTTTGGGAGTATTCCAACCCATGGTCAACGGATTGCTGGCAAAATTAACAGCCATTTTTGTATAAAAATTGCCAATAGAGGGGGGTCAGAGACAATCGACTGACCCTCGTTTGTCCGAACTTGCTGCTCCAAAAAGATTTTTTAGCATCATTAAGCAGTATTCTTTGAAATTAAACTAATAAGCATTATCTTTTTTGAA
>JAFEGA010000026.1 GCA_018240285.1 Pseudomonadota bacterium | reverse complement strand
ACAACGCTAGGAATTCTTACATCTAAAATAAAAGGTAATAACATGTATAAATCAGTATGGATTTCTTACGATCTTGGCGTTAAGGGCGACTATCCGAGCTTGTATGCTTGGCTAGATAATCACAAAGCTAAAGAGTGCGGAGATAGTGTCGCATATTTAAAATATGAACTTTCTCAAGATGAAAAGCTTGCTGAGAAGCTGAAAAAAGAGTTGGCGTCCTGTGTAAATTTCGCAAAAACAGATAGAGTTTATATAATATTTAAAATTGAAGATGGAACAACTAAAGGGCAATTTATTTTTGGCAAGCGCAAAGCTTCACCTTGGGAAGGCTACGGTGACGCTCTGACAGAGGACGATCTTTAATGTCTAAAAATGTTATAGCGGACTCAGGGTACTGGTACGCCCTTTTTGACGCTAGAGATAGCTATCATGAGGAAGCTCAAATTCTTGCAGAAGATATTAAAGTTCACAAGTTGCTTGTTCCCTGGCCTACACTATATGAAGCTATAAACACAAGAAGGATCCGTCGTAGCGAACATATTATGAAGTTTAAAAAAATCCTTGAACAGCCTACTACAGTGCTAATAGATGATGAGCCCTACCGCATAGCATCATTGACTTACGTCCTAGAAAATACCAAACATTCTTTTAGCTTAGTTGACCATGTAATAAGATCCATGATTGGAGATACTTCGCTCTCTATTGATGCTTTTGTTGGCTTTAATCCATCCGATTTCTATGATGTCTGCGATAAACGCGGAATTCAAATGTTGTATCGCTAACAGAGCGTTGAACCCTAACAGGTTAACTATGTGTTAGGGCCTCAACATGTACGCATCACATTTAAACCTTATTGAACCGTCGGAAGATATAGTGCTTCGGCGGTTATGGACTTGGCTAAGTTGTTGGCGCTGCAGGATAGTGGAGCTCTTTACTTCGTGAACATCATTTTCTTTGAGGATGTGGAGTTAGACTCCAACTTCAGAATCATTTGCATACGGTGATCTCGAACATCAACTCGCGCATGTGTTTCAATCACTTAATCCGAATACACTTAAGACACCTGTTTCTCAAAATAGCTGATGCGTACGACCCAGCTTAATCAACCACATTCGGCGAAAATCGGATCGATACGATCCGAAGCAAGATCAGCATCGTGATGGCGGCGATGTGAAGGCCGACTTCGGTTGTCGTATAGTCTTTGTACCACAGGCCGATCAGTTCACCGATCAGCACCACCAGGGCCACGTCCAGAATGAACGTAACCTTGACGCGTCCGACCGACAGGTAGGATTGCAGAATACGGATCAGTTCGAGTATCGCCAGAATCAGCACGATGTCGACGATGATATGTTCGGCGATTTGCGCCCACCCATTCTTCAGAATCTCCGGCAGATTGAACAATAAATTCAGTACGCCCGCGGCAATCCATACGTACAGCGCCAGCATCAAAATACCCACGATGAATTGAATCGTGCGCGCATGCCAATCGCTGCTGGTCAATAAAAAAACGCTTTTCTCTTTGGCAATCGATTGATTGATCATCTGTTTTCTCCTCTGTGACTTCGCATGGACCGCCATCTTAGCGGCGCAATATAAAAGTTTCATGACAAGCGGAGCACTCCCAGTGTGCTTGGCAAACCGGCGCGGGAAATCGTGATTTACGGCGCGTTACGAGTTCATTCCATTCCTGCACGCTACATGAAATGACATCGAACTGTCATGAAAGTGAAATATCCGGCTTGTAGTATGCACGGCATCTTTAATGAGGGATGTATGGGTATTCGGTTATCAAAACAAATCATGGCGCTGAGCGGTTCGTTGCTGCTGATGGCGGCAATGCCGGCGGCGGCAAGCAGCATTGAGAATCTGGCGAAATCGCTGGCCAAAATCCGCGGTGAGGTCGAGACGTTGCAGTCGCAGTTAGATATCGAAAAGGAAAAGCACGGCAGCAAAATGGCGGCGCTCAATTCGCAATTGGCGGATTTGAGTGTCGAAGAACGCCGCCAGAAGCTCAGCATCGAGAAACTGCAGCATTCCATCGGTAAGTTATCCGAAAACACCCAAAAAGCTGAACAATCGGGGGAAACGCTCAAACCGGTCTTGCTGGCGGTATTGGGGGATTATAAGCGGCATATTCAATTGGGTTTCCCGTTCAAAATGGAAGATCGCATCAAGGCGATCGAAGATCTGGAAAGAAGTATCAATCATCGGTTGATCGATCCTAGCAAGGCGGCAAACCAGGCGTGGTCGTTGATCGAAGATGAAATACGCCTGAGCAAGGAAAATGGAATCTACCAGCAAACCATCTTGTTGAACGGTGAAAAAATTCTGGTGGACATTGCGAAGCTCGGCACGGTGTTTCTTTTTTTTCAAACCAAGGATAACCGGGCCGGCATGGCGAAGCGCCTGGCGACAGGGGAATGGAAATACGAAACCGTTGATGAAACGCACGAAATTGAGCGCATCAAAATGCTATTCGATTCTCTGAAGAAACAGATACGCCAAGGTTATTTCGAACTACCCAATCCGTTGAGAAAATGAAGAAATTATTATTGATGCTGGCATTAATGGCGCTAGTTGGCACCGCGTACGCCAAGGATAAGGAAAATAAAACTGCGGCAACGGCTGAAGACGTGCCGGTGTCCGCACCGGAAGATAAACCCGAAGCTGCACCTGCAAAGAAATCCGGTTCATCGAAACAGGAAACCGTGAGTCTGGAGACCGCTTATAAGCGCGAGCATGCTTTTCTGGAAGCACAGAAGCGTGAGTTAAGCGAGCGCCTGAAGACATACCAGTCTTCGGCGGTGCGCGAGGAACAGGCGCTTAGCGCAAAAATTAACGCGCTGGAGCGCAGCTCAGTCGACCGTTCGGCAAAAATCGATCAAATGACCGCACAGCTATCCGAAGCGGAACGCAAGGAAGCGGCTGTTACGGAGCGCAACGATGCGCTCGAGACTACCTTCCTGCAGGCGGTAGCCACACTGAAGGATCACGGCATTGAAGTGCCTGCCGCCATTGCGGATGGCAAAGGCAATGATCAGGCCAAGATCGAATTTTTGTTCAAGCAGGCGATACCTTTGTTGCAAGGACTGGGAGCCATCAAGACCAAGCCGGGAAAATTTTATCTGGTGAATGGCAAGCAAGTGCAGGGAACCCTACTGTCCATGGGCAATATCGCGGCTTACGGGATTAGTGACGACGGCAGCGGCAGCCTGGCACCCGCGGGTGGCGGCGAGTTCAAAATCTGGAAGGCCGGTGGCACGGAAAGTGCGGTTGCCTTGAGCCAAAACCAGCAACCCGATTTCCTGCAATTGTACTTGTTCGAGTCACGCTCGACGGCTGTTGAAGATGCGCATGAGCAAACTTTGCTTGAACATGTCGATTCGGGTGGGCCGATCGGGTGGGTGATCGTGATTCTCGGTGTGATCGGCGGTTTCTTTGTCCTGATCCGGGCTTATTTGCTGCGCGCCAATAGCGCCGATACCCAACAATTATCCGATCAAATCTTGCAGCAGCTTGCGGCGGGTGATCTGGATGCGGCTAAAAAAAGCTGTGAAGATAGTTCCACCTCGGCAATCGGGCGTGTTTTGTTGTACACCTTGCGGCACTTGAAAGATGACCGTGACCATATGGAAGGCATTGTATACGAAGCCATCCTGCAGGAATCAGGACCGCTGGACCGCTTTGGTGCGGCCATTCTGGTGATCGCATCGGTCGCTCCTCTGCTCGGTCTTCTGGGAACGGTCACCGGGATGATTGAAACGTTCGATTCGATTACCCAGTTTGGCACCAGCGATCCAAGATTGTTATCCGAGGGTATCGCCATTGCCTTGGTGACGACCGAGTTGGGATTGGTGGTCGCCATTCCGACCTTGTTACTGGGATCTTTATTAACAACTTGGGCGAGAAATATCAAGCGTGACATGGAACATGCGGCGCTTCGGATTGTAAACGTGTTTCTGGGTGGCGGGCACGATGAGGCAGCGGAATCTTCCGCACCGATTGTGCCTATGGATGAGAACGGCTTGGTGTTTGCGAATTCCTGATATGACTTTTGCTGAACTGGTGATATGGATTAACGAGTTGTTTGTGATCGGGGGCATTGTCATGCCACCGCTGGTGCTGAGTGTTTTATTGCTGTGGTATGGCATAGGGTACCGGTTCTGGATCATGAAGGAACCCAAATTGATGGGTGTGCGCGATCTGCTGAAATATTACCAGGAAGACGGCGGCAGGCAGGCCAGAAGCATCGTGGCAAGGGCGGTCAAGCAAGGAATCGGGTTAAAACGGCGTGGCGTCGTGAACCTTAGACGTCATCTGGACGCAGCGTTTTATGACTATGAAAGGGAAATTGCACGATTTTCTTCGCTAACGCGCGTGACCGTTCTGATTGCGCCTTTGCTCGGATTGCTGGGAACGGTCACCGGGATGATCGAAACATTCCAGTCGCTGTCGACGATGACCGTGCATTCGCAGTCCGGCGGTATCGCCGGTGGAATTGCGGAAGCGTTATTCACGACGCAAATGGGATTGACGGTGGCGGTTCCAGGTGTTCTGGCCAACAGCTTCCTCAACCGGAAACAGCAGCAGATAGCGCAAGATCTTTCTCAAGTCAAGGATCTGCTGTGTCATCAACATTGAATGAAAGATAGGTAATGCGTTATGAGAAATAGTGAGCCACCTGAAGCGGAAGCGGCGATTGATCTGACACCGATGATTGATATGGTGTTCATCCTGCTGATCTTTTTTATGGTGACAGCATCGTTTGTGAAAGACATGAAACTGGAGCTGGAACGACCTAAGGCAAGTAGCGCCGTGACCGCATCGAGCAAAGCCATTCGGCTGTTTATCGACCGTAGTGGCGATACCTATTTGGATGGCGAGCCGATACGTTTGTGGCTGATACAGAGCAAGCTGCGCGATCTGCTGAATAACGCCTCCAGTAAAGTAGTGCTGGTGGTCACAGATGAAGGTGTTCCGGCGGGAAGATTGGTTGAGGTCGTGGATCAGGCGCGGCTGGCAGGCGCCGAGAGCGTGGGAATTGCAACGAAAAAAGAAGCGGGGTAATGCAAATGAAGATGATGAATTTAAATCGGCATGCGGCAGGTTTTGTATCGATGGTGTTTGGCGTGATTCTGGTTTTCGGAATGATCTTGTGGATGAACAAGTACATGGGGAAAGCGGAAAAACCGGTTCCTCAGGAAGTGACTGAAATTGCCATGACGCGGGAAATAAAGCCGGAACCAAAGCGCGAAATCAAGAAAGCGGAACCCAAGAAACAAACGGCCCGTCCGCAAGCGCCAGCACCTTTCAAAGGATTGGATACCTCCTTGTCGGGCATTGATCTGGGCTTGCTGGGACTGGATGGCGGTGCTGGCAGGAATATGGACGACAGCTTGCTGGGCAAAACCGGTAATGCGGTCATGACCGCCGATCTGGTGGATGTGCCGCCAAAACCAGTGGCGCGCGGATCGTTCAAATATCCTCCGGCAGCCAAGAAGAATGGCGTCAAGGGGTATGTTGTTCTGTCGGTACTGGTGGAAACGGATGGTTCTGTCAATCAAGTCCAAGTGCTGGAGTCCAATCCGTCGGGCATCTTCGATGCGTCGGCTTTGCAGGGTATTCGCAGCTGGCATTTCGAACCGGCCAAGTATAAAGGCGAAACGGTACGGGTTTGGGCGAAACAGAAAATTCGCTTCGATTTGTCTTGATGTGTGATATGAACAACCGATCGAACTGGGCGTTTCACTTCCTTGTGTACGCCGCCATCGCGCTGAGTTGTTACGTACACGCCGTTCAGGCAGCCGGGAACAAGGCGCAGTCCACCGACTTTATCGAACTGGCGGCGGTGATGCTGAAAGATGGTCATCACGACCGCGCGTTGCTGGCATTGCAAAGCGTCGATCTTGGTAACAAGAAAACCGATCTGGCGCGGTTTTATACGCTGCAAGGGTTAGCCTATCTGGGGTTGAACGATCTCGAAGCCGCCCGGGACAGTTTGCAGCAAGCGGTTAAGAACGGCCAGCAAGACCGGTCGATTTTCATCTATCTGGCGCAAGTATATTTCGGACTGAAAGATTACCGGAATACCGTCAATGCGATCGGCAAGGCCGGGGATCTTGCTAACAAAGAAGCGAGTTTGATCAGCTTGAAAGCGGAATCCTACTGGCATCTGAAAGATACGGAAGCGGCGATCAATGCATTGAACGACGGTCAGCGAGCCTTTCCAGCCGATTTACGTTTCCTCAAACGCAAGGTTTTTTATTTCGTGGAGCTGGGGCTTTATCAGGAAGCCGTCGGGCTGGGCCGTGATTATTTGAAGCGGTCCAACGCCAGCGCCGCCGATTATGTTGCGTTTGGCAATGCGCTCCGGCTGAGCCGCGAATATCAGGAAGCGTTGAATATTCTGGAAGTCGCCCGTTTGAAATTTCCACAGGATGAAATGGTGGCTAAATTGCTGGCGCACACCTATCTGGATCAAGGCAAGTTGAACTCGGCGGCATTCATTCTGGAACAAGCGGCGTTGCTCAATCCGGCTTTGCAAGCAGAAGCGGCGGAAATATACCGGCGTGCGGGGCGGTTCCACAAAGCATTGACACTGAACGAGAGCATCGGCGATCAGAAAGTCAAACTGAAACAGCGGTTATCCATACTGCTGGCGTTAAAGCAGTTTGAGCGCGCGGCCAATATGGAATCCAGCCTGTACCGCACCGGTTTGCTGGAGGATCAGGATGTGCGTTACGCGCTGGCTTATGCGTTGTTTTCCAGCCGCCGTTTTGCCGATGCCAATAAGCATCTCGATCATCTGAAAAATGCCGAATTGTTCAGAAAAGGCACCGAACTGCGCCGCCTGATGGAAGTGTGCAAAACCGAGCCATGGCAATGCACCTAATGCAATTTCTGGCGGCGCCGGAGCCTTTCCCCGCCGCCATCTTGTCTCTGCCGCCTTAACACCACCTACCCGAGACATTTTCCTTTTTGATTAACGAAGAATTATCTGCACGCGCAACCAGTTTGCCCGTGGAGTAGGGGTCTGTTACGCCAAATGAATACAAAACTAAAAAAAATTATCCGGATTTGCTGCTTGCTCGTGACTGTTTTGACGAGCGCTATTGCTTGGGGAAGCGAGGAGAAAGCCGAATTCTCGATTCATTTGTTTCAAAACGGTTTGCCGGTTGCGGATGCCGAATTGTCGATCAGCAGCGAATCGTACGACAAATCCAGTGCAATTCTGATTTTCGAAGCGACACCGGCGACTTATACCTGGCGTCCGGGCAGTGATGCGCCGCTGAGAACCAGTGCCAACGGCAGCTTGGCTGGAAAACTGCCGCCCGGTGTTTATCAATTTACCCTTACCACGAAAGACCAGGAATTTACCTTCGATCTGCCGTTGCGTGCCGCGGAAAATGTGCAAATTCTGGTTACGTTTTATCCCGGTAAAAAGAAACCGCTGCTGAATATTGAAAGTTCGGTGGCGGGCACGATGGCGGGCGCTGTTGCCGGTGAACCGAAACGCGATCAGGGCGAGGGCACGATTACGGTGCAAGTGCTATCGGCGGAAACACAGAAACCGGTTAAAGACGTGCAAGTATTTTTGAGCGGACTGAAAGAAAGATTTCGCACCGATGAGCAGGGCCGGATCAGCGCCACGGTTCCCGCTGGCAGTTACAGTGTTTCGCTGTTGCACAACGCATACAGCAGTCAGACGCTGGATGACGTGAAAGTTGCCAAGGACCAGGATATGCCGGTCAGTTTCAAATTGACGCCCGCAGGCGTCGAACTGGCCGAATATGTGGTGCTGGAACCTCATCTGGCGGGTACCGTGGCGTCGGTGATCGAGGAACAAAAATCGGCCACATCGGTTGCCACGGTCTTGGGCGCCGAACAATTTAGCCGCGCGGGCGATAGCGATGCCGCCAGCGCTTTGCGGCGCGCTTCCGGATTAACGCTGGTGGGTGGTCAGTTCATCTTCATCCGCGGATTGGGCGAGCGTTTTTCTTCGACATTGGTCAATGGCGCGGCCATTCCCAGTCCGGATGCGACCCGGCGCGTGGTGCCGCTGGATTTGTTTCCGACCAATATTCTGGAAAGTGTCATGGTGCAGAAAACCTATTCACCCGATCGTCCTGCGGAATTCGCTGGTGGTACGCTGGAGATGCGCACGCGCGGAATTCCCGATGCGTTTTTCTTTAATTTGAATCTGCAAACCGGTTTCAACGACAACACGACGTTTCAAGATGGCTTGACGTATAAAGGCGGCGGGGCCGACTTCACCAGTTATGACGATGGCGCGCGTGCTTTGCCGGATTCGATTGCTGCGGCGACCAAGGACGGCGGAACGATAAAACCGGCGTCTATTTTTAATCCGAATGGATTTACACCGGGGCAGATTGAAAAATTCGGCGAGGATTTATCTGGCGTGTGGGATGTCGACAGAAAAAAACGCGCACCCGATACCGGTATTCAGGCATCGATCGGGGATAGTTTCACATTCGGTGATTTCCGCTTGGGTTATATCGGCGCGGCCGGTTGGAAGCGCGAATTCAGAAAGCAAAATGAAATCAATCGCGAATTTGTCGCCGCCGATACAAAGGACGGTAGTCTCAGAAAAATTCAGGATTTTTATATGCAGCGCTCCTTGAGCGAAGTGCAGCTGACCGGCTATGCGGGAACCGAATTACAGTACAAAGACCATCATAAGCTATTCGCCCGCACGATGTTTCTGCGCCAGGCAATCGATGAAGCCCGAATTTCCCAAGGATTTACCGATGCGGAAACCAACGATATCCGTAGAACGCGGCTGAAGTTTTTTACCAATCAATTGTTGATGACGCAAGTGGGTGGTGAGCATCAATTCGACTGGCTGAGGGACTTGTCGATCAACTGGCTGTATACCAACGCCACCGCCAACCGGGAGGAGCCCAAAACGCGCGATTACCGTTTTGACGCCGATAAGCAGGGCAATTTCTTTTTTGCCCAGCGCGCGGATAACAATCAGGTCATGTATGCGGATCTGGTGGATAAGGATCAGAGCTGGCGGGTGGACGGAAAATTGCCGGTGCAACCGTCGTTCAATCATAAGATCACGCTGGGTAGCGGCTTCATTGCGCAAAGTAAAAGCCGGGATTCCAGTATCCAGCGCTTTAACTATTTTCCGGTCGGCCCGGATGGCTTTAATCCGGCGGTCTTCGCGCAATCGTCGCTGGAAAGTATATTGCGGCCGCAATATATCGGCACCAACGGATTTCAGCTGCGCGAAGTAACGCGCCCCAGCGATAAATATACCGCTTCCCAGGATCTGTTTTCCTACTATGGAAAAATGGATTGGTTGATGTACGACCGGCTCAACATCACCGGCGGATTGCGTTGGGAAGACAATGATCAAAAAGTCGATACTTTTACGCTGACAAATACACCCACAACGGCCAGGCTGAATCGTGTCGACATGCTGCCATCCGTGGTGGCTACGCTGTTTCTGACCGATAAGCAGCAGCTGCGCGCCGGTTTCAGTCAAACGCTGTCGCGCCCGGATTTCAGGGAATTATCGTCGGCGCCTTTTACCGATATCAATACCAACCAGGAGACTGTCGGTAATCCCAATCTGAAACAAACGGCGATTACCAATTGGGATTTGCGCTGGGAATATTATCTGTCGCCAACGGAAAATATCTTTGCCGGTTTTTTCTGGAAAGATTTAACTAAGCCGATTGAATTGGTTGCTGTGCCGGGCACCGCCGGACTCAATACTTATCAAAATACCGATAAAGCCAATATCTATGGATTTGAGTTGGAGCTGTTGAAGAAATTGGATTTCGTGCATCCGGTGTTGCAGAACTTTTATGTCGGCGGCAATTACACCTGGTCGGCATCGAATGTGCAATTGAATGCCGATAATCTGAAAGCGCAGACGACCAACGACCGGCCGCTGCAAGGGCATTCCGCGCAAATCGTCAATTTCCAGATCGGCTACGACAATCCACGATGGAAAACGCAAGCCACTTTGCTGTACAACGTCTCCAGCCAGCGCATTATGGCCGCTGGGGTGCTGGGTGCGCCGGACAAATATGAGCAACCCGTGCATCAACTGGATTTCGTATTTAGCCAGAATTTGTATAAAGGGTTGTCGATGCAAGCCTCAATGCAAAATTTACTCGATTCCGAAGTCCGCATTACGCAAGGCGATGAAGTGACCCGAGCGTTCCGCCGCGGGCGTTTTTTTAACCTCAGTGTGCGTTTGGCGTATTGATCAAGTTTTTCTGAACCGGCATCTCTTGTGCGGCGGATAAAACGCTCGCACCGGTTCAGTCTGCATTAATTTTCCTCGGGTTAGAGTGGTATCCGGTAGCGGGAAATTCTCCGCGCGGATAAACCACTTTTGACGAGGATTCCATCATGAAAAAATTCTTCCTTTTGTGTGTTGCAGTTGCATTGGTTGTGTTACTGAGCGGTTTTCGCGCACCCAACGGCAATATCATTTCCAAAGGCGATTTGGCGGACAAGTTGCTGATCAATATGGGTGAGCCGCATATCCGGACCGATCTGGGCGTTGTGCAAACCCGGGCTTTCGGCGGAATTGTCTATATCAAGCGGGAAGTCTGGACTTACCGCATCGATGACTATAACTACCGTTTCATTATTGAAAACGGGCAAATCGTTGCGGATCATTGGACCCGGTTTTAATCATCCGCTAATGATTCCTATGTTTCTCAAACAAATGGTTTTCTTCCGCAAGTCTGCTGAGTGGCAATATATATTTTCATGTTAACGTAATACCTCTGTCATGTTGGCTTGATAGATTTACTTACCCTAAATAAAACGTTGAGGTAAGTAAATAATGTTCAAATCAGATCCTATAAAAAAATTAATCGCGGCGTCTATTGCGCTACTGAGTAGTACGGCGCTGAACGGGCACGCAGCAACCGCAACTTTCGATCCGGCAAGCGGTATCGTCAATCTGCCCGTCGTGGAAGTACTGAGCGGCAGCACTTCTTCCTTTTACAGCGCGCAATTGCAGTTGAGCGGGAGCGATCTGCAATTGATCGCGGCGAATCCTATTGCGGCCACAACCGGGCAGCGTAATGTGTTTGATTCCGACACCAGCGCGGTGCATATCGCTTCGGTTACCGTTGGGGCGGATGATTTTTACGTCAAGTTAAAATTGGTGCCTGGGTCCAATCCATTGCGTTTTACCATGGATCAACTGGTCAATAACGCATTCCAGGGTTGTCCAAGTTTCGCGGCGGCGGGGCCTACGGCTGGTTCCTGCGTCTTAAGCGGTGAAATTAAAACCAATGTCACATTGACGAAAAATATCAACTGGATTTTATCGGGTGGTGTTTATGTCGGTGGCGATAACACGCAAAGCGCAACCCTTACTATTAATCCCGGCACCAAAATCTTCGGCGAATCGGGAGCGGATTATCTGTTTGTAAGGCGCGGTTCCAAGATCATGGCGGAAGGAACGCCGGATAATCCGGTCGTGATGTCCGGTCCGTTGCAGCAGTCACCCGGTGAGTGGGGCGGTTTGCTGATTGCCGGTAATGCGCCGATCAACGGTTGTAATGCCGGTGTGGCATTGTGTGAAGCGCCATTTGAAGCGATTACCTCGGAATTTTTTGGCGGTAACAATCCAACGGATAACAGCGGTGTCGTTAAGTATACGCAAATTCTTTTCGCCGGATTTGCCGTACGCCCGGATGAAGAACTGAATGGCTTGACGCTGATGGGCGTCGGTTCAGGCACGAAGATTGATTACGTGCAAGTTCATGCCGGTTTGGACGATGGCGTGGAAATGTTCGGCGGTACGGTTAACATGAAGCATTTGGTGCTGACTGAAAATCGTGACGACGCTTTCGATTGGACCAGTGGTTTTAAGGGGCGCACACAGTTTGTGCTGGTTAAACAATCGCCAGGTGTCGGTGACCGTGGTATCGAAGCTGACAACAACGAGAAAAATCACGACAGCTTGCCGCGCGCGCATCCGATTTTATCCAATTTCACCATTATCGGCCGCAATGATACCGGTGCTACGGAAGGTATTCTGTTACGCCGCGGAACAGCCGGCAATATCTGGAATTCGGTGGTAACCGGATCGCCGGTTTGCGTGCGGATCGATAGCGCATCGACCTACGCCAACGCCGGTTCTCCGGGCAGCCTGACGGGCGAATTGACGATGCGGAACTCGTTTGTTCAATGCGCCAGCAATTTTAAGGATGGTGACGGCCATACATTCGCCGTGTCGGATTGGTTCTTGTCGCAACCAGAAAATAAAGCAGAAGATCCTCTGTTGGACGGTTATTTACCCAAAACCGGTTCGCCGCTGACATTGGGCGGTGCGGCAGTAGGCGACGCCTTCTTTGATGTGGTCGATTATGCCGGTGCATTCAAGGATGCGGGACATGACTGGACCAAGGAATGGACGTTCCGGTTTTAAATCATACCGATTGCAGTAGTCATCTACGCTCCCCTCGAGTTAACGTAGATAAACCGCTTGACCCAAGCGCTTCGGTTACCGGAGTGTCACAACGATCCGCGAGATCGGGGGCGTTTTGAATTGGGTTCTATGTTTCTTTTCTGTGTTTCACTTCTTCTCGTAACCCATCTCTTCTCGTAGTGCATCTCCCGGCTGCTGCTTTCGGCTAGTTGTCCGGGAGATTCTCATGTGAAACAGGATTGTCATCGTCCTGTCCTTTTTCTGACTAAGATTTTTCCTATCGAGTGAGTGCTATTTTTTGATGAGGTATTTTAGGGAATCGCTGAACAATTAGATGCTTTCAGATTTTTCAGTACTGCTGTCAGTTTTTTTGAATACAGATTCCCGGCAATTCATTTTTCAGCGGTATTTTGTCGCCGGATGCCGCTTGATACCCGGAATACATGTTTTGGGTAGAACGTTGATGTCCGCTTTGTTGGCAGTGGTTACTCAAACATGGCGTATTGAGCAATTGTCAGGAAGTGCCATTGTCTCAATTTCCGGGATTTGTTCAGCGATTCCTTAGGTTAACAGGTAATTAAAAAACTATCTGTGTTGCCGCAGCGATGTTAGAAACAGGTGAAGAATGCGCATTTGTTAAGCATAAGCTATGATTTTTCTTCTGTTTTTGCTTTGCATAAGATTTCGAAAGAATCTTTCTCGGCAGTCTGATAAGAGCGAATACCAGCGACTGAGAACAATATGAAGTCGTCTGTCATCCATCCAGCAGCGCGCGGTAAATGCGCTGATAAGCAATTGCACTGGCGTGCCAGCCGAAATCCTTCGCCATGCCGTTTTTCTGCAAGCGCTGCCAGATTTTTTTGTCGTGATAAGCCGCTATTGCGCGTTTGATCGCGGCGAGCAAGTGTTCTGCGCTCATCGTGTCGAACACGAAGCCGCTCGCACTGCCATCGGTCAGGGTTTGCGGTGTGCAATTGACCACGGTATCGACTAGGCCGCCGGTGGCGTGCACGATGGGCGGTGTGCCGTAGCGCTGGCTGTACATTTGATTCAAACCGCACGGCTCGAAGCGCGACGGCATCAGGAAACAATCCGCGCCGGCTTCGACCAGATGCGATAGGGCTTCATTAAAACCGATACGTACCGCGATGACACCGGGATGCGCCTGCGCCAGCATCGCGAGCTGGTGCTCCAGTTGCGCTTGGTCGCTGCCGAGCACCACCAGTTGCGCGGGCATTTTCAGCAGTTGCGGCGCTATCTGAATCAGCACGTCGATGCCTTTTTGATGACTCAAGCGGCTGACCACGCCGAACAGCGGGATATCGGCGTCTACCGTCAGTTCCATGTGTTGTTGCAGTGCGCTTTTGTTAACGGCTTTGTCCGCGAGCTTTTTGCTGCTGTAGTTTTGCGCCAGATGCGGATCGGTGGCGGGATCCCATGCGGTGAGGTCGATACCGTTGATGATGCCGGTGAGGTGGCGGCGGCGTGCCGCCAGCAATCCTTGCAAGCCGAATCCCAACGGTTCGGATTGAATTTCCTGCGCGTAGTTGGGGCTGACCGTTGTGATTTGGTTGGCGTAATAGAGCCCGGCCTTAAGAAACGATAGGTTGCCGTAGTATTCCAGGCCGTTGATATCGAAACTGTGCGGCGGCAATCCAAGCTGAACCACGCTGCCCGGCGGGAAAACGCCTTGGAAGGCGAGGTTATGGATGGTCATCAGCGTGGCGGCTTTTTTGCCGGAATGGAAGTGCAGGTAAGCAGGAGTGAGGCCGCTTTGCCAGTCGTTGCAGTGCGCAATATGCGGACGCCAGGCGATCGGACTGGCGTCGCTCGCCAGAATGGCGCCGATTTTCGACAGCAAGCCGAAGCGCAACGCATTGTCCGGCCAATCACGCCCGAATTCATCCATGTAAGGCCCGCCCGCGCGATCGTACAATCCCGGACAGTCGACGACGAAGACCGGCAGATGTTCGGTTTTGCTCAATGAGAGCCGCGCCGACAGTAGCGTGGTGGGCGGAAATTGCGGCAATGCGGAGAACTCGGCGACTTTGGATTTGTATTTAACCCCGGCGAGCACTTGCGGATAACCCGGTAGCAGCAGCCGCACATCGTTATGCAGCGCGCGTAGCGCCAGCGGTAATGCCGCGCTGACGTCGCCCAGGCCGCCGGTTTTGCACAGCGGATAGACTTCGGAAGTGACGAACAGAACGCGCAGTTCTTGCGAGGACGGCATGCGGATGGTTTAGCGGTTTGCTTTGAAGTAATTGATCAGACCGTTGGTGGAGGCGTCGTGCGAAGTGACGGCGCCGTCCGGTTGCAGCTCGGTCAGGATTTTCCCCGCCAGTTGCTTGCCTAGCTCCACGCCCCATTGATCGAACGGATTGATATTCCAGATGACGCTTTGCACGAACACTTTGTGCTCGTAAAGGGCAATCAATGCGCCGAGCGTTTGCGGATCGAGCTTTTTGAACAGAATCGACGTGGTCGGACGGTTGCCGGGAAAAATCTTATGCGGCAGCAGTTGCTCTATGGCAGTTGCATCCAGACCTTGTGCTTCCAGTTCGACGCGCACTTCTTGCGCGTTTTTGCCGGTCATCAATGCTTCCGTCTGGGCGAAGAAATTCGCCAGCAGCATGCGGTGATGCTCGCCCACTGGATAATGGCTTTGGCAGGGCGCGAGGAAATCAGCCGAAACGGTTTGCGTGCCTTGGTGCAACAGCTGATAAAACGCATGCTGGCCATTGGTGCCGGGTTCGCCCCAAACTACCGCGCCAGTGGCGTAATCGACCGATTCCCCGTCACGGGTGATGCGCTTGCCGTTGCTTTCCATTTCCAGTTGCTGCAAATAAGCGGGAAAGCGATGCAGCGATTGGTCGTACGGCAATACCGCATGCGATGATGTGGCGAAAAAATTGATCTGCCAGATACCGATCAGACCGAGCATCACCGGCAGGTTTTTTTCCAGCGGCGCAGTGGCAAAGTGCTGATCCATGGCGCGCGCACCGTCGAGCAACGCATAAAAGTTGTCCATGCCGACGGCCAGCGCAATCGGCAAGCCGATCGCCGACCACAACGAATAACGCCCGCCGACCCAATCCCAGAACTCGAACATGTTGGCCGGATCGATGCCGAATTTTTCCACCGCGGGGCGGTTGGTCGATACCGCGACGAAATGCTGCGCGATATCGGCTTCGCTGCCGCCGTGTTCAAGAAACCATTTGCGCGCGGAATGCGCGTTGGTGAGCGTTTCCTGCGTGGTGAATGTTTTCGACGCGATGATGAATAACGTCGTCGCCGGATCGAGATGGCGCAGCGTTTCGGCCAATTGCGCACCGTCGATGTTGGAAATGAAATGCGGCTTGATGCCGTTGAGGCGATATGGTTTGAGCGCTTCGGTCACCATCACCGGACCGAGGTCCGAACCGCCGATGCCGATGTTGACGATGTCGGTGAACATTTTGCCGCTGTAACCTTTGCGCGCGCCGCTGTGCACCGCGATGGTGAAACGCTCCATTTGTTTCAGCACGCGTTTGACTTCCGGCAGCACGTCGGCGCCGTCGACGAATACAGGCTGATCGCTGCGCAACGCGATATGCAACGCCGCGCGCTGTTCGGTCGAATTGATTTTTTCTCCGCCGAACATGCGCTCGATCCAATCGTTCAGTTTTTGCTGCCGCGCCAGCACCAGCAGCAGGTCAACCGTTTCTTGCCGGATCGGTTGTTTGGAAAAATCGAGCAACAGATCGTTCAGTGTCAGTGAGAATTGCTCGAAACGTTGCGGATCTTGCTGGAACAAGTCGCGCAAATGCTGTTGCGCCATGATGGTGTGATGTGCCTGCAGAGCAAGCCAGGCCGGTGATAGCGTAAGTGATGACGTCATGTTTTTATCGGTTGGCGAAGATGATGGGTTGTGCGGTTTTTTTACGGCTTCGTTATCGCGCGTGTGCCTTGATTTCCAATGTGACGATCAATTCCGGCGCTGTTACCGGCCACTCCAGCAACAGCGTCGTGGCTTGCATGATTTTCTCAAATCCGCTCTCGGATTGCGATACCGAAAAGTGCGGACGGGCGCGCAGCGTGACCGGATGAGACGTTTTTAATATGACGCTGCCGCCCAGGATGTCATCGTCCAGTGCAATTTCCGTCATGCCGCTTAATTCCAGCCATTGACCGAAGCCGCCGGGAATTTTTCCCTGATATACGTAACGTCCGCCGACGCCGTCGCAACTCGGCATCGCCAGGTTGATTTCGGTGCTGAAAGTGCGTTCCAGCTTGGCGGTGAACTGATAGGTGACTTGCAAGCGGTTGCCATCCAGCATGATGAGTTTATGCACCGGGTACACCGTGTTGTCCGACTCGAAATGATTGTTTTCCAGCGCCGTGGCCAAAGACCGGTACGTGACGAACATGCCGTCCAGGCGATCGACGAACAGACTGCGCGGATGATCGTCAGGCACCACATCTTCGGCGCTGATGTCGTGTTTGTAGCTGATCCGGTCGTGCGCGGAAGCGATGCCGCTGGTTGTGTGATTGGACGAATGGCGCGCGTCTGGCTGGATTTTTTGATAATAGTGCTCGACTTGGCAGCGCAAGGTGTCGCCGAAATTATGTTTGAGCGGATAAGCATCGAATTCGCAAATGCTGGCGAAGCGATCCAGTTTCAAGATCGCTTGCAAGATGCCATTGTGCAGATAGGCTTCTTCCACACCGTCCAGATCGGTATCAACAGTGAAATAGGCCGGACGCGGCGCGCACGCATCGAGCAGCGTTTCCAGTTCGACCAGAGCGTTGTAAACAGCGCGGCGCAAGTGCGGCAGATACAAACCGCCGAACAAGCCATGCCAATAAGCATCATTGGCTTGCGCTTCGTACAGTTTTTGCCGCATCAGCGGCGTGCGCTGTTTTTCCGGTAATTCAGCCAGCCGCGCCGACAGGCTCAGCATACGCTTGTGCATCCAATTGGATTCCGGGTAGCGGGAAAAGAAGTTTTTCCAGATGCCGCCGCGTAAAAATGCTTTTTTGTGTTCGTACCAGCCGCTGGTTTTGGCTTGCTGCACCAAATCCGCGTACGTGTTGGCGGACTGGGCGGGCAGGGTCCATTCGTTCATTTCGATGTACGAAACCGTGGGCAGGTAGACGATACCACGGGTTTTTTCGCTGGCGTGGTATTCGCTGTAATGCTGCGTGCTGATTTTGTCCGACGCCAGCACGCCCTGAATGAAACGCTCGAGCCAGCCTTTCTCGTATACCCATTGATACGTTTCCGGCCAGATGCCGAATTTCTCGATGTCGTCGAAGTAGATCGCGGCGGATGTTGTGTGTTGCGTGTGTTGATCTGCCAGCGATTCCAGATAAGCGATGGTTTCCTCCACCGGTGAAAACGGAATTTTGTAGCGCAGCGCTTCGGAAATCGGGAATAAATCGAGCTTATGGGAATCTTCTTCGGTGGTGAAATAACCGTTCAATTCCTCATGCGTCTTTCCGGCGCAAAGAAAATGATAGTCGTCCACCGTGACGTAACGGATGCCGCAATCCGCCAGCGCCGGAACGACGGTAGATTCCCACACGCGTTCGGTCAGCCATGCGCCTTGCGGGCGTTGATCGAATTTTTCCGCCAGCTTTTGCGAGAATGTTTCGATCTGTCCGGTGCGGTCGCGGTTGGGAATGACTGCCAGCACCGGTTCGGTATCCCCGGCGCCGAATAATTCAACTTGGTAGCGCGCAACCATGTCGTGCAACAAGGCCATATCGGCAGGAAAGCGTTGCATTAGATAGTCGAGTAGCCAGCCAGAGAAATGCACGGAAAAACGGAAATCAGGGTAGCGATGGAGTACTTGCAGAAACGGTTTGTAGCAGCGCAGATGCGCATCTTCCAGCACTGCGGGAAAATTGCCGACGGGTTGGTGCGCATGAACACCGAAAAGTAGCGATACACGTTGTGACATTCAATGACCCCGGTAGACGTTATTAAAACGGTGCAACCGCACCCTCGATTTTACTCGCCGCACAACACGGCTCGCGCTGGATCAGCCGTTATGACGATCGCCGCATGGTACCGCTTGCTTCATTGCGTTCATTGCCTTTACTGATCGATTCCTGCAGCGCCGGAGGCACCGGTAATTTGAGCTGGCGGTAAAGATTCACCAAGTTCAAGCGGAACAGATGGTCGAAACTGGCGACCGAATGTGCAGGATTGTAATCACCAAACCACCAGAACCAATCGGAGCTTTCGCAGGACGCCAACTGCCGGCTGGCTTCGATCTTTTTTTCGTCGCTCAAGCGATCGCTTTGCATGACCAGATCGAAACTCTGCTTTGCGGCACACAGCATGTCCCAAGCGCGGTTTTTTTCCTTGTCGCCGATCCAGGTCGAGAATGTTCCATATACCCAGCTACCGGCTGCCAATGACGGTAATGTTGTCATATTATTTGTCTTTTCCGTATCGGCGATATAGTTGCGATAAGTCGTGGTGCGGATGTACGGGTGGTTCTCCAGTAAACTGTAGAGGTCTTCCAGAAAGTAAAAACCATTGTAAGGATACGACTCCCAAGCATTTTCTCCGTCCAAAATCACGCTGACCACCGGATTTTCGTCCGCCGGTGTGCTGTGGTAAATACGTTCCAGCGATTGAATAAAGTTTTCCGCCGCATCGCGTCCGAACCACTTGGAGTATTCGAACCCGATCAAATCGGATAATTGATCGTCGCGGAAAAAGCAGATGACTTGCCCCGTTTCGCCATCGACGCGGTACGGGCGGTACAAATAATGGTTACGATCCGGTAACGGCGCATCCGGATAAGAAGCGCGCAGGCTGTTGGCCAGCACGCCTTCGCCGCTGGCGCTCCAGCGGCAGCCTTGCTCGGCGAAAATTTTCAATAACGCCGACGATAATGCGCCTTCGGCTGGCCAAACACCGGCGGGTTTTTCGTTGAAACGCTTTGTGTGGCTGCTGATGGCCGACGATAGATGGAATGCGACGCGGCTGCGTCCGCCCGGATACAGCTGATGTTCCGGTAACGTGACGTCGGGCTGATTGTCCCGTGCGGATGCGAAATCGATCAGTAACGGCGCGAGCGGATGATAGTGCGGCGTGGTGGATAACTCGATCTGACCGGATTCGGCGAGTTTGCGGTAACGCGGGATCAGGTTTTTGATCAGTTCGCCGATCAAGTTGAAAAGCTGCAAGCGGTTTTCGTAGCTGAATTCCTGGCTTTGCGCCATCAAGCGCATGACGAATTCGTTGTTGCGCCGGACGCTTTCCCCCATCCACGCCAGGTGATACCACACCAGCAAATCGGCCATGTATTGCCCGGAAAAATACACCAGCTCGCTTTCGCAGCGCCGGTTGAACATCTGATAAAGCTCATGCAAGCGCTTGTAGGCCGGGTAGGGCTGCAACATGGTGGTGTGGTTGCTGAGAAAACAGCTGTCGAACACATACAGTCGATCTTGAATGGAAATATGCTCGAGATCCGGTGTGGCGAGCAAGCGCAACAAGGGGCTGCGAATTAGCCCGCTGGAAAATTGCGCGCTGAAATCCTCCAATTGATCGAGCAGCACCGGTACGAAGTTGACCACCGCCTTGGTGTTCGGGTGCATTTCCAGGTGGTAAGCCATGTCGGTGTAATCCTTGATGGCGTGCAGATACACCCACGGTAACACGAATTCGTTGGTGACGTAGTCCCGGTAATCCGGCTGGTGCATGTGCCACAGTAGAACTAAATTCAATTGTTTCATTTGTAGAAGATGATGCTCATTTGATTATTGTTATTAGAGAGCTGACGAGTACATTACGTTCGCCCTGACGAGATCAGCAGACCTTATGGATTTCCTGTCCCAGCATTTCGGGTGTGATCAAGGTAATGCCTTTTTCCGTTACATAAAACCGCTCGCGGTCTTTATCGGCATCGTAGCCCACAACCAATCCTTCCGGAATGACGCATCTTTTTTCCACGACTACGCGCCGCAAGCGCGCGCGCCGTCCAATCACCACATCCGGCAGGATGACGGCGTCTTCCAGCGAGCTGTAGCTGTTGACCTTGACGTTGGAAAACAGCAGGGAACGGCGCACGGTAGCGCCGCTGATGATGCAGCCGCCCGAGACGGATGAATCCAAAGCCTGCCCGCGGCGGTCGTCATCGTCGAACACAAATTTGGCTGGCGGTAACTGCTCCTGATGCGTCCAGATCGGCCAATCGGCATCGTACAAATTGAGTTGCGGGGTGACGCCAACCAGATCGATATTGGCTTCCCAGTAGGCGTCGACCGTTCCCACATCGCGCCAGTAAGGCATGCCGGTCGATAGGTTGACGCAACTGTTCTGGAAGCGGTGCGCGAAGACGCGATAGCGCGGCACTAGATATGGAATCATATCCTTGCCGAAATCATGCGACGAATCTTGCGTTTGATGATCGCGGATTAATCTCTGTGGGTTCAATTCCCCGCCCCTTGGGGCGAAAGCTGGTTGAGAACCAGCAGATTGAGGAGCGCAGTTAATACCCCGCTGCTTGCGGCGGGGTGCTTTATTTTGCTCATAGAGGAATTTGGCGTTAAACACATAAATGCCCATGCTGGCCAGCGCCTTATCCGGCTGGCCGGGTATCGGCGCCGGATGGGCTGGTTTTTCCGCAAAGCTGGTGATTTGCCAGGCCGCATTGACGCCCATCACGCCGAAGGCGACGGCTTCCGCCAGAGGTACCTCCAAGCAAGCCACCGTCATATCCGCCCCTTTTTCGATATGCTCGGCCAGCAATTTGCTGTAATCCATCCTGTAGATGTGATCGCCGCCGAGGATCATGACGTACTTAGCATCATGCCGCTGCATGATGTCGATATTCTGAAAAACCGCATCGGCGGTGCCTTGATACCAGGTTTCATCGGCGGTGCGTTGTTGCGCTGGCAGCAATTCGACGAATTCCTTGAAGCGCCCATCGAGAAAACTCCAGCCGTGCTGAATATGGCGGATCAGGCTTTGCGCTTTGTATTGCGTCACCACGCCGATGCGCCGGAAACCGGAGTTGACGCAATTGGAGAGCGGAAAATCGATGATGCGGAACTTGCCGCCGAAAGGAACCGCCGGCTTGGCGCGCCAATCGGTCAGCTGATGCAAGCGGCTGCCGCGTCCGCCCGCGAGTATCAGCGCCAGCGTATCGCGCGAAATGTGGCTGTGGAAGTGACTGCCGGTTTTGTGCCCCGCCTGGGATTCGCCAGCATGTTGCGGTTCATTGTTATAGTTCATAGCATTACCCCCTTCTACTTCATGTGTCTATAGTATCGCATTATTGTGTCACTTTCTCACTTATGGATTTGGATTGGATTGTCTTAAATCAAAGATTGGGCACGCTATAATCCATACGATGATAGCCAATCCTCCGGTCAATACGATGACAGCTAGAAAAACCAACCCGATACAACACGCGCTGCTGCATGCGCGCTTACACGATCCTTACACCTACCTGGGATTGCACCGCGAACACGGCCAGGCCGTGGTGCGGGTGTTCCGGCCGCACGATGCGCAGGTGTGGATCAGAACCGCAACCGGCTTCGAACCGATGCAGCGCATCCATCCCGACGGAATTTTCGAGTGGCGCGGCGATAGGACGCCTGTGATGCCTTACCGTCTGCGTATCGAGGAAAAAGGCACCGGTCATAGTGTTTATGAATTATTCGATCCGTACGCGTTTGCGCCGCAAATTTCCGGTCACGATTTGTATTTGTTCAACGAGGGCAAGCTGTGGCAAGCGCACCGCATGCTCGGTGCGCAGCCCGTTTGTCATAGCGGGGTGAATGGCATGCGTTTCGCAGTATGGGCGCCGAATGCCGAGCGGGTCAGCGTCATCGGCGATTTCAACCGCTGGGATGGCCGGATTCATCCGATGAAGGTGCATCACGGCAGCGGTGTGTGGGAATTGTTCATTCCCGAATTGCCGCCGGATACCTTGTATAAATTCGAAATCCGCAACCGCGCCAGTGGTGAGATTCTGGTTAAAACCGATCCGTATGCCAAGCGCTTCGAACTGCGTCCCAACACGGCGGCGCTGACGCCCGCAACGAGCGGCTACGATTGGCAGGATGCTGCCTGGATGACCCATCGCGCCCATTGGGACTGGCTGCACGCGGCGGTGAACATCCTGGAGATTCACGCCGGTTCATGGAAACGCCATCCCGATGGGCGTTTTTATAGCTACCGCGAATTGGCTGAGCACCTGCTGCCGTATGTGGTGGAAATGGGTTATACGCATATCGAACTGATGCCGGTCTCCGAACATCCGCTCGATGAATCGTGGGGTTATCAGACCACCGGTTATTTCGCCGTCACCAGCCGCTACGGCTCAGCCGATGATTTCCGTTTTTTTGTTGATGCCTGCCATCAGGCGGGCATCGGCGTGATTCTCGATTGGGTGCCCGCGCATTTCCCGCAGGATGCGTTTGCGCTGGCGCGTTTCGACGGCACCGCGTTGTACGAGCACGAAGACCCGCGCCTCGGTTTTCATCAGGATTGGGGCACGTATATTTTCAATTACGGGCGCAACGAAGTGAAATCGTTTCTGCTGTCCAGTGCGCATTTCTGGTTATCCGAATTTCATCTCGACGGCTTGCGCGTCGATGCCGTGGCGTCGATGCTGTACCTCGATTATTCGCGCAAGGAGGGCGAATGGCTGCCGAACAAATACGGCGGCCGGGAGAATCTGGAAGCGATCGATTTCCTGCGCGAGTTGAACGTCATGGTGCACGGCGAATTTCCCGGTGCATTGACACTGGCCGAGGAATCGACCGCATGGCCCGCGGTGTCGCGCCCGACGTACGTCGGCGGACTAGGTTTTTCGATGAAATGGAACATGGGCTGGATGCACGATACGCTGTCGTACATGCGCCAGGATCCGGTGCACCGCCGCTATCACCACGATCAACTGACTTTCAGCCAGTTGTATGCGTATTCCGAAAACTTCGTGCTGCCGTTCTCGCACGACGAAGTGGTGCACGGTAAAGGCTCGCTATTCAACAAAATGCCCGGCGACGACTGGCAGAAATTCGCCAACGTGCGCCTGCTGCTGACCTACCAGCTGACCTCGCCGGGCAAGAAGCTCAATTTCATGGGCAACGAATTCGCACAACAACGCGAATGGCGCGTGAACGCGGAACTCGACTGGGGATTGCTGCAGCAGTCGCCGCACGCCGGTGTGCAAGCGTTGCTGCGCGATTTGAATCACTGCTACAAAAATATCCCGGCGCTGCACCAGCTCGACTTCGCCACCGAAGGCTTTCAATGGATCGGCTGCCAGGACGCCGAGCAATCCATCATCAGCTACCTGCGCCGCGCCAGAGACGGCAGTTTCGTGCTGATCGTCCTCAACTTTACTCCGGTGCCGCGCATCGGCTACCGCATCGGCGTTCCTGCCGGTGGGATTTACCGCGAAATCTTCAACAGTGATTCCGCGTATTACGGCGGCAGCAATGCCGGCAACTTAGGCCATATTGCCAGCGTGCAAATGCCCTGGATGGGATTTGCCGACTCGATCGCGATCACGTTGCCACCGCTGGCGGGGGTGGTGTTTGCGTTGAGTGATAGTAGTGCGCCTGGCAATTCAATTCATTAAAATGATTAGTTTTATGAAGATGATTCACTTTTTAGCTAACCTCAGGAGAAAACAATGAAAGTCGAATTAACGATCCCAGACGAACTTCCTCACGGACACGGTGCATCTTTCAAGAAAGGAATTGCCGAGGCTCTTTTAGAATCAGCGAGATCGGAATTATCTCACACACCGGAAGGACATATTGAAAGTAGAAAAAAAGGACTGGTTGTTGGAGAAGAAATAGTAAAACTTGTCTCAAAAATTGTGAAGCCATAACTTGGTCTGTGTGCTAAACCGAATAGACCAACATTCGTGGAGGAAAAAATTGAGATGATTCATGCTATTGTTTTAGCAACAATCCTTGCCACTACTGTAATTTCAACAGTTGGATGTGCTACATCCAGAAGCACAGCGCAGTATGCATCAGCAGATGTTTCGACCCAATATATCTATCCAATGACTGAGGAACAGGCAGACAAGGTTCTTACTGAAGCAATGAAGTATCAATTTCCCGATGCCCCCATTGTACGAGTAGAGTTGCCGTATAAAGGATATTTTGTTACTCGGCGATTTTTGTTGGACTCTCAGGATTTTACGGCGAGAATGATTCCTGCAAAGGGAATTGACCAAAGCGGAAAGACTGTAAACGGCTTTTATTTCGAGGTACTAGATGCGGGCACGATGCCAATCAGTGGATCGGTTCGAGCCTCAAGTTTGTTCGACAGAGTCATCGAAATTGCAAACAATATTTCTAAACCAATTTTGATTGTTCGTTAGGGGCAAGCTGGAAAGCCAGCAGAAGGCTCCTGTCTTGGCATTATCGATGGATAATCTTCTAAAATTTGCAATATGGTTATGCTAAATTGAATTGTTTCTGGGGGTAAATCCATTTGTCAGGGCGATCACAAATAACCTGCCGATATGGCATCCACATGATCGGATAGCGGTCAAAACAGATCACCCCGTCATGACCGCCGGGGTGTTGACTCGAGCATACTGAATCCTCTGAATTTCATAGTGTGAATAGCCGCCGATTTTTTGATTTCGACCGGATAGAGTATTCCGTTTTCTTCAATCAGCAGATCGATTTCCCGCTTTTCCTTGTCGCGGTAAAAGTAGACTCGGGGGCTGCGGCCATGATGCAAATAGGATTTGATGATTTCCGCGATAACCCAGGTTTCCAATATCGCGCCTGACATTGCGCCGCGCTTCAGAACATCGGCGTTCAGTCAGTCGGTCAGTAAAAGACTTTAAAGCGGGTGCTTGTTTCCAGAATGGCTTTCCCAAGAGTGCGATACATGTTCCGGCTAATCCAAAGTCAGACTTCAGAATAGTCAGGAAATAGCCCGGCGCCAATCCGAGTAACGGTTGGAGCTATTCTGACTGGCTGAATTAATGGTGCGGCGCATCAAACCTATGAGTTTGGCAATCGAATCCCGGAAGGATTGTGATGCGGTTGTAGCGTGTGGCCAAGGGCCGGTTTTGTAGGGTGGATAAGCGAAGCGTCATTCACCGTATCCTTCAGTTTTGATGGATAATTTTGGTGGATGGCGTTGCGCTTATCCACTTCAAACATTCTAAATTTCATCACGCCGCCACAACTGCGCAGCCCCGCGTACGCCGGAGCTATCACCGTGGATGTTTTTCAAGATCGGCGTGATGAATTGGTCGTTGAATACATAGCGTGCAACGTTCTCGCGGCCTTCGCTGTACAACCTCTCAATATTCGATAATCCGCCGCCCAGTACGATGGCATCCGGGTCGAGGATGTTGATGACCATTGCTAGCGCGCGGCCGAAGCGGTCGAGGAAACGTTGCATCGCGGCTTCCGCCAGGGCATCGCTTTGCGCTGCCAGTGCCACGATGTCGTTGGCTTGCAAGGTGCGATTGCCGCCGTGGCGGTGATAATCGGCGGCTAGGCCGGGACCGGAGATGAAGGTTTCGACGCAGCCTTTCTGGCCGCAGTAGCAATCCGGTCCGTTCCGTTCCAGAATGTTGTGACCCCATTCGCCGCCGATGTGCTGATGTCCTTGGTGTAATTGGTTGTTGAACACGATGCCGCCGCCGACACCGGTGCCCATGATGACGCCGAACACCACGCCATAACCCTTGCCCGCGCCGTCCAGCGCTTCGCTCAGCGCAAAACAGTTGGCGTCGTTGGCGATGCGCAGCGGCCGGTTCAGCAGTCCTTGCAAGTCCTCGAACAGCGGCTGCCCGTTCAGACACACTGTATTGGAATTCTTCATCTTGCCGCTGACCGCCGAGATCGCGCCCGGCGTGCCGATACCCACTGGACATTGCTGGCCGGTTTCCGTTTCCAGTTGCCGGGTGAGTTGCGCGATGGTGTGCAAAATCGCCCAATAGCCTGCCGATTGCTGCGTATCCACGCGTTTCCGCACCAGTTCTTTGCTGTCATTATCCAGCACGACGCCTTCAATTTTGGTGCCGCCGAGATCAATACCGATGCGCATTTTCGAACCTTTTGAGTTGCTTTCCCAAGTGGCTGATGAATATCATTGCATGGAGTGCAAGCTCCTGCACGTAAATTTCAAACCATCCGACGGGGTTGTGATTCATGCAAAATTCTCCTGGGTTACGAATAATTTTTTCTTTCAGCAAGGTTGCAGGTTATGATTCTTGTGTCAATATATCAATGACATTCTTGTTGAAAGTTTTGGACCCTCAGCAGGAAAAGCGGATTAATTAACTGCACGAGCGAATCGTTTCGTTGCGCGGTACCACACCCTTACCTATCTTGCTGATATGTCTCAGTTGCTGCGTTCCGTGCGCCTATCGCTTCGTCTCGTTCGCCGGATTAATCAGCATTTCCAGCAGTATCCTTTGCATAGAATTCTGAGCTAAACTGAACACCGGAATAATCACTGTATTGTTCCAGCTTCATCAAATAATCCAAGTGCGCGGTTCGATAGCAGATTCATTGGCGTTTCGCCGGGAGTGAATGCGTTATGAACGGAACCTTGAAACTGGCTTTTAAGCTGCTCGTGAACGACAAAGGAAAGTACGCGGCTTTACTGGTCGGGATCATGTTCGCCGTGTTTCTGATGGTGCAGATGACGTCGATTTTCTCCGGCATTCTGGCGAAGTCTTCCTCAACTGTCATTAACCTGGGCGCGCAAGTCTGGGTGATGGACCCGGCGGTGAATAATGTGGCGAACAGCATTCCGATGCCGGATTATGTGCTGGACGCGGTGCGCAGTATCAATGGCGTCAAATATGCCGTGCCGCTGTATTCCGGCGGCGCGCTGGTCAAACTCAGAAGCGGCGTGTTTCAATCGGTGACTGTGCTTGGACTGGACGACAATAGCTTGTTCGGGCGTCCCGAACTGATTGCCGGCAAGATCGAAGACATTTATGCCGAGAACGCTTTCATCGCCGTGCAGGATGCGGAAATACGCAAGCTCGGCGACATTCGTTTAGGAACCGACTTTGAATTGAACGACCATCGCGGCGTTATTGTCGGCATCGCCAAGGTAACCGCCAGCGGATTGTTCGGTATTCCCACGCTGTACACGACCTATAGCCGGGCGATTCAATATATTCCGTCAACGCGCTTCACCATCTCGTATATTCTCGTCGAACCGAAAAATGATGACGCGATTCTGCATATTCAGGAGCAGGTTAAGCGGCTGGGTTATCAGGCGCTCACGAAAGAAGAGTTCATGCAGAAAATAGCGAATTACTACAAATACCAGACGGGGTTGGGA
Source organism: Pseudomonadota bacterium (assembly GCA_018240285.1). Taxonomy (GTDB): domain Bacteria; phylum Pseudomonadota; class Gammaproteobacteria; order Burkholderiales; family Nitrosomonadaceae; genus Nitrosomonas. Next base: position 15,286 of record JAFEGA010000026.1, on the reverse strand, counting down.
ACCAATATTTTTATCATGACCATCGTGAGTTTCCTGGTGGGGCTATCGATTTCCGGGCAGACTTTTTATACCTTCATATTGGAGAATCTGGAAAAGTTCGGCGCGTTGAAGGCGATCGGCGCAAAAGGGCGTGAGCTGGTTTACATGATTCTTTTCCAGGCCACGTTCACCGCGCTGGTTGGCTACGGACTGGGGGTCGGGTTGTGCACGCTCATCATTACGGCTGCGAAACTCAAAGTCCCGGATTATTCCGCCAATATCACGTTTACCACCTTGGCTTTTGCGTTTGTCATGGTGCTGATCATCGCCGCAATTTCCAGTTATATCGGTATAAGAAAGGTATTGAAGATTGAACCATTCGATATTTTCAGAGGCTAACGGGTGAATTCCGCCGTTTCCGCACATGAATTGATTAAGTGGTTCGGCGAAGGTGATGCGAAAACCTTCGCGGTGAGCGGTGTCAGTTTCGAGGCTAACTTCGGTGAGATATTTTTCATTGTCGGGCCATCGGGAAGCGGAAAAACAACGTTGCTCAGCATGATCTCTGGGATTCTGCGCCCCAATTCCGGCACGGTAGCTATCGATAGCGTCGAGATTTGGAAGTTGAATCCCGACCGGATCGCCGAGTTCCGTCTGAATAAGGTCGGTTTCGTGTTTCAAGATTACCATCTGTTTCCACGGCTGACCACAGCCGAGAATGTCGCGATACCATTGATCCTGAAAAAGCACGATTGGGATGAGTCAATCCGGGAAGCGGTCGGCTATTTGGAAATTGTCGGACTGAAGAATAAAGCCGAGTTGCCGCCGGTGAAATTGAGCGGCGGTGAACAGCAGCGGGTGGCCATCGCACGTGCTTTGGTGAGTAAACCGGATATTCTGATTTTTGACGAACCCACCGCATCGCTGGATGGCGACACTGGCCGGCGCATCATGGATTTTGTCAAAACCGAGGTGCTCAACGATAAACGTTGTATTTTGATCGTCACACACGATAGCCGGATTTTCGAATTTGCCGACCGGATCATGACAATGGAAGATGGCAAGATCGTCGGCATTGAGAACAGGAGGGATGGTGCAGAATAAAGTCATCATGACCGTTGCCGTGGGCGGCATCATCGCCGGGTTGCTTAGCGCTTATTGGGGGGGACGGGAAAAGCTGCCGCAGCCGCCGGTTTTCGATCCGTCTCCCAATCCTTATGCCAAGGGTATTTACTCCACCGGAGTCATCGAGAGTCTTCAGCCGACTGGAGAGAATATCAATCTTTATCCTGAAGTAGCAGGTGTGATTACCCGGGTTCTGGTGGCCGAAGGGCAAGCGGTCAAGCAAGGTGAGCCGCTGCTGAAAATAGACGATTCGGTGCAACACGCGACCGTCGAGCAGCAGCGTTCGCAAGCGGAAGCCGCGCACGCTTTGCTGGAGGAATTGAAAGCCCAGCCCAGGAAAGAAGTGCTGGATGTCGCCAAAGCGCAATTGGATTTCGCCAAGGCCAATTTGACGACTGCCGAGACACAGCTGAAAAAGTTACAGAATGCTTACGATATGGATGCCAAATCGGTGAGCAAGGATAATCTGGATAACGCGATCAATGCTGCCAAAGCCGCCAAAGCCAGCGTTGAAGTTGCTTTGAAAAACTACAATCTGACCAAGGCCGGTGCCTGGAGCTACGATATTCAAAACCAGGAGCGCCAGTATGCGGCGTTGACCAATACCTTCCGCGCGGGCAGCGCCTTGCTGGAAAAATACACGATCAAAGCGCCGGTGGACGGCGTCGTGCTGTCGATAAAAGCCTCGCTGGGCAGCTATATTTCACCGCAAGGCGTGTACGATACCTATACGCAAGGATTGAATCCGGTCATCGTGATGGGCAATCCTGAAGATGAACTGGTGGTGCGGTGTTATGTCGATGAAATCCTGATTAACCGGCTGCCCGATGTCAGCAAAATGCAGGCGCAAATGTTTCTGCGCGGCACAAAAATCCGGATCCCGCTGGAATATATCCGCTTGCAACCTTATGTATCGCCCAAGATTCAGTTATCGAATCAGCGCACCGAACGAGTCGACGTGCGCGTGTTGCCCGTGCTTTTCCGTTTCAAGAAACCCGATGACGTGCAGCTTTATCGCGGTCAATTGGTGGATGTTTACATCAACGAGGATGGTTAGTTTTTTGCCAAACCGATATGCAGTGCAATTGGAATGATCAGAGCAAGCGCGGCGTTGTGAGCAGGCAGCGGATTTTTCCGCTGCGCCGGAAAAGCATTGCGCTGGGATTTTGTGCGACTATGCTGCTGGCATTGGCGGGTTGCGCTGTCGGACCGGATTTTGTCCGCCCCGATCCCCCGGCGGTTGATCGTTATGTACCGGAAGAGCAGACGCTGATCATTGTTCCAGTCAACGGTCAGGCGCAACATTTTGCACTGGATGCGGAAGTCGTGGCGAATTGGTGGCGGCTGTTTAAATCCCCCAAACTGGATGCTTTGGTGCAGGAAGCCATTAGCCATAATCAGAGCCTGCAAGCGGCGCAGGCCAGCTTGCAACGCAGCCAGGAAAATTTGCGCGCAGGCTATGGTATTTTTTATCCGCAGGTTGATCTGGCCGCCGGACTGAGCCGCCAGCGGTTTTCCGCCGCCCGCTTTGGCAGCCCTGCCAGTTCCATTTTCAATTTGCTGACCATGTCGACCACGGTCAGTTATGCCCTCGATGTGTTTGGCGGACAGCGGCGCGCGGTTGAAGGTCTCGGCGCGCAAAGGGACTTTCAGCACTATACGGTTCTGGCGGCTTATCTGACGTTGTCCGGAAACATCGTCAATACCGTGATCGCCCGGGCTGCTTACGCCGCCCAGATTGCGGCGACCCGGCAACTGATCGAGATACAGCAGGAGCAAATTGCCATTGCCGAGACTCAAGTGCAAGCAGGTATTGTGGTGTATGCAAGCGTAGTCGATCTCAAGGCCAAACTGGCGGCATTGCAAGCCACGCTGGCGCCGCTGGAACAGAAACTCAGCCAAACCGAACATCTGCTGTCCACGTTGACGGGTCATGCGCCGGGAGAACGGATGCTCGCGCAGGTCGATCTGGATGAGATCACGCTACCGGCCGATTTGCCCGTGTCATTGCCTTCCAAATTGGTGCGCCAGCGCCCGGATATTTTGGCAGCCGAAGCCACCGTGCATGAAAACAGCGCCAACATCGGCGTCGCGACAGCGGAGTTGTTGCCCAGTTTTACCCTGAGCGGTACTTATGGTCAGAACACCCGGAATCTTGCGGATGTTTTCATGAGCAGCGGCAACTTCTGGAGCGTGGGTGCCAATATCGTGGCACCGCTGTTTCATGGCGGCACGTCATGGCTGCATCGCAAGGCTGCGATCGCCGCTTATCAGCAATCGCTGGCGAATTATAAGCAAACCGCCTTGGATGCATTGGCGCAGGTTGCGGATATTTTGCTGGCGCTGGAACACGATGCCGAAGCGTTGCGCAGCTATGCGCAGCAACTGGATTTGACCCAGGAATCGATGCGCTTGGCGCAAACGAATTATCAGGCGGGATTGGTCAATTATTCGTATATCTTGAGTATCCAGAGCCAATTCTTTCAAGCCAAGCTGGCTTATCTTCAGGTGCAGGCGCAGCGCTTGCAAGACACTGCGGCACTGTTCGTCGCACTCGGCGGCGGGTGGTGGAATGACGGTAAACAGGAAGAATCCTTGCTGAAGCCGGAAGTCTTTGTAAACTTCCGGCCATAACGCATTGGACACCTTAAAGCCAAACCATCAATCCCATTTCCAGCGGATGCGTCAGTAGCGGGTGGTATGGATAGATGCGGATGAAGTATTCCTGTTTACCGCATAATCCTGGGGTTAGTTTAAGCTCAAACAAGTGCTCGCCAGCATCTTGCGTACCGGTGAACTCAAACTTGAAATGTTTGTAGTTGCACAATCGGGTCACCTTATATTGGCGGCAGATCAGCAACTCGATGACGACATCGCCGGGTGCCAGATCGTTGAGTTTGGCGGCGACTTTGAAATCCAGCGTTTCGTCGTAATAAATGCGTTCGCATGGCGTATCCAGGCGGCGCAGCGAAACGCCGGACCAGGCGCGGCGGATTTTGGCTTTCCACGCAGCGATGGCTTTTGCGCCGCTGAAATCGTCGGCAGCGTACAGCGAACCTTTGTTGCTGGCCGGGCAGTAGAATTTATTGACGTATTCATCGACCATGCGCGTTGCGTTATAGCTGGGCAGCAGCGATATCATCGAGTGCTTGGCCATTTTCACCCATTCCGGCGAGTAGCCGAGCTTGCCGTAGTTGTAATACAACGGGATCACCTGATCCTGCAGGATTTCGTACAGAGCGCGGCTTTCTTCCTGATCGCGCACGACGCCTTCCATGTCTTCCGGTCCGGGTTTGATCGCCCAGCCGTTTTTGCCGTCGTAACCTTCACCCCACCAGCCATCGAGCACGCTCAGATTGATCGCACCGTTGATACCCGCTTTCATGCCGGAGGTGCCGCTGGCTTCCAGCGGATAGATCGGATTGTTCAGCCAGACGTCGACACCGGCGACCAGCCGCCGGCCAAGGCGCAGGTCATAACCTTCGATCAACAGCAGCCGTCCTTCAAATTCCGGAAAATGCGCGATTTGACTGATGCGGCGGATCAAATCCTGGCCCGGCACGTCGGCCGGATGCGCTTTGCCAGCGAAAATCAGCAGCACAGGGCGATCCTGGTTGAGAATGATTTTGCGCAGCCAATCGAGGTTTTCAAACAGCAAGGTGGCGCGTTTGTAAGTGGCGAAACGGCGCGCAAAGCCCAACGTTAGAATGTTGGGATTGATCGGGTCGACAAATTTCAATAGCCGGTCAAGATGCGCCTCGGAACCGCGATTGCGGGTGTTCTGGTCGGTGATGCGCGAACGGATGCCGTAGAACATCTGCGATTTCAACGATTGCCGCACGCTCCAGAACAAATGATCCGGGATCGCATCGATGCGTGACCAGTAGCCGGGATCGCACATTTTGCTGCGCCATTCATGACCAAGGTAGCGGTCGAACAGATCGGACCATTCCTGCGCCAGGAACGTCGGCACATGAATGCCGTTGGTGATGTACGCCATCGGATTTTCTTCCGGCTCGATCTGCGGCCACAGATCGCGGCAAATATTCGCGGATACGCCGCCGTGTATTTTGCTGACGCCGTTATGCGTGCGCGAGCCGCGGATCGCCAGCGCGGTCATGTTGAAATCCGGGCTTCCGGGTATGTGGCCGAGCGCCATGAATTCTTCGTGTGTGATGTTCAGGCTGCGGCAGAAACTGTCAAAATAGGTTTGCATCATCTCCGTGCTGAAATGATCGTGCCCGGCGGGCACCGCGGTATGGGTGGTGAAAACCGTATTCACCGCCACGCTCTCCAGAGCGCTGGCAAAATCCAGCCCTTGCTGCGCCAGATTGTGAATCCGCTCAAGAATCATGAACGCCGCATGTCCTTCGTTGATATGCCACACGGTCGGTTTGATGCCGAGTGCATGCAACGCGCGCGCGCCGCCCATACCGAGGATGATCTCCTGCTCGATGCGCATGGTTCTGTCGCCGCCGTACAGGTTGTGCGTGATGTAGCGATCTTGCGGGGAATTTTCCGGTAAATCGGTATCAAGCAGATAAAGCGTGACATGGCCGATTTTTGCCTGCCATATTTTCGCCGTGATTTGCCGCTGCAGCAGGGGGATCTGGATGTGCATATCCGAGCCGTCCGGATTTGTCACCGGAATGACCGGCAGATCTTCAAAGTCGGCGACGGTGTAGGTCACTTGCTGATTGCCGCGGCTGTCGATGGTCTGGGAAAAATAGCCTTGGCGGTACAGCAAGCCGACGGCGACGAACGGTAAGTGCAAATCGCTGGCGGCTTTGCAGTGATCGCCGGCCAGAATGCCCAAACCGCCGGAATAAATCGGCAAGCTTTCGTGAAAGCCGAATTCAAAGCAGAAATAAGCCACCTGATCTTGCGAACTCAATCCGCCGTTGCTGTTTTTCAGTGCGGATGCATCATGGTACGAATCGTACGTGGACAGAATGCTGTTATAGGTGGCGAGAAAAACCCGGTCTTCGGTCGCTTTCAGTAGCACCGATTCATCCACGCGCTTCAGAAACGCCTTGGGGTTATGTCCCACCGCTTCCCATAAATACGGATCGAGCCGCGAAAACAACGTGCGCGTGGCGCGATCCCAGCTGTACCAGAGATTGTTGGCCAGCTCTTCCAGGCGCTTGAGACGCGGCGGTATTTTGGGATTGACGGTAATGGTGAAGGCAGTGCGTGAAAACATGGCGGTTCTCCTCGATGCGAATAAGCGTTGATATGATACACCGTGAAGCGGCGGATGAATTGGACTCTGTGTCTGGAATTCAGCCGGTGTATTGTTGCTAAAGTTTTTTACCGCTGTATTGCAGCAAATGCCAGGCTTCCTGCCGCGCGCCGAGCAACCCGGGCGCCGGATGGGTGACGACATGCACTGGAATTTCATGCAGCAATGCGGAAAATCTTCCTTTCGCGCGGAATGCGCGCATAAAACCACCGGCACGCAGGGTGTCGATCATTTTCGGCGCAATGCCGCCCGCGACATAGACGCCGCCGCGGCATAATCCAGCGAGTGCCAGATTGCCCGCATAGGCACCGTAAATTTCGGCGAATAATTCCAGCGCTTGCAATGCGACTGGATGTTTCCCGGTTTGCGCCAATGCCGTGACTGCTGCGCCGCTGTCTTCCTCGAGTTCGATGACCGGTAAGTCCGCTGTTGCTGCCTGCGTCTGCAGAAATTTAAAAATGTTCGTCAGCCCGGAACCGGACAATAAGCGTTCCACAGACACATGTCCGAAGCGCTGTTGCAGCCATTCGAGCAAACCGGTTTGCAGCGGTGTGAGCGGTGCAAAATCGATGTGACCCGCTTCGGTCGGCAGCGCATAGTAATGGCCGTCGATCCACGGCAACCACGCCACGCCCATTCCGGTACCGGCGCCGAGCACCACGCGCATGGCGTGCGCATGCGGATTCCCGGTTTGCAGCGTGATCAGGTCGCTAGGGGGCAGGCCGTCAATGGCTAATGCCACGGCTTCAAAATCATTGATGAGCTTGACCGCTGCAATTGAAAATTCCTGTGCGATGTTTGCGCTACCGATCTGCCACGGAAGATTGGTCAAGGTTGCCTGTTGCGCGGCAATCGGCCCAGCTACGGCAAAACACGCGGCTGCCGGGGAATGGGTCATTGTCTGACCGAGGAAATCTCGCAGAACATCGGAAAAAGTGGCGAAAGCCGCGCTGTCGTAACGCTTCGTGCAGCATTCCCGGATGCCGCCCTCGGCAACTTCAGCCAGTTGCAGGACGGTTTTGGTGCCGCCGATGTCGCCGTAGAGGAGTTGTGTATTCATGCGCCAGTCAATCCCTGGAATCTTCTTAAGATGAATGGAAAAAGTGACAAGCCGGAACGATAGTATACCGCGGCGCATGCGCTATGTTTCGATTGCCTTTGCCGCCGTTTTGCTTACAATCACTCACTCGGGACATTTTTCTTGTACTTCTCTAATAAAAAGCTATGACCGATCCATTGATTATCGCTAAAAACGCTAAAACGGACTTGGCGCTGCTGCCTGCGATGGCGACGCGCCACGGTTGCATAACCGGCGCGACCGGCACCGGCAAAACGGTGACGTTGCAAAAACTGGCGGAAAGTTTTTCCAATATCGGCGTGCCGGTATTCATGGCCGACATCAAGGGCGATTTGACCGGGATTTGCAAAGCGGGAACGCTGTCCGCAAAAATGCAAGCGCGCCTGGATGCATTGCAATTGGATGTGCCGCAATGGGAAGGCTTTCCGGTGACGTTGTGGGATGTGTTGCAGGAGAACGGTCATCCGCTGCGTGCGACGATTTCCGATATGGGGCCGCTGCTGCTGGCGCGTTTGCTGAATCTGAATGAAACTCAGGAAGGCGTGCTCACGTTGGTTTTTAAAGTCGCCGACGATCACGGTCTATTGTTGCTCGATTTGAAGGATTTGCGCGCGTTGCTGCAATTTGTCGGCGACAATGCGGATCAATTCAAAACGCAGTACGGCAACGTGTCACCGGCCTCGATCGGCGCAATTCAGCGCGGTTTATTGCAAATCGAAAAGCAGGGCGGCGGCAAGTTTTTCGGCGAGCCGATGCTGAATATCGAGGATTTGATGCAAACCATCGACGGCAAAGGCGTGGTCAATATTCTGGCCGCCGACAAATTGCTGAACTCGCCGCGGCTGTACAGCACCTTTTTGCTGTGGATGCTGTCCGAGTTGTACGAAAATCTGCCGGAAACCGGCGATCGCGAGAAACCCAAACTGGTGTTCTTTTTTGACGAGGCGCATTTGTTGTTCAGCATGGCATCGCCCGCGCTGCTGGAGAAAATCGAGCAAGTCGTGCGGCTGATCCGCTCCAAAGGGGTGGGGATTTATTTCGTCACGCAGAATCCTTTCGATATTCCCGAGAAGGTGTTGAGTCAACTGGGCAACCGCGTGCAGCATGCGTTGCGCGCGTTCACACCGCGCGACCAGAAAGCGGTGAATGCGATTGCGGAAACCATGCGGCCCAATCCGAAATTGAACGTCAAACAAGCGATCCTCGAACTTTCCGTCGGCGAAGCGCTGGTTTCTTTCCTCGATGCCAGCGGCTCGCCCGGCATGACCGAACGCGCGATGATATTGCCGCCAGTCAGCCAGATCGGCCCGATCACGGCGGACGAGCGCAAGGAATTGATGCAGTCGTCGATTGTGGCCGGTGTCTACGAGCAGGAAATCGACCGCGAAAGCGCGTTTGAATTGCTGCAAGCGCGCAGCGGCGCGGATAAACCGCACGGCAATTCAGCGCAAACCACGGCACCCGGAAGCTTGCGAAAACCGGCGGACGAGGGAATCCTGGCCGGTCTGGGCGATTTGCTGCTGGGTTCGTCTAATAAGCGCGGCGGACGCCGCGAAAGCGTGCTCGATGCCTTTGCGAAAAGCGCCGCCCGTTCGGTCGGTTCGTCGATTGCGCGCGAAATTACTCGCGGCGTGCTGGGGTCGATCTTGGGGCAGAAACGGCGCTAGGGAAGCGCTGAAAAACTACTGCGCTCGTTCAAGCTGCGTTGAAATCAGGCTCAAAATGCTCATTTACTCAATGTAAATTGCGCTTTCTCACCGGATTCCGCCTTGCCTGATCATCGCTCGCTACCTTTTTCAGAACTTCCTTAGCCAGAGCGCGGCTCTGTTTTTATATTGAGGAGATAAGACAATGAAAAAAATCATCGGTGCGTTGCTTTTGTGCCTGCATGCCGGATTGGTTCACGCTGCCGGTACTTACGACGGTATCTGGACGATAGACGATTTGCCGGAAGCGGGTTATTTAATGATCTCGGAGAATAACGGCCGGTTGATTTTTGCCGGTCTTAATCCGCCCGATTTGGATGGCAATAGACGCTGGGGCGCATCGTGGGGCGACATCAAGGACGGCACGGTGCGGCTGACGCGTTTGATTAACGACAATATCGATGCCGTCACCGATGTCGTCTTTACTTCAGCGACGACATTAACGTTGACCCAGAAATCATGCCGCCCGATCAATCCCAATTATGTCTGCTCTCTGCCAAACGGCGTGGCTTTTGCGGCCACCAAGATTTGGTAAAAAACGGATCACCACATTCCTATGCACACCATCATGAAATCACTACTCATCGTACCCATCCTGCTGCTGGCCGGTTGCGCTTCATACTCGATCCACGGCGGCGACTCAGCGCAGCGGCAACTGCGCAACCAATGGTCGGCCAATTACGAACTATGCGAACGGCTAACCGTTGCGACACTAGCACCCGAGAAAATCCGTGAAGAATGGATCAATGAAATTACCGGCAGAAGCGTGGATTGCAACCGGTACGTGGCAACTACGCGCACTGCGGTAAACCAGGATCTGCCGTTCATCCGCTGGAGCACGAAACTGACCGCGCCGAAAATGAACTCGACGATACCCGTGCCACGTCAATTGATTCATGCGCGGTGAGTTTGTTCCGGTGAATAACTGGTTTGATTCTTCATTTTTTTCGCTACTTAAACCATTTTGCTTTTGGAAAATCGAGGCAACTTAATCTGTGTTTTGCTTCCAGGGACAACCCGGTTGATCTCTTCGTTAAGGTTCTTTTTGGGAAAGCCGGATGGATGCGTACGTACAGGCAAGATCAATATTCATAAGCGGTGCCGTTTTGTACTTATTTTGCAGATAGGCAAGCAAGGCAGCTTCATTCTTTCTATCTAAGTCGCCATCAAGAATGAATGCGGTTCCGTCGGCTTCCTGAGCAGACGGATCTTCCACGGCTGTGCCAAAGGGTTTGACTACCGCAGATCGTTTAAGCGCCTCGTACCGAGGTGACAGAGAATTCAGGCATAGTTTCGCCGAAAGGCGCTTTCCATCTGTATAAGCAACGATAGCGCCATCGATTACTTCTGCTCTGCGAAAGAAGTCTGCATTCCGAAAGTAGTAGCAACATCTGTGTTGATCTGCATTCATTTCCATAATATTGGTTCGACCATACAGCGTTGTTATAAACTGTTCATACTTGCCCTCTGCATGCGCACCAGTTGCAGTGAACCACATTAGCCGAAAGTCATGATGCTTTTCCGATGATGAGCGCAGTTGATGAGACGCATCTCTAACCAAACCAGAAAGCGTTTCGTTGCGAGAGGTTGGTAGTGTTTTAGAATGTATTTCGCCGCGCTCAAGCTCTTCTGTTCGCTGTGTCAGGTAAGTTGGATCGTCTCCCTTTGTTTTTTCTTCGATGAGTACGACGGCATTATCGAATTTGACCAGAAAGTCAGCTTCTTTCTTTTGTTTTATATCTGATGTGGGAATATCTTCAATGCTAATGCCCCAATGTAGAAGTAATGTTTTGGCATAGGAAAACTGCTGCATTTTATGAGTCCTAACATGTAGTTTAAAAGGAGCGGAGACAGCAATATACAGTCTTTATGCTAAAGACCGGTCCCAATAAGGCATGTCGCCGACATGCTCCGCTAGGAAATTAATAAAAGCGCGTATTTTTATGGGTAAATGCCGGCTGGGGAGATAGCAGGCGTAAATATGACGCTCCACAGACAGGTAATCCGGCAGCGCTATTTGCAACCGCCCTTTTTGCAGTTCCATGCCAATCGTATACGTGGGCAGCAAAGCAATGCCTAATCCATACAGCACTGCTTGCGCGAGTGCATCGTTATCGTTGATCCGCAGGGTTCCGGAGATCGGAACCTTGATCTTGCCTTCCGGCCCATCGAAGCGCCAATAGCCTTGTTCGGGTGAGAGCGCGCAATCCAGGCAGTTGTGTTTTACAAGTTCCGCCGGGGTTTGGGGTGTGCCCCATTGCTGAAAATACTGCGGGGTTGCGCACAATATGCGGCGGACAGGCGCAATCTTGCGTGCTACCAGATTAGGGTCGGGTTCATTGGTCACGCGGATTTGCACGTCATACCCTTCTTCAATCAAATCGCCCGGATGATCGGTAATGGTTAAGTCAACTTTGATCTCAGGGTAGCGCGCGAGAAAACAAGGCAGCGCCGGGGCGATATGGCGCGTTCCAAATGAGCTTGGCGTGCTCACTTTCAGGGTTCCGCGCGGTTCGTCATGAAGGCTATTGATGGCCCGCTCGGCGTGTTCGGCTTCTTCCAGAATGCGTTTCACATGTTCCGAGAGCGCGATACCGGCTTCCGTCAGGCTGAGATGTCGCGTGCTGCGGAGCAGTAAGCGGGTGCTGAGATCCTTCTCAAGTTTTGCAACGGCTTTGCTCACCGCTGAACGCGAGATGTCCATGCGCCGCGCCGCTTCGGCGAAGCTGCCTGTTTCTACCACCCGCGCAAATATGACGAAAAGATTAAGATCTTGCATCGTGTCATTGTATCTAATTCGGAAACAAAATGTTTCGCTTTATTGGACTTATCACCTAGACATTCAATCTATATGATCTATTCCAAGGTGAGATATTTAATTTGTACCTTTAATTGATGGGGTCTTTGTTATTGCATTTAAATGACTATTATATATCGATCCTTACTTTGTTTGTTCTTTGATCATTTCGTGAGAGAGTGATTGGTTGATAAGGCAGTAGTTTTATTGTCAACCTGAAAGAACGTATTATTAACCTGGATATTTATTCAAACCGGCGATGCGCTTTTTGCCGGGTGGTATGAATAACCGGTCAACATCCTAAAAGAGGAGTAATAAATGGAAACTAAAGAGTTATTTAAAGCACCGCAGCTGGTTGTAGTTTATGCAATCACGATTCTTTACACGATTACGTTTTACTTGGCCGCTTTTACAGAGCCGTCTGCGACGAAGAAACACTACAGGATTTATCAGGTTGCCCAGGTGGAAACCGGTCGTCCTGTTCATCTTGAAACTATAAGAGATAACAGCTCGGGCTAAGCGGAGTGTGGATTGCGCCCCCGTGCTTGTGCCTGGAAAATCATTGAAATATGCCCACGGGGGCGTCCGGATTGGTGAGTAATAATTAATTGAAGTTTGGGAGAGGAATCGATGGATGATTCGATAGTAATGAAAAGATTCGAAATCGTAATTGGAGCGGAGTATGTCGATCAGTTGACGGAATTGCTGGAGAGATCCGAGGTGCGTGGATATACCGTTTTCAAGAATGCTGGCGGTATCGGATCGCGGGGTATCCGCAATCCCGATGATGTTCTGATAACAGATGAAAACATTGTGATAATTCTTGCTTGCAAAGAAGATAGGGCGCAGAAAGTGCTGAATGAGCTCGGCACGGCAATGAAAGGTTTTGGCGGTATGTGCTTGGTTTCAAATTGTCATGCACAAATGCCAGGATGAAACGGATGGATTAAGCTGTAGTTTTCAAAGCTTGTTTTTTATCTCATCCAGCATGGTGCGATGATCCAAATAATCGATTGCAACCGGAAACACGGCATTGTTATGCACCAACCGCAAAGACGGATAGGAATAAACATCCAGGCTTCTTGCCTGTTGAATTTGATGCTGTAATTCACTTTCTATCGCCGGACTTTTCAGGTCTTCGATAAAAGTCTCTACATCCAAACCAATTGCATGAGCGCATGCTTGCAAGGTTTCCGGCAGCGATGGATTCTTTGCTTGTTGATAATAGGCACTCTGTATGGCGCGTATCATTTCCAGTTCAGCGTCCACGCGCTGCTTTTTGGCTGCCAGAACAGCCCGGCAGGCCGGATACGTTGAGCGGATCGGTGTGTTGCGCGACCAGAAATCCCAATTGAAATGCACACCGGGGACGGTTTGTTCGATGCGCTGCCAAGCCTGTTGCACCATTTTTTGCGTTGCGGGCGGCATCGGTTCCGCGGTGTCCGGCGCCAGGCCGCCAACGAGGTAGACAATCTCTATATCGCGCGGCAAATCCCGTTGCAACGCAGCCCAGCTTTGGCTGAAGGCGTAGCACCAGCTGCACATGGGGTCATGAATGTAGAAAATTCGCGGAGCATGCATTTGCAAGAGCCCAAAATAGAAGTCCCGCAATGTTATCGCCAAAGGCGCGGAAATCCTAGCGATTCTGAATGACTCATCACATCAAAAATGACCGGCGCGATTGCGGTAAAATTCCCATCTGCTTACGTTTGAATGGACGACAATCATCATGCCGCACACCTTACGCAAATCACTCGCACGAATCGCGTTGATCGCTGTGCTGCTGCTGTTCAGCGGCTGCAGCATGGTGCGTCTGGGCTATGATAACGGGCCGCAAATGATTTGGTGGTGGCTCGATGGTTATGTCGATTTCAGCCGGGAACAAGCGCCGCACGCCAAACAGGCCATTCACCAATGGTTTGGCTGGCACCGCGCCAACCAGTTGCCGGAATACGCGGATTGGTTAGCCGACATACGCAGCCGGGTCGACGGCCCGCTGACACCGGAGCAAGTCTGTAGATGGTCCGAAGAACTGCAAACTATCGTCGCGCCCGCTTTCGATCACGCCGCGCACCTCGGCACACCGGTGGTGTTGCGTTTGGGTGAAACGCAGTGGCGCCATCTCGAAAAACGTTACGCCAAGAGTAACGAGGAACTGCGCGAGGATTTCCTGCAACCCGATCCCGAAGACCGGCTGCGCGCATCGATCAAGCGGACGGTCAAACGCATCGAGAATCTTTACGGTGATATTGACCAAACCCAGCGGCGCTTAATCATCGCCAGCCTTGAAGCATCCCCATTCAATCCCGAGGTGTGGCTGGCCGAACGCCAGCGGCGGCAACAAGAAACCCTGCGAACGCTGCGCCAGCTCGCCGCCGAATCCGCCGCGCCTGAACTGGCCATGGCTTCATTACGGAAACTGATTGCCCACACGCACCGCTCCGACGACCCGGACTACCGGGCATACCAATTGAAATTGGCCGAGCACACCTGCGGCTTCATCGCAAGCATGCACAACAGTACCGATCACCAGCAGCGTAAGCACGCGGGCAACAAACTCAAAGGATGGGAAACCGATTTACGTGCGCTGGCCGCCAACACGCATTAGTTTGATAAAATAAAAAGTGCAATTTACGAGTGTGAAATGAGTATTCGTGCCTGATTTCGATGCAACATGCTGGAGTGCAGCTGTTTCTCATCACTCCCCGAGATGATCATTGATCTCATCCAGCATAGTGCGATGATTGCGGTAGTGCGATGATTGCGGTAATCTACGGAAATGGGAAATACGGTATCGTTCTGTACCAGCCGCAACGAAGGATAGGAATAAGCTTCCATAGCGCGCACCAATTGGATTTCGTGTTGCAGCTCCTGTTCTATCGCCGGATTGATCAAATCATCGCTAAAAAACTGAGGATCCAATCCGATCTCGCGAGCACATTGCTGTAACGTTTCCGCAAGCGATGGTTCATGGCTTTTTGATAATACGCATTTTGAATGACCCGGATCATTTTCGGCGCGGCATCGGCTCCGTAGTATCTGGCGCCAATCCACCAAGCAGATAAACGGCCTCAACATCTCGCGGCAATTCTTGTTGCAAGGAGGCCCAACTTTGATCGAATGCGCAGCACCAGCTACACATTGGATCGTGGATATAAAAAAGACCTGAAATTGATTTTTACACTAACTAGGATACAATGAAATTATGTGATTATATTTTTTGTGTATATCCTTCTAAAAACATTTCAGAAATTAGCAATTCCAATATCCAAAAAATGTGGAAGAAGCTCAATTGGCATACAAAGAGTACCCGTGAGTTATGAGTAGTGTTGACACAGTAGTGTCCGGTTAAAAGTTTA
>JAFEGA010000025.1 GCA_018240285.1 Pseudomonadota bacterium | reverse complement strand
CCCCTCCACTTCTCAAGGGATTTTTACTTATGGCATGCCTGATTCTACTTCACATACAAACATTAAGAGAATATTTTCAGGTACATTCAAAACAAATTCAATCTTTCTTACTAAGCTCAATTGAAGATATAAATTGCATTCTCAACACCAAAATACGCTACTCAATTTGACTGCAAAGTATAACTTCGTATTATGCTCAATAAACCCTCCGCGGTAAATGGCTTTGTCAGATAATCATTCGACCCTGCCATCCTGGCTCGTGCTTTATCAAATAAGCCATCTTTGCTGGACAACATAATTACCGGTATAGATTGGTAAATTGGATTATTTTTGATTAATTTACAGGCTTGATAACCATCCAGCCGCGGCATCGTGATATCAACAAAAATAATATCAGGCTGGTTCTCCACAATTTTTGACATCGCCTCAAATCCGTCTTCCGCCAAAATAACCTGGCAACCATAAGGCCTCAAAAAAATCTCGGCACTTTTCCGGATTGTATTACTGTCATCGATCACCATCACTTTAATACCTTTCAATACAGCGGCATTATCCACCCATACTCCTCAAGAAAATTTGGCAACAGCTTATAAAACCAGCATTCCATTATTAAATTTTATTTCCGCCAGAATGCCGGCGTAAATATAGCGAGCACTGTGAAAAACTCCAGTCTACCCAGCAACATAGCAAAGCTGCAAACCCAAGTTTGAAAATCTGTCAGCGATGCGTATGTCGTTGCCGGCCCAATATCGCCGAGACCCGGGCCCAAATTATTGATACAAGCCGCTGCTGCAGAAAAGGAAGTGATGATATCCAATCCGCTGAGCGTTAAAAGGAGCGTCATCAATACAATACTCGCCGTATACACAAACAGAAATACCAGCACCGCAAGAATGACCCGGTTTGCCAGCACGCTTCTACCTAATTTCGCTGGAATAACAGCGGTCGGATGCATAATCGTGATAATTTCGCGATACAGCTGCTGATACAAAATTCGCGCCCGTATCATTTTAATACCGCCTCCAGTAGAACCCGATGAGGTGCAAAATCCGGATAAAAACAGCATCCAGAGCGGCGCAAATATCGGCCACAAGCTGTAATCGGTATTACTGTAGCCCGTGGTTGTCGCCACCGAAACTATGTTAAAAGCAGCGTAACGCAATGCAGTCAGCGACTCCGTATAAACACCGGAAAACCATAGATAAAATGCCAGACCCAAGCAGCTCGCAAACACAATCACGATATACCACCCCGCCTCAGAGTCATACCGGTAAAAAGTCAGACTTTTAGCCCGCCATACCAGAAAATGCGTGGCAAAATTTATCCCGGCAATCAACATGAATACGATCGCGACCGCTTCGATGAGCGGCGAATCCCAGTAAGCGTAACTCGCATCATGCGAAGAAAAACCGCCTAGCCCTAAAGTCGTGAATGCATGCATCACCGCATCGAACCAATTCATACCGGCCCACTTATAAGCAACAATACAAACCAATGTCAGACTCGCATAAATGGACCACAGCCCCTTCGCGGTCTCGGCGATACGCGGCGTCAGTTTATTTTCCTTCATCGGCCCCGGTATCTCGGCATTCAGCAATTGCCGGCCGCCCACACCCAGCAATGGCAAAATCGCGACCGCCAATACGATTAATCCCATACCGCCAAGCCATACCATTTCGCCGCGCCATAAATTAATGGATGGCGGCAACGCATCCAAACCCGATAACACCGTGCCACCCGTCGCGGTCAGACCTGAAGCTGCTTCAAAATAGGCCATACTGAGATTAAGTTCCGGAAGCTGCAACAGCAGCGGCAGCATGGCAAACGCGGGCAGCGCAGACCACACCAGCACAACCAGCAAGAAGCCATCCCGTGTCTGCAATTCGCGCTTAAAGCGCTGCGTTGCAATCGACATGATCAACCCGCTGCCCAGCGTAACGATGATGGATTTTCCAAAGACCAGGTGCGTACCGTCATTGCTCCCTATCGCCAAACCCAGCGGAATCAGCATGGTCAGGCCAAATACCAGCACCATCTTGCCGAGCACGTTAACGACCGCAAACAAACGATTCATAGGGTTATTGGCTATAGAAAACCGACACTTACCTGAAACAGTCTTTCCACTTCGCGAATCATTTTGCGGTTGATCACGAATAAGATCACATGATCCTCCGATTCAATCACCGTATCGTGATGCGCGATGATAACGCGCGCCGCATGAATCGATTCCGATAATTCCGCTTCCTGCCCGGAAACAAGACTTTCACCGAACAATGCTTCCGATTTCGGCAAGCCGCGCACGATTGCACCAATGGTCGCACCTTTCGGCAGTTTGATTTCTTCAACTTTGCGCCCGACCACTTTGGACGATCGCGCATCGCCATGCGCAACCAGCTCCAATGCCTCCGCCGCACCGCGCCGCAAGCTGTGCACGGCAGCAACATCGCCATGACGCACGTACGCGAGGAGTGAGCCGATCGTCACTTGCGCGGGCGAAATCGCAATATCGATGCGGCTACCTTGTACCAGATCCACATACGCACGCCGGTTGATCAATGCGATGACTTTATGAGCTCCCATGCGCTTCGCCAGCAGCGCGGCCATAATATTGTTCTCTTCATCGTTGGTCAGCGCGCAAAACAAATCCATCTCGGCGATATTTTCATCTTCCAGCAAATCTTCATCCGTGGCATCGCCATGCAGCACCAAGGTATTACTCAATTCACCCGCCAAGCGCTCGCAAGCCGGGTAGTCGCGTTCGATAATTCTCACCTGGTAATCTTTTTCCAATGTCATTGCGAGACGCTTACCGATTCTTCCGCCACCGGCAATCATGACGTGCCGGACCGGTCTATCCATTTTGCGCAGCTCTCGCATCACCGTGCGGATATCTTCTGTTGCGGCAATAAAGAATACTTCATCTTCCGCCTCGATGACGGTATCTCCTTCCGGAATAATCGGCCGGTCTTGGCGGAAAATAGCCGCCACGCGGGTATCCACATTGGGGATATTTTTACGCAATTGCTGCAACTGCTGCCCGACCAATGAGCCGCCTTTTAACGCGCGCACCGCAACCAGACTCACTTTCCCCGACGCAAAGTCGAGTACTTGCAAAGCTTCAGGAAACTCGACCAGTTTCTCGATATATTCGGTCAGAATCTGTTCCGGAGAAATGGCAAAATCAACACAGAAGTTTTCCGTGGAAAAAATTTCCGGGTGCGCCAAGTATTCGGTGGAGCGGATACGTGCAATTTTAGTCGGTGTATTAAAGAGCGTGGCAGCCAGCTTGCATGCCACCAGATTGGTTTCATCGTGTTCGGTGACCGCCAGCACCATATCCGCATCGGGCGCGCCGGCATTGACGAGCACCGACGGATGCGAAGCATTGCCGACGACGGTGCGTAAATCCAGACGATCCTGCAATAACGCCAAACGCTTGGGATCGACATCGACCATCGTGATGTCATTGGCTTCGCTGACCAAGCTTTCAGCCACCGATGAACCGACTTGGCCTGCACCTAGAATGATGATTTTCAATTGAACAGCCTATCCTTTCCGGTTTTCGCGCACCCAATCGCGCCACTGCGCAAATAACCCGGGATTCAGTGCCGCAATCACGGATCGCTGCCACGGCGACCCGGCCCAGTAATCGTCGTGCTCGAAACCGCACATATGCCCACCCGCTTCGGCGAGAATCAACGACCCCGCGCCGTAATCCCACGGCTTTTGTCCGCCATGCAGATATAAATCAAAATAACCGGCGGCGGTATAGCACCATTCAAGCGCGCACGCGCCAAAATTACGCTGCGAGGCAAACGGCGGATAAGCCGCCACCCGGGCGGCAAATTTCCGGTCCAGCCGTTTCAAATCGACATTGGCCATCGCGCCGGATAATGCCGGCACATGTTTCTTCAGCGGCAATGCAACGCCACTCAAAAAAGCACCGCCACCTTTTGTGGCATAAAACATCTCGTCAGTCACCGGGTTGTAGATCACCCCCAGAACACTTTTCCCCTGTTCCATGAAGGCCACCGAAATGGCGAAGTACGGTAATCCGTTAAGAAAATTGGACGTGCCATCGATCGGATCGATACTCCACAATCCGGATTGCCCCTTGATCCATTGCGCCTCTTGCTCCTGCTTGGTCATTTCCTCACCCATCGCAGCGGCGGGATGAATCGCCTGCAATTTATCCAGCAAAGCCTGCTGCGCTGCTACATCGGCTTCAGTAAAGAAACTACCGTCCGATTTAATTTGCCGGTCTACTCGCAAATAGCGCGGCATGATGACCTGCTGCGCAACTTCTTTTACTGCCGTGATTACTTTTTCCAGCACATTTACTCCACACGCCACTTAATCGAACAACCGATACTCGGAATTTGCTCCGCCGGACCGCGGCCAGTTTTAGCCACTTGCAGCATGGCTTCGAACAAATCACGGCGCACATCGGCAGGCGCCGCTTCTTTACGTGACGCATCCAGCCGCCCACGGTACTGCAACTCCAATTTGTTATTGAAGCCGAAAAAATCTGGCGTACACACCGCACCATACTTTTTGGCGATTTCCTGCGTTTCGTCCCAAACGTACGGGAAAGGATAATTCAGTTTTTTCGCCACCAGCGCCATATTGTCGAACGAATCTTCCGGATAATCGGCCGGATCGTTCGACATGATGGCAATGGCATTGATACCGTGCGGCTTCAACTCATTCACATCGCGAATGATGCGATCCTGCACCGCTTTGACGTACGGACAATGGTTGCAAATGAACATCACCAGCAAACCGTTTTCTCCTTTTGCCGCAGCCAGGTTATAACGTTTGCCGTCGATACCCAATAAATCAAAATCAACCGCTTTCCAGCCAAAATCGCAGACCGGTGTTTCCAAACTTGCCATATCTTTTTCTCCTACAATGTATTCTTAAAAATTGCTTTTCCAGCTTGCCGCGTTGCAAATCGAAACAGCGGTCAGACAATGCCGGATGCATAACGTGCTATATTATCATGAGTCTATTTATCGAAATGGTTACTTACCCCGGCTAAACTCCCATCATGCACGCGCGTTTCTATCACCCCGCGGAAATTTCCGCCGGACAGCTCATCGAATTATCCGATGCCAATCAGCATCACGCCGCGCAAGTGTTGCGGCTAAAAAAAGGCGATGCGGTTACGTTGTTCAATGGCCAAGGCGGTGAATTCTCCGCGCACATCGACCTTGTTAGAAAATCCGGCACAACCGTTCTGGTCGGCGCTTATCACGACATTGACCGTGAATCACCGCTGCTCATCGAACTTGCGCAGGCGATCTGCGTTAACGAAAAGATGGACTGGATCATACAAAAAGCGGTAGAGCTGGGTGTAACGCACATTCAACCGGTTTCCACCGCGCGCAGCATTGTGCACCTCTCCGGTGAGCGCGCCAGCAAACGCCAGCAGCACTGGCAAAAAATCGTCGTTTCCGCATGCGAACAATGCGGCAGGAATCAAGTACCACAGGTATCTCCGCTGATGGCACTGCCGTACTGGCTGAGCCAAAAAAAAACGGACAAATCGCCTCACGATTTACGCTTCATGCTTTCTCCGGTAGCCACGCAAAGTCTACATGACATCGTAAAACCTGCTGCCAACGCCCATATAACGCTTGTGACCGGTCCCGAAGGCGGATTTACGGCGGAAGAAGAAGCCGCCATCTTGCACAGCGGTTTTATACCCATACGGCTAGGAAAGCGCATCCTGCGCACCGAAAGCGCCGCTTTGGCCGCAATCGCCGCGATACAAACCCTATGGGGCGATTTCTAGTCGATTGTATGAACAAAAATCCGCCATCTTCACACACCATGAATACACCCGCTGAATTTGTCGCCTGGTTCCGCTCGGTTGCTCCGTATATCAATGCGTTCAGAGGAAAAACCTTCGTCATCGGTTTTAGCGGCGAAATGGTCACGAACGCGGCCTTTGTCAATTTTATCCACGACGTCAATTTGCTTGCCAGTCTCGGTGTCCGGCTGGTGCTGGTGCACGGCGCGCGTCCGCAAATCCAGTTGCGCTTAGACGAATCGCAATTGGAAACGCAAACGATTATGGGCATGCGCGTCACCGACCCTGCCGCGTTGCAGTGCGTCAAGGAAGCCGTGGGACGCGTACATCACGAAATCGCTGCATTGCTGTCGATGGGCTTACCCAATTCACCGATGGCCAACGCCGCCATCCGCGTCACCAGCGGAAATTTCGTCACTGCTTGTCCGCAGGGCGTGATTCAAGGCATCGACCTGATGCACACTGGAAAAGTGCGCAAGATCAATGCATCGGCGATACATTCCCGGCTGGAACAAGGCGATGTGGTGCTGATCTCACCGCTTGGTTATTCACCCACGGGTGAAATTTTCAACTTGACGCTGGAAAATGTTGCGACCGAAATCGCCATCGCATTGCGAGCCGAGAAATTGATTTTTCTGCTGGATGCCATCGATTGCAAAGCATCCGAAGGAAACAAAGCCGGAATGCTACCGCGCGAATTGACCGTTGCCGAAAGCAAATTGCTGCTGGAGCAGAAAATTCCCGCCGACGCACGCAAAATACCCGAAACCGTCTTGCCAGCGCTGCAATCAGCCACCAAAGCCTGTGAAATGGGTGTCGCGCGTACGCATCTGATCAGCCGTCACAACGATGGCGCCATTCTGCAAGAGCTTTTCACGCACGATGGCATTGGCTGCATGATCTCGCAGGAAACGCTGCAAGCGCTACGCAAAGCGCGCATCGACGATGTCGGTGGTATTCTGCAACTGATCGAGCCGCTCGAAGCCGAAGGCATTCTGGTCAGGCGCGGCCGTGAATTGCTGGAAATCGAAATCGACCGTTTTACCGTACTCGAGCACGACGGCGTCATCCTCGGCTGCGCCGCACTGTACCCATTCCCTGAAGAACACGCCTGCGAACTCGCCTGCTTGGCGATCCACCCGGATTACCGCGACCAGGGACACGGCGAACGCTTGCTCAAGCAGATCGAAAATAAAACCATCGCGCAGGATATCCACAAACTGTTCGTTCTCACCACACATGCCACGCATTGGTTTATCGAACACGGCTTTAATCCCGCTACCCCAGCCGAATTACCCAAAGCTAAGCAGAATTTATACAATTATCAGCGCCGTTCGAAAGTGCTGATCAAGCATTTGTAGTTCGTAAAGAAAATTTACCGGGATAGTTTACTCAGCCAAATGAACGTTTCATAATGCCGGTTTTTTTCTTCCTGAATATCTTTAAGAAAGCTCTGAAAAAGGTAGCGAGCGACGGTCAGGCAAGGCGGAATCAGATGAAAAAGCGCAGTTTACAAGATGTAAATGAGCATTTTGAGTCTGATTTCAACACAGCATGACCGAGCGCAGTAGTTTTTCAGAGCTTTCTTAACCGACTTGGAGTGAATACAACAAATGGCAAGAATGGTGAAATGCATCAAATTGGGCCGCGAGGCCGAAGGACTGGATTTTCAAACCTACCCCGGCGAACTGGGCAAGCGAATTTTCGAGAATGTATCGAAAGAAGCCTGGAATCAATGGATCAAGCACCAAACCATGCTGGTCAACGAGAATCGTTTGAACCTGTCAGACCCGAAAGCACGCAAATACCTGGCGGAACAAATGGAAGCGCATTTTTTTGGAGAGGGGGCAGAACAGGCGGCGGGGTATGTTCCTCCTAAAGATCGATGACAATTCTTTTACACGGGTATTCTCTAAAATAGGTAAAAAACACCGATACTTCTATACCATCACTCAAACCCGCGGCTATTTTCTCTATTCTCATAAAGACTCGAAAAAAGTGTAGCAAGGCGCTTATGCTCTTCAAGAATTCGGTGTGAAACATCCTGAAAGTCAGTTTTCTTCCAAATCATTCTATTTCCATATATTGGAACAAGAATAAGGGCATCAGGATATGCTTCACATATACCCCAAACTCCGTGAGCAACCATACTTCTTTCTGAAAAACGCTTTCGTAATCCCGGCCAGATCACTTCTTTAAAGTTCTTCACCTCATCTTTTGAGGCACGCCAAGCAAGCATTTTTTCCAACAACTCTACCCTTGGATTGAGAGCATTCAATGCATCAAATATCTGATGAGCAACCGGGTGAGTCGGCGGAGCAAAGCCTGGGGGTTGTTTTGGTAAATAATCACCCATCAACAGAGCATAAAGCATCATTAATTGCTGCTCTATCAAATTCCAATTGGCACATACATTGCCAATTTCTGCTGCAAGTGTAGGGCGTTCGAGTACAGTATTCGGTCCAAACTGAATTACATGATCAACTTTGAAAGGCTGTGGCATCAGAATATCAGCTTCAGATACGATTCAGTTACCTAAAGCTATCTCCAATTCATCTTAACTAAGTTCTTCACAATGACAGGATAAACCAAAGAAGACTATTCCGAGAATTTGATTAAGCCTTTACAGGTACAGTTATGAATTTATTACATGAGAAAGATCATGGAAATTTCTGTGTAGTATCTATGATTGACGATGCGAATCTGCACCACCAATCATAGATACATAAAAACCAAAAAACTTGACTTACTTAATAACCGCGTTCAATTCGCCTTTAGCATAGCGATTTGCCATACTTTCCAGAGAAATCGGTTTGATTTTTCCGGCTTGTCCGGCACAACCGAAGGCTTCGAAGCGTGCTTTACAAATGTCTTTGGCCGCTGCGGTCGCTTCTTTCAGGAATTTACGCGGATCGAAATTGCTTTTGTCTTTTTCCAGGCTGCGGCGGATTGCGCCGGTCATGGCCAAGCGGATATCGGTGTCGATATTGACTTTACGCACGCCGTATTTGATCCCTTGTTGAATTTCTTCGACCGGAACACCGTAGGTTTCTTTGATGTCGCCGCCGAATTGACGGATGATTTCCAGCCATTCTTGCGGTACCGAGCTGGAGCCGTGCATTACCAGGTGGGTATTGGGAATGCGTGCGTGGATTTCCTTGATGCGTTGGATCGCCAGAATATCGCCGGTGGGTTTGCGGGTAAATTTGTACGCGCCGTGCGAGGTTCCGATGGCAATCGCCAAGGCATCCACGCCGGTTTTACGGACGAAATCGGCGGCTTCTTCCGGATCGGTCAGCAGTTGATCGTGTGATAACACGCCTTCCGCACCATGTCCGTCTTCCGCTTCGCCCATACCGGATTCCAGAGATCCCAGGCAACCCAATTCGCCTTCGACGGAAACACCGACGGAATGCGCGATGTTCACGACATCCGATGTGACTTTGACGTTGTATTCGTAGGTCGATGGTGTTTTAGCATCGGCTTGCAGAGAACCGTCCATCATGACGCTCGAGAAACCGCTGCGGATTGCATTGACACAAACGGAGGGAGAAGCCCCATGATCCTGGTGCATCACAATCGGTATATGCGGATAGGATTCAACAGCTGCTTCAATCAAGTGACGCAAAAATGCTTCACCGGCATATTTGCGCGCACCGGCGGAACCTTGCATGATGACCGGACTGTTGCATTCATCCGCGGCTTGCATGATCGCTTGGATCTGTTCCAGGTTGTTGACGTTGAAAGCCGGTAAACCGTAACCGTTTTCCGCCGCGTGGTCGAGCAGTTGTCTTAGTGATACGAGTGCCATTTAGATCTCCTTATATTTACTTAATAAAATTCTATAGCCGTTAGTATATGCGATTATGCCGCATGCATACCGCTTGATTATTTCTTGCGTGATTGCCGGTGCGCTTATCTGATCCGTAATGCAACCAATCGTTCAAGTTGCATCAATACCTTGCCTAGTTTTCCACTCACCGACCTTGATAATCTTCATCGTATTGGTGCCGCCGGTTTTACCGACCGGTTCACCAATCGTCATCACCATGATATCGCCATTCCGCACTACACCGCGGTTGAGCAATTCTTGCTCCGCCAAGTTCAAGATTTCTTCCGGATCGTTCAATCCCGCGCCGAATTCGACCGGATAAACGCCGCGGAATAAAGTCACCCTGCGGCGCGTTTCTTCATTCGGACTCAAAGCGAAGATAGGTACTTTGGAGCTCCGGCGCGACATCAACAAAGCCGTCACGCCGCTTTGCGTCAATGCGGCGATGGCGCGAATCTGCAAACCGCTGGCGGTATGCATCGTCGCACGGGCGATCGCTTCTTCGATCGAAGCCGGGTTAATATTCTGCATGCGCCGGTCGGTGTTGACCAAGTATTCCTTTTCCGCTTCCAGGCAAACCCGTGCCATCGCTTCAACCGCCTCCACCGGATACTCACCGGCGGCGGATTCCGCCGATAGCATCACCGCATCAGTGCCGTCCAATACTGCGTTGGCCACATCGGAAACTTCGGCGCGTGTCGGAATTGGATTGGTAATCATCGATTCCATCATCTGCGTAGCGGTAATAACGGTTTTATTGTTGGCCCGTGCCGAGCGGATCATCCGTTTTTGCAGGGCTGGAACGGCCGCATCGCCGACTTCAACCGCCAAGTCACCGCGCGCTACCATGATCGCATCCGATGCTTCGAGAATATCATCCAGCGCCAAAATGGCTTCGGAGCGTTCGATCTTGGCCATGACCATGCCTCTACCACCGGCTTCATGCAGCAATGCGCGCGCCTGACGGATATCGTCACCGGAGCGGACAAACGATACGGCCAAATAATCCGCACCGAATTCCGCAGCGGTTTTGATGTCTTCCAGATCCTTACTGGTCAATGCCGGTGCGCCGAGTCCGCCGCCTTTGCGGTTGATGCCTTTATTGTTCGACAATATGCCGCCCTGCTCGACCACACAGAATACTTGATGTCCCTTCACATGCGAAACACCCAACACAATACGGCCATCGTCCAGCATCAGCGTGGCGCCGGTTTCCAGGTCATTCGGCAGTTCTTTATAGTCCAAGCCGACGCGTTCCTGATTACCCAGCTCACAATTGGCATCTAAAATAAACTGATCGCCGACTTCAAGCCGGATTTTGCCGTGCTCGAATTTGCCGACGCGTATCTTCGGCCCTTGCAAATCGGCCAGCACGCCGACCGTCAAACCGGCCGCACGCGCCAATGAGCGGGTCATTTCGGCAAATTCGATATGCTGTTCGCGCGTACCGTGGGAAAAATTGATCCGGACAACGTCGACACCAGCTCGTATCAAGCGATCCAAGATTTTTGGATTGCTGCAAGCGGGGCCCAGCGTCGCGACGATTTTGGTTCTTCGGATCATAGTTTTTGTTGCCGGTTATTTAGCGCGCATTTCCAGTATTTCCACGGCTGGCAGTTTTTTACCTTCGAGAAATTCCAGGAAAGCACCGCCTGCGGTTGAAATATAGGAAACTTTGTCGTAAATGTCGTACTTTTGAATAGCTGCAATGGTATCACCGCCGCCGGCCAACGTGAATGCCTTCGTATCCGCAATTGCGCGCGCGATTTTCTCGGTTCCGGCGCCGAATTGATCGAACTCGAACACACCCACCGGGCCGTTCCACACCACCGTGCCGGCTTTCATGATGATATCCACCAGTTCTTGCGCACTCTTAGGACCGATGTCAAAAATCATGTCATCGTCGGCTACGGCTCCAGCATCTTTCAATACTGCCGGTTCATTCGCATCAAACTTTTTACCGACCACAACATCGACCGCAATGGGAATCGATGCGTTGCGTTTCGCCATTTTATCCATCAATGTTTTGGCTGTCGGCACCAAGTCGTCTTCGCACAATGATTTACCGACATTTTTACCGGTCGCTTTCAGGAAAGTATTGGCGATACCACCACCGACCACCAACTGATCCACTTTTTCCGACAACGACTCCAGCACCGTCAGTTTGGTGGAAACTTTCGAGCCGCCGACAATCGCTACCATCGGGCGTGCCGGATTTAATAATGCTTTGGTCAAAGCATCCAATTCTTCTGTCAGCAAAATGCCCGCACAAGCTACCGGCGCATATTTTGCGACGCCGTGGGTTGAAGCCTCCGCGCGGTGCGCGGTGCCGAATGCATCCATAACAAAGACATCGCACAACTTCGCATATTTCTGCGCGGTCTCCTCGACATTTTTCTTTTCACCCTTATTGATGCGGCAATTTTCCAGCACCACCAGTTCTCCGGCAGCCACATCAAATCCGCCATCGACCCAATCCTTGATCAGGCGCACGGGTTTTCCCAAGCGGCTGGCGATATTATCCGCAACCGGTTTCAGTGAATTTTCTTCGGTCCATACACCTTCTTCGGGACGACCCAAGTGAGAAGTCACCATCACTTTGGCGCCTTGTTTGATGCAGTGATTAATGGTCGCCATGGAAGCGGTGATCCGCGCGTCCGAGGTCACTTTTCCATCTTTCACGGGCACATTGAGATCAGCGCGTATAAATACACGTTTACCTTTAAGATCAAGGTCAACAAGTTTAATAACAGACACGATAAACTCCAGAATTGTCTTTAAGAAAGTATAAAGGATAGCAAACGCTACCCTTTATGTCTTAATAAATTAACTATTAGAATCAGATGGCAATCAGGATTTCATTATTCGGATTGCCAGTCTGCGAATACAAAACTACTTGGCGACGGTGCGAACCATCTCCAAGACTTTGGTGGAATAGCCCCATTCATTGTCGTACCATGCAACGACTTTGACGAAGCTTTTATCCAGCGCCATACCTGCTTCGGCATCGAAAATGGAAGTGCAGCTTTCACCGCGGAAATCGGTAGACACCACTTTTTGATCGGTATAACCAAGCACACCTTTCATCGAGCCTTGAGAAGCTTCTTTCATTGCTTGGCAAATTTCATCATAAGTTGCTTCTTTTTCCAGTTCGCAGGTCAAGTCAACAACCGATACGTCCGATGTCGGAACGCGGAAAGCCATACCGGTCAGTTTTTTGTTCAGTTGCGGAATAACCACGCCCACTGCCTTAGCTGCGCCGGTTGAAGAAGGAATAATGTTTTCCAAAATACCGCGGCCGCCGCGCCAGTCTTTATTGGATGGACCATCGACGGTTTTTTGCGTCGCAGTTGCCGCATGCACGGTGGTCATCAGGCCACGTTTGATACCCCATTTGTCGTTCAGTACTTTAGCGATCGGCGCCAGACAGTTGGTGGTGCAAGAAGCATTCGAAATAATGGCTTCGCCTTTATAGGATTTATCATTCACACCATATACAAACATCGGCGTATCGTCTTTGGAAGGCGCTGACATGATGACTTTCTTAGCACCCGCTGCTAAATGTTTTTCACAAGTTTCCTTGGTCAAAAATAAACCGGTCGATTCGATGACGACTTCCGCGCCCACTTCATTCCATTTTAGTTCGGCTGGATCTTTAACTGCGGTCAGACGGATTCTTTTGCCATTTACCACCAGCGTGTTGCCATCAATGGAAACCTCGCCATGAAAGCGGCCATGCACTGAGTCATGCTTCAACATATAAGCCAAGTAATCTGGCTCTAGCAAATCATTGATTGCGACGATTTCGATATCTGGAAAATTTTGCACTGCTGAGCGGAAAACCATACGCCCGATACGACCAAACCCGTTAATACCTACTTTTATTGTCATTCTAAACTCCTTAAATAAAAAACCTGTCCGCCGGATCTATTCCGGTCTTTAAATTAAAATCCGTTTCAGAGAATACTTTTAACCGTCTTGACGACGTTCTCGACAGTGAAGCCGAAGTGCTTGAACAATACATCGGCCGGAGCGGACTCACCAAATGTGTCCATGCCGACGACCGCGCCGTCCAAACCAACATACTTGCGCCAGAAATCGGTCACGCCCGCTTCTACCGCAACACGCTTAACGCCCTTCAGCAAGACACTGTCTTTGTAAGATTGTTGCTGACGATCAAATACATTGGTGCAAGGCATGGATACCACGCGCACGTGAATGCCTTCGTCCGCCAGCGCTTTTTGCGCATTCATCGCCAGACCTACTTCTGAACCTGTCGCAATCAGAATGGCTTGCGGCTTACCGTTGCCAGCTTCGGACAACACATAACCGCCATTATCGATCAACCTGATGGTAGCCGCGTCGCGTTTTTGGAACGGTAGATTTTGACGGCTGAATATCAATGTCGACGGACCGTTTTTGCGTTCGATGGCACGCGCCCAAGACACGGTCGATTCAACCGTATCGCACGGACGCCATACATCCATGTTAGGGATTAAACGCAAGGTTGCGGTCTGCTCTACCGGTTGATGCGTCGGACCGTCTTCACCCAGACCGATCGAATCATGCGTAAAGACGAAAATATTGCGGATTTTCATCAGTGCCGCCATGCGTAAAGCATTACGCGCATATTCGGAGAACATCAGGAAAGTTGCGCCATAAGGAATCAGGCCGCCGTGCAGCGACAAACCATTCATCATGGCGCTCATGCCAAATTCGCGCACACCGTAATATACGTAGTTACCACCGTTCTGTTTGCTGATTCCCTTGGAGCCTGACCACAAAGTCAGATTGGAGCCCGCCAAATCGGCGGAACCACCGATTAGTTCAGGTAAAACAGGCGCCAAGCCTTCGATCGCATTTTGCGAAGCTTTGCGGCTAGCAATAGTTTCCGCTTTTGCATTGACTTGATTGATAACACCGTCGGCATGAGCACGCCAGTTGGCAGGCAATTCACCCGCCATGCGGCGATTGAATTCAGCTGCCTCAGCAGGATATTTCTCCGCATACTCTGCGAATTTCTCATTCCACTCGGTCTCCAGTTTCTGCCCCTTCGCTCTGGCATCCCAAGCGCTATAGACATGCTGCGGAATTTCAAATGGCGGATGATTCCAGCCGATATGCGGACGTGCTGCGGCTATTTCAGCGTCACCCAATGCAGCACCATGCACCGAATGGGTATTGGCCATATTCGGCGACCCCATCCCAATAACTGTTTTGCAGCAAATCATCGACGGCTTGTCATTAATCTTCTTAGCGGCTTCAATTGCCGCCTCGATAGCCACCGGATCGTGGCCATTCACGTTAGGCACAACGTGCCAGCCGTAAGACTCGAAACGCTTCGGTGTATCGTCGGTAAACCAGCCTTCCACGTGCCCATCGATGGAAATGCCATTATCATCGTAAAAACAAATCAGTTTTCCCAATCCCAAAGTGCCTGCCAGAGAACATGCCTCATGCGAAATACCTTCCATCAAGCAGCCATCGCCCAGAAAAACATAAGTGAAGTGGTCGACGATGTTATAGCCGGGACGGTTAAATTCAGCGGCCAGCACTTTCTCCGCCAATGCCATGCCTACTGCATTGGTAATACCCTGACCTAACGGACCGGTCGTGGTTTCCACACCGGGTGTGTAACCATATTCAGGATGCCCTGGTGTTTTTGAATGAAACTGCCTGAATTTCTTGATTTCTTCCATCGGCAGATCGTAGCCGGTCAGATGCAATAATGCATAGATCAGCATCGAACCATGGCCGTTGGAAAGAATAAACCGGTCACGGTCAACCCATGCGGGATTGCCAGGATTATGACGCAGATGATGAATCCACAGCACTTCAGCAATTTCCGCCATACCCATCGGCATACCGGGGTGACCGGAATTGGCTTTTTGCACGGCATCCATCGCCAATGCGCGTATCGCACTGGTTAAATCCTTAAATACCGGCGCGTCAAAATCCTTGAATGTCCCCATTGATACTAACTCCCTAATATTTTCAACAAACAGAAAAGACCGAACTGTGCGCCCATTTATTAGGAACACATCGTATCGGCAAATAAATAAAATGCGGTATTATCCCCTAAGAAAGAAGATACGACAACTAGAGACCTTCACTTTTTTGCGCCTAAAACCAACCCGCTAGCAGCGGGATATCCTGACCAAAAATCAGTTCCCCCGCAATTTAATTCCCAGTAATTTTATTTTGCGGTACAAGTGGGTTCGCTCCAATCCGGCCCGCTCGGCAACCCGTGTCATATTGCCGCTTTCTTGATCGATCAATCGCTCAAAATAAGCTTTCTCAAACAGATCACGCGCCTCACGCAACGAAAGATCGAGAGGGATTTCCGGCGCGACCGATGTTGAAGCTGATTCCGGAAAAACCATCGCTTGCTGCACGGCTTCAACTGAAATCTCATCGCTGGTACAGGTCAACGCCAAAGAATGCACCACACCGGTCAATTGAGTCAGGTTACCGGGCCAATCGTAATTGCGCAGACAATTGAGCGCCGCGGTGCTGAACTGCAATGTGGAGGAGGCTTCCCCCGACTCCACGAAACGCGACAAAATTTGATTGGCGAGTTCAGGAATATCCTCCCGGTGTGCCCGCAACGCCGGGATACCGATGCTAAGACTGCTCAATATTTCGTACAGCTTGGGATGATAAGCGCCTTGCGCCGTCAACTCCGCCAGCGGTTGAGAGGTTGCGCAAACCAGCCGGACATTATACTTCTGCAGTTTGCTCAGCAATAACAACAGGCCTTTTTGCGCTATTTTGCTGATTTCACCGACATCCTTAAGAAATAACAAACCATCGCGCGCGAGCTCCAATAACTGCAGCGGTGATTCTGCCAATACCGATAATGTCTCCGGCTCCACCCAGGGTGTATTCGGACGATGCATGAAACGCGCGCAGATTTCCGCACCGGCACCCGGCTCCCCCATCAACAATAGCGGAGTTTTCAGACTTGCTACTTGCTCAAGCTTTTTCCTGAGATCGGTAATCAATGCGCCTTTACCCAGCGACACGAGCGAAAGCGCCGGTTGCTGTTTGTTTTGCCCGCCACGCAAAGCCTTACTTACCGTGCTGAGCAATTTTTGCAGCGGTATCGGTTTCTCCAAATAACCGAAGGCGCCAATACGGGTGGCTTCCACTGCCGTATCGATGGTGCCGTGCCCCGACATCATGATCACCGGCATCGTCAGAAGGCCGTTGCTGGCCCATTCTTTTAGCAAGGTAATGCCATCAGTATCGGGCATCCAAATATCCAGCAGCACCAGATCGGGACGCGTTTGCTCGCGCCAGATTCGCGCCTGTTCGGCATTCTCCGCCAGCGCCACCCGATAACCTTCGTCACGTAAAATTTCGGACAGCAATTCGCGTATGCCAATCTCGTCATCAACAATCAGTATTGTATTGTTCGTTATCATTTAGCATTCTCTCCATGACCGGAATCTAATCAGCTTGGCTACAACTGTCAAATTTCCCGGTCAACTATGAATTTCAAGTTTTTGATTGGCGAATACCCCAATATCAAAGATTTCATATATCTTTTCTGTTGTTACTGATCATTATGCGATGAATTCAATACCAGCCGGTCATGTTCCAAGGCCACGCTCCTTTCCATCGCCGGCAGGATAATTGAAATTTGCGCGCCATGCGGTTTGATATTTTCGACATGAATGATACCTTCATGCTCTTCCACAATTTTTTTCACAATCGGCAATCCTAATCCGGTTCCTTTCGGCTTAGTCGTGACATAAGGCTCAAAAACACGGGCTCTGATCTCATCCGAAAAACCACAGCCGTTATCACGCACACTGAGTTGCACACCACCATGCACCTTCTCGGTTTTCACTTCGATCACAGGCTCCGGAGAATCAATCAGAGCATCTTGCGCATTCTGCAGCAAATTATGCAGCACTTGACGCAATTGCGCCGAATCGCCTCTGATCAGCGGCAAATCATGCGCCAATATCTGCTTGATGTGCGCATGCGCATGTTGGTTATTTTCAGCCGTCATATTCGCTGTTTCATAAAGCGACAATACTTCGTGCACCAGCCGGTTTAAATCCAGCTGACGCAATTCCATCTCGGGAACGCGCGCGTACTGATTGAATTCGTTCACCATTTTTTTCAGCGCTTCTACCTGATTGACAATGGTTTCGGTTGAGCGCCGCAAGAACTTGGCATCTTCTTCGCTCAGCTTATTGATCAATTTGTGCTGCACACGCTCAGCCGACAGCTGGATCGGCGTCAATGGATTCTTAATTTCATGCGCCAGGCGGCGCGCTACCTCACCCCAGGCGACCGCACGCTGCACTTGCAATAGATTGGTAATGTCGTCAAAAACCACCACACCACCACCGCCCGACAGCTTGGGCAAGCGCGTTCCTCTCAGTAACAAGACCTGATTGCGGCCGTCGTCCGAGCGTGTCAATTGGCGTTGCCAAACACCGGTTTCCCCTGAATTAAAACCTGCCTTGATCTCATCAATTAACGCATCCAGTTGCGGCTCATTGTTGACACAACCTTCGATGATTGAGCCGTCCAAGCTGATCATCGGTATCTGTAGTATCTGCTCCGCGCTGCGATTGGCCTTGGACAACACCAGCTGATCGTCGAACACCAATACGCCCGAGGACAAATTCGCCAGGATACTCTCCAGATGCGCACGCGCGCTCTCGACCGCCTGCTGATTATGCTGCGCCGCTGCTTGCGCCTCTTCCAACTGTTGCGTCATCAAATTGAAGGACTCGGTCAGAACGCCCAGCTCATCGCTGCTCTGCACCAGATGGCGGCGGCTGTAGTCACCTTGTGCAATCGCGCGCGTACCCTCCGCCAGCATGCCCAAAGGTGCACTGAGTCTTTCACTGAGCAGTGAAGCCATCGCCAATGCCGAAAATAACGATAACAGCAACGCCAGTGTCAAGGTAACGCTATACAGCCGGGTCAACCCGTGCCGCGATAAGGAAAGCTCCTGGTAATCCTGATAACCCGCCTGCACCCGCTCGGCGTCTTTTGCCAATTGCAGCGGAACCGGCTGCAGCAGCTGCAGTATCCGGATGTCTTCTTTCAAACTCAATACATTGACAGGCGCAACCACACGCAAATACAAACCCTTTCCAGCAATCGACTCAATTGCGCCATAAGCTTTCTGCATGCGGATATAGCGCATCACGACCGCGTTCGGCATCCCAGGAAATAACGCCAGGTTGCTCTCACTGGAAAATGCGATCACCTTGCCATCTTGATTAAACAAAGTCGCTTCTTCCACCTGAGATTGCAACAATAATTCGTTTAGCACCAACAAAGGCGGATTGGCGGGATCGGATAGAATCAGCGCGGTCGCTTGCGCTTTCCGCTGCAATTCTTCCAGCAGATTGTCCAGCATGGTATGCCCCAGATTCAATCCGCCTTCCAGCGCGCGATCCACTTTCACATCGAACCAGGATTCGATGCTCTTCTCGAGAAACTGAACCGATACGGCATACACTAAAACACCGGGCAGCGTCGCCATTAGGGAAAAAACCAGCATCAGCCGCAGCGCCAGCCTGGATCCGAAAACTCCCGATTTGAGACGGCGCCTGAACCGCCACAACAAAAAAACCAAGATCGCCATGAGAAATACGACGAAGGCGATGTTGATGCCCAGTAATAAGCGGTATTTCCGTTCAAAAAACTCGGTGTTGGCGCCTGCGGTAGCCAGCAGAAAAAGCATCACGGCTCCGACACCGGCACCGACAATGAGCACGTATTTCATTAAGGACCTTTAATCTGTACCGGCTCCTCCGGCGTTGGCAGCTTCATGTGCCATTCCAACTTATCCGAACTCAAATCCCACTGACTGGAACCTATCGTCTCAACTTGGAAAGGCTTGGGCATGCGCGTCAGATCCAGCCACACTCGAACCGACGCCACATAATCAGCATCCGGTTTCAATTCGGATTTAACGGTCAACGGCAGATCGCGAATCCGTCCCAGCGCTTGCAATGCCTCATTTAATGAATAGTAACTTTGGGAAAATACAGGATGATTCAGATGATATTGCCGTGTTAGCGCATAATAGCGCAAACCGACCACAAACTTGCTGCGCGCCACCTCGTCATTCAGCTTATACCAGCGTGCATCAAACAAACTAAATTTGGTGACAAAATGCAGTACGATGCCTTTTTCGAGCGCCTGCTCCAGCGTGTCGTTGAGCGTAATCTCCGAATCCATGCTGATTTCATAACCTTTTTCGACTGCCGTCAGATTAACGGACTTAATCTGAATGCCTGCTGCTTGAATAGCCGTCACCGGCAATAGCAAAATCGATAACAAAACGATCAGAGTGACGAATTGCGGCTTTATTCGGCGGATTTGCGAATCAGGCTTTTTGCAATAAAGCATAGAAGAAGCCATCGTGTTGAATAGCGGGTATCAGTTGCCCCTCATACATTGACATTGCCGTAACCGGGAGCGGTAATGATTGAGCATCCGGGTGATGTTTAAGAAATTTCTCTATCTGCATGGTATTTTCTTCAGCAAAAACGGAGCAAGTCACATAGAGCAACTTACCACCCCTACTCAAAATTTTCCACAATGCCTGCAAAATTGCTTGTTGATTTCGCGCAAATTTAACCAAATCGCTTTCACGCCGCAACCATTTGATATCCGGATGACGGCAAACCACGCCAGACGCCGAACACGGCACATCCGCCAGGATACGGTCATAAGGACGGCCATCCCACCAGGCATCGGGATTCGCCGCATCGCCGCATACCATCCTTTCCGCCGACATATTTAAGCGTTGCAGATTCTGTTGCACTCGTACTAGCCTCGCCGCGTCACTCTCCAGCACTGTCAATGCCACATCGGCCAACTCCAGCACATGCGTGCTTTTCCCTCCCGGCGCCGCGCACGCATCCAACACACGCATGCCGTCGTACACATCTAAGAACGGTGCCGCAAGCTGCGCCCCGGCATCTTGTACTGTCACCCAGCCTTCGGCAAAACCGGGCAAATTCTCCACCGCAACCGGCTGACTTAATTGCAGCGCACTAGCCCCTAACAATTCGGCCGTCATCCCATTCTCTGCCAATAAGCCGAGGTAGGCTTCCACGCCCATCTTGCGCCGGTTCACCCGCAACGTCATCGGCGGGCGTTTGTTGCCGGCTTCCAGTACCGCACGAAATTGCTCCGGATAGTGTTGGCGCAATTTATCGATCCACCATTGCGGATACGAATAGCGCCCTTCATCTGTTGCCGTCGCCTGCTGCAGCAAACTTTCGCGCTGCCGGATAAAATTGCGCAACACGGCATTCACCAGCCCCTGCATTCCTTTACCCTGCGCCAAGGTACGTGAAGCTGAAACGGCTTGATCCACCACCGTATGCGGGGATGTTTTACTGTACTGTAATTGATAAAGACTGACGAGCAATAAATGGTGCAAGCTTTTAATGCGTAACGGTGTCTTCAGCAATAACCCGAGAATCGCTTGCAATTGACCGTAGAAACGCAGCGCGCCGTAGCTTAAATCCTGAATCGCGCCTCTTTGCTGCTTCGATAACGCCGGATCAGCACGCCAAATCTCTTGCAGCACTTCGGTCAAACTCGATCCGGCCAGTACCTTACCGATCGCAGAAACCGCCGCCAATTGCGTTTTATTCATGCATCGCAGCGGGATGAAGCGCACTCATGAAACATTCACCCGTCCGCACCGGATTACCAGCCAGGAAATCCGCTACGCTCATTTTCTTGCCACCGGATTTCTGCACCGTTTCCAGCCGCAACAAACCCGAACCGCAGGCCACCGTAATACCTGCCTGATCAATCGCGACCACTTCTCCCGGCTTTCCCGCGCGCCCATCAATCGCCTTGGCTTGCCAGATCTTCAGCGCGTTACCTTGGAAATGTGTATATGCGCCCGGATTCGGATTGAATGCCCGCACGAGCCGGTCAATCTGTTGCGCGCTTTGGTGCCAATCAATTTCCGCTTCAGCCTTGGTGATTTTGGCCGCATAACAGGCTTGCGTTCCGTCTTGCACCTCAGGAAGTAGTTTTCCCTGAGGTTGTAATGAAAGCGCCTCAACGATACTGCGCGCACCGAGAGAACTCAATTTATCATGCAACGATTGTGTCGTATCCTCCGGTGTGATTTCTATGCTGTGTATGAGCAAAATGCCGCCGGTATCGAGTCCGGCATCCATTTGCATGATGGTGATGCCGGTTTCACGGTCTCCGGCCAGAATCGCGCGCTGAATCGGTGCAGCGCCACGCCAGCGCGGCAATAACGAAGCGTGAATATTCAGACAACCCAAGCGGGGAATATCGAGCACCGCCTGCGGCAAAATCAATCCATACGCCGCTACCACCATCACATCCGCATGCAATGCGCGCAATTGATCCTGCACTTCGGCAGTTTTCAGAGTCAACGGCTGTGATAATGGGAGACGATGTTGTCCGGCCAGCAATTTAACGGCGCTGGCGGTGGCTTTCATGCCTCTGCCCGCGGGCCGGTCCGGCTGGGTCAGCACCATGACGATCTCATGACCGGCACGGATCAGTTCATCCAGCGCCGCAGCAGCAAATACCGGAGTTCCAGCAAATATGATTTTCATGCTAGCGCATTAATCGCTTATTAATTAGTAAATGGAGGGATTTGGTTATATCGATGAGAATCGCATTCTATCCAATCCGCGAATACGATACCGATTGCAACTTGATTTCATATCGACGCTGATGCTACATGGTACTGCGTTGTTTCTTCTTCAATCTTGCCAATGTGCGCGCTTGTTTCAGCCGTGACCAATATTCCACAAAAACTTTTCCCGCCAAGTGATCCATTTCGTGTTGGATACACACCGCCAGTAAGCCATCGGCATCCAGAACAAACGACTCGCCTTGTTCATTTAAGGCTTTTACGGTTACAGACTCGGCACGCTGCACTTTCCCGTATATGCCGGGCACTGACAAGCAACCTTCTTCATAATCCGACAGGCCGTGGCTGGCAATAATTTCCGGATTGATCAAAACAAGCAACCGATCGCGCGTCTCAGAGGTATCGATCACAATAATGCGCTCATGCACATCCACTTGCGTGGCCGCCAACCCTATACCGGGGGCAGCGTACATCGTCTCCGCCATATCCTTTATTAGCAAACGGATCTCATCCGTGACTTGCGCGACTGGAACGGCTACAGTATGGAGCCTCTCATCCGGATATTGTAGTATTTTTAGAATAGCCATGAAAAAAATGTGTAGTTTAGAAAACCTGATACCGCATTTAGACCGTATCATTAAGCAATCATTCTGTCTTTGTATGTGCTACCGCTGACTTTGGGATCATCCATGCGAAAGCTTATTATAACTACGATTTTATTTTCGAGCCTGCTTTCCATCACGCCAATCCAGGCTGAAGAGATAGCACTGCGCAATGATTCGCCCGCCCGCCACGTGGTCGTGCCGGGCGATACGCTGTGGGGAATCGCTTCTCGATTTCTTAAAGACCCTTGGCGCTGGCCGGAAATTTGGGGACTCAATCGCACACAAGTAAAAAATCCGCACAAAATTTATCCTGGCGACGTGGTCGTACTGGAAAAATCACCCAATGGAATCCGCCTGCGCCTTTCGGAAGACGATGAATATGGCGTAAAAACCGTTAAATTATCGCCGAAAATCCACACCGAACAATCGGGCACTTCGGCAATTCCCAGCATTCCGGCAGCCGCGATCGAACCTTTCCTGAGTCAGCCCCTCATCATCGAAAAAAACGGCCTCGACAATGCGCCATATATTTTGGGCTCCAGCGAGGGCCGGGTCGCTTTGAGCACAGGCAATACCGCTTATATCAGCGAACTACCCAAGGACAAAGGCACTGCATGGCAAATTTTTCGTCCTGGCAAGGCATTGAAGGATCCGGACCAAAAAGATTCCATACTCGGTTATGAGGCCACCTACCTGGGAAACGCTAAAGTAACCGCTTTCGCGGATGTCAGTACGGCAATTATCACGCACGCATCGCAAGAAATCTTGAAAGGCGATCGGCTGGTTCCCGCACCTGGCACCATCTTCAATAATTACGCCCCCCATGCGCCAGATTTTCCGATCACCGGGCGGATCATTTCGATCTATGGCGGTGTCAGGGAAATCGGCAGGAGCGGTATTGTCGCACTCAATAAAGGTGGATCGGATGGCTTGGAAATGGGTCATGTTCTGGCTATCTACCGGAGAAGCGAAGCAAAATCGTTGCAAGGACAGATGGTGCAATTACCCGATGAAAGAACCGGATTGGTATTCGTTTTCCGGGTCTTTGATAAAATAGCCTATGCACTGGTGGTACAAAGCACACAATCCATCAAAGTATTGGATGCCGTCAAAACCCCCTGAAATTAATTTGTATCGTTATGAAACATGCACCGGATCTTGAAGCATGGCTGAATCTCAATCTGATTGACGGCGTTGGCGGCGAATCCATCCGTAAACTTCTGATCGCTTTTGGTAATCCTGCAACCGTTCTATCGGCGCATCCCAGTGCATTGGAGCGTATTGTTAAAAAACCGGTCGCTCAACGCATCACGCAAGGTGCTGATCGCAACAAAATCGCCACCGTAATGCGATGGCTGGAGAATCCATTCAACGCCGTCATCACTTTGGCGGATCCGGATTATCCCTCTCAGTTACTTAATATTGACGCCCCGCCTCCACTGCTGTATTTCAAAGGCCGGCGGGAGCTTTTGCGTCAGCCTGCCCTGGCGGTCGTCGGCAGCCGCAACGCCACACCGCAAGGCTTATCGAATGCGGAAGCATTCTCCGAAGCCGCCAGCAATGCCGGACTTTGCATCATCAGCGGCATGGCATTAGGCATTGACACGGCCGCGCATCACGGCGGTTTACGAGGCGCCGCCGCCAGCATCGCCGTGGTCGGCACCGGGCTGGATATTGTTTATCCGGCAAAAAATCACCCGCTTGCTCACAAATTAGCGAAAGAAGGCGCATTAATTTCCGAATTTCCACTGGGTACCCCTGCCATCGGCAGGAACTTTCCACGCAGAAATCGTATCATCAGCGGCATGAGCCACGGTTGCCTGGTAGTAGAAGCGGCATTGCAAAGCGGATCGCTCATCACCGCGCGTCAAGCGCTGGAGCAAGGGCGCGAAGTCATGGCAATTCCGGGTTCCATTCATTCACCGTTATCCAAGGGTTGCCATGCATTGATTAAACAAGGCGCCAAGCTGGTTGAAAATACACAGGATATTTTGGATGAACTGAATCATTTACTATTAGCGCGAAATGAGAATACCGTCGCAGCGAAAGAATTTACTGCCAGGAAATCTACCGAAAACGCAATATTACTCAAACACCTAGGATATGATGCCGTTGATATTGATACGCTTTGCTCGCGCAGTGGCTTGACGGCTGAAGTTGTATCAGCCATGCTATTAACGCTTGAGCTTGACGGTCAGATCAGCAGTTTACCGGGAGGGTGTTATCAGCGGATTCAGTGATCCGTACTGGTATTAACCAAAGGTTCTAATCTGTAAACATACTCGCTTTCTTAAATACCACTATGTTCGATATACTCGTTTATTTATTTGAAAATTTTTTTGATTCAGGCAGTTATCCGGATTCTGCGACATTGACCCGCAAACTGACGATGGCCGGATTCGCCGATGAGGATATCAGTGAGACTTTAAACTGGCTCTCAGAACTAGAACGCCATGACATCGGCAGCTATCCGGCCAATTTTGCCGAAAACGATTCTTTCCGTTGCTATACCGAATATGAAATGGAAAAAATCGATACGGAAGGCAGAGGGTTCATTTTCTTTCTGGAACAAGCCGGCATTATTAATCCGTTACAACGTGAACTGTTAATCGATCGCGTGCTTGCGATGGATGAAAATTCATCGAGTTTGGAAAAAATTAAACTGATCGTTTTGACGGAGCTATGGATTCAAAACCAGCTTACGGATGATTCCGTTCTTGAGAAATTGCTGATTGTCAGCGATTCTCATTACCGGCATTAAATTCACCGTATTTTTTATTGAATCGGATCGAGTTAAAACAACTGCCGGAGTTAATTTTCTTTTACACGCATCAAATTCTGATCATGTTCGCGCTTCTTACTCATTTTTCCAGTTCAGTACTGGCACACCTTTCCGGCAGTTCATCGCCGGGCAATGATTTTTGTTTGGGAATTAATGAGTAAGTCACTGATTATCGCAGAAAAACCTTCTGTTGCAGCCGATATTGCCAAGGCATTGGGCGGTTTCACCAAGCATACGGATTACTTCGAGAACGACCAATACGTTGTGTCTTCCGCGGTGGGGCATTTACTTGAGCTTGTCATTCCGGAAGAATTCGAAGTCAAGCGTGGCAAATGGAGTTTCGCCAATCTGCCGGTCATCCCGCCGCATTTTGATTTGAATCCGATCGAAAAAACTTCCGCGCGCTTGAAACTTCTCAGCAAGCTCATCAAGCGCAAAGATGTCGATACGCTGATTAATGCGTGTGACGCGGGACGCGAAGGGGAGTTGATTTTCTACTATATCCTGCGCCATGTCGGCAGCAGCAAACCGGTTAAACGCCTCTGGCTGCAATCGATGACGCCCGATGCCATTCGCGGAGGATTTACCCAGCTGCTGGACAACTCAGCAGTGCAATCGCTGGCCGAGGCGGCTGTCAGCCGCTCGGAATCGGATTGGCTGGTCGGCATTAACGGCACGCGCGCCATGACTGCGTTCAACTCCCAGGAGGGAGGATTCCACAAAACCACCGTGGGACGGGTACAGACCCCTACTTTAGCGATCCTGGTAGAACGCGAAGAAAAAATTAAAAAATTCCGTCCGCAGAATTACTGGGAAATCCATGCCACATTTGCAACCGGTAGCGGCAACTATACCGGCAAATGGTTCGATGAAAAGTTCAACAAGGATAAAGCCGCCCAGGAAGCCAAACCTGAACGGTTGTGGGAACAAAAACAAGCCGAAGCCATTCGCGACAAATGCCAGGGAAAACCCGGTCAGGTCAGCGAAGAAAGCAAGCCCAGCAAAGAAATCTGCCCGTTACTTTATGACTTGACCAGCCTGCAACGCGATGCCAACAGCCGCTTCGGCTTTTCCGCCAAAACGACCCTCGGTCTGGCGCAGGCGTTGTATGAAAAGCATAAAGTACTGACTTATCCCCGTACGGATTCGCGCGCACTGCCGGAAGACTATATCGCGACCGTCAAAGACACTTTGCTCAGTCTGGAAAACACCGGCTATGGACAGTTCGCCCGGAAAATTCTGGCATCCAACTGGGTTGCTCCGAACAAACGCATTTTCAACAATGCAAAAATTTCGGATCACTTCGCCATTATCCCGACGTCGTTAAATCCGTCAAAATTAAACGAAGCCGAGGCGAAGCTGTATGATTTGGTCACCAAGCGTTTTCTGGCCATTTTCTTTCCCGCCGCGGAATTTCTGGTCACTACCCGCATTACCCGGGTTGAGGATGAGCCATTCAAAACCGAAGGCAAAGTCATGGTCAATCCGGGCTGGCAAGCGGTCTACGGCAAATCCGTCAAACCGGATGACGAGGAAGAAGATACGACGCTCGTGGCCATTACGCCCGGTAAACCCGTCACCACCGAAGCAATCGAAATTATCGCCAATCAAACCCGCCCTCCGGCACGGTTTAATGAAGCCACGCTCCTTTCCGCCATGGAAGGCGCGGGCAAGCTGGTTGAAGACGAAGAATTGCGCGCCGCGATGAGTGCAAAAGGATTGGGAACTCCGGCAACACGCGCAGCGATTATCGAAGGATTGGTACTGGAAAATTATATCCAGCGCTTTGGCCGTGAGCTCCATCCGACGGCCAAAGCCTTTTCTCTAATCACACTTCTGCGCGGCCTCAAGATCCCGGAGTTGATCTCACCCGAATTAACCGGCAATTGGGAATTTCAGTTACGCCAGATTGAACAAGGCAATCTCAAACGCACCGCGTTCATGGAAAAAATTGCCGACATGACACGGCATATCGTAGAGCAAGCCAAAACGCACCGCGGCGAAACCATCGCGGGAGATTTTTCGATACTCAAATCGCCATGTCCAAAATGCGGTGGCACCGTGCACGAAACCTATAAAAAATTTCAGTGCCAGAAATGCGATTTCGCGCTATGGAAAATTCTCGCCGGCCGTCAGTTCGAAGTAGAGGAAATGGAAACCCTCATCACGCAACGCGAAGTCGGGCCGCTGCAGGGTTTTCGCAGCAAAATGGGGCAACCGTTCAGCGCCATCATCAAATTAACCGATACGTTTGAAATGAAATTTGATTTTGGCAACAGCGACGAGAACAATGAAGCCGTCGATTTCAGCGACCAAATAGCCTTGGGCAAATGTCCAAAATGCAGTCATGCTGTGTATGAGCACGGCATGCAGTATGTCTGTGAGAAATCTGTCGGTGCCGACCGCACCTGCGATTTCAAAACGGGCAAAATCATCCTGGCACGCCCGATAGAACGGGAACAAATCACTAAATTGCTGGAAACCGGCAAAACAGATTTACTGACAAAATTCATTTCTAAAAAGGGCAAGCCTTTTTCTGCCTATCTGGTCAGAAATGCGGATGGCAAAATCGGTTTTGAGTTTGAGCAGAAAGCACCGAAGAAAGCAGCCGGAACAAAATCCAAAGCAAAGGCAAAAACTGAAGCTGCCGGTGATGCGGCTTTATGATCCTCGCAAGCAGCTGTTAAGAGCCGAGCCAAACAGCCATTTTCTTTCACGTTATTCTATTCCGGTTTCTGGCAGCGTATACGAACCGGACAATTCCGGGCTTCAGCGAACGCTTATGACCCGGAATCGGTAATCTAAACGAACTTCGTCGTTATGAGTTATAGAAATTAAGGACGTATTTGAGCACGCCGCTAGACCCCATGATAATCATGATAAGTCCGCCGACAATCGCTGCGCCCTCCAGAATAATCGATGCGAATGCCCGCGCTGTATTTTCAAATTCTTCTTCGCCCAAATCATTCCTGCGCTTCTCTCTACGATTCTTAACCCACAATTGCAACCAGACAGCAACCGGGATCATCAATAAGGA
Source organism: Pseudomonadota bacterium (assembly GCA_018240285.1). Lineage (GTDB taxonomy): Bacteria > Pseudomonadota > Gammaproteobacteria > Burkholderiales > Nitrosomonadaceae > Nitrosomonas. The sequence goes on along the minus strand of JAFEGA010000025.1, from coordinate 52,629 downwards.
AAACATTAAAACAATTTCTGCATCTTGCATTCATCAACCTCTTTTAGTGAAAGTGTCTTTTTGGTAAAAAGGATAGATTACCTTAAACAAGACGGTTTAATAAAGATTTTTCCAAAAACGACCAATCAATCCAGGTAATTTCAATAGAATCCGCGACGTTGAAGAATCAATAAAATTACGCTTCAGACATCGTTATGGGATATTATCCAGTAATTTTATTATTGCATACATCATGAAATGGCTTGATCTTCCGCTTGCCGGAAATGCTCACGGCACTGTGTTATTGCCTGGATCCAAGAGTATCTCGAATCGAATTCTTTTGCTTGCCGCGTTGGCGGACGGCGTCACCGAAATTCACGATTTATTGGCTTCCGACGATACTGCCCGCATGCTGGATGCGCTGACCAAGTTGGGCATCACCGTCACACAAACCGGCAAAAATGATTACACGGTCACGGGTGGAAGCGGCATCTTCCCGGTCAAGGAAGCTGATTTATTTCTCGGCAATGCTGGTACCGCTTTCCGGCCTTTGGTAGCGGTATTATCTCTAATGAAGGGACATTACCGGTTATCCGGCGTATCGCGCATGCACGAACGGCCCATTGCCGACTTGGTCGATGCATTGCGGCAATTGGGTGCGGACATCAGCTATCTGGGTAATCCCGGTTTTCCGCCCCTGGAAATCAAGCCAGCGGCATTACGCGAACAGGACGATACGCAAACAGTTACAGTCAAGGGCAATGTTTCCAGTCAGTTTCTGACCGGATTGCTGATGGCGCTGCCGTTGAGCGGAAAGCGATCCATTATCAATGTATCCGGCACACTCATTTCACAACCCTATATCGAACTCACACTCGCGCAAATGCGCCGTTTCGGCGTGCAAGTCGAGCACAACGGCTGGCAGCAGTTTGTGATACCGGCGCTACAACAATACCGCAGTCCCGGCCGCATTTTTGTCGAGGGGGATGCATCTTCCGCCTCGTATTTCCTGGCGGCCGGCGCGATCGGACAGGGTCCGGTGCGCGTTCAAGGTGTGGGCCGCGACAGCGTGCAAGGGGATATTCGCTTTGCAGCTGCGCTGGAATTGATGGGCGCGAAAATATCCATGGGCGACAACTGGATTGAAGCCAGCGCTGGCGCACGCAACGGCGAAACCAGGCTGCGCGCCATCGATCTGGATTGCAACCCCATTCCCGATGCCGCCATGACTTTAGCTGTCACCGCATTATTCGCCGAAGGCACCACCACGCTGCGCAACATCGCCAGTTGGCGTCTGAAAGAAACCGATCGCCTCGCGGCTATGTCAACCGAATTGCGCAAACTGGGCGCAATCGTGGAAGAAGGCGCGGACTATTTGCGCATTACACCACCCGCATACGGTTTAATTCCAAATGCCGCGATTGATACTTATGACGATCATCGCATGGCCATGTGCTTTTCGCTGGCATCCTTCGGGGCACCGGTGCGCATCAACGATCCCGGTTGCGTCGCCAAAACATTTCCGGATTTTTTTGAAAAATTTTCACAAATAATTCACCCTGAAATGAAATAATTCCCGCCCTGTTCATTTAATTAATCACAACATCGTTTCATGAATACAAACAAGATTCCCGTCATTGCCATCGATGGCCCATCCGCATCCGGTAAAGGCACCATCGCTCAATTGGTTGCCCGCAAGCTTGGATTCCATTACCTCGACAGCGGTGCGCTTTACCGGCTGGTGGCATTGAAAGCAATTCAACTGAATGCGGATATGCAGAATTCCGGTCAGTTGGCAGAAATTGCCAGGAATTTGAATGTCTATTTCAAAGACGAGCAAATTTATCTGGACGGCAAAATCGTCACCGACGATATCCGCACGGAACAATGCGGCATCGCGGCTTCCCAACTTGCGGCCTATCCGCAGGTGCGCGCAGCACTTACCGAGCGCCAGCGTGCATTCCGTCAACTGCCCGGCCTGGTTACGGATGGACGGGATATGGGGTCCGTAATTTTCCCCGATGCCATTCTGAAAATTTATTTAACCGCCAGCGCCGGAGAGCGTGCGCAAAGGCGGCATAAACAGTTGATAGAGAAAGGAATGAGTGCTAATATCACCGACTTATTGCAGGATATCCAGAAACGGGATGAACGCGACAGCAATCGCAGTATCGCGCCTTTGCAACAAGGAGCTGATGCCAAATTACTGGATACGACTTCATTGACCATATCCCAGGCGCAAGATACCGTTCTCTCCTGGTATAATGACATCCTTGCAAAAACCCGCGTTTGAACACGAAATCCAGCCGCTTTTCTTAACATTCCCATACAGAAAGGAAAATGGAGTAATCGTTTCAAGCATTTTTATTAACCAACCCAATCCGCAGGATATTCATCCGGACGGAATGGCACATCAGGTATTTTTATAATGACTACAGCTTCCACTGCAAACCCAAAATCCCCCGAAAGTTTTGCCGCACTCTTTGAAGAAAGCCTTTCGCGCCAGGAAATGCGCGTAGGTGAAGTAATTACCGCCGAAGTGGTGCGTGTTGACTATAACATCGTTATCGTCAACGCCGGCCTCAAATCCGAAAGTTTTATTCCCGTCGAAGAATTTAAAAACGATCGCGGTGAAATCGAAGTTAAACCGGGAGATTTTATCAGTGTTGCCATCGAATCTCTGGAAGACGGTTATGGAGAAACCCGGCTCTCGCGCGATAAAGCCAAACGCTTGACTGCTTGGCATGATCTGGAAGAAGCCATGGAAAGCGGTAAGATCGTGACCGGTATGGTCAACGGCAAAGTAAAAGGTGGTTTGACGGCCATGATCAACGGCATTCGCGCATTTCTTCCCGGCTCGCTGGTTGATATCCGCCCGGTCAAAGACACCACACCCTACGAAAACAGGGAGATGGAATTCAAAGTTATTAAGCTGGATCGTAAGCGCAATAACGTCGTGGTGTCACGTCGCGCAGTACTGGAAGCAACTCAAGGCGCAGACCGTGAAACCTTGCTGTCCAATTTGCAGGAAGGCTCGATCGTTCACGGCATCGTTAAAAATATTACCGACTACGGTGCATTCGTCGACCTGGGCGGTATAGACGGCCTGTTGCACATTACCGATCTGGCTTGGCGCCGCGTTAAGCATCCATCCGAGGTAGTCAATATCGGCGATGAAGTTACCGCCAAGGTTCTCAAATTCGATCAGGAAAAAAATCGCGTCTCGCTTGGTATGAAACAGTTGAGTGAAGATCCATGGGTTGGTTTGTCGCGGCGTTATCCGGCGCGCACCCGTTTGTTCGGTAAAGTTACCAATTTGACCGATTACGGCGCATTCATTGAAATTGAGCAAGGCATCGAAGGTTTGGTGCATGTATCCGAAATGGACTGGACCAACAAAAATGTCTACCCTTCCAAGATTGTGCAATTAGGCGACGAAGTTGAAGTCATGATTCTTGAAATCGACGAAGAACGCCGCCGCATTTCACTCGGTATGAAGCAATGCCAGACCAATCCGTGGGAAGAATTTGCCGCCAATCATGAAAAAGGTGACAAAGTTCGCGGACAAATCAAATCGATTACCGACTTTGGCGTATTCATTGGATTACCTGGCAACATCGACGGTCTGGTGCATTTGTCCGATCTATCTTGGCACCAACCGGGTGAAGAAGCTGTACTGAATTACAAAAAAGGCGATGAAGTTGAGGCCATTATCCTTTCTATCGATGTCGAACGCGAACGCATTTCTCTCGGCATCAAACAAATGGAAGGTGATCCGTTCACCAGTTTCGTCGCGGAACACGATAAAAACAGCATTATCGAAGGCACGGTGAAATCGATTGATGCCAAGGGTGCTGTCATTGCCTTAACCAACGATGTGGAAGGTTATTTACGCGCTTCCGAAGTTTCACGCGATCGCGTCGAAGACATTCGCACGCATCTGAAAGAAGGCGATAAGGTCGAAACCATGATTATCAACATCGACCGCAAAAATCGCACCATCAATCTTTCCATTAAAGCCAAAGACAAATCGGATGAAACCACTGCTATGCAAAAAATCAAAGCGCCCGCCAACGCCGGCACCACCAGCCTGGGCGCTTTGCTGAAAGCGAAAATGGATAGCAAGAACACCGAGCAATAAGGAAAATTCATGACGAAATCTGAATTAATTACCCGGCTTGCGGCGCGATTTCCGCAGCTGGTAACCAAAGATGCCGAGCTCTCAGTCAAGATGATCATTGATGCCATGGCGAAAAGCTTGGCAAAAGGTCAGCGCATAGAAATACGCGGGTTCGGCAGCTTTGACTTGAATTACAGACCGCCACGGATCGGACGTAACCCGAAATCAGGAGAAAAAGTCAAAGTGCCCGAGAAATACGTTCCGCATTTCAAAGCAGGCAAGGAAATGCGCGAGCGTGTTGATTACAAGGAAAAGAAATAAAACGTAAAAGAGTGCTTCTGCATATTGCAAGCACTCTTTCCAATTCTCAATAGCACAACTGATTACCCGTGAATTAGCAATTGTGAATTAATTTGTTTTATTGGTTTAAATAATTAAAATCTATCAACTCGTAGGCAAACTCATCATGATGAATCTAATAACCTGGCTTTTGCGTATTGCAGTCTTTGTTGTTCTCGCCGTATTCGCTTCAAGAAACTCTCAACCCGTTACACTTCAATACTATCTGGATCGATCCATCGAGATCCCCTTTAGCGTGGCGCTTTTGATTTTTTTCGCGCTAGGTGCTCTGATCACCGCGCTATTTGTCCGTTGCCGCTGCAACTCCAGCGAGTAAACCGGCGCCCAGTTCCATGCAGCACGATCCCCGCATTATTGTGGCGCTGGATTTCTCTAGCGCCGAAGATGCGCTGCAACTAACCCGGAAACTCAAGCCCCATTTATGCCGCCTGAAAGTCGGCAAGGAGCTTTTTACAGCAGCCGGTCCGCAGCTGATCGAACAGCTGATGGCTTTGGGTTTTGAAGTATTTCTCGATCTTAAATTTCACGACATTCCCAACACCGCTGCCAGCGCCTGCAAAGCAGCGGCCAGTCTGGGCGTATGGATGATCAATGTGCATGCGCTGGGCGGGCGGAAAATGCTGTCTGCGGCGCGGGATGCAATTCCGCAAGGGTCAACCAAACTGATCGCCGTTACCTTACTAACCAGTATGGACCGGAACGACATTGCGGATATCGGTTTACAAGGAGAACCGGAACAAATCGTAGCGCGTCTGGCAAAACTGACCAAGGACTGCGGATTGGATGGCGTGGTCTGTTCAGCACTGGAAGCCGTCAATTTACGGCAACAATTCGGTGCTGATTTCTGCTTGGTCACGCCCGGTATCCGCCCGGCAGACAGCCAAGCTAACGATCAGAAAAGAATCACCACACCACATCAAGCTATTCGTAATGGAGCTAGTTATTTGGTAATTGGCCGTCCGATTACACAAGCCAGCGATCCGCTTCTCATGTGCCAGCAATTGAGCTTAGAAATTTCATTTGCAGCCGATAAAGCGTGTAGTCAATAACCGTATCCTAAATAAGCAAAGCATATTAAGAACTGGCTAGATTTACCGCCAATCCTCCGGTTTGAAACTGATCAAAATCGCTACTTCAGAAAGCGCTGAAGAGGTAGCAAGGGCGCTCAATCAAGGTGGAATCAGGTAAAGAAGCGCAGTTTACGATTGGTAAATGCGCATTTTTAACCTAATTCACCGTAGCATAACCGGGCGCAGCAGTTTTTCAGAGCTTTCTTAGAAGAAACTCTTTCATTATCTGTTGACCTGATCGCACCGCCTATCGATATAGGGTGAGTTTTACTTCAGATTTGGCCGAGCCAGCCATCGTCATCCACAATCATCCGTACCGCCGTAAGTTTCACCACTTCCTCCCCAAAACTACCGCCAACTGGATTAAAAACATCCAGATAAAAGAATTCTTTGGGTTCCGGCGTAGTATCGCCAATAATCTCTACCGGAATGACAGCTTGATTCTCGTTAGGATAGAGCACAAGCGTACCGCTGGCTGCAATATAGTCTTTTCCTGCCAAAGCAGTACCATCGCGCGTAACATAATCCACGCTCAAGCTCTGCTCCGGATTACTTCTCACACCGGTGAATTGCAGCAAAAAATAGGTGTAGCTAGTGCCAGTGTTACCCTCAACGATTTCCTTCTTAACTTCTTCGGGTTTAGCCGGAGCATCAGGATAATTAGCACGCAAGCTCTGATCAATCCACTGCTGATAGGCACTTACCCGTTGCCAGGCGGCAATTTCTCCGAAGCTGCTGTTATCACTGCTATCGATATCGGGATTGACGCTACCACGGCTCAAACTGGTAGTGTAACTGGCCACTCCGGCAATCTGACCGTTGAGAAAAGCTGGTCCTCCACTATCGCCAGGTGCGATGAACCCCTCATCCAAACCCAAACCAAGACCATTGCTGTTGATCAGCCGCCCTAGCGCATCGTTGGCCGCGCTTCCGCTGTCCAAATCCGCGATCAATTGTGTTCCCGTCAAAGGCGTCCAGGTCATGGCCGATCCTAGATAGCTTTTGAGTGTTGCTGCATCGGCATCGAATTGATTGCCGGCTTTTAGGCGGATCGGACTGGATGTATCACCGCCCGTTATTCCGGTGCTTCCCGTACCAGTTTTACCATAGCCGGAGAAAGTGAATGTCTGACCAATCTCGTTGCTATCGCGATAAAGGTTATAGCGGTCGGCTGCCGCTGGTGCGGAGCTGGATAGCCACACAATCGCGAGATCGTTATTGCCCTCAGCATCATATCCAGGATGCTGGAGGAATTTGGAGGCACTCACGGTTTGCATACCATTGCGGGTTTCGAATGTCACGCTGACTGAACCCGTCCGCCCCTCGAACAAGTGAGCTACCGTCAGGATAGCGCGGCCATCGAAGAACACCGCACCTGTACCATAATAGCCGCCGAAGCTGACGCGCACCACACCGTCATAACCCTCGCCCGGATAAGTGCGGTATCGGGATTCGATGTAATAATCTGCCGTTATTACCATTAAATCATCTGCTTATCGATAGATCCACCTATCCAGCATCACCCAGAGCAGCATGACCTACCTTCTATCGAAAATCGTCAACTTCATTTCATCATCAACTTCTTTTTTGGGGCTGTAGTAGATTAGCTTAGATGTTAAGCTAATTAAATGAAGATAAGTCATTGTAGATTATTGAAGAAAACACAATCAAGATTGTTGGAATATTTTGTATTGGAGATTACAGCGAGATCAGCAACCGATATACTTGGAATTCAACCCAATAGTGCAGCACTGTTTTATCGCAAAATACGCGAAGTGATAGTTCATCATTTGGAACAAGAATCTCACGAAATCTTTGATGGCGTGGTGGAATTAGATGAAAGTTACTTCGGCGGTATCCGTAAGGGCAAACGTGGCCGTGGCGCTGCTAGCAAGGTTGCGGTATTTGGCATATTGAAGCGTGACGGCAAGGTCTATACAAAGGTTGTTGGAGATATACCAGAACAGAAACATTGATGCCGCTCATTACTAGAAAAATAGCACCTGACAGCATAGTTTATACAGACTGTTACCGTAGTTACAGCGCGCTCGACGTGAATCATTTTTACCGTGAGCGGGATCAATCATTCCACGCTATTTGCGCAAGGTAAGAATCACACAACGGTAATAAAGCACTCCGCCGCAAGCAGCGGGGTATTAACTGCGCTCCTCAATCTGCTGATTCTCAACCAGCTTTCGCCCCAAGGGGCGGGGAATTGAACCCACAGAGATTGAAATTGCTGAAAGAGCTATTTTGGCAAAATTTAGCGCAATGAATAAAGAAGCGTTTGTTTCCCAATGAGGAAAAAACGCTTCTTTAGCTTTAACTATTACAAGTATCTACTAAAAAGCAGATACTTTTTTCTCGACCATTATTATCCCCAAGTACCGAAGTTATCAGCAACGAAACCAGAAGTAGTGTCGGTCAGAACGCCCACGGTGGTAATGTTTTCGAAAGTAGCTAACTTAACTTCGCCGCCTGCGGTACCATCTGCATCATACCACAATTCAGCAAAACCGGTAGCATCATTGATAACGATAACCGCAGCCTCGGCAGTAGCCGTACCACTAACAAGTGCTGCTGCTGCAGCATCATTTGCAACAGAAGCATTGGCAATCACCAATTGATTATTTGCCGAAGCTGCACCCACACCACCAAATGTCATCGCAGCTACCGTGTCTACAGACAACTTATCGCCAGATGCGCCCAGAGCGAAATCGGTAACAAAGAGATTAGCAGTTGCAGCTGCTAAATTCAGTGTATCCACACCGTCTCCCAATGACACTGTGCTTTTAGCCGCCGCACCTAGAACATTAACCGTATCCTTACCGCCACTGGCATCAATGACGTTGTACGAATTAGCATCGGTTGTCCCTGTAATAGTATCGTCATTGCTACCACCGTTGATAGTCAGAGTTTCTTTTTTAGTCCCAGCCGTGCCTGTAAAATCACCGCCATCAAGAGTAAGCTTACCGGTCGCTGTATTACCGTCAATTGTCAGGTTCTTACCGTCAGCGTAAGTAACAGCCGCAGCAAAGTCAACCTTGTGATTACCGGAACCCTGAACTTGCACAGAAGCAACCGCAGAAGTAGCAGCCAATTGCAAGTCCAGCTTAGTTGCACCATCAACTGTCACCTTGGAGTCTGTATCGACAGTCAAACCAGCAATGGAATTCCCTGCGGTCGTGCCACCCTCAGATTTGATATTAACGGTTTCAACATCATTGATAGTTAAACTAGTGGCTACTGCGACATCGGTAGCATCGACAGCATTATCCAACGTGAGGTTCAGCACATTGGAGGTGCTGGAAGCCGCTCCTTTGATCGCCAAACTGCTGGCGCCAGTAGTACTGTAGGTTAATACCACATTAGTACCATCAACCAAGCCTGAAGCCACCATTGCATCGCCACCAGCTGCGCTGTCACGGAAGGTGTAGGTATCTACGCCTTTAACGTTGGTGAGATTGCTAGCAGCCGTCGCGGCACCATTCCGGTCGATAAAAAGATTCAATGAACCAGTATGAGTTGAAGCATCCAACGTTTGACCGGTGATCAAAACATTTGCAACCAACAAATCCAAATCGGTTCCACCTGTCACGACGGTCTTGCTGATGCCAGTTGGCGCAACAACATCAGCATCAGAAGTGGTATCTGCAGCACTCAATACCAAAGTATTTTTAGCGGAACCAGCACTTTCCAGATTCAAGGTTTCGAGCGCACCGGCAACAGCCGTATCCAATGTCAGACCAGCGCGTTGAAGCGCAACCCCTGTACCTGAGGTATTGGCTCCATTAAGTTTCACGGAAAGTGACTCAGCGTTGCCACCAGCTGTAGTGCCCGCCAAAGTAGTGGCTGCAACGGTTAAAACTCCGCTGCCACTTAACCCTATAGTTGGAACTGTAGCGGTATTAACATTCGTCAATTGAGCAGCAATAGCGATGTTAGTATTGACGTTAATCGCCTTAGCGCCGGCAACCGAAGCGAGATCCAAGCCAGAGTTGCTGGTCTTAACATCAAGATTGATGGCCTCAATACCTGAGATGGATGGCGTGACTGCAGTACCACTAGTAAGTGTAGCATTTAACACGTCGGCATCTGTCGCCGTACTATCAGCCAGAACGTCACCACCAGCCAAAGTTCCTGCAGATGCGGTTACAGTCTCATTAGCCGGAGTAAACTTGAAGTCAGAAGCAACCAGCCCTCCATTTTTGAAAGAACCCGTTGTATCAGCCTGATCCGCACCAGAAGTGAGTGAAAAAGTTTTACCGCCCGACCCATCAGATCCCGATCCGGCAAGCACATTGGTCACATCCGCAGGTGTATAAGGCGCATCGCCCTTAACATTACTCAATACTTTTTGCAACACACTCAAATCACTGGATGAATTCGCACTTGAATATGCTGCAGCCACCAAAGCCTTATTGTTGAGCAGTGTTTGAGCCGCTGCGAACTTAGCATCCGTGGTGGCCGACAAAAATGTTACCGCATCAAAAACAATCTTACCGAAACCGACACCATCGGTGATTTGTTGAGTAAAATACGCTTTCGCTTGAGAACCCGCGCTTGCGGCATCGCTATCAGCAGTCATACCGAAATTGTTCATCAGAACATTAACCTGATCATCAACCGTAACTTTACCAGCCAAGATACCGCTAGTGAATAATGGAATAGAAGCCAATGCATCGGCCAATTGACTCGTGGTCATTCCACCTTCAACCTGCTTTGCCAATTCAGATAGATTGCTGCCACCTGGTGCCGCATTGAACAAACCTGCAACAATCTTCAAAATTTCAGTTTGCTTTGTACTCGATATAGCCATGGGAGCTCCCTTGATAAAAAATTAAAAATAATTACGAAAGTAAATTACTTGCAAGTTTTTCACTTTTCACTTTGTCTCTATGCAACCTCTGCGCAATAAGCAATTCCTTTACCAGAAGTTACCACAAAAGCCAAGTTAAAGCGCATTCTGCCCAAAACAAACCCGCTTTGCAAGTATGCGACTGAAGTTTCCATTTAGAATGTTGCTTATTTGCAACAATATAAAATATTTAATACCTTAACAGAATCATAGCTTATTTTAAATCTAAAATAAGCGATAAAAATGTGTTTTTTCTCACAGAATTAATATTTCACTTGCAAAAAAAACAACTTATAAATAATTATTTCCTATCATTAATAGAGCCTTAATAAAGTTAAGAATGAAGAAATACTTAGAAAGAAAGCCAAAATATCGGTTGCTATAATTTTTTCAAATCCCTTCCGCTTTAAAATTATAAATCCTTAGAACCGCAAAAAACAGGACGATTTCCTTACCGAATCATTCGTTAACTTTGCATATTTTTTTGCGATAATACTCAAATCTATAACTTCACGCTCACTGCTTGTCTATTCTCAACAACCTTTCCAACCTGAGACAACACTTTCCGCTCATTTTACAAATGATCAAAAGGGAGATCATTGCCCGATATCGAGGCTCATTTCTGGGTTTGCTATGGACACTGATCAATCCCATTCTCATGTTGTTCATTTATACATTTGTTTTTGGCGTAGTGTTTAAAGTCCGCCTGGAGCCGCAAAACAGTCATTTGTACGATGACAAATTTGCTTTTGCCATGCTCTTGTTCACAGGATTAGTTCTATTCAATTTATTTTCCGAATGCTTATCCCGCGCGCCGGGACTGATACTAGCCAACGTAAATTATGTCAAGAAAGTGATTTTTCCTCTTGAAATCTTGCCTTTGGTTTCACTCGGTTCCGCGCTGTTTCATGCCGGGATCAGCTTCTTGGTATTATTTGCCTTTTTGTTGATCATGGAACATCCGATAGAGTGGACCATCATTTTTCTCCCCATCGTTCTGCTGCCGCTCATGCTGTTTACCGTGGGATTATCCTGGATACTGGCTTCGATTGGGGTTTTTGTTCGCGATATTGGTCAATTGATTAGTTTGATCCTAACCATGCTGCTATTCCTCAGTCCGATTTTCTACCCCGCTTCCGCGTTACCAGAGCCCATCCGAGATTATTTGTTCCTTAATCCCCTGACACTGATTATCGAACAGGTGCGTACCGTGATTCTCTACGGCCAGCTGCCGGACTGGAACAGTTTGGCGCTATATTATCTGTTCGCCTCTTTTATTGCTTGGTCTGGTTTGGCATGGTTCAAAAAAACGCGCAAAGGATTCGCCGATGTCCTTTAGTGCCACGAATTCCGAACCAGCCATTCAGGCGCTCAATCTCGGCAAAAGCTATCAGCTCTACCAGCGCCCTTCTGACCGTTTAAAGCAGTTCTTATGGCCGCATCGCTGGTTAGGTTCGCGGCAGTATTACCGTGAACTGAGAGCGCTGCATGACATCAATTTACGAATAATGCCCGGGGAAGTGGTTGGCATCGTAGGTCAAAATGGTTCCGGAAAATCGACATTACTGCAATTGATTTGCGGCACGCTAACCCCCACACAAGGCGATGTGCGGATAAACGGCCGTATCGCCGCGTTACTGGAACTGGGCGCCGGATTCAATCCGGAATTCACCGGGCGCGAAAATATTTATATGAGCGCGGCAATCTTGGGGCTGAGTTCCGCAGAGATCGCCGACCGCATCGAATCCATCATCGATTTCTCCGGTGTCCGCGACTTTATCGACCAGCCAGTCAAAACCTACTCCAGCGGCATGTACGTGCGCTTGGCATTCTCCGTGGCAATCAATGTCAATCCGGATATTTTGGTAATCGACGAAGCACTGTCTGTCGGCGACGGTGCTTTCGCCCGCAAATCCTTCAGCCGCATCATGCAAATGCGCGATGCAGGCAAAACAATATTGTTTTGCTCGCACTCGCTATTTCAAGTCGAATCTTTGTGCGCCCGCGCCGTCTGGATTAATAAAGGCGAAATCGTATTGGATGGGGAATCAGCGCAAGTAGTCTCCGCCTACCAATCATTTCTGGACAAAACTGCCTCCGATGCCGCAGCCGAAGCTCCCGCCCCTCACCCGGCTGTTTCCGCGACATCCAATACAAAATCCGCAATGGGAAGTGCGCATCTGGAAAAAGTAAAATTGCAGATAGACGGCAGCGATGCAGCACATGCTACGATCACTGGCGGTCAATCGAGTATTATGATATGGATAGCCTTTGCTTCGGATCCTTCACTGCCTTGTCCCACCGTTGCAATGACATTGGAAACGAAATCCGGCCGCACAATCACCAGCGCCGCAACTTGGGAAGACCAATTTATTGCTCAGCGCACACCGGCTGGTGCAAGCCAGGTTTGCCTCAAACTGGACCGGCTGCCGCTGTTAAAAGGTGAATATCTGATTAATATCTATCTATTGTGTGAGCGCGGCTTGCATCTCTACGACTCGGCAATGGGCGTTGCGTGCTTACAAGTGAAGCAAACAGGGCGTTTGCAGGGATTTTTCTCAATTCCGCACCAATGGCAAAACGATACGATCATTCACGATGACCTCATCAGTTAATCACAATCGGATACAGAATATCCAGCACTATCGTCAAGCCGATCCCGTCGCCGCCATAAGGACGTCATCAGCATCACGCTCTCCCTTCAAGGATCTGGCTTTTCCATTCAATGTATATGCGCATGCAATGCTGCTGCAGGAAGGCAAAACCGCTTATTTGCACTATGGATTATTTCAGGATGACGAAACCAGCTTGAAAGCAGCGCAGCAATTCTCCATGGATCTGCTACTGGCAAAGCTGCCTCCGCCCCCTTGCCGCATTCTGCAAGTTGGCATTGGTCTGGGCACCACTTTCTCTTTGCTTCATCATCACGGTTACGATGTTCAAGGTATCACGCCCGATAACCAGCAAATTGCCTATATACAAGATTCTCTAGGCGCAACAACAATCAGTTGCCATTCCCTGGAAGCATTTACAGCCCAACCGGAAAGCTTTGATGTGATCTTGTTGCAAGAATCGGCGCAATACATTGAGCCCTTGGTGATTTTTAATCAAGCATTGGATCTGCTGGCGCCATCGGGACAATTACTCATCATGGATGAATTTACATTGCACCAAGATGCAACCAGCTCCGGCGAGCTCCACCAGATCGATAATATGATTGCACTGGCTGAGCGATTGGGTTTTGAACTGATCGAGCGCCGCGATTTATCCGCCATGGCGGCGCCCATGCTGGATTATTTGCTAAAAATCGTCCAAGCGCACCGGCACAATCTGATCAAGGATCTGGCGCTAAGCACCGAACAACTGAATCAACTCGACGCATCGAATCGCATTTATCGCGCAAAGTACGCGAGCGGTCATTATGGTTACGCTATGCTGCATCTCAGAAAAAAAACACCGCCGCAGTGGCGGGTACGGTTGCTGGGAAAAAATCAGATGCCCGAAATGCTGGATCTATTCAAGAACACATTTCATCACGACATGACGCCCGCGCTCTGGTACTGGAAGTATGGTTCAAATGCAAGCCGTGAAATTGGTATATGGCGGGAAAATAAACTGATCGCCCACTATGGCGGTATTGCCCGGAGAATTCTGTTTTTCGGTCAACCGCAAAATGCGGTGCAAATCGGGGATGTCATGGTGGATGCCAACGAACGCGGCACATTGACGAGAAAAGGCCCCTTTTTCTTGATGGCGGCAACCTTTCTGGAACGTTACATCGGTTACAACAAACCTTATCTGGTGGGTTTCGGTTTCCCGAACGAACGTGCAATGAAAGTAGCGGAGCGCCTTGGATTATATGCAGAAATCGATCAAATGGTTGAATTCTCGTGGACGTCATTATCCAAATGGCCACGCATAAAAACCCGGTTATATCCGATTGATCGCGCAGACGATGACCGGATGGCTGCCGTAGTTGAAGAATGCTGGCGGAAAATGGCTCAAGATTTGCGTTCAGCGCTGGTCGGCATCCGCGATTGGCCTTATCTGCAGCACCGCTATCTGAATCATCCCACGCAGCGCTATCAATTAATGCTGGTAAAGAACCGCTTCGGCGGCCGGGCACGAGGTATTTTAGTATTGCGCCATGATACTCATGACACCGAAATCATTGATATCATCGCACCGCTATCCGAAATTCCTCTACTCATAATGCATGCCAGGCGGCTGGCCGGTATCAATGGCCATCACCGGCTGTTTTGCCGTATCACAGAAAATTTTGCAACTTATTTCACTGTCGCAGACGGAAAAAAACAAGCATCGGATTTTCGTATTCCCGCCAGCATCTGGGATGCAGCGCCATCTGCTGATTCGTTACGCAACCGTTGGTGGCTGATGTCCGGTGATACCGACTTCCGGTGAATATTCGCTGCTGATGAAAGTTCTCAGTGAATTGCCATGCGTCCAATCATGAATAAATAGGCAATGTCAGCGGCCTGATCATCTTGTCAGGGAGCGCAACCAGAATGCATCGCCATGACGTTCGGTTTCAGCAAACTCATCTCCATCCCAGATGGAGGCAACCATTTCCGCAAATTCAGTTTTTCTGCTCACCGCCCAAGCCGGTAACACAATTTCCATGCCCGCATGACCACCCAGTAAAAACATGGCCAGCAGGTATTGCTCGTTATAATAGCGCTCAACCCACTCTGGCGGATAATCATCTGGCAAGAAAATATCATGAAACCCGATGATCACATCCGGCGGCAAAGACGGCAACAATTCCAGCATCGCGACCGTCACATCGCTATTCTGAAATGCGCGGTGCGAGCAATCGATGAAGCACACGTCACCCGGTGAAATCCGTTGCAGCAAAGTTCCGGCAACATCTTCCAGCGGCGCACGCAGCACCTCATCGCACAACCGGTCAATCTCAGCGCGCGGCGAAGGATCGATGGATACAATCCGGGTGTGCAAACATCCATCGGCAATGGCTTGCCGGGCAAAGCGCGTGGAATTGCCGGAGCCGACTTCCCAGTAAGTTACCGGCTTATATTCGCGCACCCATGCGTAGATTGCAGCGCCATCCAATCCGGGCAGCCAGCCATTAATCCAGCGCGGCGTATCGGCCTCTTCCGGCGCACGCTCGGGAATTTTGCGCAATGCATCGCGATAGCTGGCAATTGTCGATAAGCTTGCTTTAATCGGTCCTTCGTTACGCCAAATAACCTCTTCTATAGCAGCATGGACCGGCAATCCCCAAGCATTTCCCCAACGCACACGCGGATGGATCGGATAATCAAGCGGTATCATTGCCCCGCTTGGCTGTGCGGGTGCAGCAGTCAACAGCGCATTCGTCCGTAATCGCTCGGCGATCCGCCACGCCAGGCTATCCAGCAAGCGGCGTCCCAAACGAGTCAAATATTCTTTAGGTCGAATCTTAAAACCTCCGCAAGAAATGGGAAAAGCCTTATAAAATGTGAAGAAATCAATAGCTGTCAGGATGACGAATGTACTGATTGTAGAATTTGATGTCAAACGGCAACAAAAAATCTTTGAATGGAATGATCAGCTCGCTTTCCACACTCAGAAACCTTACTCACCCGATCATCTCCAATGACATAAAACAAAAGAGAGAAAACACCATAATGTCAGGAAGAAGCGACACAGCAAAGCAATCCGATACCATAAAAATCCTGATGGTGACTCGCGAAACCAAATCGGATCAACGCTACGGCCTCGGACGCAGCCTCATGCCATTGGTCGAAGAATTACGCTACCGCGGCATCCAAGCTGACTATCTCTGCCAAGCCGATTTAGGACAACGCGCGCTACGTTGGCAGCACCGCCTCCAGCGGTTATTTTCAATCTTGTTCGGAAGAGTGAGCACTCGAAAAGATTTTTCAATGCTGTTCCAAGTTCTGTTGGAGCGCATTAACATGGGCCGCCTCGCCGCAAACCTTGCAGCGGCGCAACATTATACCCATGTACATTGCCACGACCCGTTCATTGCAGCGGGCTTGCGCTTTTTCTTGCGCTTCCATCCGCGCTGCCGGATCGCTTGGGGATTAACCGAACATGGTTTCGGCTGTTATACGCAAGCCATTCATGAAGACGGCGTTCACATGCATCAACAAACAATGCGTATCATGCGCCACTGGGAAGCGCGCACCCTGCTCGATGCCTCATGGGTGATCGCGCCGACGCAAAGTTGCTTGCAGCAAATCGCCAGCGATCTGGCAATTTCTCCGTTACCGCATCACTGGCACGATGTAGTGCATGCGCGCCCATTGCTGAATCACTACAGCCGGGAAGAAGCCAGAAACCGGCTCAGTTGGGATGATTCGGTGATATATGTGCTGAGCGTCGGCCGCATCGCCCCGGTCAAGCAATTTCCGCTGCTGATCGAAGCTTGCGCTCAATTAAAGCTGACGAAAGATTTACAATTAGTCATTCTAGGCGAAGGCGATTACAGCGCGCTGCAACAGAAAGCGCGGCAACTGGGGCTGGCCAAAGAAATCCAGTTCGCCGTCACCGCTGACATCGGTTTGTACCTCAGCGCCACAGACCTGTATGTCAGCGCCTCCGCTTCGGAATCTTTCGGCTTAGCCAATCTTGAAGCACTCGCCGCCGGGACTGCAGCGGTCTGCACCGCAGTTGGCGGAGCGCCGGAAGTGGTGGGCGACGGCGCGTTTCTGGTAAAACCGGACGTGGCATCCCTAGCGGATGGGATGCAATGCATGCTGAGCGATGCGACACTGCGCGAAGCCATCGCCCGGAAAGGAAAAATAAGAGCCGATGCCTGGCCCGACATTACTGAAATTGCCAATCGTTATGAAATCATTTATCGCCAAGCTGCTACAAACTAAGATCAGCCGGTTGCAACTCTGCCCTTTACCGGCACCGCTAATTCCCATCGAAGCAGGAAGAGTACTGGTTTTTGCACCACATCAGGACGACGAAACCCTCGGTTGCGGCGGCACTTTGGCTTTACTGCGGCAAAAGAAATGCGCCGTCAAAGTCATATTTATCACCGATGGTGCGGGGGCTGGCAGCCTTGATGCCGACGCACCCGCCATCCGGCGCAAAGAAGCACGCGCCGCATTGAACATCTTGAGCATCGACGATATTGAATTTCTCGATGAGCCCGACGGTAGCTTCCGCGCTTCAGCCGGCTTTGAGAAAAAGGTCCGGCAATTATTACAGCAATTTAAGCCGGATTGGCTGTTTGCACCTTCCGTGCTCGACTATCACCGCGACCATGTCGCAGCCGGCCAAGCCGTCCTATCCTGCTGGCAACAGTGTGGCGCACCGGGGCGCGCGTTTATTTATGAGATCTGGAGTCCGCTTCCTGCCACACATGTGGTGGATATTGGAGATGCAATCGAGCTAAAAAAACAGGCAATTTCTTGTTATGCATTACCGCTGTCCCACTGCGACTACCTATCCGCCAGCATCGGATTAGCAAGTTACCGCGGCCTCTACCTTCCCGGCAAACCAGGCGGTAACTATGCGGAAGCGTTTAGCGAAATTGAAAAACAAGCCTCTTTTGGAGGCTTGTTGCAAAAAATGCTAAACTTGCGCCTCTATCTCGAAAGCCTTTTGAAGCGTCAAATCTGATTTATTTATCCCTTGAACTATTTCTTTCCTGACCGATTCCGGAATTACAGGACATTTGGATGTTTGAAAAAAACGGCATGACCCAACCTCTTGTCAGCGTCATTATTCGCAGCATGGATCGCCCAACATTGGATGAAGCGCTGAACTCTGTCGCTGCGCAAACCTATCCGAATATTGAAATTGTCGTCGTCAACGCCAAAGGCAAAGATCACCGGAAACTAGACGAATGGTGCGGGCGTTTCCCACTCCGAATCACCGGAAATACTGAGCGGCTAGATCGCAGTAAAGCAGCAAACATAGGTTTAAGTTCAGCCAATGGAAGCTATTTAATCTTCCTGGATGATGATGATTTATTTTACCCTGAGCATATTTCAAATCTGTTAGCTGCGCTGCAAAATCATCCGGACATCCGTTGCGCTTATTCTGGTGTACGCGTTGAATATTATCTGGATGGGCAGCTCCACGCTGTTACTGCATTTAATGACCCTTACGATCGGCGTCATCTTTTGGGAAGGAACTTTATTCCAATTCACGCCATGCTATTTGCGCGGTCGTTAATAGCAGACAATCATTGCAGCTTTGATGAAAATCTACAGATTTTTGAAGATTGGGATTTCTGGATTCAGCTCGCACAGTACAGTGAAATATTGCATATTGACAAAATTACTGCTGTTTACCGCAACCATGGCCACTCCGGCCTAGGATTCGAACAAGATCAAATCTTTCTTAAAGAATCAAGAAGTAAAATTTTCGACAAATGGAAAGTGTTCTTAAGCGGCGAACAACTAGAGGAACTGATTCAATACCGAGAGGAAATTATCTCCGATCTCCGCAATCAGCAATACCGCCTTGCACAGGATAAACTCGCAAGCGCTCAGCGTGAACAATCTCTACAGCACACCATTCAATCTCTCCAACATACGATTATTGATTTACAAAAAACAATCCATGATTTACTTCATTCCACTTCATGGAAAATAACAAAACCTCTGCGATACCTGGTTCAAGTTATCCGCGATCAGTCTTCCCAAAGAAGTCATAATCTGCGCCGGAAAATTTTACCGCTATTGAAAAGTATTTACTGGCGGCTTCCCGCCGGCTGGCGCAACAAAGCATTAATGCTGGCTTACCGGATTGCGGGTCCGCTTTTCTCTGGAACAGGTCATTATGAAGCATGGCGTGCAAATAGAGCCGATTCCATTACCGGACTGACAACGGATGCGGAAGGCTTCATGGCAGGAATGCTGGATATTCTGCCGGTTGCGCCACTAACCTCACCGCCAGGACGCATTGCCATTCACGCGCATATTTTCTACGCAGATTTAGCAACAGAATTTGCAGAATACCTAAGCAATATGCCATTCCCGTATGATTTGTATGTTTCAACACGAGATGAAGCTGCAAGTCAGGTATGCAAGCAAGTTTTTTCTCAGCTGCCGCAACTGGAAGCATTAACCATCGCCGTCGTGCCCAATCGCGGTCGCGATATTGCACCAATGCTTTGCACATTCGGTGAAGCATTACAGCAATATGATTACATCGCACACATTCACAGCAAAAAATCTCTTTATAACAAGGGCGCTACCGATGGCTGGCGAGAATATTTGCTGACGAACTTACTGGGAAGCCGATTACAAATACAGAAAATTTTTGCGCTAATGACCGAAGGAAACACAGTAGGTCTTGTTTATCCCCAGAACTTCACCGCGCTATCCTACGCTGCAAATTCCTGGCTTTCCAATAAAGCAAGCGGGCACTACTGGTGCAATAAATTAGGCATCACAAGAATACCGTCCGGCTATTTTGATTTTCCTGCCGGATCTATGTTTTGGGCTCGCACTGAAGCATTGCAGCCATTATTCAGATCACATATCAAAATTGATGACTTTCCTGCAGAAGCAGGACAAACCGATGCAACCCTAGCGCACTGTATCGAACGTCTATTTGTCCTAGTCACCAAACGGTCTGGGTTCAATGCTGCCATTCTGCGCGACAAAAAAACTGGAAACTGGTCTCGCTGGCGCTTCGAACAGTACATCCTGCGCAAACAAGAGAATGTCCACGCAGCATTAGCTGATCCAATTGTGCGTGTCGTAGTTTTCGATATTTTTGATACATTACTCATCAGGCCGCTGCTCAATCCCGAGCATATCAAAAACATCGTCGCTCAACGCACTGAGGGCGAGGCAGGTAAACTTTATCTTGATTTACGCGCTATCGCAGAAGCTCAGGCGCGCCAGAAAGCAGGGCGCGATATTGGCTTAGATGCCATTTATGCAGAGCTTTCTGCTCTTACGGGTTTATCTTTTGGTACTGTACAGCAGCTGCGCAATCTTGAAGAAACCATAGAGATGGAAATTGTAAGTCCGCGGCCGGAAGCGGTCGCCCTATTACAATATGCTATTGGCTTGGGTAAACGCGTCATAATAGCCAGCGACATGTATCTGCCAAAACCGGTAATTGAAAAAATGTTGCAACACAATGGCATCACTGGATGGCACGCATTTTATTTGTCTTCTGACAACGGATTAAGAAAGGATAGCGGTGATTTTTATCGCCAATTATTGATACAGGAAGGCATTGCCCCCAACGAAGCTATCATTATTGGTGACAATGAACACTCTGATGTTCAGATACCTGGCGATATGGGGTTCAGCTATCAACATGTCATGCGCCCAGTCGAATTGGCACGAGCAATTCCGCGATTAGGTCCCATCATTGAACGCTCATTATATTGTGATGATCTCAACAAGCACCTTACGCTTGGAACTATCGTACAAGGTAATTTTCACCCGCTGTTTTTCCCGCGCTTTAGCCCTGCCGATCTCGTTCCCGCCACGCCTTGGGCAATCGGATTTACCATTGTCGGCCCTTTGATACTTTCTTTTGTTCAATGGCTGATAAATAAGGCGACTGCAGATGGAATTCAGCGCTTATATTTTCTTTCCCGCGAAGGCCAAATACTGAAATCAGTTTATGATCATTGGACAGCTAATATTGAAAATGCAATCAAGTCAGATTACCTGGTGCTTTCACGACGTGCGATCACTGTGCCCATGATCTCCAATCTCGATGATATATTCGAAATCGCTCGCACCCATTATTTCCCAAATCATCTGTCAACGTTCATACATGAACGCTATGGATTGACACTGTCTCTTGAGGAATATAAAGAGCTTGTTCGGCGCGGACTCTGGTCTGAAAATAAGCTTGTTTCAGTTGAAAAAGAAAATATTGATCATCTCAAGCCAATTTTACAATCACTAGAAGAACGCATTCTCTCCCATGCGCAGAGGGAACTCGAAGGATTATCGGTTTATCTGCAAAAGCAGGGGCTCAACGTAACCTCTTCATCAGCCATTATTGATATTGGCTATGCAGCCACAATACAAGGCCGCCTAAATCATCTGTTAAGGCAAAAAGTTCACGGGTATTACCTAATGACACAAGAACGTGCAAGACATATATCTTCAAAATACGAGGTCATCACGCAAGGCTACTATGGTCACTACATTAAGCCGGAAACCGCCGCCACATTGCCATTAATTTACAAAGAAAGCTTCTCGCTGGAAAAATTACTTAGCTCTGACGATGCTCAGATCGTTTGCTATCGGAAAACAGATTCTGGCGACATAGCTCCTGAATTCCGGCAACTTTCCGGAGAAGAGCATCAGTCCAAATTAACACGTTCGGAAATCAGGCGCGGTATAATGGATTTTGTAACCCAATCCATCACGATACGCGATACATTGACTGACAATTTTGAAGTTCCAGCAGAAATTGCAATCGCCTTGTTTGAAGAATTTATTGCACATCCTTCTCAGTCAGAAAAGGATATCCTGGATTCATTGGTATTGGATGATCATTACTGCGGGAGAGGTCTTGTACATTAATGACCATCTACCGCAAAACAGAAATGTTGATTAGCAGCATACTTCATGCGTGACTCATCCATAAAAAATCCTTTCTTCTCAATCGTTATTGTCAACTATAACGCCGGTGCATTGCTGGCCAACACCATGTCGGCCCTAGCAAAGCAAACTTATAAAAATTTTGCAGTCATTGTGATTGACAATAATAGTCAAGATGATTCCTGGCGTGTCACGGAAAGTTTGCCCTTCTCATGCCGTTTGATTAGATTAAATAACAATATTGGATTTGCTTCAGCAAACAATCTTGCGGTAAAAAATTACATTAATGGCGAATGGCTATTCTTACTCAATCCGGATGCCTACCCAGAGCCGCGATGTCTCGAAATAGCCGCATCTCAAATCCATCGGTTCCCAGATGTAGATTGTTTTGCCTGTAGCTTAATCGACGCAAATAAATTATCGCATTTGGATGGACTTGGTGACACTTACCATATATCCGGACTGCATTGGCGCAACGATCATGGAGCTCCATGCGACATCATTCCACAGGATTCTGTACAAGTTTTTTCCGCATGCGCAGCTGCCGCAATCTATCGCACCGAAACATATCGCCGCCTGGGTGGCTTCGATGAAACTTACTTTGCTTACTCTGAAGATGTCGATCTTGGTTTTCGCTTGCGGTTGGCCGGTGGAAAGAGTCTTTTATTGCCTAATGCCAGGGTTCACCACGTCGGCTCGGGTATCACCGGCCGTTCAAGTGATTTCTCTATTTACCATGGACACCGCAACCTCACTTGGACTTTCGTAAAAAATATGCCTGGACCGCTCGTGATCTTCCTATTACCTGTTCATTTGGCCATGATACTCTACTTGGGGCTCATCTTTGCCGCTTCCGGTCGTTTTAAAATTTATAAACAAGCCAAAATAGACGCATTTAAACAAATCATTCCCCATTTAATCCAGAGGAAAAAAATTCAAAGTGAGAGAATTTGTTCTTGCTTTGATTTACTCCGCATGATGTCGTGGTTACCCCGCAACCTTTCAATAAAGTATCAATTAAAGAAAAAATATTTCTTCCATTAAATGGAAAAAATCATTAAATTCCGATATGGCAATGATTTCTTCATTTTAGAGCGCTAGAAACTAAGACAGCTAATGCATATCTCACAAGAAAATCACCCTGACGTTGCAAATCAACTCAAGCAACCCATCTCCATCATTATCGTTAACCATAACGCTGGTTCAATACTATCGCGCTGTATTGCAACCACACTTCCGCAAGCTCAACAAATAATCATTATTGATAACGCATCATCTGATTCGAGTCTAAAAGAACTCGAATCTCATTTCCCCTTGGAAAATCACCTACAGATAATCCGCTTGAAACACAACGTTGGTTTCGCTGCTGGGTGTAACACGGGCCTTAAAGCAGCAACGCAACCCTACATTCTTTTCCTCAATCCCGATTGCATTTTGAATGAAGGATCACTGCAACGCATGGCTCAAGTGCTGGAATCCGATGCCAATACCGGCATGGCGGGTGGTTATCTCGTTAACCCCGATGGCTCCGAACAAGGCGGTGGACGGCGCGCCATCCCAACGCCGTGGCGGGCTTTTGTACGTGCTTTCGGCCTATATCGCCTGGAGAAATACTGGCCGCAATTGTTCTTTGATTTTCATTTGAATAAACAACCCTTACCCCAAACTCCCATCGAAGTTGAAGCGATATCCGGCGCATTGATGCTGGTGAGACGGCAAGCCATCGATGATGTCGGTCTTTGGGACGAACAGTATTTTCTGCATTGCGAGGATTTGGATTGGTGTATGCGGTTCAAACAAAAAAACTGGAAAATTGTTTTTGTACCGGATGCCCCGGCCGTTCATTTTCAGGGAACATGCAGCCGTTCCCGCCCATTCTTCGTCGCCTGGCACAAGCATAAAGGCATGCTGCGTTTCTACAGGAAATTTTTCCGTCAGCAATATCCAATCACATTGATGGGATTGATTACGTTAAGTGTATGGTTTCGCTTCGCGGTTACGGTGCTGCACTATTCGGCACGAAATTGCTACCAAATGCTGAAATTTAAACATGGATAAGCAACATGTAGGATTATTGGGCGCTACCAGCCTGGTTGGTGAATGTTTGATAAAAAAACTAATCGAGAATAACTGGCATATTACCGCATTCACTCGCCGCCCCATCACAAATACAGCGCAGCATCCACAAATCACCTGGCAACAATTTGATACAATAAAAATAGCAAAAGATTGCAATGAGGAAAATGAAATTCACACTTGGTTATGTGTAGCGCCCATTTGGGTATTGCCCGGACACTTTGATCTTTTATCAACCTATAGCGCCCAGCGGATTATCGTACTATCTTCCACCAGCCGTTTCACCAAAAAAACCTCACCGGATCCTAGTGAAAGAAGAACGGCACAACAATTGATTGATGGCGAAGAACGATTACAAACATGGGCTGCTGCGCACCAAGTAAAATGGATTATATTGCGCCCGACCCTGATTTACGGATACGGGCGCGATAAAAATATCACCGAAATTGCACGATTTATTCGCAGATTTGGATTTTTCCCTCTGCTAGGGTCAGCATGCGGCTTGCGGCAACCCGTGCATGCTGAAGATGTTGCCGCGGCCTGCTATACGGCGCTGGATGCAATAAATTTGCCCAGCCGTGCCTATAATTTGAGTGGCGGAGAAACATTGACCTATCGCGCAATGGTGGAGCGCGTGTTTAAAGCGATGAATCTTCCCGTGCGAACGTTTACAGTACCGTTGTGGCTTTTTCAGTTAGCAACCTGGGGATTGAAATGGTTGCCGAAATACCGCAACTGGACAACGGCGATGGCAGAAAGAATGAATCAGGATTTGAAATTTGACTGTTCAGATGCAAAACAAGATTTACACTTTCTTCCGCGACCGTTCAAACCGACAATAAACGATTTGCCTAGTCACCGCTAACCATTCACAACCATATAATTAATTCAACAAATTGCACTTTTACCAACACATCACTCAACAGGCATTTAAACCAGATGAAGTTCAAATTTAAAGCTCCTCAGAATGAAATTGCACAAGCACTGAACAGCTTTAAAAAAACCTTTAGAAACATTGGTGCTTTTAGTGCAGTGATCAATGTGCTCATGCTCATGCCGGCGATTTATATGCTGCAGCTTTATGATAGTGTATTAACCGGCCGCAATGAAATGACGCTGCTCATGCTCACGCTGATCATGCTGGGTGCCTACACTTTCATGGGAGCGTTAGAATACGTCCGCAGCTTTGTATTAATCCGTGTCGGCGCGCAACTCGATATGAAATTGAATAAGCGCGTATACACCGCTGCTTTCGAAGAATGCTTGAAGTCAGGCGACAGCAATGCCGGGCAAGCATTAAAAGATTTGACCAATCTGCGGCAGTTCCTCACCGGCAATGCATTATTCGCTTTTTTTGATGCACCATGGTTTCCGATTTATTTATTCGTGATCTTCATGTTTCATCCCATTTTGGGTATTTTTGCTTTGTGCGGCACAGTCATACTCATCGTCTTGGCTTATATCAATGAAAAAATTTCACACAAACCGTTAGCCGATGCCAACACGATGGCGGTTGCATCCACGAATATCGCCTCCAATAATCTGCGTAATGCCGAAGTCATCGAAGCGATGGGTATGCTGCCCAATCTCCAATCGCGCTGGTATAAATTGCATCGCCGTTTTCTTAATCTGCAAGCCGAGGCCAGCGAAAAAGCCGGCATCGTCACGGCATTGTCGAAATCCTTTACTGTTGCATTGCAATCGTTGATGCTGGGATTGGGCGCCTTACTGGTTCTGGACGATAGTATTACGCCAGGGATGATGATCGCAGGTTCAATCCTACTGGGCAGAGCCATTGCACCGGTGCAATTATTGATCAGCGTGTGGAAACAAATTGGCAGCACGCGTAGCGCCTACGAACGATTAGTCAAATTGCTTGACCACCACCCGGAAAAAAAAGCCGGTATGGCGCTACCTAAGCCGCAAGGCTTTGTTGCTGTCGAAAATGTGACAGCGGCCCCGCCTGGCAGTAAGCTTCCGGTGCTCAAGGGATTGACTTTCTCACTCGCTGCCGGTGAGGTGCTTGGCATCATCGGCCCGAGCGGATCGGGAAAATCGACGCTGGCGCGTTTGCTGGTTGGCGTATGGCCGGCAGCTGTGGGGAAAGTCAGATTGGATAGCGCCGATGTCTATCAATGGAATAAAGACGAACTAGGGCCGTACATTGGGTATTTACCGCAAGATATCGAACTCTTCGCCGGTACAGTTTCGGAAAATATCGCCCGCTTCGGTGAAGTAAACGCGGAAAAAGTTATCCTGGCGGCTAAACGTGCCGGTGTTCATGAAATGATCCTGAACATGCCGGAGGGTTACGATACGCTACTGGGTGATGGTGGCGCCGGTCTTTCCGGCGGGCAAAAGCAACGCATCGGCTTGGCGCGCGCTATGTATGATGACCCCTCGTTGATCGTTCTCGATGAACCCAACTCCAACCTTGATGATGTAGGGGAACAAGCACTCCTGGCCGCCATCTTGGATCTGCGTAAACGAGGCAAGACGATCGTTTTGATCACACACCGCACCAGCATTCTCAGCGCAACCACTCAATTACTATTGTTGCAAGAAGGAATAGCGAAAATATTCGGACCGACAAATCAAGTGGTAGAAGCACTCACAAAGCAACAACAGGCTCAACAGGCACAGTTGGCACAACAAAAGGCCGAACAACAAGCTGCACAAAACCGAGCCCCTCAAACTGCTAGCGCGGCCAATTCCCAAACCGGCTAATTTTTTGCCGCGCTTTTCCATCACACATCGAGAAACACTGACTACCGGACAGAAAAATAATGAAGCTCGCAGCTGAAGAGAAAAAGACCGTTATTGAAAATGCTCCAGCCGATTCATCTCATCATGTGGAGACAGACGAAGCTCTGCACACCAAATTGGGCTGGTGGATCGTGCTGGCGGGCTTTGGCGGATTCATTCTGTGGGCTGCTTTCGCACCACTGGAAAAAGGCGTGCCGGTTCCGGGCACTGTTACTGTCGCCAGTCATTTGCAGGCAGTTCAACATCAAATCGGCGGTATCATCGACAGCATTTTGGTCAAGGAAGGCGATCATGTGACAGTCGGTCAAGTGCTGGTGCGAATGAACGATACTCAGGTCAAGGCGCAAGCCGAGATCACCCGCAGTCAACTCTATACCGCCCTAACCATGGAAGCCCGCTTATTGGCGGAACGCGATGGTGCGGATAAAATCACGTTTCCGCAAGATTTACTGGCACTGCAAAATGACCCTCGCGTCGCCAACAATATCATCATACAAACTCAGCTCTTTACATCGCGCAGATTAGCTCTGCATCACGAAATCGCCGCGCTGGATGAGAACATTGCTGGTTTAAAAATGCAATTGCGCGGACTGGAGGCATCCAAAGCTAGTAAAAACATGCAATTGAAGTTCCTGGAAGAGCAACTTGTCAATATGCGTGATCTGGCACACGATGGTTTTGTACCTCGCAATCGCGTGCTGGAGCTGGAGCGCACGTATACCCAATTGACCGGAGATATTTTTTCCGAAACCGGAAATATCGGCCGGATTCAGCGGCAAATCGCCGAGCAGGAGCAACGACGCGTTCACCGTCAACAGGAATATAAAAAGGAGGTAGGTCAGCAGCTAACCGAAACAAAGCGGGAAGTTGATTCCTTGCGCAATCGCCTGAATGGACAAGATTTTGAATTGGCCAACATCGAGGTTAAAGCACCTGTAGACGGTATCGTGGTCGGCATGAATGTGTTTACCGAAGGTGGCGTTATCAGCCCGGGATTCAAATTGATGGATATCGTGCCCAGCAACGATATACTGATTGTTACCGGACAAGTACCGGTTCATTTGATTGACAAGGTGCATGTCGATTTGCCCGTCGATCTCATTTTTTCCGCCCTGAATCAAAAGAAAACACCTAATATTCCAGGCACAGTCACCCGAGTGTCGGCAGATCGCCTCATAGATGAACGAAGCGGGTTACCGTTTTACAATATCAAGGCTGCCGTAACACCGGAAGGCATGAAAAAACTCGCCGAAGAACAAATACGCGCCGGCATGCCGGTAGAAATATTTATCAAAACGGGTGAACGCTCGTTGCTGAGCTATCTATTCAAACCGATCCTAGATCGTGTGCATTCAGCTCTGAGCGAAGAATAGCGGTAATGATGGATATCCCTAAAATCTTCTCGTTTTCAGCTTTGCTTTTGTTCAGCTCATTAAGCTCTGTTCAAGCAATGAGTCTATTGGATGCTTATGAAGCCGCGCTCCAACATGATCCGATTTACCGCTCCGCTTATCATGAAAATGAAGCTGGGCAGCAAGCGGAAGCGATCGGCTTAGCAAGCCTGTTACCTAATTTGGCAGTCACTCATAATCAAAGTAAAAGCGCGGGGACCATATCCGGTGTGCAAACAGACAGCCGAGGAAATCAATTCCACGTCTCTGATCCTACCCACTTCGATAGTCAGATCAGTTCATTAACACTTCGTCAGCCATTGATTAATTTAGAAGCCGTGGCCAGTTACCGGATGGGCAAAGCGCAAGCCGATTCGAGCCGGGCGAAATTTACCGGACGCAGCCAGCAATTGGTCGTGCGGTTAGTGGAAGCTTATGTGGAAACATTACTGGCACAGGACCATGTCAAAATCACCGAAGCGCAACTGAATTCCCTCGAAGAGCTCAAGCGCGTCAATGAGCGCATGTTGATAAAAGGCGAAGGCACCACCACCGATGTACTGGAAACACAATCGAAACACGCGATTGCGCAAGCCAAGGCTATTGAAGCAAAAGACGAACTGGAATCCGCTCAACTGAAACTTGGAGCCATCGTAGGGCAAAAAATAACCCAATTGGATCGATTATCTGATGCATTTAATACCCGAGCCATTCAGCTGCAAGATTATGACGAATGGCACGCCCTAGCTCTGGAACGTAATGCCGAAATCGCAACGCAACGCCACGCCGTCACATCCGGTAAGGAAGAAGTCAGGAAAAGTTTTGCCGGGCATACACCACGCGTTGATTTAGTCGCCAGCCTATCCAAGAATAATCGAGGATCTTTCATCACGCGTAATCAAGATGCCGAACTTGGCACGATTGGTATCGAAGTTAATTTTCCTTTATTCTCAGGAGGCCGAGTGAATGCGCAAACGGCTCAAGCAAAAGCAAATCACGCGCGTGCGGAAGCGGATCTCGATGCAATGACTGACAAAGTACTGGTTGAGTTAAAAAAACAACATAATTTGCTAAAAAGTGGTGTCAAAAAAATTGAATCACTAGAACTGGCTGTCAAGTCAGCCGAACTGCTCGTTGCTGCAACTGAAAAAAGTATTCGCGGCGGCATCCGCATCAACTTGAATCTTCTGGATGCGCAACAGCAACTGTATACAGCGCAACGCGATCTTTCACAGGCACGGTATGATTACCTATTGGCTTATCTGCGCTTGCAGTTAGCTGCAGGCACACTGGTATTAGATGATCTTAGAAATATCGCCAGCTATTTCAGAATGAACTCGTATTGATATTCTATAGAATTGAATTGCAACCCTGCTTTCGGATTAATACGCAACAAGCAACTCCAGCAAATACAATTCGTACCCGATCAGCGTGCTATAGCCTGCTAGCACCGCATAATTGATATGCCTGACATGGATTCTCCCGGTTAACCGGACATTATGGTGAATAGTCAGCAAAACAACCGCCAGAGAAGTCAATGCAAGCTTGCAAGCAACAAATTTCCCCGCGCTTTCTTCAATCAAAACAGCCATAAACCAATTCAGTTCTTCACCGCCGCTGACTAAAATATTCAACGTCAAATAGGCATCCAAAGCGCTTAATAATAAAATAGCAATAGCACATAACACCAAATTCCCCGCATAGCGATCCACATAACCCGCCCCCCCTCTTGCTGTTACCCTACGCTCGCCAAACCGCCTGCCCGCTTTGATCCCCAAATGGTAAATGCAGAAAAACGGCATTGCCTGGCGGCGATCCTGTTTTCTATTGTCAGCAATTGCGATGACATCAGTCATATTAAACTCCTATTTTCCGTATCAATGCATTCCATAACAAGAATAACGACTTCCCGGTCACTTACACAGTGCTCGCGGGAAACATTGAACAACTCGCTAAGCAAATTGAGATACGCGACAGGTGAGGAGCAGGAAATGATGCATATCACGCAGTTAGAGAAACTTTTGAGCACCGCCTGACACAATTGATTGCTTGCGTAAACAATTATTCAAAGTTTTCCAAGCATATCAGAATAGGTTGATTTAATTTCTAGTACATCGATACTAAAAAGCGACGGAATAATGCCTATATATAGCTAGGGGCAATTTTTTAATTACGAAGCCCCTCTACTGTTGTGACTTGGCAATCATGCTGGAACTATTAAACCGGCTCAATCACCTTAACATGTTGCAGACGATAACCATAACCATAGATTGTCAGAATATCCCATTCGCCTCGCGCTGTGAGATTAAGCTTGTTGCGGATACGGCTGATATGCGTATCTACAGTGCGCGTATCAATCTCAGCCGACAATCCCCATATTTTTTCCAGCAGGTGGATTCGCGACAGCAGCTTGTTCATGTTTTGAAACAGGTAACAAGCAAGCGCGAATTCTTTCTGGGTAAGACCGGCGTTTTTGCCATCAATGACGATTACTTGATTTTCCGAATCGATTTCATACGGTCCAAACTGCAGTATCACAGACTGCTTTTCCCGGCTGCGGCGCGCCAGGGTTTCAATTCGAGCAAGCAGCTCAAAATGCCGCGAAGATTTCACAAAATAATCATCCGCCCCCATATATAGGACATTGACGACATCCGACTCATTATTGCATGAAGTGACACAAATGATCGGAATATGCCAATCCAAATTCTTACGAATCCATTTAAGCGCTTCTCCAGCCGTACCGTCGGGCAGTATCCAGTCGAGTACAAGCAAATCGAATTTTTTATTTTGGAGAGCATCGAGAAATGAAGCAATGGTTCCAAAAAATTCACATTGATATCGATTCGGCGAAAGCAACAGCTCATAAATGGCTACCTGAGTTGGTTCGTCTTCAAGAATTCCTAAACGCATAGACAATGAATTTAATATGATCGGTTTGATTTGATATCCGGTTCCCGGCACATCAATTGCCGCGCCATTCAATTTACGGCAATCTGCTGGTTTGGTAATCGGGTATTCAGGGTATTTCTTGAATCAAGTATGAACAACTAAACACGCTCATTTGTAAAATTCAGCAAACCGATTTCGAGTGTGGCCGCCCTAAAAAACCAAATCGAGTCAACGCGTACCCGAATGGCAACCCGAACCTCGCCGCGCTAGGCGGAAACTTCGTCCAATGCGATACCCAAAGCATCGGCAACACCTTTTCCGTAGGCCGGATCGGCTTTCAGGCAATTGCGGATATGGCGGATTTGGATTTCACGCGGCGCGGCGCTGATGGAACGAGCGGTATTGCCGAACAGCGCCTGCTGCTGTTGCGGCGTCATCAACCGGAACAATGCGCCGGGCTGCGAATAGTAATCCGTATCCTCGCGATGATTCCAATGATCGGCCGCGCCTTCGATCGACAGCGGCGGTTCGCGGAAATCCGGCTGTTCCTGCCATTCGCCGTAACTATTCGGTTCATAACCCAGCGTGCCGCCTTGGTTACTATCGGTCCGCATCTGCCCATCGCGGTGATAGCTATGGTATGGGCAACGCGGCGCATTGACCGGAATCAAATGATGATTGACGCCCAGCCGGTAACGCTGCGCATCGCCATACGAAAACAGCCGCGCTTGCAGCATTTTGTCCGGTGAAAAACTGATTCCCGGCACGACATTGGCGGGGTTGAATGCCGATTGTTCGACTTCGGCGAAGAAGTTCTCCGGGTTGCGATTGAGCTCCATCACGCCGACTTCGAGCAGCGGAAAGTCCCGGTGCGGCCAAACTTTGGTCAAATCGAACGGGTTGTACGGCACTTTGGATGCATCGGCTTCCGCCATGATCTGCACGGACAATGTCCATTTCGGAAAATCACCGCGTTCGATGGCTTCGTACAAGTCGCGCTGGTGGCTTTCGCGATCCTTGCCGATGATTGCTTCGGCTTCGGCATCGGTCAGATTTTTGATGCCTTGCTGGCTTTTGAAATGGAATTTCACCCAGTAACGTTCGTTGTTGGCGTTGATGAAACTGAACGTATGCGAGCCGAAACCGTGCATGGTGCGATAACTGGCCGGAATACCGCGCTCGGACATAACGATGGTGATCTGATGCAACGCTTCCGGTAAAGAAGTCCAGAAATCCCAGTTGTTCTTCGCGCTACGCATATTGGTGCGCGGATCGCGCTTGACGGCGTGGTTTAGATCGGGAAATTTCAACGGATCGCGCAAAAAAAACACCGGTGTATTGTTGCCGACCAAATCCCAATTGCCTTCCTCGGTATAAAACTTCACCGCGAAACCGCGGATGTCGCGCTCGGCATCTGCCGCGCCGCGCTCACCGGCTACCGTCGTGAAACGCGCAAAAAGCTCAGTTCTCTTGCCGATCTGCGAAAAAATCTTGGCGCGCGTGTATTTCGTGATGTCGTGCGTCACGGTGAACGTGCCATAAGCCCCGGAACCCTTCGCGTGCATGCGCCGCTCCGGAATCACTTCACGATCGAAATGCGCCAGCTTCTCGAGCAACCACACATCCTGCAACAACACCGGCCCACGAGGCCCGGCAGTCATCGTGTTCTGATTATCCGGCACGGGCGCACCGGCCGCTGTGGTCAATTTCTTTTCGTCAATCATGGCAGTCTCCTTCTAAAGATGGATCGGCAAGTTGTAACGCAATGCAGATAAATAGACAGCAAATCACAGCCAACATTTCCCAGGTTGCGGGCTTGCTTAGCAGCGCAAAATGATTGAATTCAGGCATTCAAGACACAGCATTTTGCACACGCCCCATCACTTCCGGTTTAAGCTATCGAATCAACCCGCTAACGCCGCCGTTCACTTGAATACTTTGGCTGTGACGCTAACATCTTCAATAAAAGCTTGAACTTTGCTGAGAAACATGTATCTTAAACAGGTCTTTTGGATTCAAGTTGTGAAATGCGATGCTTACAGTTGACCTTTTTTCCTTGATATTCGATAGCCGCTACGGTTTACTGTAGAAAAAAATATATTCATTCATTATTAAGGAAATCAACATGGCAACAGGCATAGTTAAATGGTTCAATGACGCTAAAGGTTTTGGCTTTATTACTCCGGATAACGGTGGAGAAGATTTATTCGCGCACTTCTCTGCAATCAACAGCAGCGGCTTCAAATCATTACGCGAAGCGCAACGCGTTACCTTCGACATTACCACAGGCCCTAAAGGCAAGCAGGCATCGAACATCGTGCCGCAGTAAGCCGAACGTAAAGCTTAAATAAAAAACCCCGGTAATCCGGGGTTTTTTGTGGGCGAAACCCAAAAATCATTTCTTTCCTTCAAATCGTTATTCCTGCTTCGCTACGCGGCTAGTATCGGCTTAAAACCAAGCCATCACCTTTATCAGCAGCTTACCGTATTGCTCGCCCAGTTCGGCCACGCTCGATAAATCCTGCTGTAAATCCTTCAAGAAAGACAGACTGCGCCGCGCCAGGCTTTTGCGCTCGGCTTGCGGTTTCTGGCTGACGGCGGCAAGTTCATCGACGGCTTGGTGCGCTTGCTGTTTGTCAATGTCCGCTAAATGGCTGTCGGCCAGCAATTGCTGCAACGTTTGCAATGCGGCTTTCAGTTCGGCATCGGCCACTTGTTCGATATGATTGTTGGCTGTGCTGCCGTCGCCCAGAGCGAGGGCGGAACTATGTGCAATAATGTTGCTGTAATGGCGGCTGTTATCATTCATAGTTTTCGGGCTCTCGATGGCTTTGTTTAACAATTGTTTCAACGTATCGGTATGCTGTTCCTGCATTTCCACTTTTTGCAGCAACAGTTGTTTTTCTTGTTGCAGCATTAACAATTCTTTTTCCGTCTGCGCTTTCACTTCGGCATAAATCGCCGCCTTATCGATACTCTCATCGCTCTGCGTGCGCACCACCACCGATTCGTTTTTGCGTTCCAGGCTTTGGATGACGATATCGCCGCCTTGTTGTTTGATGTGGTCGATGGCGCGCAGCAAAGCGGTCAATTCATCCGGCGTGTGCGCGATGAAGTCGACGGTGTTGGCGATTTCCTGGTACAGCTTGCTGAATTCGCCGGGTTTGAAATTGCCTTGCGGCGGGTTGCGCTCGTCTTTGTTGCGTTTGGTATACACGAAATCACAGATCACGCCGTCGAATTGCGTGTGCTTGTCCATGCTCCAGTTGTCGATGAGCGCGCCGGTCATCGTGGCATTGCTGAAGTGCGTACCGAGCGCCATCGCTTCGGACAAATCGGCACCGGTCAAACCACAATTTCTGAAATCGGCTTCGCTCAGGTCGGTGTGGTAAAAATTGCAGCCGGTAAGGTTCAAGCCTTTAAATGACAAGCCGCGCAAATTGAGGTTGGAAAAATCCTGACTATCTAATCTACCTTCGGTCAACAACGTGCGGACCGGTTTACGTTCCAGCGGTGAGGCATAAATCCAGGCCAGATGCAGGTTCTTGGCGTGAGTGAAGTTTGGTTGTTGAAATTTGGCACCGGCAAAACGCGCAGCGGATAAATCCGCCTCGGCGAAATCGGTATGTGCAAGCGTAGCGCCCACAAATTGTGTACCGCCCCAGCAACGCCAAGCTAAAGCATAGCGGCGCAGTAATGCCAGCATCGACTCTTCGGATTTCAGGCAACGGCGATTCAAATACCACCCTAGCAGCAAATAAATGACAGTCATGGCTGCTCCCGTTCCAACCTCTACTACCACTCCCGTTCCCGCTACCGTTGACGTTCCCGCTAACGTTAACATTAATGCTATCGTTACACCTACCCTACCCACTGCCGCTGCCGCCATCCCCACCGCTGCTGCTACTGTTACCGCCACCGCTCCCGCTGCCGCTAAATATGCCTTTGATACTACCACTTCCCCTGTCGCCATTACAGCTACCGCCATTATTATTACTGAATGATACCCGGTAACAATCCGCCAATCCCGGTATTTCAGCGCGGCAAACACCGATAAGCAGACGCTTGCAGCGTACAGTGAACCAATCAATAGCAGCGCATTGTTTTCTTCTACGGGAAAATCAGTCCTGGTAAAGCCTTTAAAGATTCCAATGACAGCATAAATAAACAGGAAATTGAGAACCCACGCAAGGAATCCACTGCTCATACCAAACACAAAATTCGCAAGCAACTTGAAAAGATTGTGCCAATCATCGATCCCCAGCGTTGCCCGGCAAAACTTGGCATCCGTCAAATCGGCATCAGTAAAATCACAACCCTTCAGTTCACAACCGGAAAAATCCGCGCCGCGCAAGTCTTGCCCGCGAAAACTGCGGCCGTTCAGGTTCTGTCCGGCAAAATTTTTGCTCATAGTGCAAGTTATGGTTAAGTGGTTGCAAGAATCATAGCGAAAATCCGGTGCGTTGCGGGGGAATGATGCTGCAATTTGTGGCAAACGTCACGGCAGATACGGTAGCATAGCGGCTTTTCAATCATCGTGAGGAATGGCCATGCCCGTCAATATTCCGCCGTTAACGCCTGAACAATTGCTGCCCGTTGCGGGTGTCGCGCTCGGCATCGCCGAGGCCGGGATCAAAAAGGCCAACCGCAAGGATTTGCTGGTGTTGGTGCTGGACGAAGGCACGCAAGCGGCCGGGGTGTTTACGCAAAACCGTTTTTGCGCCGCGCCGGTGACCGTGGCCAAGCAACATTTGGCGCACACCGCCATCCGCGCCTTGGTGGTCAACACCGGCAACGCCAATGCCGGAACCGGCGAGGCGGGCATTCAACATGCGCTGGCAACCTGCGCCGAAGCGGGCCGGTTGTTGGGTTGCGCCACGCAGCAAGTGTTGCCGTTCTCGACCGGCGTGATCATGGAACCGTTGCCGATCGACAAGATCGTCCAGGGATTGCCCGCCGCGGTGGCGAATTGCAAGGCGGATAACTGGTTCAACGCCGCGCACGCGATCATGACCACGGACATCGTGCCGAAAGCGGCCTCAAAGCAGGTGCAAATCGGCGGCAAAACGGTCACGGTGACCGGCATCGCCAAGGGTTCCGGAATGATCCGCCCGAACATGGCGACGATGCTGGGGTATGTCGCGACCGATGCGGTCATCAGCCAGCCTTTGCTGCAAGAGATGACGCGTTACGCAGCGGATCATTCGTTTAACCGCATCACGGTGGACGGAGACACGTCGACCAACGACGCGTTCATCGTACTGGCGACAGGAAAAGCCGGGCATGCGGAAATCACCCGGCAAGACAGCAGTGAATTCGAGCAATTGCAGCAAACCGTGACCACCGTTGCCGCCGAGCTGGCGAAAATGATCGTGCGCGACGGCGAAGGCGCGACCAAATTCATCACCGTGCAGATCGAAGCGGGCAAGGATGCCGATGAGTGCGCCAACGTGGCTTACGCAATTGCGCACTCACCGCTGGTCAAAACCGCTTTTTTCGCTTCCGACCCGAATCTGGGCAGGATTCTGGCGGCGATCGGTTATGCCGGAATCGATGATCTGAACGTCGACAGCATTCAACTGTATCTCGATGATGTGCTGGTGGCGGAAAAAGGCGGACGGGCAGCCGATTATCGCGAAGCGGACGGGCAGCGCGTGATGAACCAAGCTGAAATCACCATCCGTGTGGTGCTGAATCGCGGTTCAGCCTCAACCACGGTATGGACCTGCGATTTCTCTTACGATTACGTCAAGATCAATGCCAGTTACCGCAGCTGATCGAAAGGCAAACACAACGTGAGCGATTTGGATAAATTTTATAAACGAGCGGATAAGTTGCTCGATCATCTGGAAAAGTGGTTACCAGCAGCGCAGCCAGAACCGGATTGGCAAACAGCGATTGCCTTCCGCTGGCGCAGGCAGGGCAATAGCGGATTTATCCAGCCGGTGACGCAGCCGCACCGCATCACGCTCGATGCGTTGTGCGGCATCGACGATCAGAAACAGCGCATCGACCAGAACACACGGCAATTCGTGCAGGGATTTTCCGCCAACAACGTGCTGCTGACCGGCGCGCGCGGCACCGGCAAGTCTTCGCTGATCAAAGCGCTGCTGAACAAGTACGCGCAGGATGGACTGCGTTTGATCGAAGTGGAGAAACATCATCTGGTCGATTTGCACGACATCGTGGAAAAGATTTATCAACGCCCGGAGCGCTTCATTCTGTTCTGCGACGATCTGTCATTTGAAACCGACGAGCCGGGCTACAAAGCGCTTAAAGTGGTGCTGGACGGTTCGATTGCCACGGTTTCCGACAACGTGCTGATTTATGCCACGTCGAACCGGCGTCACATGGTACCGGAGTTCATGCGCGACAATCTCGATACCAAACACATTGGCGACGAGGTGCATCCGAGCGAGGCGATCGAGGAGAAAATCTCGTTGTCGGAGCGTTTTGGGCTGTGGGTGTCGTTTTATCCGTTCGATCAGGATGAATATCTGGACATCGTGCGCTATTGGCTGGCTTATTTCGGCATTCCAGAAATGACCGCGCTGGCGCGCACCGAAGCGTTGCAATGGGCGATCGAGCGCGGCTCGCGCAGCGGGCGGGTGGCGTGGCAATTCGCGCGTGATCTGGCCGGGCGGCAACAATCCAAGCAACCGTCATGAATCACACGACCGCTTCAGCCGCCGAATTCGCTCCACTGGTGGAAGTGGTCGCGGCGGTGATTTTGCGGCCGGATAGTCAATTTTTACTGACACGGCGGCCCGGCGGCAAAATCTATTCCGGTTATTGGGAATTTCCCGGCGGCAAAGTTGAACCCGGTGAATCGCTATTCCACGCACTGGAGCGGGAGTTGTGGGAAGAACTGGGCATTCACGTCGTTCACGCCACCCCTTGGATCACACGTATTTTTACTTATACGCATGCCACCGTGCGATTGCATTTTTTTCGCGTGATGCAATGGGAAGGTCAGCCTGCACCACGGGAAAAACAGGGGTTGTTCTGGCAATCGCCGCAGCAGGTTGATGTGTCCCCGGTTTTGCCCGCCAACGGCCCGATTTTGCAGGCGTTGGCGCTGCCGCCGGTTTATGCCATCACCCGCGCCGCTGAAATTGGCGTCGAGGCCGCATTAAAGCAAATTGAGCAAGCGCTGCAAAACGGCCTGCGTTTGCTGCAAATCCGCGAAAAGCACATGCCGCCGGACCAGTTGCGCGATTTTACGGAAAAAGTTCTGAAACTCGCACACACTTGCCAAGCCAAAGTGCTGATCAATGGCGATGCGGAACTGGCGCGGGAAACCGGTGCCGACGGTGTGCATTTCACGTCTGCGCAACTGCTCGCGCTGTCATCCCGCCCCGATCCTGACTATGGACTATGCGGCGCATCGTGTCACAACGCCGAAGAGCTTTACGCCGCAGAACAACTGGGGCTTGATTTTGTGGTGTTGGGGCCAGTGCAAACCACACTCAGCCATCCCGGTTTAACCCCCTTGGGCTGGCGCAGATTCGCCACGCTGATCCGCGATTATCCGTTACCGGTTTATGCTTTGGGCGGACTGAACACGGCAGATTTGTCCGTCGCCCAGGAAATGGGTGCGCACGGCATCGCGATGATGCGCGGTGTGGAAACCGTCTAGTGTATTACCATATCGGCGTACACCGCGACTTGATTGCGCCCGCCGGTTTTGGCGGCGTAGAGCGCCTGATCAGCGCGATCGAGTAGCGTCGAGCAGATAAAATCCGCGTCGTGTTGCTGCGCCGTCAGCAAGTTGCGCAAACTGGCCATACCAATCGAAATCGATACCCGGAATTGTTTTTCATGAAAATTGAGTGCCGTGGCACAAACCGCCTGACGTAACCGTTCGGCAATTTCGTGCGCGGCTTGCAGTGTTGTTGAAGGTAACGCGACGACGAATTCCTCCCCGCCATAGCGCGCCACGATGTCGCACGACCGGACTTGTTCCTTGATCAAACCGACCATATGCCGCAGCACCCAGTCGCCGGTTTGGTGGCCGTAGGTATCGTTTATTTTTTTGAAATGGTCCACGTCGAGAAACATGCAGATCAGATCGTCGTCCCAACGCACACAACGCGCGATTTCATCTTTGAAACGCAAGTCGAAATAGCGGCGGTTGTAGGCTTGCGTCAACACGTCCTGATAGCTGATTTCCTTGAGCCGTTGCTGATTGAGGCAGTTTTCAATCGCAACCGCGGCCATTGCGGATATTTTTTGCAGAAAAAGCGTTCCGATGCCCGCTTGATAACGGTGCGGATCATGGCTCAGCAACAGCAGCGCGCCGATAATCCGTTCACCACGCAGCAGCGGCAGGAATGCGGCGCTCTTGACCTGGTCGCGATTCTTCAGATTGGCGATCATCCAGCGGTAATTCTTCAATGCCTCCACGCCCAGTACCGGATGACCGGATAGCGAATGGATGATTTCCGCATCTTTTATGGTATCGAGGATCAGTAGCTTATTCTCGTAGCTGAGCTGCGCCTTCTCATCGCGTTCAAAGAATAAACGTTCAGTATCCTTATGGTAGTCAACCAGACACAGAACGGCATCTAGCAACTGAAAGCGTATTACGGTTTGAGACAACAGTAAATCACGCAATTGCTTGGGTGTGTCGGCACCAATGATTTCAAACCCGAAGGTTTCGTAGAGCTCCTGCTTTTTTTCATTGGCTCTGGCCTGTTTGAGCAAATGATCGAGCTTGCGCTGTAACTCGCGATTCTTTTCGTTGATCGATTCGTCCATCATAGCGGCTCAGTGCTTGGATTATCTTGCGGATTCTTTTCAGACTCAGGAATCCGGTAAGATTCTTGAGCCCATTGCGACAAGTCATTCGTTTTGCATCGCTCCGAACAGAAGGGACGGAAACGGCTGGCCGGTTCCCAGACTACTTTTTTACCGCATTGCGGGCAATTAACTGTGCGCTGTTGCATAAAAGCAGATCATTGCTGGATTGTTTTAGGATTAGTGTGTTGTTTTAGCAAAAATAAGCTGAATAGTTATAAAATCACGGCACATAAATCTACTACGTGTATTTTACAAAAAATTCGCACTTTGTTAGCTTTAACTTTCTAAGTTATTTTTAATCACTTACTCAAAGGTTGGAATCCTGGCAACTCGACAAGAACTTTCAGATTTTCTGATTGATACCGAGAAGCGCGCCTATAAGCAAGCCTTGTTCGCGGTTCATGACGAACATATGGCGCTGGATATTGTGCAGGATTCCATGATGAAACTCACCGCAAGTTATGCTGCAAATCCGGTGGAAGAGTTGCCGCTTCTGTTTCAGCGTATTCTGCAAAACACCATCCGTGATCATTACCGGCGGCAGAAAATCCGTTCGCTCTGGACGACATTATTTTCCGCGTTTACACCGAATGATCATGACAGTCATCAAGAAGACTTCGATATTCTCGAAACTTTACCGATAAAGCAGGAATCGAACGATCCCGATGCTCAGCTCGAAAGGACGCAGCTACTCAATTTAATAGAAAAAGCGATGGAAATTCTCCCGCCA
The DNA here is from genome assembly GCA_018240285.1 of Pseudomonadota bacterium. Lineage (GTDB taxonomy): Bacteria > Pseudomonadota > Gammaproteobacteria > Burkholderiales > Nitrosomonadaceae > Nitrosomonas. The sequence continues at coordinate 12,054 of JAFEGA010000025.1, read as the reverse complement.
CGTCAACGCGAAGCCTTCGTACTGCGTTACTGGGAAGAAATGAGTTTAGCGGAAACAGCCGAGATCATGAAATGCTCCGAGGGAAGTGTAAAAACACACTGTTCACGAGCAGTTCATACATTGGCTACAATACTCAAAGAGAAAGGAGTGAAATTATGAACGAGCAAGAGTTTGGAAAAGAAATTGCTAAGCTGCTGGATCAAGCTGCTGACCAGACGATCAAGCAAAGTACTTTGTACCGGTTGCAATCAGCTCGTCGTGCAGCTTTGGAAAATTGCCAGCCCGCTTTAAATATTATCCAATCTGGCAGCGACACTTCCGTATTTGGTAAACATGGCGGACACTACTACTTGGGTAAAGCGTTACTGTTGATAACCGTATTGTTGGTTCTAATGAATATTGTTTATTCTCAATTTTGGGAAAATGATAAATACGCGGCTATCGATACCATGATACTGGCTGATGATTTACCGATAGATGCATATATTACCAATGAGTTTGATGAATGGCTGGATATCGATTAATCATATTCGGGTTATTACTTCTACTCTCTTTTGATGCTTTATGTGAATCTGAACTCAGTAAGCCTCGATGGAGTGAATTAAAACCGCAGCAGCAAAAAATTCTCGAGCCGTTAGCTCAGAGCTGGGATGCTATGGACTCGGGTAGAAAGAAAAAATGGTTGGGTGTTGCAAAACGTTATCCTAAAATGACGCCTCAAGAGCAGCAACGCATCCAATCGCAAATGCAAAGCTGGAATTCACTGACTTCGGAGCAGCGGAATCAAGTGCGTGAAAGATACAAAAAAATGGAGCAATTGCCTGCTCAGAAACGTAAGGAAATCAAACAACGCTGGTATGAATACGAGCAGCTACCAGGAAAGACGTAACATGAATAAAAATTAAATTTCTCATAAAATTCGCTTCAAATAGCCGTTGCGATCGATTCAATCCGCGATTGATCGCAATACTTCCCATTTTCTTCCAGTATAAATCTTTTTGTATTTTTGTAGTTTATCCCATGCAGCAGATGCCTTATTTATCGCTTAACAACTTGCCTTCGAGATGGATTGATGGGCTTTCTTCGCAATTAGCCCATGGGGAAAATATTCTCGCCTGGCTTGAAATCGATTTGGATCATCAGTTGCATTTTGATGCCGGCATGGTCATTGTGACCGATCAACGCTTACTGGCCAAAATGGCTGATGATGAAATTTGGCAAGCTTGGTCTTATCAACCCGGATTATTGCTGGCGCAGCGCGATCATGCCGGCGTCGGTTGTCTGGAGTTGTTTGATCAACATACACGACTGGCTTTTTGGCGTTACCGGTTAGGTAACGGTATGGCTGTCAATCGATTGATTGAATGCTTCACGCAACAACTTGAGTATCAGCTGAGCGGCATCCCGCCGGAATCATCGCCGGCATCGATTCAATGCGCTAATTGCGGCGCTTTCCTGCCGCCTGAAGAAGATGAATGCCCATTCTGCGAGAAACAAAGCCATACCCCGCCCTCCACCTGGACACTACTGCGTTTATGGCGTTTCGCCAAGCCTTACAAGGGGCGTTTGCTCATCGGTTTTCTGCTGACTTTGTGCAGCACGGCCGCCACGCTGGTGCCGCCTTATTTAACCATGCCGCTGATGGATAACGTTTTGATTCCTTATCAGAACGGTCAACCGATCAATACCGATTTGGCAACCTTCTATCTATCCGGTTTGCTGGGCGCGGCGGTTCTGGCTTGGATGCTCGGTTGGGCCCGGACTTACATGCTGGCGCTGGTTTCCGAGCGCATCGGTGCGGACTTGCGCACCACTACTTACGAGCATCTGCTGAATCTTTCACAGGAATATTTCGGCGGCAAGCGAACCGGCGACTTAATGGCGCGCATCGGTGCCGAAACCGACCGGATCAACCTGTTTATTTCGTTGCACTTACTCGATTTCGCCACCGACGTCATCATGATTTGCATGACCGCTATCATTTTGGTGTCGATCAATCCCTGGCTAGCACTGGTGACGCTGATACCGCTGCCGATCATCGCATGGCTGATTCATCTGGTGCGTGACCGCTTGCGCATCGGCTTTGAAAAGGTGGATCGCATTTGGGCCGAGGTCAACAATGTGCTTGCGGATACCATTCCGGGCATCCGGGTGGTTAAGGCTTTTGCGCAGGAAAAAAGAGAAGCGGCCCGTTTCCATGCAGCCAATCAGCGTAATTTGCAAATTAACGACCGCGTTAACAAAGTCTGGTCATTATTCACCCCGACCGTTACCTTGCTGACCGAAATCGGCTTATTGGTGGTCTGGGTGTTCGGTATTTGGCAGATTTCCAAAGATGAAATCACCGTCGGTGTGCTGACCGCTTTTCTTGCCTACATTGGCCGTTTCTACATCCGGCTCGATTCCATGAGCCGTATCGTATCGATCACGCAAAAGGCTGCTGCGGGTACCAAGCGTATCTTCGATATTCTCGATCATGTGTCGAGCGTTCCGGAACCGGCCAATCCCGTACACTTGCCGACGATTCAGGGGCAAATCGAATTGCGCCATGTCGGTTTCCGCTATGGAACGCGCAGCATCACGCACGACATCAATCTGGTGATCAAGCCCGGTGAAATGATCGGTCTGGTGGGACATAGTGGCTCGGGTAAAAGCACGCTGGTTAACTTGATCTGCCGTTTCTATGATGTCACGGAAGGAACCATTCTGATCGACGGTCACGATATCCGTACACTACCGGTTGCAGAGTACCGCAAGCATATTGGCTTGGTGTTGCAGGAACCCTTTTTATTCTTCGGCACCATCGCGGAAAACATCGCCTACGGCAAACCGGATGCAAGCCGCGCGGAAATTGTCGCAGCGGCCCGTGCCGCGCACGCGCACGAGTTCATTTTGCGATTACCGCACGGCTACGATTCGCTCGTCGGCGAGCGCGGCCAGGCGCTCTCGGGTGGTGAACGCCAACGCATCTCCATCGCCCGTGCCCTGCTGATCAATCCGCGCATTCTGATTCTGGATGAGGCCACTTCATCGGTGGATACAACCACTGAAAAAGTCATCCAGAAAGCATTGGATAATCTGGTACGCGGCCGCACCACGATCGCAATCGCGCATCGGTTATCCACCTTACGAGAAGCCAACCGCTTGATCGTGCTGGATCGCGGCAAAATCGTCGAAATCGGCAACCATGCCGAATTGATGGCGCGCGAAGGCTACTATCACCGCTTGTATCTGGCGCAAGCACGCAATGTCGATACCGAAGACCGGGTAGCCGCACCCACTGTGGAACACAGTATCGCAGGTGAAATAAAATGAGTGACACTTTTGATTATCGATTGACCCGTAATTCTTACGGCCGTTTGGTTTTTACCGATCGATCCGGCGTTATGCACGAAGGGGTCATACCGGTGCGATCGTTTCCGATCACCGATCCGGAGCAAGGCATCGCGCTTATGGATACGCATGGTCACGAATTGGCATGGATCGAACAGCTCGATGATCTACCGGAAGAATATTGCGCGCTGATCAAATCCGAGCTGGCGAGCCGGGAGTTCATGCCGGAGATCAAACGTATCGCGAAAGTCTCCGGCTTTATCACACCAAGCACCTGGCAAGTCGAAACGGATCGCGGCGAAACTGCGTTTATTCTGAAAGGTGAAGAGGATATTCGCCGTCTAACGATATCGTCGTTCATGATCACGGATAGCCATGGCATCCATTTCCTGATCCGGGACCGCTTAGCACTGGATCGTCACAGTATTAAACTGCTGGATCACTTTCTATAGTGCCGAATTGCGCAAACGTTAAAAGTAAACCGTGGATCTAGCCAGTTAGATCAAGCACGGTTACGGCGCAAACGGCAAGGTAAAATGAAAGCTGGCGCCAGATCCTTCATCGGATTCTACCCAGAGCTCGCCGCCGTTTGATTCAATCAATGCCCGGCTAATCGCAAGCCCCATTCCGATACCTGTTTGCTTGGTGGTAAAGAAGGGTTCGAATATGCGCTTTGCCATAGCCTGATCAAGACCGGGCCCGTTATCTTGCACGCTAACCAACGCCCTATTTTTATCATTCAAGACTTGCATCTGGGTGATGATCGTCAAAATGGGTGAATCGGTGGTTTGCATGGCTTCTGCGGCATTCCTGAAAAGATTCACAAGAACTTTATGCACTTGTGTGCGATTGCACTGAACAGCGGGCAGGTCTTGTTCCAGCTTCAATCGCGCACGGAATTTCCCGGATCCATCGCTGACGACAACATCCAGTGCCTCGCGTATCACATCATTCAGATTCAAAGGTTCGGTTGCCAGCTCGCTTTTTTGCAAAAAAGCAATCAATTCGTGCAAGCCGCGGCCGGCACGCTGCGTTTGCTCCACGCAACCTTGCAACGCATTTTTCAGACGCTCAACATCAAAGCTATCGTTTCGTAACGTATGCAACACTACTTCACTATAAGCGGATATCGCGGTCAGCGGCTGGTTAAGTTCATGCGCGATAGCCGAAGCGGTACGCGCAGCCGCTTGTTGTTCAAAAATCTTTTCCGCCTCATTGCTCGGCACTCGCAATTCTTTCTGGAGAATTTTCTGTTCGGTTACATCCCGGGCAACGCTCACCAGCCGGTTTGCATGATCACCTTCAAAATATACCCGCCCCACAACGGCTATCCAGCGTTCGGCTTTATCAAGCGGATCAATGACGCGATATTCCGCTTTGTACGCACCATGACTGACCGGATTCATCGCATAATCCAAAGCCGCTTGCCTGCCGGCTCGATCCGCGGGGTGTATCATGGCGACAAATCCTTCGTAGCTGATGATTTCCCCGGGATAACCGCCCCAGAATTCGCGCATTTGTTTATCCCAATAAACAACACCACGTTTGAAGTCATAGTCGAAAATACCGAAACCCGCGGCCTGTTTCGCCAAGCGTAAACATTCTTCGCGCACTCGCAATGTGTCTTCGACTTTCAGGCGTTGCCGGGAAACTGTGAATGTGATTAAAACATACAGCTGCTGCACTTCTATTGGACTGAAGCTCATATCCAGCAGCATTTCCTGACCGGAACGATTGCATACCATGATTTCGTTGCCGGTTCCCATTGGAAGCTTGGCCGGTTTGTCCAGAAAAAGCGTTTGATAATACCGGTACTGTTTCCGGTAACGCGGCGTTATCAGCATTTCAACCGCCAAGCCCATGAGTTCATTTTCGGTATAACCGAATAACTGCTGCGCGGCCGGATTCATCAACACGACATGCCCGGTGCTTTCGATCACTATCGCGGCATCCGCTATCGCGTCAAATAATGTTCTGAAACTTAAATTTTTTAATGCTTCGATCACATTATGTTTCCATATAAAGTGAATATTTTGTTATAAAAAAGATTTAAGTTCAACTTTGATTTTCGTCCATTAATTTCCCAAATATAAGGGCTTAACCTTATGTGATTATTGATACGTGCTTACGCGTATGTTGCATTTTTTTTTATCTAAGTAATATTTTCCAGGGTAATAAATTTTTTAAATACATCATTGAAAACTAAATAGGGAGAGATAAAAAGAATGACCTGGAAAAATGCACGACGTGCCCGTTGGATGGCCTTGGCCATTACCGGGTCATTGTTAAGCGGCAACCACACATACGCTGCGGAAGCTGAAAAAACGGAGGCGGACAAGACAAAAAAACCATCCGTTGTCGTTCAAAATAAAACTGCGCCAACCAACGGAACCAATGGCGCACCCTTCAGTGCGCTGGGAACGCCGGGAAGCACGCGTTTCGACTTTGACAATTTGACCAAGCTGATGGAAGAGCACAAAACACCGCTCGCCGCGATGGCGCCGGATTGGCTCAATGTCGCGATCGAGCACCGTACCCGTTACGACGTGTACGACCACGGTTTTACCAAAGCGATTCCGGGATTCAACGATTCGATTCATCAACGCACCCGCTTCTTGTTTGAAGTCAAGAATATCATCGATCCGCTTAAGTTCACGCTGGAATTGACCGACATGCGCGCTCTGATGACCAGCTTCGGACAAGATCATAACCCGAACATAGCCGATCATTTCGACTTTACCCAAATGCATCTCGGCGTGCACGACAAGAACTTTCTCGGCACAGGCTATGCGGCGAAATTCGAGGTTGGCCGTTTTATGATGGACTTGGGTGAAGCCCGCCTGGTAGGTGGACACCGCTGGGGAACCTTATCGCCCGCATTCGATGGTTTGCACTTCATGATGGGCAATACCGATGAAAAATGGAGTTTGCGCGTGTTTGGCTCCCGGCCGGTGCAGCGGGTGACGACATCGCTGAACTGGAACACCCCCGAAACTTACTTCTCCGGCGCTTACGTCACCAACCGCGATCTGCGCTGGGCTAACTTCGACGGTTATTTCCTGCAGTTGAACGAAAGCGATCATCTCAGACAGCGCAACTTATCGACCACCGGTTTCAGGTTGTTCGCCAAGCCCGCGAAAGGCAGCATGGATTATGAAATTGAGTCCATGTATCAGTTTGGCGATACGCGGGATAAAAGCTTGTTCGCCCATCGCCATCACGGCGAGATCGGATACAGTTTCAATACGCCGATGCCGCTGCGAGCCCTTTACTTATTCGACTTCTCGTCGGGAAACCGCGATCCGGACAAGAATTTTGACATTCTGTACGCAAAACGCCGGGTCGAATATGGTCCGACCGGTATGTTCGGGCCGTTCTTCCCATCCAACCTGTTATCGCCCGTCGGCTTCCGCGCCACACTCGTTCCCACACCTACTGTGCGCTTGATGATGTCGCATCGCGCGTACTGGCTGGCGGATAAACACGCTGCGTTTGTCGGCAGCGGTCTGGTAGACCCGACTGGCCGGGCTGGCAGCTTTCTGGGCAACATGCTGGATGTCAGCATCGGTTGGGATCCGCAATGGAGTTATTTGAAACGGGTGAGTTTCGATTTTGGCTTTAGTCATATATTCAAGGGCGATTACTTCGATAAGGTGCCATTTAGTCCGGGCATGAAGGACACCAATTACGGTTACACCATGGCGACTATTAAGTTTTAACTTTCACAACCATCCGAAAACAAAACGGCTCCTTACAGCACACGTAAGGAGCCGTTTTTAACATATCCAAACCGATACTTGATTACCCGCCTTACTTTAATTATGGAATCGCAATAGATTAAGTATATTATCCAATCTGATCCGGCACGATTCCCGAATAAAAAGCCATATTGGCTGAAGTTACATTTCACCTCGTTATTGAGTTGCGCGCCATGACTCTTACCACCGAAGATCCCGGCATTGCTTCCGCGTCAATCTCTGCGACGCTCTCCGCGCTTGATGTCAATCCAGAAGAAGGTTTGACGTTCGCCATGGTAGCTAATCGCAGAAAAGAATACGGTTATAACGAAGTCGTTGAGCAGAAGGATCATCCGGTGCTTATGTTTCTCGGTAAATTCTGGGGTGTTTCGGCTTGGATGCTGGAATTGATCATGATTTTGTCGCTGATTCTGGGTAAATATTCAGATCTGGCAGTCGTCGGCGCGCTACTGATCGTCAATGCCGTTTTAAGCTTTTTACAAGAACGCCGCACTGCCGGTGTCGTTGCCGCCTTGCGCCAGCGCTTGCAGGTCGGTGCCCGGGTGCTACGCGAAGGTAACTGGCAAGTCTGTCCCGCACGCGAGCTGGTTCCCGGCGATATTGTCCGCATACGCTCCGGCGATATCATTCCGGCGGATATCAAACTCCTCTCCGGAACATTGAGCATCGACCAGTCGGCTTTAACCGGTGAATCTCAGAATGTCGATAAGATTCAGGGTGAAGTGGTGACATCAGGGGCTATCGTCCGTTATGGCGAAGGCAACGGCGTAGTTATTCTGACTGGAGCGAGAACTTACTTTGGCCACACGACGGAATTGGTGCAGCAAGCGCAATCAAAACTTCACATTGAAATCGTCATAGCAAAAATAGTCCGGTGGCTTTTCGTTATTGTGGCTGCATTGCTGAGCCTGGTATTTGTTCTATCGTTGATCCACGGCGCCCCCCTCATTGAAATCATTCCGCTCATGCTCGTCCTGCTGATGAGCGCAATTCCGGTTGCCTTGCCTGTCATGTTCACAGTCAGCATGGCCATCGGTGCAAAGGAACTGGAGAAACACGGCGTGCTGGTAACCCGTCTTAGCGCAGCGGAAGATGCCGCCACGATGACGGTGCTCTGCGTGGACAAAACGGGTACGATAACCCTAAATCAATTGGCCGTCACCGGCATTATTCCTTGGCAAGAAGCGACGGAATCCGATGTATTATTTGCCGGTGCGCTCGCCTCTCAAGAGGCCAACCAAGATCCGATCGATTTGGCATTTCTGACAGAAGCGAAAAAACAGGGAATTGTTGACCGCATGGCCTCGGTCACACCGGTTTCCTTCACTCCTTTCGATGCCGCAACCAAGCAGACGGAAGCCGTCATAGAACAAAACGGGCAGCAGTTCCGCGCGATGAAAGGCGCGGTACGCGCCATTGCACAGGCCTGCAAGCTGCGCCCGGAAGAAATCGCAGCGCTGGAAGCCCGTATCGCAGAATCCGCCCGTATGGGATACCGCACACTGGCCGTGGCTTATGGTCCGGTGGCGGCTACGCCTGTTTTGACCGGATTGGTCACTTTGTACGATCCGCCTCGTCCGGATGCCCGGCAACTTATCGCCACACTGCGCGACTTGGGTGTCTCGGTGAAAATGCTCACCGGCGACGCACTGGCGGTGGCTGGAGAAATCGCACGCGGAATCGGACTTGCCAACATCCGGCGCGTCACCGATCTGAGAGCCGCAGACACTCAAACCGGTGACAAGGAAGCGGCCGGCCTGTTAGCGCATACCGATGGTTTTGCCGAGGTTCTGCCGGAAGATAAATATAGAGTGGTGCAATATCTGCAAGCTGCCGGGCATGTGACCGGAATGACGGGGGATGGCGTAAACGACGCACCGGCGCTGCGCCAGGCTGAGGTTGGCATTGCGGTCAGCACGGCGACCGATGTGGCGAAAAGCGCTGCCAGTGTCGTACTAACCGAATCCGGCCTGACCAATATCGTCGCATTGATCGAGCAGGGCCGCATGATCTACCAGCGCATTCTGACATGGATCATCAATAAGATCAGCCGGACGATCCTGAAAGCCGCTTTCGTGGCCGTGGCATTCGTGATCACCGGAAAATTCGTCATCTCCGCCTTTGCCATGCTATTGCTGGTATTTTTAATGGATTTTGCCAAGATCGCACTGGCCACCGACGATGTGCGCCCATCCAAACAACCGGAAACATGGAACATCGGAGGATCTATCACATTAGCGGTAGTATTGGGTATCGCCATGGTGATCGAATCACTTTTGCTGCTGTGGTTTGGCTGGATGCATCTCGGTCTGGCGGACAACGATAGCGCCCTGCATACTTTCAGCTTCCTGACGCTGTTCTACTTTGCCGTATTCTCTATTGTGTCAGCCCGGGAGCGTCATTTTTTCTGGGACACCATGCCCAGCACGACACTCCTCATTGCCTTGATCTCGGTCACTCTCATCGGCACTGCGCTGACATTTTTGCAATTACCCGGACTCGAAGCGCTGCCGTGGCAACAGACACTCGCGATTTTCGCCTATGCGATGGCTTCTTGTCTCGCAGTTAACGATGTCATAAAAGTAGCGCTGATCAAATGGCTACCTCTTTCTGCGGCAGTTTAAATTGTTTTCTCAATTCAATGTTTTGATAATGCAAGAAAAGGGGTTGATTGGCGGTCAATTCTATCCATCGTCAAGTGCCAACCAGCGGTTTAAGACGTTGCAGTATGGCCTCATCAAACGCCTGGTTAGGATCGAGCAAACGATTCAAGAACGTCTCAAGCGTGCAGCGAAGCGCTATGACAAGTCGTACCCGGGAGAGCTCGTTCGCTTCGATACCAAATGGTTTCCCTTCCTGAAAGGGTGATCCGCTCGTGATCCTCGCGAGTACTTGTTGGTGGCTATCGATGATTTTTCCAGGGAACTGTATAGCGGTTCCCGATAAACCCTAGCTTATTGCCGCTTGCTTTCTCATAAGCGCCGTCATCGCAAAAGATCGGCTGCGCTTATTCCGATAATGGCACGGAATTTAAAGGAACCGATGATCATACTTTCGTCACAGCTTGCAAGTAACAGGTACCGGTTAGAAGCTTACCCGTGCCAATCGACCGCAACCCAACGAGAAAGCGGAGCGAGTTATCCGCACACTGATGGACATGTGGCACAGCCAGATTTGCTTTAAAGACAGCGCCATCGCATCCAGTTTTTCCGCTATTTGCGATGTTGAATGCTTGCACTAATGACCAGCAATCCTATCAGCATCATTAGATAAGTTTGTGGTTCCGGTATGGCTGTAACACTGTTGATCCAAGCAAGATGCGGTAGCAAGTAAGTATCCCCAGCGGCCTCGCCAAAACTGGAATTCAATGTGCCGTCAATATCACCGCCACTTATACCAAAAGTTGCACCAAACGAATGCACACCTACAAGCTTAAGCAGTCCGCCCTCCATGATGAAACTTGCTCCGCCCGAATCTCCCGGAGAAATCATCGCTTCGGCTGAACCCAAGCCCAAATTGCAAATTCCCGCAACGATACAAAAAGCATCATGTGCTGGTGTACCGTTGTCGAAGTCATACGCTAAGCTGCCGCTGCTCCCGCCCCAGGTCGCGTCGTATGTGTTATAGCCATAATGCAGGATGCCGAAAGTGCCAGATTGGGCGCCCGTCAAACCTGTGCCGGTAAGTCCGTAACCTGCGTGTAGTTCTGCTAATCCGGCAAATCCCCCCATCGCTATTCCATAGCCATTGATGGTAGTTACCGGGGTATCCAATTTAAGGATGGCGATATCATCATTATCACCCAGCGTATGTCCGTCCCATCCGCTAAAAACATAAGCCTTGCTTGCCGTCGTCGATACAGCTCCGCCTTGAAATGAGATATTTGCGGAATTCAGCACATTCTTGCCATGATCATCCGTCACGCAGTGCGCAGCCGTGATCAAAAAATCCCCGCCACCCAACAATGAACCCGAGCAACCAAAGTTGCCATCGCTGCGGTGCAGAATCAGCTTGCCCATGCCGTCTAGGATGCTCGGTATAGGCGCTATCCAATTATCAGGATTATCGCTAGCAATCATCAAGGGCGTAAATTCTTCCACACGATCAAGATCAATAATGGGCATTGCATGAGCTGAAGAGTAAATACCTATCGCTGTTGTGACGGCAAATGCCATCCGGTATAGATTATTTTTCATTTTCTCTCTTAAAAATAAGTAGCAATTAATGGTAATTTGCTAGAGCCTGTTGACGTCCTGAGCTAAGCGTTTAGTAGACCAATAACAAATTCGCAATATTAAGGTTCTCGCACTATCAACAAAACGAATCTGCAATGCCTCGATCGATGCTCAATGATTAGTTCCGGTCGAAACTAGAAAAGATTTTGCTTCAGGAAGCGATTTATAACAAGCGTAATTTGCGCATTGAAGAGAAATTTTGAGAGTATGGCGGCTATGGGATGTGAATATCTGCTGCTTTCTTTGTGACATGTCAGCGGACCCTGAGGAAGCTCTGAAAAATTGTCTGTGTCAGCTTATCTTGCTTGATAAATCATTTAGAGCTTGCCCGGTATTATCTCAACAGCACCGGTTCAACCGGCCTTTGCCGCCGTAGCGCGCTTCCTGGCGCTCGCGGAAGAATTCCTCGTAAGTCATTACCGGACGATCGGGATGCGCGGTTTTCATGTGCTCGACATACGTGCCATACTCCGGCACGCCAACCATCAAGCGCAGGCTTTGAGTGAGATGACGGAAAGTCAGGGTCAGTGTGTTGTACATATTCCAATCTCCATTATTTATTATTGACGGTTGCGTAAGCGGGTAACAGCTCGAACGGCGCTTCCTGCGCAGTCGGATGTTGCACCATGCGCGCTTGCAGCACGGTACGGATACCAAATAGCAGCATGCTGATCAGCACCGTCATGAACAATCCCGCCAGCGTAGTATTGACGTAATCGTTAAAAATC